>JACRLQ010000055.1 GCA_016215155.1 Nitrospirota bacterium
CCTCACCCAAGGTATTTATACTGAAATTTTCCTGTTTACATATTCTCGCTCATCCCATATAATCAGTCAGGGTTTCAGAAACACTTTCGTTTTCTCATGTGATTATTATGAATTCGAGGCGATACTATACGGACGGCGGATATTTTGATATAGTAGCCAGCAGTCTAATACATGTTGGAGAAAATATGAATAAAATATTTACACCTAAATTTATAGCGAGCATCCTTTTACAAGTTGTTCTCTTGGGCGGCGTCGTCTTCTTCATCCAAAAATATTTCGAAAACAAATGGGCACCACTAACTGCCGAAGAAACTTTGAGACGGGAGAATTTTCTGAATGCTAAGAGAGACACATACTTCCAAGCAATTGATATACTTAACAGAGCACTTGCCAATAGTGAATTTACTGAGAACGGAAAACCGGCCGACCTCTCGCATAGAAATAGAGGTGGCAAATATCCTACTGAATTAGAAGTAAACTCTTGCTTTTCTAAATTGTGCATATATTCAAGCAATAAAGAAATTCTGAAAACGTATCGTAAATTGTTCGATACAAGTGACAAACAATTAAAACCTATACTTGAAATGGGTAATTTCATTAATCTTCTTCGCAAGGATTTGGGTTACGAAAATGTCATAGTTGACCCATATCAAAATGAATACCAATTCATCCAAATCCGCAGAAAATATATTCCTTGATTGCGCTTCAGATACTGCTGGCGCCTCCCTCAGACCTTCGACACCTTCACCCTCCACTGCTCCGGCCCTTCCTCAAGATACTCCCAGCCGAAAAGGCCTTCCCTCTCATGCAGGAACTGATAATAAAGCGGTTTGGGGATGGCAATTCGTCAAAGGTGCTGAATATAAGAGGGTGCCTCTCCCTTGGTGCGATAGCTGTGACATTTAGCTCTTTCATGGTCTGCCTCCCTATGATTAAAGTCTTCTTTTCGCCATATTAGCGATGACTCCGTCTATAGTCTAGCCCTTCCTGCCGCCTTCGGATATGATACAGGTCATATCCTGATAATATCTTATCGCATAAACTAAAAGTAGTAACACAGCCTGATCATAGACGAGGTCCATCACATGTTAGCATGCCCATTTTGCGAAAAAGAGCTTTCAGTCCGGACCACCGGGGGGTGGCAGTGCCAATGCGGAGAGCTTATCCCCTTTGGGCTGGAGACGGACTCGAATGAGAACTGCGCGAACTGTCCGGTCAGGAACTGCCCCAGACGCGTCTAGCCCATCCATTCCCCATTCCTTACGAATTGGCTATAATAGCTTAAGGCGAATTAATGAGGAGCTTATAATGACAAAGAATGACATAATCCGAAGGGTCAGGTATGCCCTGGACATAAACGATCCGACCATGATCGAAATCTTCAGACTTGCCGGACATGAGATTGATCAATCAGCCCTGACCAATCTCCTTAAGAAAGAAACCGACGAAGGCTATGTCGAGTGCGATGACAGGGTCATGGGATATTTTCTCGACGGGTTGATCCTTCATAAAAGGGGCAGAAGGGAAACTGGCCCTGAAAAGGAGAACAAACCTGCTTCGCGCCTGACCAATAACGCCATACTGAAAAAACTGAGGATCGCCCTGGAACTGAAAGAAGAAGACATGGTGGCGGTTTTGAATCTGGCGGATACCGTCATATCAAAATCCGAGCTTTCGGCCCTGTTCAGGAAAGAAGGCCACAGAAACTATAAGGAATGCGGGGACCAGTTTCTGAGAAATTTTTTAAAAGGCCTTACCATCCGCTATAGGGGCCTATAGATCAAACGGACATTGCCGCCTGGTCGACTCAGGCCGCCGTGGCCTCACGCCTCTTTTTTGAACTCTTCAGGAAAGGCGCGATAGAAGAATTCATAGTCGGCCCGGACCTGAGCTTCAGTAAGGCCGAACCTCTCAAGGTCATATCTGTGGCCGCTTTTGTAGGACTTCTGCGCCTCTGAAGTCAGCCGGATCTCTTCCGCCAGGTTACTGTCCACGGGCTCCCCGATAAAATTCATGATTTCGTTCGTCATGCCTTCGAAATCCGACATCAGACGCGAATAGGGCACCACCATCAGGTTTCTCCTTTCGACCCTGCCGGTCTGAAGGTCGTCCACCATGCGCTCCGAAAGCGCCCTAAGCGCTGCGCAGATCCGTCTTATATAGCGGTCCCGTTTCTCTTTGGGGAGACTCCAGAAGCCGAACCTCCTGTCAAGCACCCCTGTTACCAGACTAAGCGTTGACGGTATGGTCAAAAGAGGGTCCCGCACACAGAACAGGACCCTGGCCTCGGGAAACCGTAAAAGAAACCCGGGGAGATCGGCGCTCAGGGAGAAGAACTTCGAGACTATCCGCCTGCCCCCTGTGGCGGCGAGACACCTGCCCCAGATCGCCCTGAGCCACCTCGCGTCACGGTCGTGTTTGCCCCGGGCCTTGGGGTCCATGTCAGCCAGCCGGTCGGCCTCATCCCAGGCCAGAAAATAACAGTAGTGGAGAAGGCCGTCAAAAAAGCGCAGAAAAAGCGCCCCGTCCTCGGTCTCGACCGAATCGAGGGACGTAGGGTGAGGCCCCTCCATATGATGTCTGACCGGGCTTAGTCTGTCGATCAGACCTTTAACGGGGCGCAGCAATGCCGCGATGGTCGGGGAGGGAAAGAGCATGCGCCAGACGGTCATGCCCGAGCCTACCCCATGATCACAGAGGAACCTCTGAAGAAAGGTCGTTCCGCTCCTGGGGTTCCCAAGCACCACCACCGGCGAGCTTATGGCATATCTCCGGATCGAAGGGAAGAACAGGTGATCAAGCGCCATGCCCGCAAGCACCGACAGCCGGATGAACGAAAATGCCACGAATGTCCCGAGCGGGGACAGTCTTTGGCCGAAGGTGCCGGCCACTACCCTGTATGCCTCAAGAAAGCGCCTTATCAAGGCCTTACCAGCGAAGCACCGCGGCCCCGATAGAAAGCCCGGCCCCGGTCCCGACAAGCAGAACGAGGTCGCCGCGGTCGACCTTGCCCTGTTTTTCCGAGATCGCAAGGGCCATCGGGATCGACGCGGCAACACAATTGCCGTACTCCCCGATGATCCTCGCGACCTTTGACTTCTCGGCCCCGTATTTGGCCGCTGAATCCAGCGCGGGACCGGATGCCTGGTGAGGCACGATGAGGGCCAGGTCTTCCCTGGTAACGCAGGCCTCCCCGAATACTTCGTCAAGCAGGCCCTGCATATGTTTCCGGGCCAGCCGGTATACGCCCGGGCCGTCCATTTGAAACAGATTGTCCTCGTCCGTGGTCGCGGGATCGAGCGGGTGTCTCCTCAGACCTCCCCCCCTGACCTCCGTCAGGTGCGCGCCCTCCGGCCAGGTCTTCATCCGCCATGACAGAAGCCCGCTTTTTTGCCCCTCGGGGGTCGGCTCGATGATGGCAGCGGCAGCGCCGTCGCCAAACAGCGCGGCGCTCTCCGGGCGACTGAAATTCCTCGAACGGGTAGCAACCTCGGCAGAGACAATCAAGACACGTTTAGCCATGCCTGAAGAGACCGCGCCGGCTGCGGTCTGAAGCGCCGCGAGAAAGGAAAGACATGTGGCATGCACAGAGTAGCAAGTCACCCCTTTTAGACCCAATTCGTTCTGTATGAACACAGACGTGTCAGGTATAAACTGCCGCGGTGTCGTAGAGGCGTTTAAGATCAGGTCGGGCGGCGGTCCGGCGCCGATCGCCTCCCTCGCGGCCTTCGCGGCCATGACCTCAACCGGCTCACGCGAAACGTGGCGTGTCTCGACCCCTGTGCGGGAAATGATCCACTCCGCGCTGCGGCCGATAAGCGGACCCAACTGGCCCGCAGTCTCAATTTCAGGAGGGACATAGAGCCCCATGCTCGATATTTTTATTCCTACATTCACTATTTCATAACCTTCACCGGCACTTACTTTTTCAGCATGGAAAAGAATATCATGCGGCCATGTAATTATCAATTTTACGCCCCGGTTCAGGGGGACCCTCTTGACTAAGTCGCCCATATAGGTTAGGATGGGCTGAACAACGGGACTGCATGGAAAACAGAACTCATAGGCTGCGACTGATAATTCGGGATTTTTTTACGAGCGGGATGTACGACAGATGCGACCCCGCGGTCCTTTACAAGTTCATGATGCTGAACCTGGTCCTGATGATCGGGACCCCCTTTGTCCTGGGTTTCGGCCTCTTCGATATATACCGCGGCATCCAACCTCTCGGCTACTTCATTACGACCGCCGGGTTTTCTCTGATAGCCTGTTTTTATTTTCTCAGAAAGACGAAAAACTATACGCTTGCCGGCTACTTCCTCGTTTTCCTTCTCTTTTGGATGTTTCTCTATCTGCTTGCAACCGGAGGAAGCGGCAATTCCGGAATTCTCTGGTATTACTCGTTCCCGCCGATCGTGCTCTTTCTCCTTGGCTTCAGAAGGGGCTCGGCGGTCGTATTCGCGTCACTTCTTGTCTCAGGGGTAATTCTTTATTGGCCGGGGACCCCTTACCTCTCAGCGACATATTCGGCCGATATCAAACTCAGATTTATTCCAAGCGTGGTAGTCCTGTGGTTTATAACCTCTCTTTTTGAACATATCATGACTGCGGCGCTGAAGATAGAGATAAAAAACAACGAATTGAAGGGGACTATCGAAAACCTGAGGAAGGCGGAGGACGCCCTGTCCAAATCGCACGCCAACCTTCAGACCATCATCGACAATATCGACGCGGTTGTCTATGTCTCTGACATGCAAACATATGAGGTCCTGCTGATCAACAAGTATGTACGTGATATGCTCGGCGATATCGAGGGCAAGACCTGCTGGCAGACCATGCAGAAAGGTCAGGCCGGCCCCTGCGGTTTCTGTTCGAACGGCAAACTTGTCGGCACGGATGACAAGCTTCTTGAGGCCCATAGCTGGACCGTCCAGAACACCCTGAACCACAGGTGGTATGAATGCCGCGACAAGGCGATAAGATGGATGGACGGCCGTCTGGTGCGAATAGAGATCGCCACCGACATTACAGAGCGCAAAAACCTCGAAGAACAGCTGAGGCACGCCCAAAAAATGGAGGCGGTGGGCATACTTGCCGGAGGGGTCGCCCATGAGTTCAACAATATACTGACTACCATTAAGGGATCCGCATATATAATAGAGAAAAAATTGTCGGATGATCCCTCTCTAAACAAATACTCCAGGCAGATTACAGAGTCAATCAATAAGGCGAGCAGCCTTGCCCAGGGACTTCTCGCATTCAGCAGAAAGCAGGCGATAGCCCTCAGACCCCATAACCTGAACAATATCGTCCTGAGGGTCGAGCCCCTTATTCGCGAGCTTATTGGCGAAGATATCCTGTTGAGCATGGATCTGGGCGACAGGGTCCCGGCCATTATGGCCGACGGCGGGCAGATAGAACAGGTCCTAATAAACCTGGCGGCAAACGCGAAGGACGCGATGCAGAAAGGGGGCCGGCTCGACATCAGGACGGACGTGGTCGAGATAACCGAGGCATTCCTGAAAGAACGCGCCTTCGGCGCTCCCGGGAAATACGCCATGGTCCTTGTATCCGACACCGGAACAGGCATGACCGACGATATAAAAGACAAGATTTTTCAGCCGTTTTTTACTACAAAAGAGTTAGGCAAGGGAACGGGACTCGGGCTGTCGATAGTGTATGGAATAATAAGACAGCACAACGGGTTTATTGATGTTGAAACCGGGTCCGATGAGGGGACGACATTCAGAATATACATCCCGGCCGTGGAATCGGCTGTTGACGAGCCGTCCGTGCAGTCCCGGCCCGATGTCGCCGGCGGCAGGGAGACGGTCCTTCTGGCCGAAGACGACGAGGACGCAAGGAAAATAATGTCTGAGGTGCTCAGGTTTGAAGGCTATACAGTCCTCGACGCAATAGACGGAACTGATGCCATCAGGGTATTGCTCGAAAACAAAGACAGAATAGACCTAGCCCTGCTGGATGTCAGGATGCCCAATAAAGACGGAACAAAGGTATACGACGAGATCAAGACACGTTTCCCTCATATCAGAACGCTCTTTATGAGCGGTTATACGGCTGATGTAATAGAAAGCAGTGAATTCAGCAGATTAGGATTAAATTTTATTTCAAAATCCGCCACCCCGGAGGAAATTCTCTTTAAAATACGGGAAATTCTTGACGGACCAAAAGAGGGGGCCGGGTAAAGAAGTGACTGCGAATAATCGGAGCGGCGCCGTCGTCTTTACATGTCCACCTTTGTAAGCACCCCGTGGAGCTTTTTGGGCGGGAATTTGTAAAATTTGATAAACGGCGGGGTAAGCCGCTTGATCACCGCGAACATCTTCCATATGATGTTCTTCGTCGAGATGTCTTCGAGGCCGTAAAAAACGACCCTTTCCTCAATCCCCGCCTCTCGCAGGATCTCTTCGACATCGATGACCTCCAGATATCCCATCTGGATCTCGAAGACCCGAAGCCCGGGGGCAAGATCGGCAAGGAAAAACCCGGTGACGCCGTACGGGTCGTCCCTCTTGATAATCGATATGAATATATTGTCATCATATATTATCCCGTGAAAAAACATCGTCTGGGTGACATAAAACGGTATAAGGGCCACATCCTTCAGGAGATACAGCACGCTGCCGTCGATCCGCGAGGAGGTCGAGTAGACCCTCCTGAACTTAAGGATGAACGACTCAAGCGGCATGAAGTCCATCATCCTGTAGAGCTTTTTCTGTCCCTCGGTATAGAGGAATATGGTGCATAAAGGAACGGAAGCGAGGATTAAAGACCAGTAACCGCCGTGCGGGATTTTATAGAAGTTCGAGCCGAGATACATAAGGTCAATGAAGGTAACGACCACGGAGATCGCCGCAAACATCGGCTTTTTCTTCTGATAGAAGATCCATATCATCATAAACCCGGTCAGGGTCATCGTCCCAGTGACGGCAAGACCGTAGGCCGCGGCCAGGCTGCTCGAAGCCCGGAACTCAAGCATGATAAAAAGGACCGCCGCCAGGAGCGCCCAGTTCACCGACCCTATATATATCTGGGACCGCCGCTCGTGGGAGGTGTAATCCACCTTGAACATAGGCATAACGCGAGTCGTGATGCCCTGGTAGACTATCGAGAACATCCCGCTTATCATCGCCTGGGAGGCGATGATGGTCGCCATGATGGAAAGAAGAAGAAACGGCACATAAATCATTCCGGCGTAATGAAAGACCATCTCAAAAAGGATGTTCTTTGCGCCCGGATGCATCAGCAGGAAGGCCCCCTGCCCCAGGTAGTTTAAGACCAGGGCGACGAAGACACCGGCCCATGCCTGCCTGATCGGCTTTGCTCCAAGGTGCCCCATATCGGCGTAGAGGGCCTCTCCTCCGGTGGCGCAGAGGATTATCTCACCGAGGGCGATAAAGCCCTTCATCCCGTTATGCGCAAGGAACTGCAATCCATAATATGGGTTCAACGCCTTCATGACCTGGGGGACCTCCATAATTGCCGTGACCCCAAACCCTATCAAAGAGGTAAACCATATGATCATCAAAGGTCCGAATGCGCCCGCGACCTTTTCCGTGCCCCTGCTCTGGATCATAAACAGCAGGATCGCGATTACCATCGAGACAATCACTATGACCGTCTTGGGCAGATTTTCCAGCCCGGGGATAAGGACCGCCCCCTCGACCGCACTCAGGATACTGATGGCGGGTGTTATTACCCCGTCGCCCATCAGAAGCGATACCCCGACAAACGAGAGTATGGAAACTACAATAATTTTCTTTTTTGACTTAAGGCCGGAAGACAGAATCTCCTTAAGCACGATAGTGCCGCCCTCGCCCCGCCGGCTCAGGTTCATCGCTATCCAGGCATACTGTATCGTCACGAGCGTCAGGAGGGTCCATACGATGAGCGACAGCACACCTATGACGTTGTCCGCGGTCGGCTTTAAAATAAGAAAAACAACGGTAAGCGTATATATGGGGCTCGTCCCAATGTCGCCGAATACCAGCCCCAGGGACTTCAATATCCCCTGAAATGTCGTCTGTTTGTCCTGCATACCCTTCCTGACTTGCCTCGTATTTATAAAAGAATATATTTTATACCTCCCCCACGGACTAAACAAGTGAAATCATGGGCCGTGTCAAAATCATCTTCCCGTTTCTTGACAAAGAAACGACCCCCTGCTAGATTAGACCCCATGGAACTGCATTTCACCAGGAAAAACAGCAACATCGACGACGAGATAGACCGGCTTATGCGCGATGCCGGAGGCGTAAGGCACCCTGAAATCGTAAGGGAGATGATCCTTGCCGCCCTCAAGGCCGGACAGGAAGACCATAACATGGCGGACATGAAACTCATGAATACAACGCTTAAGGAGATGAGGTTCACCGCGAAGATATTCGGCCCTTATGCCGGCACAAGGAAGGTGACCGTCTTCGGCTCTGCCAGGACCCTCCCTGATGAACCCGTCTATTCCATGGCCAAGGACCTGGGGGCGAGGCTTGCCGCCTCGGGCTACATGGTGATCACCGGCGCCGGCGGCGGCATCATGAGGGCGGTAAACGAAGGGGCCGGTCCCGAACATTCCTTCGGCGTCAATATCAGGCTTCCTTTCGAGCAGAACCCAAACCCGGTCTTGAAGGGAAACCCAAGGCTTATCACCTATAAATATTTTTTCAACCGCAAAGTGGCCTTCATAAAGGAGTGTGACGCGGTGGCGCTCTTCCCCGGAGGTTTCGGCACCCTGGATGAGGCGATGGAGACCCTGACGCTTCTTCAGACGGGGAAGAGGGACCCGCTGCCGCTCATCCTTGTGGATGAACCGGGGGGAGAGTACTGGGCGAAATGGCTCCGTTTTTTCGAGGATGAACTTTTAAATGAGGGCTATATCGTCAAATCCGACTTCAACCTCTTCGAGAGGGTCGATACCGTCGCCGCGGCGGTCGAGAGAATAAACAGGTTTTACCGCCGCTATCACAGTTTGAGATACGTGGACCAGAGGCTCGTGCTCCGGCTTAACTCGGCCATAGGCGCTGAAGACATCTCAGGGCTCAATGACCGCTTCAGGGACATTCTGACCCCGGGCGGGGCGGTCTGCGCCTCCTGCTCACTGCCCGAGGAGCAGGATGAAAAAGACTTTCCCTCCCTGCCCAGGCTGGTGGTGGATTTCAACAGGAAGGATTTCGGAAGGCTCAGAAAACTGATCGACGAAATCAACGGCACCGGCGCCTGACGGTAAACAGTCTCTTGTCTTGTTCTTCATTGCGGCAGTCCGTGGGCCTGAAGCCGGACGTTTTCGGTGTTCGTCTCAGGCTTTCATGAGCGACAGGCTCAAAAGAAGATAATCCCCTTGTCTATTGCGATATGCTCATTCCAATTCGGCCCCCTGTCTTTAAAGTCCGACCTGTAATGCGCCCCTACACTCCCTTTTCTCATATCAGCGGCCTCTATGATTATCCTCGCCAGTGTAAGCATATTCTTCAGTTCAAGTTCATGCCGCCGGCAGTAGTCCTCATTTAGGATATGGTTATGGACGCGGAGCGCCCGCCTCGCCTCGTCAAGCGAGTTGGCGCACCTGATTATGCCTACCTTTTCCCACATGATCTTCCTCAGGGACCTCCTTATCTCCTCGCTGTCGGGGATCGATCCGGAGGCAGGGTCGTAGCAGGCCGATTTTGACGGAGAGATCACGGTGTTTCTGGCCGCGCTCCCTGCCCTTGCCCCATATACAAACCCCTCGAGCAGGCTGTTCGATGCGAGCCTGTTCGCCCCATGGACACCGGTGCAGGCAACCTCTCCGGCGGCATAAAGGCCTTTGATGCTGGTTTTTCCATCGAGGTCCGTCTTTACCCCGCCCATGATATAGTGCGCGGCCGGGGAGACCGGGATAAGATCGGATGTGATATCGACGTCATAGCGGAGGCAGGTCGCGTATATGGCCGGAAAGCGTTTCTTTACGAAATCCTTGTCCATATGGCGGAGGTCAAGGTAGACATGCCTGCTGTCGGTCCTGACCATCTCCGAAATTATCGCCCGGGACACGATATCGCGGGGGGCAAGTTCCGCCATCGGGTGATAGCGTTCCATGAACCTCTCCCCGTTTATATTACGGAGCACAGCCCCTTCGCCCCTCATCGATTCAGAAAGGAGAAACTGCGGGGCCGTAGGCGAGTAGAGGCTCGTGGGATGGAACTGCACAAATTCCATATCTTCAAGCAGCGCCCCGGCGCGGAAGGCTATCGACATGCCGTCGCCAGTCGCCACCATAGGGTTCGTTGTCCTCGAAAAGAGCTGGCCGGCCCCGCCCGTCGTAAGGATCGTCGCCTTCGCCAGGAGGGCGATGACCTCCCCGTCCTTCACCACGTATGCGCCATGGCACTCGGAGTCTTTAATAATCAGGTCCATCGTAATAGCGAAGGGATATTTCCTGACGGACTTCAAAGACAGGACCTTTTTAAGCAGGACCCTTTCGAGTTCCTTGCCTGTTGAGTCTCCCCGGGCATGGAGTATCCTCCTGCGTGAGTGGGCGGCCTCAAGCGTCAGGGACAGCTTCATCCCCTCGCGGTCAAACTCCGCCCCCCAGGAGATCAATTCCTTTATCCTCTCCGAACCCTCTTCGACGAGAACTTTCACCGCCTCTTCCCGGCATAGACCGTCGCCGGCCTTAAGCGTGTCCTCAAGGTGGATGCCGACGGTGTCTTCATCGCTCATGACCGCCGCAATCCCGCCCTGGGCGTATTCGGTGCTGCTTTCGTTGGGTTTGTCCTTTGTCACGACCAGCACGCCGCCATAGGGCGCAAGTTCAATCGCGGCCCTAAGTCCGGCCACGCCGCTCCCTATTATCAGAAAGTCGACTTCCTCTGTCTTCATACAGCAAGAATACAGTAGAGTCAGGAGGAAATCAAGCATGCCGGCTGTGATAGAATATCCGGACAAAGGAGAAGACACCATGGAGCTTATACGGATACCGCGCATAATGCAGGACACCTGCAGGAAGCACCTTCAGAAGGGACGGTCTATCGGTTTTGTGCCTACGATGGGGGCGCTGCATGACGGCCACTTGAGCCTCATAAGGCGCGCCAAGTCCGAAAACGACATAGTTGTCGCGAGCATTTTTGTAAACCCTCTCCAGTTCGGGCCGTCCGAAGACTTCGCCTCATACCCGCGCGTTATCGACGAAGATACCATAAAGCTCAGAGAACTCGGCATCGACGTGATATTTATTCCGGACAATAGTCTTATGTATCCGCCGGGCTTTTCGACATATATTGATGCCGGCCCGGTCTCCGAAAAACTCTGCGGGCAGTTCAGGCCCGGCCATTTCAGGGGGGTCGCGACCGTCGTGGCGAAACTCCTGAACCTGATCAGCCCTACCCGGGCGTATTTCGGCAGGAAGGATTTTCAGCAGACCGTCGTCATTCGAAGGATGACAAGGGACCTCGATATCAACACCGAGATTGTCGTCTGCCCTACGATAAGAGAGGAAGACGGCCTGGCGATGAGTTCCAGAAACCGGTATCTGTCGGCCGGGGAACGCGCGGCCGCGACGGTTTTATTCAGGGCGATGTCGACGGTATCAGACGGGCTTCAGGCAGGCGGCACATCAATCAGCGAACTGAAAAAAAACCTGATCAGCGAAATCAGCAAAGAGGGCCTTATCACGTCGATTGACTACGCGTCCATCTATAATCCCGAGACTCTTGAGGAGATTAAGGAGAGCGGTCAGCTCAAAGAGGTGCTGGTAGCGGTGGCCGTCAGAATGGGCAAGACGCGGCTGATAGATAATCTCATTGTGAATCTGACCTGACACTTTATCGAAAGCCTGCTGTATCTGTTCAAGACTTGCGCTTATATACAATACCTGTCCATGATTGGAATATCCATGCACAATCTTCGCGTGTACGGCGGGGGAAAGTAAAGGACTTAACAGGCTGTTGAAAAACTCTTGTTTTGTCAGTTAGAGCCGTCATACTCGCGAAGGCGGGTATCCAAACTCCTTAAAACCAATGGATTCCCGTCTGCACGGGAATGACGCGAAAACATCTGAAAACACTTTTTCAACAGCCTGTTAAGGGTTGACAGGTATACAGTAAGCACCTATACTTTATGAAATCGGGAAAACCGAAAATCCAAATTGGAGGAAGAAATGAAAGCGGGAAAAATCAGACGTAATATTTTGTTATCAGCTTTAGGGATTACTTGTCTGTTTTTCAGTTTAAGTCCGGCAGCTCAGGCGTCCGTATATATTGGAGAGTTATGTTGGCAATCAAATTTGGATGACACAATTTATAGATTTGCGATTAATGATATGGGGAATTATCATTACCTCATCAACGGCAAGTCAACATCGGCAAATGGTTTATTAATGCCAATCAGTGGAAGTGCTGAACTTGCCTTAGGCGCCGGTGGCGTAGTTTTGGCCATGTCGTTCGGTGGAGGGTCATTCGGACCATCCGGGACGCAAACATATACACTGAACTGGACAATTGACGGGGACACCGGAGACGGGGCAGGTATGGGCAGTTTGACACGCACCAACAACCAGGGGCAAACCAGCAATTTTTTAATTGAGGATTCACTGAACTTTATTGCATGTCCATAATGGGGCAGAGACATCGCCCATAAGGATGAGTCGAAAGGCTTGCTGAGAAATTATCCGCGGGTTAATTTCATAAGAGATTTTTATGGGCCGCTTTCAAAGGTAATACTACGCAAACATGAAGGATGGTCGTTGGATTACCGCAATTGATGTCAGAGTAATTTCACCGGAAGATGTTTTTTATAATATTCAAAATCTCTATCGGTCGTAAAAATAATGAGATTTTCAATGTTTGCTGCGGCACAGATCAGAAAATCTATTGTCGACCCCTGAATTCCCTTCTTTCGGCATATATTGCTGAATTCAGCGGCTTTTATAAAATGTCTGCTTTCAAGGGGAATGTCTTCAAACGCGGAGAATATATCTTTTAATCTGTTGAATTGCGAGATATCGGATATCCCGGAGAGGAGTTCCTGCCGGATAGGCCCGATCATAACGACTTTGCCTTCTTTTATAAGTTCTGTAATTTTATCTGTTATTTTCAGGTCTGGAGACTTGTGTCTGAGGACTGCCGACCAGACACATGTGTCGACGAGGACTTTCATCTCGTTCTTGCTTTTTTATAGTCGTAGTTTTTATCGAAGTCGATCTTCCCTAACATGTCGAGGACTTCAATCTGTTTTTTCCTCGCAATGTATTCTTTTAGCGCGGTTGTTACAGCGTCTTTTTTTGTCTTGTGTCGCCCCACCTTCTGCGCCTGAGAAATCAGGCTGTCATCCAATGCCAGATTGGTTGCCATGCTACACCTCCTTCTACACAATATATTAACACAATCTTGTGTGTAAGAAAACGGCCTGTCAGTTCTTTTTATACAAATCCCTGACAGTAGGAAAGAGGTTCATGTCCGTATGCGGCAAAAAAAGGGCCGACATATATTCGTCCATAAATCCCCGGGAGACGGAAAGCTCGACGTAGGTCATCCTGCCGGCTATTTCTTCAGCCTCTTTTCTCATCTTCGCCGACATAAGGCAGAGATAAGCCCCGGCGATAGAGGTATTCCCGATAAAGGAGAACTTCTCCTTCGGCAGGTCCGGCAGCATGCCTATCATGATCGCCTTGTCGACATTGAGGTAGTTCCCGAAGCCGCCCGCGATATAGATGCGGTCAACGATATCCAGCGACAGGCCTACCTCCTTCAGAAGCACCGACACCCCGGCATAGATAGCGGCCTTGGCGCGCATCACGTTTTCGATGTCGACCTCGGTCAGGACGATGTCCTTTATCTCTCCCCGGTAGAGGATATATTCCGGCCCTTCATCCCCTGATATGATCCTGTCCGTCTTTAAGTCTTTCATGAATTTACCGCGCTGGTCTATGACGCCTGAGAAAAACAACTCTGAGATGGCGTCGATCATGCCCGATCCGCATATGCCCGTGGGCACTGAGTCTCCTATGACGCCAAGCGCCGGCTCGAACGTAACAGGGTCGATCTTTACGGACTCTACGGCGCCCTCCGTCGCCCGCATGCCATGCCTGATGCCGCTTCCTTCGAAGCACGGCCCGGCCGAGCACGCGGCCGTCATGAGCCATTCGTTGTTGCCGACGGCTATCTCACCGTTAGTGCCGATATCCATAAAGAGCGAGATCTCGGGGTTTAAGTGAAGCCGGGAGGCCAGCACCCCTGCCACTATGTCCCCGCCGACGTAACTGCCGACGCACGGGACCGTATATACGGGCGCCTGGGGATGGATCTTTATCCCCGCGTTGCCGGCCGACCAGACGGGATATGAGTTTAATGTCGGGACATAGGGCTCCTCCCTGATAGAGGATGGGTCGAACCCCCAGAAAAGCTGGGACATCGTCGTATTGCCGGAGATTACGACAGAGTCTATCTCATTGCTGTTAATGTCATGCCTTTCCATCATCGGCGACAGGATAACGTTTATATCATTGACGACAGTTGTCCTTAGTTCATCCAGTCCGCCGCCTTCTGTAGCGTGGACTATCCGCGTGATCACGTCGTCGCCGAAACGCATCTGGGAATTATAGGTCATCCCCACATCCACCAGTCTTCCGTCGGAGTAGTTCACGAGATAGACCACGACAGTTGTAGTGCCTATGTCAATTGCCAGCCCGTAACGGTCGATCTTGTCGGCAGGTACGATCGCCACCGCGCTCAGGTCTTCGGTATAATCGAGGTTGATCTTCCAGTTAAGTGTCCTCAGTGACGAGGCCAGGCCCAATAAAAACCCGTGAGGGAACCTCATGCCGGCGAGGCCTTTTTCTGAAAGCGCAAGTTTCAGCCTCTCCAGGTCGCTCGCATGGTCATCGATGGTAGGTGGCGTGATCTCAAGGTAGACCCTTCTTACGGCAGGCTCCAGTCCGGCCTCGACAGAGTGAAGAAAATTCCGGATGTCTTTTGACTTCGAGATCGCTATCTTGTCCCCTATGACAAGCTTCGACTCCTCCGGGATCTCTATCACCATGTCGCTTTCAGGGAATGTCATGCAGGCAAGCAGGATATTCGAGTCTATCTCTTCTTTTTTGAGTTTCCCCGAGGACTCGACCCTCGCGTCGCCTTCGAGCCTCCTTACGCGGCATTTGCCGCATAAGCCCTTGCCGCCGCAAGACGCGACAAGATATATCCCGTTGTCCTTGAGCGTCTTATAAAGACTCTCCTTCGGCGCCGCCTTTATCGTCTTTCCGTTTACGATCCTGATTTCCATATTTAACATTTTATTTGTTTCGGGCGGTCAAAAGCAAGACAGTTAGGGACGATAATTCAGGCGCGTGCCGGCACGGATTTACTTGAGGCTAAAAACATTGTAATATTACTTCATATGGAAACAGAACGCTTCTCGCAGAAAATCAGCTTCCTCCGGTCCGGCTGGTGGATAATCCATACCGCCGGGATAGCCGCCGTATATGCCCTGGGCAGCTTCCTCTGGAGGTGACATGCTCAGGCACTTTATGAGATATAAACCAGGGTGGTGGCTCCTGCATGCAGCCGCGGTCGCCCTGACGTTTTATATGGGGCATGCAATCAGCTTCAGGTTTTGAGCACGACCATGAAGAAAAACAGCCTGCTCGCGGCATTGTTCCTCCTTGCGGCATCTGGACTGATGCTGCACTACAGGATCCATAACTTCATGGTCCCCGACAGACTCCTCCCGAGCGTTTTAGTCTTCGATGGATCAAAGTTTCTCGCCAGCCTTCTGCCTGCGATCGATGTCGTTGTGGTCACCTCGCTTTTCATGTCCCGAAGGACCGCGGCGTACGGTTATCTCCTGAACGGCCTTATCGTGATCTACGGCACGCTCCTGATGGGGCACTACAGCATCGCGGAAATGGTGACAAGAGGGGTCCCGATTGAGAAGATGGTCCTGAAATCAACCATTCCCGACATCGGCATCGCCTGGGGCGATTTCTTCGTAGGCAAGGCGCTTTATGATCACTATATGAAGCCGGTAAAGCTGTCCGCGCCTGAAGAAGAGTCTGCCAGGGAATGATAGACCGGGAAACCCTGCGCCGGTCAGGCATCGGCGATAAATATAGTGGAACATAATGATACGGCATATCCATAAAAAGGAGAGGTCATGAAAAAAATAATGTTGCCGCTTATTGCTCTTACAGTCGTATTGTTTCTTCAATCTGAGGCGGGGGCCCACCATGCCGCAGTGGGTATGGCCACCGGAGAGGCAGGGCCTATCAAGACGATCTCGGCATCCACGATGAAACAGGGCAGCTTCGGATTTGATGTCCAGGCCGAATATATCGACCTCAAAAGGTTTTCCGATGCAGAGCTCCTGAGGTTCGCGGAGGCCGGCGCCGACACGCACAGCATCGATTCCGTCAGGCATCTGTTTTTAAGTTTTGGTTATGGGCTGACCAACGACCTTACCCTCGGATTTAAACTGCCTTACGTATCGCTCAGGAATATACGGGCCTCCCACGCGGAGACCCCTGACGAGGTGCATAACCACGGGAATTCAAACGGCATGGGCGACCTTTCGGTCGTCGCGCGTTACCGTTTCATCAGAAACGGTGATATGAGGTTTGAATCTTCGGTGATCGGGGGAATAAAGGTCCCGACAGGCAAAACAACAGTCAACGATTCAGAGGGCGAGCGGCTCGAGGCAGAGCACCAGCCGGGGTCAGGCTCCTGGGACCCTATAATAGGGCTGGCCGCGACAAAAAGAACCGGGGCCGTATCTCTGGATGCGAACATTCTCTATATTTTTTCTACAAAGGGTTCACAGGAGACCGACCTTGGCGATACACTCAATTTAAATGCGGCCGTGTCCTGGCGGGCCGTTAAAAAAGACGTGGCTGTTGACCTTGTTTTAGAGGCCAACGGGCAGTGGAAACAGAAACTGAAGATCGGCGGGGTCGAGGACCCTAACAGCGGGGAGACGGTCCTGTTTTTGTCTCCCGGCCTCAGGCTGGGGTTTAAGAATAATATTATGGCATATATATCCGCCGGGTTCCCGGTTGTCCAGGACCTAAACGGAATACAGACCAAGACCAGGACTATGTTTCATGTCGCTAGCCTTTGCAGGCGTGGCCTTTGGGGAAACCGGGGTCCCGGCCGGCCAAAAAACAAAATTTACGAAACACTTCACGGAGACATATTTTGCGATCACTGAAAAGGCGGAGTTCAGCATCGAGGTCCTCCCTGATGAAAAAGAATACAGGATCGGGAAAAATGTAATCGGCATCGTTGTCCATGACAAGCGTGACCAGGACGTGGAGGGGGCTGAGATCAATATCACTGACGACAAAAGCCGAAAGTTCCCTGTCAAAGACAAGGGCGACGGACTTTATACCGTTTCAGACCTGGATATTAAAAGAGAAGGGCACTGGAAACTTGTAATCCGGATTAATAAAAAGTCGCTCTCTGATGAGGCGGTCTTTGTCTTCCCTCCAGTGTCGAAAAAGTTCCTTCCCCCCGGCAGCTACGATCCGGAAGGACTGAAGTGACAGGTTGAATTATTACCTGTTATATTGAATATTGTACTGCTTCTGAAGTTCCGGGTCCCGGCCTATGTCCTTTATCGCGCCGGACTGGGCATCGACTTCGAAATAAAACCCGACCGTCCTTTCGCCTTCCATGGCGGTATAGCTGACGAAGTATTTCTGCTCATCGACCTTCTTTGACTGCCAGCCCACGATTTTAAACCTGGCGGCATTGTCGCCGGCCCATTTGTTCACGATGGAATCCACAGGGGTCCTCTTAAAAAGCACGTCGGACCTCTTTACGATCTCTACCGCCTTTTCCTCCGTCATATCATAATATGGGGGCCCTGAAGCCGGGGGCGGCGGAGCTGATGCGGTTGCCTGGACAGTCTCCGCGGACTGACCTGCCTGAGGCGTGCCCTCGACTGATGATGTCTGCGGGGGAGTTTGCCCCCCCGGTGTATCGGCCACCGGAGCTCTCTGCGCAGCCTGCTCTTTCGGGGTACCCGGCCCTGATCTGAAAATAAAAAACAGGGCAAGCGCGACAATGAGCACGCCGCCTGCCGCCAGAAGGAGCCGGACCTTTCCTGTCGAACGGTTGTTTGGAGTTTCAGCGGGAGGGGTCGGTGAGTGCTTCTTTGTCGCCGCTGCCATGGACACCGTTTTATTGCTGCCGGCCTTATTCTCCTGTGCTTGAGGGGCGGGCATCCCGGCCTCCGCCGGCTTTACGTCCTCAGCGTGTGCGTCGTCCGGGGCGGGAAGGTCCCCCGGCACAGACTTCACCTCGTTTTCAGGCTCGACACGGGATGCCTCCGTATCGGCCATCGAAGTTTGTTGCACAGGGGTCTGCGATTCATCAACGACTGACTGGTCCTCCGGGGGAGTCTCCGGGGCCTCCTCCGCGGGCTTTCGCTTAAAGACAAGGACCGCACCGCATTTGCCGCATTTAATCCTGGTCTGCCCGGGTTTTAACTTCTCATCCGGGAAGACAAGCTTTATCTTACATTTAGGACAGGTTATTTTCATTTTGCCACTGACGATCTCTGACTATTTTATCACAAGAGCCGCCTTACCCGAAGAAATCATGGTCAGGCAGGGCATACAGTTTACGGATATACGACCCGAGGGTCTCCGGAAGGTACCTCCCCCAGACCTTTATTGGGACCTCCTCAAGGCGGTCGCGCGGGCTGAAGCCGACCGCAAACAGGAACTCGACAAGGAATTCCACGTTCATCGGTATGTAGCCCTTGTAATATTTATTGTCCCTCTGCGCAATTATCCTCTCTTCGTGGATGCTGCTTCCGAGTTCTGATTCGACAAGGTCAGGGAATGTAGTCAGGATGACCTCGATGCTGATCCTGGGCTCGGCGTCCTTCAGTAACGGCTCCAGCCCGCGGCCCAGGTCTTCAGCGGGAATTCCCCGGTCCTTATACCTTTCCCAGGCCTTCTCGTCCTTGTATCTTCTGCATACATGCTCCGCGTCCCAGGCAACCTCGAAGATCATGTTGGTGGCCCTGAAGTTGCCGCTGAACTGCTCCTGTTCGAGCACCTTTATGTCCTTAGCCGCGCGCGCCATCGTGGTAAACTTCTGCTGGGTATCATCGTCGGCGACGATCTTTAAGGCCCCGACATCCTGGATCATAAGGGCATTCCTGTCGAACTCTATTGTGCCGTCTCGGAACCTGCCGGCGATGACCTCCTCCGCGGCTATGAATTCTTTTGCCATCTCCTCGGGAGGCGTCATGAACTGCTCAAGGGGGACGCCGGACTGCTCTGCCCGCGCCAGGGCCATCTGCCGGGCATGGTCGAGCACGTTCCCGAAGATCCAGTCGGCAATGCGGCGGTTCGCCTTTTCCGCAATCCTCTTGGGACGCTTCACGCGGTAAGATCCGAGCAGATGCCCCTTTTCATCGAGTAATACGGAGGCGTTAATCGGCGTTTCCCTGTAATAGTAATCCGGGTTTTCGAGATACCTGCTCAGGAGTGAGGCCACCCTCGGAGTGGTCTCCCTGCTGTCACGGCAGAGGAGGTCCCTCAACTCCCCCTTGAAACGTATCTTCTCCTGCTTGATGCCGGCGGGGTATATCATCTCAAGGAGCCTCCTGCTCAGGACGTCGAGCGTCTCCCTGACGATATATACATCGCAGATCAGGATCTCGGTAAGTGAACGGACATCCTCCGGCTCAGCGCGGCCGCTGAACCAGCGCTCCGCAATGCGGAACAGTCTGTCCCTGTGCGCAAACGACGTAAGAAACATTATGATGGCCCGGAGAGGTGGATGATTTTATTACTTTCCGGTCCCATCCGGGGCTGACTGAATCGCTGAAAGGCGGCTCGCCGCCTCTTTCGCCTCAGGGGAATCTGGATACTTCGCTACGATTTCCCGGTATAGCTCGACCGCATGGGCCCTGTTATTCTGGAGTTCCTCGAACTTGGCGGTGCCCATAAGCTCTGACGCCCTGTTTGAGCAGGCCGCAAGGGCCAAAAGAAGGACTGCAACTACGGCAATTCTATTCATACGGCCTCCTGTATAGTTGACCTATAATTCCATGAATGGTCATGGGGCGTCAAGCAGGCAATGCTGCGTTACACTCTCTTTAAAGGGTTCCTCTACCCCAACATGCGACAAATCTGAAACTTCCGGGGTCGGGGCACTATCAACGGAAAGGGGTTAGGCTGAAATATTAGCGTGCCTGCTTGAAACTGCAGGCGGCGACATGCCGCGCTGAAAACTATAACACAGGAGGACAGCTGCCCATATCATCCCTCATGCACTGCATGGCTTTTGCTATCTGCTGCTGGGTCCCGGTGAATAGAACCACATCACCTTCCTGAAAAACAAAACCAGGGCTTGGATTCGCGTACACTTCACCTTCTCTTTTTACACCAATGACCGTAGAGCCCGTTCGGCTGCGGATTTTCATCTCTGTAATACTCCTGCCTATCAGCGGGGAGTCCTTGTCGATTCGCTGGCCCTGAAATTCTATATCAGTAATGATGTCCGTATGCTCAAAAAGCTTTTTCTTCGGCAAATGCACGCTTCGAAGTGCACGGTAGTTGTCAGCCCTGATTGAGCTGGTAACCTCCAGTATCTCATCCGGGGGCACAAGATACCGTTCAAGAACGCGGGAGAATATCTCAATGGATGTCTCAAACTCTTCCGGAATTACCTCATCCGCGCCAAGCGCTTTTAGCTCATCTACCTCCGTAAGATATCTGGTCCTGGCTATGATAAATAACTGGGGGGCAATTGACCTGGCAATTGATACAGTCCTTCGTGTTGATATCGCGTCGGAAATCGCAATAACAAGAAGCCTTGCCTTTTCAATTCCAAGCTTATGGAGTAGTTCCAGACTTGTACCGTCACCGTAATATATGGGCTCGCCTTTATTTTTCATCTCGCTTACGGTATTGCCGTTCATTTCAAGGATGGCATATGGGATTTCTGAACCCTTCAGCACCCTTGCCAAATTTCTGCCGTTAAGACCAAAACCGATAATAATGACATGCCCATGTTTTCTTACTGCATGAGGCATATGGACGGAAGCCTCGTGAATCCTGGCCGCCCGGGCGAGAAGACCCCGGGAGGTTACCCATACCGAAATTTCGGATGAATATTTTAGCGCGAAAGGCGCCATAACCATTGTTATTACTGAGGATGAAAGGAACAACTGATAAATATTTTCATCTATAATATGAAGAGACTTCCCTGTCAACGCAAGGACGAAGGAAAACTCGCCTATTTGTGCAAGCGTTAATCCTCCCTGTAATGAGGCCCTGGTGGGGGTCCCGATAACAATCGCAGCGAGTGAAGCGGAAGCGGTTTTAACGGTGACGATCGTTATGACCGCCAATGCGGCCACAGGGGCATGAGACAACAGGTAATTAATGTCCATCAGCATCCCGATTGATACAAAAAAAAGCCCCATAAAGGTTTCCTTGAATGGAACAATATCGGAAATAGCCTGATACGCATATTCCGACTCGGAAATAATGAGGCCGGCAAGGAAAGCCCCAAGTGCAAGTGATAACCCGAATTTTGATGTCAGGGCGGCTATCCCGAGACAAAAGAGCATTATAGTCGTAATAAACAATTCTCTGTTTCTGGTTCTGACAACCTGATGTAAAACCAGAGGAACAATCCACTTCGCCCCGACCAAAACCGTAATAACAATTATCGCCGCCTTCAGCACATCCAGGCCAATCGCAGGAATGTCAATCCCTGAACCGCTAAGAGCCGGAGCAAGCAACATAAAAGGGACCACGCACAAATCCTGAAAGATCAGTACACCTACTACATATCTCCCATAGGGACTGTCCAATTCACCTCTCTCGGAAATTATTTTTAAAACTATGGCCGTACTGCTCAACGCCACCAGAAATCCTAAAAAAATGGACTGTTTTGTGTTGGCAGTCCAAAGCAGCGCTAGGAGCGTGGTAAGCCCCCCAGTAAGAAAAACCTGCAATGTCCCCCCTCCAATGACTGCGCGTTTCATTTTTATAAGCTTAGACAGCGAGAACTCGATACCGATTGCGAATAGAAGTAACACCACTCCAATTTCGGCCATAGTTTCGATTTCACGGGTATCATTAACAAAGGCCAGCCCGTTGGGTCCTATGATGACACCGGAAATCAGGAAGCCGACAATGGAAGGAAGGTTTAGTTTTTGGAGAACAAATACCGACAATGCCGATACAATGAGAACGATGGCTAATGAATCAATAATACCGTGTTCCATGGTTAATCTTATCACGTTTTAATGACCTACAAACAATCATAAAAACGAAAGCCCCCCCAGAGATAAGGGGTTTTTTCGTGCCTAGATTCTACACGGTTATTCTGTAGAAAAATGTCCTTTTCTCTTCAATAGGTGATTCATAAGTCTTCCGGTGTACCATTTGGTGTACCAAATCGGAAAGCTTATGGTCTAAGACAAGCTAAGCAGCTGATTTATAACGGGTAGGAGAAAAAATGGTGCCGAAGGCGGGACTCGAACCCGCATGGTTGCCCACACGCCCCTCAAACGTGCGTGTCTACCAGTTCCACCACTTCGGCACAATGGGATGAGTAAAATATTACTACATAACCGCAGATCTTTTCAACAAATCCTGATCAGTTCCACGCCTCCGGCCGGCATCGGATAGGACCAAGGCCCGGGGCGGGGATAAAAAATACAGAAGTGCCTAAATCACGCGATCTCCTGGATCTTCGGGATGAGCGGGGTCATCCCCTCGCTCAATATGTCCCCTTTGACCCCGATTACGACCTCGTTATAAGGTATTTCCTTGCCCGAGGCCTGTATGGCCTGTTTCGCGAGATATGCGAGACCGCCGCAGCACGGGACCTCCATCCTGACGACATTTACACTCTTGATATCGTTGGTCTTGAACATCTCGGTCAGTTTTTCATAATAAAACTGTGAGTCATCGAGTTTCGGGCAGGCGATGATCACCTTCTTGCCCTTTATGAACCTGCCGTGAAAGTTGGTGGCTGAAAAGGCCGTGCAGTCAGCTGCCAAAAGCAGCTCCGCCCCGTTTAGGTAAGGCGCGTTCGGCGCTATCAGCTTAAGCTGTACCGGCCAGTTCGTAAGCTCAGGCTTTGTATCAGCCGCGCCATGATCAGCCGCCTTCTTTTCCGAAAAATCTACAGCCTTTGTCCCTGGACATCCGCATCCGCTCATTTTCTTTTCCTCCCTTTGTATCCTGTTGAGCGCCACCTTCAGGCATTGGCGGTCAACGTTTATTAACGATTGTTCGTTGATTTTAGTCTAACGCATTTTATTCCTTCCTCATATGATCTAAATCAGTAATTACCTATCACGCCCCCAGAGGTGATATAATTAACAAGAGTCTCATAGCTGAGCCTGTGCTTTATCCGTCATGCCCGAGGACCTTGATCGGGCATCCGCGTTGTTTCAAATGGATTCCCGCCTTCGCGGGAATGACAGCCAACAGTGCAGACTATGCAGACCATTATGAGACGCTTAATAATAAAATTATTGTGCATACGGAGACGCATCAAATGGAAGATTCCCATCCCTGCGGCGGAGAAAAGGCCCGGCTTTCGAGTATAGCCGAGGAGATAGACAGGATTTATGAGGAAGAGCTCGACAGGCTCCGTGAGGAATTGACAGGCCAGGGGATCGACATAACCTCCGGAGAGGGCCTTAAGACCTTCATACTCGCAGTACGTAAACTCAACGAGCAGTTCAGGTAATCTTCTCTTCCCTCCGGCCCTCTTTGCCTTCCGGCAGTAGTTTTCAGTTGCGTATGCCTGCCTAATCATCGATAATTGTTATATAGGCCACCCTCAAACCAGACAGCCCATGATATTCAGGATCATTAAAAAAGAGGAACTTGAGAAACTTTTCGAACTGCTTGCCTCCGGCAGCCGGGTGATAGGTCCTGTCGAGACCGGGCATGACCGGAATTCTGACCCCATATATGAATTCAGCGAGGTCTCGAATTTCAGCGAAATCAGGCTCGATCATACCATGACAAAACTGCCTGCAAAAAAATATTTCCTGCCCTATAAAGAAGACCTTGCAGCCTTCCATATGAAGGGCAGGGACTGGGACAAGAGCGTGGACTACCACTGTGACAGTCCGTCCGTATTTTTCGGGCTCCACGCCTGCGACATAAACGCGTTCAACAGGCTCGACAAGGTCCTGCTTGGAAGCAGCTATCCCATGCCCTATTACGCGGCAAAAAGAAAAAATATGTTTATAGTAGGGGTCGATTGTGTACCAGGGCCATACTGTTTCTGCCGTTCGATGGGGGCGGACACCGCCCTGCAAGGTTTTGACCTGTTCGTCACCGACCTGGGGAAAACCTATTTCATCGAGATACTTTCCGACACCGCCTTTAATTTCCTTAAACGGATAAAAACCTCCGAGCCGGTGGAGGCGGACCATGTCAGATACATGGATATCGTATCCAAAAAGAATATGAAGTTTGAGGCGCATGTCGATACGACCGACCTGACGAAGATCCTCGATATGGAATTCCAGTCGGACATATGGAAATACTGGGGAGACAAATGTCTCGCTTGCGGAACATGCGCGAACGTCTGCCCTACCTGCTACTGTTACAGCGTAGAGGAGACGGTCTCTCTGGACCTCCAGAGCGCAAAAAAGACCAGACAGCTGTATTCCTGCAATATCATTGATTTTGCCGAGGTCTCGGGCGGACATAACTTCAGGCCCGAAAGACAGACCCGCCTTAAATACCGCTACTATCACAAGCACCGGGGCTTTGTCGAGGCATACGAAGACTCACTATGCGTGGGTTGCGGCCGTTGCGGTGAGGCCTGTCTTGCCGATATAACCGTGCCGAAGGTTATATCGTCGGTGCGCGGAGGGGCGGTCTGATATGGAGACCAGGCTTGCTTATACCCCGATATCCGGAGAAAGGTCACACCGGAAGACCGACCTGGCCGCCTTTGAGTCGTCCTATAAGGCGGAGATAACGAGCATTCACAGGCTTACGGACCACGAGAACCTCTACAGGATACAGATCGTCGACCAGCCGGAGCGTGAACGTTTTGATTTCATGCCCGGACAGTTTCTCATGCTCGAACTCCCGGGTATCGGTGAGGCCCCCTTTTCGATCTCATCCTCCCCCTCCAGAAAAGGGGATGTTGAGCTCTGTATACGAAAGGCGGGCAGCCTGACGAATTTCATGGCAAAGCTGGAGCGCGGAACATATGTGGGCATAAGGGGCCCTTTCGGCGCCGGTTTCCCCATGGAAAAGATGTATGGACAGAATGTCCTCCTGATTGCGGGGGGGCTGGGGCTGGCTGCGCTCCGGTCGCCGATATCATATGTGCAGGAAAACAGGAACCGCTTTAATAGTGTTGATATCATCTACGGCGCGAAAGTCCCTTCACAGCTGCTTTTTACATACCAGTATGACATGTGGAGGGCGGATGATATCAGGCTCAGTATCATCGTCGAGAAGGCGGAGGCGTCATGGACCGGGAAAACAGGGCTTATCACAAAGGCCCTGGAAGACATATTCGCCATAAGCCGGGAGGAGTTTTTCCAGGACACCTATGCCATCGTCTGCGGTCCGCCGGTGATGTTCAAGTTCGTCTGCAATATGCTGAGGCAAAGAGACGTCCCTATGCAGAAGATGTTCGTTTCGCTTGAAAGGCGCATGCACTGCGGCATGGGGAAGTGCTGCCGCTGCAATGTGGGTTCAACATATACCTGTCTGAGCGGCCCGGTCTTTGACTACTGGACCGTGATGAACCTCAAGGAGGCGATATAATGGCCGCCGCGCGAAGCTTCCTTGGAGTGCCTGTATATAAGCCGAGGGTCGCCTTCTTTGAGCTTTCTTCCTGTGAGGGCTGCCAGCTTCAGCTTCTGAACAATGAAGATACCCTGCCTGACTTCCTCTCCCTGGTGGAGGTGGTGAATTTCCGTGAGGCCATGACCGGCGGCACTGATGACTATGAGATCGCCTTTGTCGAGGGCAGTGTCACACGCGGGGATGAGATCGAAAGGCTCAGGGAGGTCCGCGGAAAGGCGAAGACCCTTGTCGCGCTTGGGTCATGCGCCTGTTTCGGCGGTGTAAATCAGCTTAAAAACAGGTTCGATCCCGACTGGGTAAAAAAAGAGGTCTATGGAGACCGCCAGGTCGAGTCTGAACGCGCAAAACCGCTTGAGGACATTGTAACGGTTGACCTCCGCATTTTAGGGTGCCCCATAAACAAGAAAGAGGTGGAAGGGATCATGGTCAATCTGGCGATAGGCAAGGAGATCAAGACGCCTAAGTACCCAGTCTGCATGGAATGCAAGGCAAACGGCAATACATGCCTGTTCGACCTCGGGGAACCCTGCCTCGGCCCGATAACCCGTGCAGGCTGTAATTCGTGCTGTCCTAACGGCAGGGCGGGATGCTGGGGCTGCAGGGGGCCCGCGGAGGACGGCAATCTTGCCCAGATGACAGTTATAATGGAAAGGTACGGTTTTTCGAAGGAGACGATAATCGACCGGCTGGAATGCTTTGGCGGATTTTCTGATTACGCTTCTCAACTGAGAACTATTAAATTAAAAAATTCCTCCTGACCCTACTTTGGCACCAACAGTAGGCGCTTTAAGCGAAGAGGGGATGGGGAGATTTCTGGCGGATATACTTAATGTTTCGACACTGATGCTTAGGAGCAGACGATAACCCGATGAAAATAAATTGCGATGTAAATGTCCATCACCTCACAAGGGTCGAGGGGCACGGAAATATCAGGATTACGATCAGGGACGGAAAGCTGATCGAGGCCTCCTGGGAGGTGGTCGAGACGCCCCGTTTTTTTGAGGCGATCCTTGTCGGCAAGAAGTGGGACAACGCGCCATGGATATGCGGCCGTATCTGCGGCATATGCTCCATCGGTCATACCCTTGCGAGCATCCGCGCCATTGAGCAGGCCTTCGGCATCGTGCCTTCCAGGCAGACCCAAAGGCTCCGCCTGCTTCTAAAACATATGGAGACCCTGCAAAGCCATATACTCCACCTTTATTTTCTGGCAGCGCCGGACTTCCTTAATGAGGGCAGTGTATTCCCGCTCATCGGGTCGCATCCCGACGTCGTCCTCCGGGCCATGAGGCTGAAAAAACTTGCCAATGATCTCTGCGACCTCATAGGAGGAAGACGGCTCCACCCCACGACCACCGTAGTCGGAGGTTTTACTATGCTGCCCGACAAAAAAATACTGGCCGGGTTTAAGGAAAGGCTGAGCGCCGCTGTGGATGACCTTATGGAAACCGCGCGGCTGTTTAAGACGTTTCAGATACCGGATTTCAGCAGGGAGACCGAATTTGTATCGCTTAAGGGGGTGGATGCGTATCCGTTTATCGGGGGAGATCTGATGTCATCCGACGGCGTTTTGAAAAATGAATCTCAGTACAGGCAGATGACCAATGAATATACCGTCCCGCAATCTACATCGAAGTGGTCGAGGCTCTCACGCGGTTCGTTCGCGGTCGGAGCGCTGGCGAGACTGAATAATAACTTCGGATTGCTCCATCCCATGGCCCGGGACATCGCCTCGGATTTCGGACTGGGACCCGTCAGCCATAACCCATTCATGAATAACATCGCGCAGCTGGTTGAAGCCTTCCATGTCGCGGGCGAATCCATATCCCTGATAGATGAACTGATCGATACCTGCTGGGAGGCCCCAAGGCAGCCCGTAGCCCCCAGAGAGGGCCGCGGGGTCGGGGCGGTCGAGGTCCCAAGGGGAACGCTGTACCATTGCTATGATTTCGACGAAACCGGACATATCATAAAATGTGACTGCGTAATTCCGACAGGCCAGAACCATGCCAACATCCAGCATGACCTAAGCGCGCTTTCCGCACGCTATGCCTCCGAGGGGATGAAAGACAGAGACCTTGAGCTCCTGGCGGAGATGCTTGTGAGGTCCTATGACCCCTGCATCTCCTGTTCCGTCCATTGAATACGCCCGCCGCTTCGCAGATGAAATATATCAGGCTGCTGATAGAGTATGACGGCACCGCCTATCACGGCTGGCAGTCCCAGAAATCAGGAGGGACGATTCAGGACATCATCTCCGGACGCCTCTCTGAAATTACCGGCGCGGAGGTCAGGCTCACCGGCGCGAGCCGCACTGACGCCGGAGTTCACGCGCTTGGGCAGGTGGCCGTGTTCGGGACGCAATCCAGCCTGGGCCCAGAGATAATAATGAGGGCGCTGAACGCGAAACTCCCCGGAGATATACGTATCCTTGAGTCCAAACAGACGGAAGCCTCCTTTCATCCCAGGTATGGGGCTTCGAAAAAGAGCTATTTTTATCTTATCTCGACCGGGCCCCTGAAATCCGCCTTCCTACATAAATATGTCTGGGAGCAGCGGGCCGACCTCAACGTTGCGGAGATGAAGAGGGCCGCCCTTCATATTCTGGGCAGGCATGATTTTTCGTCCTTCAGGGGCTCCGGCTGCGGGGCGAAGACGACCGTCAGGACCATCCGGGCAATAGATATTGACTGCCTTCAAAATATCTGTTTTATGACCGCATCGATAAAAGGGGAGTTCATAAAGGTCCGCATCGAGGCCGATGCGTTTCTCAGGCATATGGTACGTAACATCGTCGGGACCCTGGCCGAAGTCGGGAAGGGGAATATCACTCCCGATGAGATCAGGGAAATACTTCAGTCATGTGACAGGACCAAGGCAGGGCCTACCGCGCCGGGCAAGGGGTTGTTTCTGGAGGAGATCACCTACTAAAGAGCGCGTGAAGTTCTTCAAACCTCCTGAGGCTTTCCGGACCGAACTTTGTTATCTCGGCCCTGATTTCATCTTCCGATTTTTCTTTATTCAACTCTCCGATATTCTTCGAGAAGAACTTGTCGGCGTAGCAGATGATCTTTTCCTCTATTGAGATGGGCAGCATGTCCCGCCTGGGAAGCGGAAGGTTTTTGACGGTTATATCAGTTATGGAAAGCCCTGCGCCGA
Source organism: Nitrospirota bacterium (assembly GCA_016215155.1). Lineage (GTDB taxonomy): Bacteria > Nitrospirota > Thermodesulfovibrionia > Thermodesulfovibrionales > UBA6898 > PALSA-1316. Next base: position 28,973 of record JACRLQ010000055.1, read on the forward strand.
TATGTCTTTCACATACAAGCGCGTGGTCAGGCAGCCCCTCTTTTTCCAGAAGTTCCCGTCCGAGATACCCATGGCATATATAGTGACTTTCTCCGTTACAGCCGATCCGCGGCGCATTTGTCATGAAAATGCCGATGTCGTGGAGATATGCCGCTTCTTCGATAAATGTCAGATCAGGAGACGGGTGTTTTACCGACCCGGCTATCGCAAGGGCCTTACGGACGACCATCGCGGCGTGTCCGGTATAGACCTCATATGAAAGCGACCCCGGTTCGTAGTACTTTCTGATTATGCCTTCAATATCGGCCTTTGCAATCATGCCCTGCCCTGTTGAATATATACGGCCTTCTGTACATAGGGCATCGTTATCCCCTCCTGCCTGAACCTCCTTATTATCCGCTTCCTTATCTCATGCTGTGCGGTCCTCAGGTCCCCATACCCGGCCACCTGACAGACTACAGTGAAATTAAGGCCGCTTTCCCCAAACCCCGGATCGAGAAAGACCGATGGAGCGGGGTCGGTCAGAAGATATGGCAGTTCGGACGAGGCCCCTGAGGCCTCCTCCTTCAAAATCTTTTCTATCGTGTCAGCGTCTGCCTCGTACCCGACCACAATCTGGACCTGGGCGGCAAGTCTTTTTTCGGGCAGGTTATAGTTTGTGACGATGCTCTGGGAGAGCTTGTTATTTGGTATGACGATCATGTTGTTGGAGTTCATCTTTATCCGGGTAGTCCTCCACGTAATATCTTCGACACTTCCTTCGAGCCCGCTTTCGAGCCGAATGACGTCCCCCACCCTGATCGATCTTTCGACGAGTATATGGATCCCGGCAAAGAGGTTGGACATCGTGTCCTGGAGCGCCAGCGCGACCGCGAGGCCCCCGATACCAAGGGCGGTGATAAGAGGGGCGATAGATATGCCTAAGAAACTAAGTATTATCAGCAGCCCGATTATAAGTACGGAGCCGTAAATTATCCCATATGCAAGGCCGGTAGCAGGCATTGAGAGGCTTGAGCGCCGGATATATTCCCTGAATGTTCTGCTTCCGAGGTTTGCGGTTGCGATGGTTATCGAAAGTATCACGATAACATTTATCGATTTGCTTATATAAAAGACGTACTTGTCCGGAATATCCGACACAGCGATCCCAAGATACAGTCCTACCGCCAGACACCAGTATATTGAAGGCGTTCGGAAGACCGTGATGATTAAATCATCCGGCCGGTTTTCGCCCCTGCTGCCCCATCTGTGAAGGACCCTGAAGGCCGAAGCCCTCACGATCAAAAGTGCAACAACCGCTGAGGCAGCTATTATAACCGGAACAAACATGCTCTTGAGGCTGCTGTCCATATGGCTTCTCCCAAAACAGAATTTATAGGCTCACCCTCCCCTTCATCCCCTCCCCTCAAGGGCGGGGAAATATTATCACCCTCTCCCATTGAGGGAGAGGGCGGGGATGAGGGGGCTCTAATTATGAACTCCGTAGTATATAATTATACATGAAGTCCGTAATCTTGAAAGGGATCAGCGGTATCCCGACTCTGATCAGAAAAGGGGCCTTAAATTGATTAAATACACCGGCGTAAACCATCTTGCGATGGTGACCTCCGACATGGACGGCACGATCCGTTTCTGGAGAGACCTCCTTGGAATGAGGATGATAGCGGCAATGGGAGGACCAGGTTACCGGCACTATTTCTTCGAGATCTCGGACCGGGACATGATCGCTTTTTTCGAATGGCCGGAGGCCAGGCCCGTGGAGGAAAAAGAGCACGGCAGGAAGGTGTCAGGCCCTATCGCGTTCGATCACGTATCTTTCGGCGTCGAGTCACGGGAGATGCTCTGGCAGCTCAAAAATAAAATAGATGCCGCTGGCGTCTGGGTCTCCGAGGTCATCGATCACGGCTTCATCCATTCAATCTATACCTTCGACCCAAACGGCATCCCTATAGAATTCAGCTGGAATGTCGAGGGGATCGATATTCATTCCGCCCCGATGATCAATGATTCCGTTCCTTCGGAAATTACGCGTGAAGGGCCGGAGCCCAGGCCGGGAAAATGGCCGGGGTCTGCCGAGACATCCGACTTTCGGGACTACCGGGCCTATCCGGGACAGGGCAGCGAGTTCTTCTTCGGAAAAAACAGGAGATGATACTTTTCCTTTCGGTCTTCCTGCTTTTATACGGAGGGATGCACTGTTATTTATTTGTAAGGGCACGGGCCGCGGGCCTCATCCCTGACCTCGCCATTGTCCCTTTTGCCCTTTTTTTGCTTCTTATGATATCCGCGCCGTTTATTGTAAGATACGCCGAACGATCAAACCTCGAGGCATTCGCAAGGACGGCTGCCTGGGCCGGCTATCTCTGGCTGGGCTGGCTTTTCCTGTTCTGCTTCTTCTCGCTTGCGCACGATATCTACCGCGGGCTGCTTTATATAGCCGGTCAGGTTTTCCACCGAAATCCCGCGGATATGACACTTTCTCCATTTAACGCCTTCGTGTTTTCTCTTTTGTTGTCCCTGTCCGCGTCAGTGTATGGATATTTTGAGGCCCTGTATATCCGGACTGAACATATAAAGATCGCTACCTCAAAACTTCCTCCCGGTATCGACCGCCTGAAGATAGTCCAGATCTCGGACCTTCATATAGGGCTGATAATCCGCGAAAAGCGTGTAAGGGAAGTGATTGAACAGGTCAAACGGGCCGGCCCTGACATACTCGTTTCGACCGGAGACCTCGTCGACGGGCAGATATGCTCGTACAACCATCTTTCTGATCTGTTTTCAGAGATAAGACCAAAATACGGGAAATACGCCATCACCGGCAACCATGAATTCTATGTGGGGCTTAACGAGGCTAAATGCTTCATCGAAAACGCGGGGTTCATACTCCTGCGCGGGCAGAGCGTGAGCCCCGGAAATGTCATCACGATCGCGGGGGTTGACGACCCTGCTGTAAGACAGATGAAGCTGCCCGGTACAGGCGCCGAAAAAGACCTGCTTTCAGGGCTTTCAAAGGATAGGTTCAGGCTTCTTCTTAAGCACCGTCCTCTCATTGACAATAATGCCCTCGGGCTCTTTGATCTTCAGCTCTCAGGCCATGTCCACAGGGGACAGATATTCCCCTTCAGCATACTTACATGGCTTTATTACCCTATACAATCAGGCCTGGCTGATCTCAAGGGGATGGGCTCTTTATATGTCAGCCGTGGCACCGGCACCTGGGGCCCGCCGATACGCTTTCTTTCACCCCCCGAGATAACGCTTATCGAACTGGTCAGGGAGTGACGGTGGACTTTGAGATTCAAAACACCGGGATTGAAGGTCCCTCCCCGGAGGGGCAGTGGGGTGGGTGATTTAAACCCTTTACAGTAACCGAAGGGTTCCTGACCTCACCGCTTATGAACTCTTTCGTATATGTTCGTGGGTCTTTAGATGTTCCATGCAATATTCGTAATCGCCCTCGCAGGAAGAGCAATATCTGAACTCAAGGGTCACATCGTCGGCCTCGGTCCTGCCGCAGGTTGTGCATTTATGTATCGTTTTTTTGCCTGCCGGGGCAAAGGCCTTTCTCCGGTTATACGAAGACCCCCGGCGTCTTATGGTCGAAAAGATATCTCCGCCGAAAAAGAGGAAATAATTTGAGATCGAGACCACCGCGGCAATCTTGCCGGGAAGCGGGGCGGTCAGGACGGTAAATGCAATGAACGCCCAGTTAAGCCAGGCCAGGTACTTCATCTTGACCGGGATTATGAAAAAAAGCAGGATCTCATAGTCCGGATAGATGTAGGCAAAGGCCAGAAAAAGCGACAGGTTCAGATATAGCGCTGTCGTGCCCTCGCCTGTTATGAAGGCGGCAAGGGCGGTCCCCATCACCCCGGTGAAATAAAAGACATTGAACCTGAAACTCCCCCATTCATGCTCCAGCCCCGTGCCGACCATGTAATAGAAATAAAAGATGAAGAAAATCCAAAAAAGCGAGGCGGAAGGAGGAATGAATATCCAGCTTATGAGCCTCCAGAGTTCCCCCTGCATAATAAGCCGGGGGTCGAGCGTGAGCCTGCCTATCGCCTCGCTCTGCGGCATACCGTACCGGAGCATATAGATCAGGGCGTTGATGCCTATGATATAGACCATCAGGTCCCTGATCGCGAACCGCCCGAACCTTCTTTCGAGTTTGTTAAGTATGTTCATTTGTCGAATATTAATAAGTTAACACAGTCCTGAAAAGCTGTCCTGACATTGCCTGTTTGCCCCCCGCCCTGCTTTATTTATAGATGGAATACTGTTATTGTAACTAAATAGAGTCTGTATATAAAACTCTCTTTTTCTGTTTGTCATTCCGGCAGGCCGAAGCCGGAATCCAGTGTTTTCAAAGGCTTCCGTATACCGGATCAAGTCCGGTATGACGGCAAAAGGGACTTTATACACAGACACTAAATAGAAATATCCGGCAGGAAACATGATTCGAAAATTTGACTCCCTCAGGTCCGTTATAGTTCTGGCGCTCATAGCCGTCGTAGCGCTTCCCGCATACACGTGCCTGTTTCTGTACCCCTCTTTTATCGGCATATTGAGCGAAAACGCGAAGGAAGACGCCTTAAGGGTGGCCTCTCATCTGTCCGGCGAGCATACCGCGGAGCATCCCCTCCTTATGAAGGATTCCATAAGCCCTCACTTCCTTCATGAGATGGAAAACATCCAGAAAGACCTGAAGCTCGCAAAGCTCAAGGTCTTCTCCAGCTCAGGCATGATACTTTTTTCGACCGACCCAAAAGAGATCGGCGAGATAAACACGAAGCCTTATTTCCGCGATATCATCGATAAGGGCAGGACGCTCGCCACGATCGTGAAAAAATCGTCAAAGACGCTTGAAGACAAGGTGATGGACATGCATGTCGTGGAGACCTACGTACCTTTTACGAAGAATGGTAAAACGGTGGGCGCGCTCGAGATATATTACGACATCACAAAAAACAAGGAGCGGATGGACGGTCTTATATGGCAGTCGGCGGCGCTTTCCCTGCTGGTCTCTTTGGCGCTCATACTATTTCTTGCGAGGAGCTCCTTCAAGGCAGACCGGACCATGCGCGACCTTCGGAGGGCGGAGGAGGAGTTGAGGGCGCTGTCTCTTACGGATGAGCTCACCGGGCTATATAACCGCCGCGGGCTATACGTCCTGGGGGACCACCAGCTGAAGCTTGCAGTGCGGCGGAAAAAAGGGATTTACATGCTCTACGCCGACCTCGACAACCTCAAGGAGATAAACGATTCATACGGCCATCAGGAAGGGGACAATGCCCTTATAGTCATTGCGTCCATATTGAAGGCCGCGTACCGCGAATCCGACGTGATAGCCCGCATCGGGGGCGATGAATTCGTAGCCGTCCCCCTTGGCATATCAGGAGAGGAGATAGATAAGATGATCTGCCGCCTCAAAGAGAGGATAAGCGAGCATAATACAGACCCCAAACGTAAATACGACCTCTCGCTAAGCATCGGCACAGCCTATTTCGATCCTGAAAATCCCTCTACGATAGAGGAGCTTCTGGCGGAGGGGGACATCGCCATGTACAAGGAAAAGAAGAGAAAAAAAGGCGAGGCCTGATCCTCCCGGCAGCCTGTTAAAAAACTCTCGGTTTGTCAGTTAGAGCCGTCATACTCGCGAAGCCAACAGTAGACATAATGTATTAAACCTGTCCAACCTTAAGCGACGTGGATTAAGCTTAAGGGAATAAACCCAGAGGCTCAGAGCCACAATTAAGGAGGACAGCTTATGAAAAATTATAGCAAATACGTAGGGCTTGATGTACACAAGGAAACGATAGCAGTTGGCATAGCAAAAGAGGGACGTGGGGAAGTGATTTACTACGGAGAGATACCGAATACACCTGATGCGATTAAAGCACTGGTA
>JACRLQ010000047.1 GCA_016215155.1 Nitrospirota bacterium
AGCCATACTACCCTATCATTACCCTATAATTTTTGTAAAGCTTTTTTTTACGTCTTTTAAAAGAAATTTTAGGGGTATTAATCGATATATAGCAAGATTTGTGCCGAAGTGTGTCTAGCTTCTAAATATTACTAAATGAAGGGTTTAAAAGCATGCCAGGGCAAATTTATGTCCGGTTCTTCCTGCATACTGTTTCAAAACCCGAAAAAAACATGTCGTCTTTGCAACAAAAATATCCCTTTTTTAATTTCTTAGAGGCAAATTTGCCACAATAAACAGTAGACGGTAGACGGTAGACAGCATACAGGGAAAAGCTTTTTTGTTTTTCCCTGTCTACTGTATGCTGTCTACCGTCTACTGCTTTTATTGTCCTGCCGCGGTTGAGCCCGCCACTACCGGGGTCATCTTGTAGAAGAGCACGGTGCTGGTTCCCTTGGCCCAGGGGCGGACATCCCAATCCAGATAGTTAGGATAGAGCATCAGCACCATTAAGTCTTCCACCCCGTCGCCGTCAATATCCGCCAGGGCGATATCGGTGACGATGCCCTGGAGTTCCTTGGTTTCCCAGTCGATTTCCATACCCATTTGCTGCCAGGTTAAGTTGGCGATTTTGCCCTTATCGTAGAGGCGGGTGTTTTCCAAGAAATAGCCGATCTTGGGGATATTCTGGGCGACGATGACGCTGGGCCGTCCCTTTTTCTCCCAGTCCCGGGATAAAACCCGGCCCTTGACATAAGCTCTTAAATCCCTTTCCCCGGTTACGGTGCCGTGAGCCCGATAGGGGAAGAAAAGCGCCGAGCCCCCGAAATGGTCGGAGGATTTCCACTTTAATTTGCCTTCCATGGTGTACAGGCGCAGATATTCGCTGTCGTCGATGGCGATTATATCGTTGGCCCCGTCGCCGTCAACATCGGCCACGGTTAAGCCGTAAATGCCGATTCCGGCGGGGACTTTTAAGGGCGAAGTCTTTTCCAGCTTGTTGTTTTTCAGCACCATTTGGTAAATGGGGGAGTTGAAGGGTTCCTGGTTGACGATTTTGGTGCCGGTCCTGAGGGTTTGGGCGGAGATGTTCATCATCTGCCCGTAAAGCTGCAGCTGACCCTTCTCCCCGGTGGGCAGCGCCCGGAAAAAGTAAGGCTCGCCCGCCAGTATGGTTTTAAATTTTTTAGTTTTACCGTCATATTCGAGTATATAAGAAGAGAGGTAATCTCCATACAACTGGGTAACTACGATTTGAGGCGTGCCGGCGCCTTTAAGATCGATGGCATCCAGGGCCAGGATATTGCTGGCGCGGGAACGTTCGGAGACCCACAGGCGGCGAAAAACGTTGCCTTCCCAGGCGAAGATAAAAACCTGGGTGTCGTCGGCCAGTACGATTTCGTTCTTGCCGTCGCCGTTGACGTCGGTCACCACCATGGCGCGCATGGGGGTGTCGAAGTCGGGGGTTTTCCACTTGGAGAGGTTGCGGGCGTCGGTGGGGCCGGGGGTGACAAAATCAGCGTTGGGCAGGGCGCGCTGGGTCTGTTCGGTGGAACCGGGCGCGGTGCGGGCGGCCCCGTATTGATAAGGAGAGACGGCGCCGGGGGCGGGATTGGCCGTACGCGGCGCGGAGGCGGTCAGATCGGTATGGAAAGCGGTCAAAGCTTCCCCGCTCTGGGTGGAGATGACCTTAATATCTAAGTATTCCACCGAGGCGGTTTTGGTGATGCGTCCCACCAGGACGGCCTGCACCCGCAATTCCTTGGCCAATTTTTTGGCTACCATGGGATCGCTCAGGGTTTCAAAGCTTCCCACACCCAAAAGGCTCATGGCGTTTTTCAACTTGCCCTCGTCGAGGATTTCAAAACGGTTGGCGCGGGTAAGGGCGGTGTGCAACTGGCGGGAAATGCTTCTAAGGTCGGCCTTGGCGCCTTCATCCTGGCTTAGCCCCACCGCTAATACAATACGGGCGGAAGATATGCGGACTTTATCTCCCGGCAAAATGGTGGTTCCTTCGGTTTTCTGCAAAACATCACAGACCGAGAATTTTTCCCGCACCTCTTTGATTCTTACCACTCCTAAGTCTTTCTCTACTTTACCTAAAACCTCGCCGCTGACCGGGTGCTTAAAATCTTCGCCGGGACGAAAAACCCTGAGTTCCAAACCGGTCATGGCCTTTTTGCCCTCGCCCAAATCGACATACAAAG
>JACRLQ010000048.1 GCA_016215155.1 Nitrospirota bacterium
ACGTCGCTTAAGGTTGGACAGGTTTAATACATTATGTCTACTGTTGGCTGCGCGGGAACGACGAAAAAAATGGGGGAACTACTTTGTCTCCGTTCTATTGACATAAACCACCCCATCTTTTATCATTTTTATATGAAGAAAATAAAAATCACCGCTGAACTCAACCCTGCCGAAGAAGGCGGTTATGTAGTTTATTGCCCGGAACTTGACATAACCACTGAAGGCGAAACTGTTGAAGAAGCTATTTACATGCTTAAGGATGCTGCCTCAGGTTATGTTGACGTGGTCGGCTAAATCCCTTAAAAAGGGCACACTCAACAGTATCCTTAAGAAAGCCGGCATTTCAGCAGAAAAACTTTTATTCCTCATATCATTACTCTTACCTTAGTCTTCTTCTCTCTGCTTCTGATTTTTTGGTTATTCATCTTTCGTCCCTCTGCGTCACATGAATCACAAATACACACCTGCGGCCTTTGTCGAATTCGCTCTCAAACCATATCCTTCAGCAAACCAGGGCGACCCACCGGGTCGCCCCTACGGAAGGCCCACATATTTTGGGGACTTAGGGGACGTTGTTTCCTAGGTTGCATAACATGGAAATGAGAAGAGATAAAGGAAAAAGAAGATGCCGAGGATAACGAGGAGTCTGGGAGATGGGATTGTATACCACGTTATTAATCGTGGAAATGGGAGATAAAACAGCATTGTTCGAAATAACCGTAGGGGCGACCCGATGGGTCGCCCATGAAACAGAAAAATGAAAAAAAATTTAACGAATGACAAAAACGAACGGCGACGGCAAACCCGGGCGACCCGCCGGATCGCCCCTACATAAGGCCCATAATGCCCCCTACGACGGCAAAAACGTTGGGCATATTTCGGGAAACGAACTTTTGTCCTTAATAATTTCTGCCTCATAATAAGGCAGGGCTGCCTAATAAAAAGGCAGAATATTGCTCCTGAGGTTCGCTAACCCCTCTGTTTTAAAGACAATTTGGACTGGCAAGCTTCTTGTTAATGGATATGCATGTCGGTATTGATAATATTGCTCCTGAGGTTCGCTAACCCCTCTGTTTTAAAGACAATTTGGACTGGCAAGCTTCTTGTTAATGGATATGCATGTCGGTATTGATATTGAAAAACGCCAGCCATGAAGGGCCGGGCACTATAGAGTCGTTTCTGGCGGACAACAAAATCTCATTTAAAATCGTCGAGTGCTCGCGGGAAGACATCCCTTCGTCTTCCGAATTCGATACCCTGGTCATGATGGGCGGCCCCATGAGCGTTAACGAGACCGATATCTATCCTTATATCGGCAAAGAGATACAGCTTGCCTCTGAATTCATGAAGAGCGGCAGGAAGGTCCTCGGTATTTGCCTTGGGGCGCAGATCATGGCAAAGTCACTGGGGTCAAAAATATATCCGGGTAAAGAAAAAGAGATCGGCTGGTATGAAATAGAACTTGGAAATGGGGGGAAATCGGACAGGCTGATGCGGGTCCTTGCGTCGGATCCGGCAAGCGGAAAGCAGAGGGACGTCTTCCCGGTCTTTCACTGGCATGGGGAGACCTTTGATGTTCCCTCCGGGGCCGCGCATCTTGCCGAATCTGAACTCTACCCCAACCAGGCCTTCCGATATGGCGACAGCTCCTACGCCTTTCAGTTTCATATTGAAGTGACGAAAGAGATGATATATGATTGGCTGAAGAACGAAGCGGTCAATATGGACCTGATCTTCCGGCAGACTGATGCATTACATTCGGAATATACGGCAAGGGCGGCCAATTTTTATAAGGCTTTTTTTTGTTAGAGTTTGATATTAAATAATTTACAAGGAGGTGAGAAATGAAAAAGATAGAGGCCATCATCAAGCCGTTCAAGCTCGACGAGGTAAAGGACGCGCTTAACGAGATAGGCATTCAGGGCATGACGGTTACGGAGGTAAAGGGTTTCGGACGGCAGAAGGGCCATACCGAACTATACCGCGGCGCGGAGTATGTGGTTGATTTCATCCCGAAGATCAAACTTGAGATCGTGATCTCGGACGACCTTGCTCCCAAAGTGGTAAAGACCATAGAGCAGATAGCGAAGACCGGCAAGATCGGCGACGGGAAGATATTCGTCTATTCCGTCGATCAGGTCGTAAGGATAAGGACGGGAGAAACAGGAGAAACAGCTGTTTAACAGGGTTTGTGTACCAAACTAATTCTAATTCCAGGGAGGAATAATGACACCAAAGGACGTAATCAAGCTGGCACAGGAAAACAAGGCTGTAATGGCAAACTTCAAGTTTCTGGATTTTCCGGGGATCTGGCAGCACTTCGCGGTCCCGATCGCGGAGCTGAAGGAAGAGGTATTCGAGGAAGGCCTCGGGTTTGACGGCTCATCGATCAGGGGCTGGCAGGCGATCAACACCTCCGACATGCTGATCATCCCGGACGCTGAGACCGCCTTCATGGACCCTTTCATGGAGTACCCTACGATAAGCCTTATCTGTAATATCGTTGACCCTATCACTAAGGAGTACTACTCCAGAGACCCTCGTTATATAGCCCAGAAGGCTGAAAATTATCTTAAGTCAACCGGCGTCGGCGATACCGCATTTTTTGGGCCTGAGGCGGAGTTCTTTATATTTGACGGCATACAGTTTGACCAGAACGCGCACAGCGGCTACTATTTTATCGAGTCCATGGAAGGCATCTGGAACTCAGGCCGTGACGAAAACCCGAACCTGGGCTACAAACCCCGCCACAAGGAAGGGTACTTCCCGGTGCCTCCGACAGACAGCCAGGTCAACTTAAGGACAGAGATGGTCATGGAGATGATCAGATGCGGCATCTATGTCGAGCGTGAGCACCACGAGGTCGCGACCGCCGGCCAGGCCGAGATCGATATGAGGTTCGACTCTCTCGTAAAGATGGCCGACAAGAACATGCTCTTTAAATACATCGTAAAGAACGTCGCAAGGAGGCACAACAAGACGGCGACCTTTATGCCGAAACCTCTCTTCGGCGACAACGGCTCCGGTATGCACGTTCACCAGTCTATCTGGAAAAAGGGCAAGCCCCTGTTCGCAGGAAACGGTTATGCGGGTCTCAGCGAGATGGCCCTCTATTACATCGGCGGCGTGCTGAAGCATGCGCATGCCCTTGCGGCCCTTACGAACCCGACTACAAACTCCTACAAAAGGCTGACACCCGGCTTCGAGGCCCCGGTCAACCTTGCGTACTCGGCGAGAAACCGTTCGGCATCCATAAGGATACCTACCTATTCGGCCAACCCCAAGGCAAAGAGGGTCGAGGTGAGGTTCCCTGACCCGTCATGCAATACTTACCTTGCTTTTTCGGCTATGCTGATGGCAGGTCTGGATGGCATCGAAAACAAGATCCATCCCGGTGAACCGCTCGACAAGGACATATACGATCTCGGCCCTGAGGAACTGGCTTCCGTACCGACCATGCCCGGCAGTCTTGATGAGGCGCTCGACGCGCTCGAGGCAGATCATGACTTCCTGCTCAAGGGCAATGTCTTCACCGAAGACGCGATCGAGACATGGATCAGCTACAAGAGGAAAAACGAGGTGGATGCGCTGAGGCTCAGGCCGCATCCTTACGAATTTTTCCTTTATTACGATATCTAAAAATAGGACATATTTCGGACACATTAACGTATAAAAAAAGGGAAGGCTAAGGCCTTCCCTTTTTTTATAATGGCTTCTGGTATAATCGACTGACCAGGCGTTTTGTCGTTGGTCTTTAGAGTTATCGACGATTTCAGGCTGTTTCCTAATATCCTCCCGAATATACACAATTTTTTTATATTTGTGGTATTATATTACTTACAATTTTTCGGAGGTGATAAATTATGTATGCAGTAATCGAAACAGGTGGACAACAGCACAGGGTAACCCCCGGCGAAACCATAAAGGTCCAGAGACTTGAATCTGAAAGCGGCTCCACAATCAGCCTTGACAAGGTCCTTGTTGTTTCAAAAGACGAAAGCGTCCAGATCGGAAGGCCCTATCTGGCCAATGCCTCGGTGAAGGCCGAAGTCCTTGGGGACAGGAAGGACGCCAAGGTCATTGTCTATAAGCAGAAGCCCAGGAAGGGCCACCGTAAGCTCAACGGGCATAGGCAGGCATATACAATTTTGAAAATTACAGATATCGTAATCGGAGGATAAGATGGCACATAAAAAAGGAGTCGGAAGTTCCAGAAACGGCCGCGACAGTAATTCACAAAGACTCGGCGTCAAGAAATTCGGCGGTGAGAAGGTCAAGGGCGGAAATATTATAGTCAGGCAGAGAGGCACGAAATTCCATCCCGGAAACAATGTAGGGAAGGGTTCCGACGACACACTTTTTGCTCTCGTCGATGGAGTTGTCAAGTTCGAAAGAAAAGACAGGGACAGATTAAAGATAAGCGTATATCCTGCCGCAGAAGCCTAAATCAGCATATAATATAAAATAAAAAAGGCAGATATTAATCTGCCTTTTTTATTTTCACCATAAGGAAGTCATACTAATGAAATTCGTAGACTACGCAACAATTTATGTAAAGGCCGGCCATGGCGGAAAGGGCGCCATTCACTTCAGAAGGGAAAAATACGTGCCGCGCGGCGGCCCGGACGGCGGTGACGGAGGACGGGGAGGCCATGTCATTATCAGGGCGTCCGGAAATCTTAACACTCTTCTTGACTTCAGATATAAGCGTGAGTACATGGCCCAGTCCGGGGCCCATGGCCAGAAGCAGAGAATGCACGGCAAAGACGGTGAAGACCTTCTCCTTCCCGTGCCTGTAGGCACACAGATCATCGACGAGACAACGAAAGAGGCGCTCTTCGACCTCGACCATGAGGGCGCGGAGGCCGTAATTGCCAAAGGCGGTAGAGGCGGGCAGGGCAACCAGCATTTTGCTACCGCAACGAGGCAGGTCCCTCGGTTTGCCCAGCCCGGGGAAGAGGGTGAGGAACGTCATCTTGTCCTTGAGCTCAAGCTTCTTGCCGACGTGGGTCTTCTGGGCCTTCCCAATATCGGGAAATCGACCCTGATATCCGTTATATCCTCAGCCCGTCCCAAGATCGCCGATTATCAGTTTACGACCCTGGTCCCAAATCTTGGGGTCGTCAAACCGGACAACAGGCGGAGCTTCGTCGTTGCCGACATCCCGGGCCTTATTGAAGGCGCGCACAAGGGTGTGGGGCTTGGGTTTCAGTTCTTAAGACACGTAGAACGGACATCGCTGCTGCTGCATCTGGTCGACATATCCGAGATGGGCGAGGGGGACCCTGTCGATAACATGATGAAGATCAACAGGGAACTCGAATTGTTCAACCCGGACATGCTCCTGAAGCCGCAGATCGTGGTCGGCACAAAATATGATATCGCGGGCAATATGCAAAGACATGACAGGCTGAAGGGTCACTGCGACGATAACAATATCAAATTTATCGCGATATCATCGGTCACTGGAATGGGGATAAAAAAGCTGGTTTCGTATCTTTCCGACAGACTGGATGAGGCGAGGGCGGCTAAAACTTAATTAGCGCGCGCCCTATACATTGCAGGCTATGGCATAAAGAGGCAGGATTTATTTATTATATGGAATTATGGCAGCCGTGAAAAATAAGAAGCCGGTCCAGTCTGATGTCCGGAAACAGGCGGGGGGGATAAGCATCAGGCGGTTCGTTATAACGTATTTTCTGCTTATGGGCGGATTTTTCTTCATTATAGGTTTTACTCCCATTCAAAAGATCATAGACGTTGACGGGCTTTATACGAAGGGCGTGGTCGCCGTAACCGCCGGACTCCTTGGGTTCCTGAGTGTTCCATGCACATATGAGGGGTCTCTCATCCGGCTTCCCTCGATACTGCTTGACGTAAAATTCGGTTGTAACGGCCTTGAGGCTGTCATGATCTATTCCGTGGCGGTAATCGCTTATCCGTCGGTACTAAGGGACAAACTGATCGGGATTGCCGCCGGGTTTGCCGCGATACAGGTCGTCAACATAGTGAGGATAGCGGCCTTGGGGTATTCAGGGGTCCACTTCAGGCGCTTCTTTGATTATATCCATATATATGTCGCCCAGGGTCTCATGATAGCGGTTTCTCTGGGCGTCTTCTTCATCTATCTTAACTATCTGCAGCGCAAAAAAATACCAGGTGTTTAAAGGGACCGTGTTAAGGACGGTTGTCACATTTCTGGCGGCCTACCTGCTTTTTCTGGTCCTCTGGATCCAGATCAAAGACTACTATGGCAGAGGGATCACGGTCACGGCGTCAAAGGTCGCAGCCGGCGTCATGGGCATGAGGTACGAGGAGATGACTATGGAAGGGGAGGTTGTCTGGGCGACCTTCAGTCCTCTTGACAGGCGTTCCGGCGTCCTTTTGGATATACCCGTAAAAACATCGTCTTATACCTTTAACGCTCCGCTGACTTTTGCCATCATGGCCGCGCTTTATCATTTCATAAACAAAAGAAAGAGGGCCTTTGCCGAGGGGGTCCTTATTCTGATTCTGGTACATCTGGTTTATGTCGTCTCGCTCGAAGCAAAGGAACTGGCTGAGGTGATGATGGACAGGGGGCTCCAGGCGAAGGGAAATTCCGGAATATTTATAATGCAGTTCATCTTGGGTTTTACTGAAAATATGGTCATAAGATTCGAGCCCTTTTTGATCGGATTTTATATCTACATGAAGTTTAGAAAGTAGCCCGGATTTTGCAATAATAAGACAATACCAAGGCATATGGAGGTCTGATATGAAAGATGGGTCGGTCGTTACATGCAGGAAATGCGGAACAAAGCATTACATGAAGTCTGATGGTACGGGTGGTGTAATGCCGGTATATTGCTGCGGAGAGAGATTGGGGAAGGCCACCAAAAAGCCTGCCCCAACAGCCCCACCAACATCCAATAAAAGCAGGAAAAAGTAGATTTATCATGATGATAAGCTTGTTCAGGTAATGTAATACCTTAAGATTGAGTCATTATCTATGAAGGTCCTTTTAATCAATCCCAATCGGTATCTGCATCCTCCTGTCCCGCCGATCGGACTTGAGATGATAGCCGGAGACCTCACAGCTTCCGGTCATGAGGTCAGGCTTCTGGACCTTTGTTTCAATCCTGATCCGGTTAATGCCCTGGATAGTACGATCAGTCAGTTCATGCCGGATCTGGCAGGGATCACGGTCAGAAATGCCGACACCGTCCTTTATGACTCAAATGAATTTTTTCTCGATGATATCAGGTCGCTGATAGGTCATATCAAGGCCAAATCCGGACTTTTTACGGTAATCGGAGGCGCTGCCGCTGCTATAGACCCCGATGGAATTTGCGACTACCTGGGCGCTGATGCAGTTGTTTCAGGACCGGGCGAAGGTGTCATGAACGGGATAATAAACAGCCTTTCATCTTCCGGAGGCCGTCAAAAGATCTGGACCAGGGAACATACTTATTCGATCCCCTGCCTCCGGAGATCAGAGTGGGTCGATTATAAGAAATATATCGGCGAGGGGGGGATTGCCGGGTTCGAGACCCATAGGGGATGCAGTTCCTCATGCATATACTGCACAGAGGCTAACACAAAGGTCTCCTTCAGGGAAATCCCGGAGGTAATAGGTCAGATAAGGGGATTTTCGGATTGCGGCATCACCCGGTTTCATTTATGCGATTCTGAATTCAACGAAGACACTGATTATTCCATGGAATTTCTGAAGGCCCTTATAAAGACCGGACCTTCCATCGATTGGGCGGTCTATATGAAACCGGCAGGCCACAGCCGGAGGCTGGTTCAGTTGATGAAGTCCTCGGGCGTATCCTTGATCACCCTTACGGTAGATTCGTGGAAGAAATGCCCGCTTTACTGGGGCGAAATAGAAAAGATGATATTCAGCGCAAAATCGTCTGGGATAAGGATCGTCGTCGATTTTCTGACCGGGTTTCCATATGAGGACGAAGATACGCTGAAATTTTATCTTGATCTGTTTCGGAGACTGCTGCCGGACAGCGTCGGGATCAATACTTACATACGCCTGTATAAGACCCTGCAGGTCACGTCCATCATCAGGAGGGACCCGTCTTTAATGTCAAGGCTCTCGGGAAGTCTTGAAGACCCTTCAATGATTCATCCGGTGTTTTATAACCATATGGATTCCGGAAGGCTTCGCGAACTCATAGACGGCGATCCGATATTCAGGATCGAGGGCAGGGACAAAGGCGTAAACTATACGAGGAACAACTAAACCATATGATGGATGTCCTGAGGACCCATCCCTATTTTTTCGCTAACCTTCCGTTGATGGTTGTCGTGCTGACCTTGGTCAGGTCCAGTCTTTCGAGGGAGAGCGCCAAATGGGCCTACGCCAGCGGCTTATTCTGCATACCCTGTTGTTTACTGTCTGTCGCCCACGAGATCGATTACTGGAGTCCGGTCCGCCTGGGTGGGATACTGCCGGGCCTTGAGGACATCATGTTCTGTATTCTTGCAGGGATGCTGTCATGGCTGGCCTCGGCATGGAGTCTTGGCAGCCGCCTTGAGATGTCATTCAGGTTGGCCACCGCTCTACGAAGGTATTTTATTTTTGGTCTTCTTTTTTCAGCCCTGTTTTCGGTTCTCCATTTATGCGGCATGTCTTCCATGACCATTACGGTTTTATTGACTGCTGCAGGCCTTGTCGGACTGTTGATTTTAAGAAGGGGGCTTCTGATCCTTGCGATTTCCGGTTCTGCCTGTTTTTTTCCCTTCTATGTCGCTATAGTATTTGTCCAATTCAGAGTCTGGCCGGATTATGTTATGTCCTGGTACCCTGACGGTATTTGGGGACAAAGAGTTCTGGGCTTGCCCTTCGGCGAGCTTGTGTGGGCCCCGGCCTTTGCCGCCTTCTGGCCGGTATTCATGGCCTATGTTTGGGAAGCGCGCGTCAATGAAGCAGGAATGTCTTCGGTAATGGGTTCCAAACCGGGAATATCGGGGAGATTTGTTTAGCGTGGCAAGCGACTCTCTAATAGTCGACGAATCTTCGCACCCTGGCAGCCCTATCGAATGGTGGTTCGTGCAGGGTTATTTCGAGGGAGACAGTCCGGGCCGGCATTATTTTATGGCGACCCTTTTCCGATATGCAGGACAGACCATTTCAGATGGTGAAGCAGACGGGTTCTCCTTCATTCTGTCGGTGATCGGCCCTGGAGAGGACCGTCACGAGAGCCTGAGTCAGATCGACCCGAAAGTTGTCGAGCTGCTGAGTCACGCGTCCGGCCGTAAGGGAGGTCTCAACATTGACGCCCATATTATGAACGAATATATCAAGGAAGTCCGCGCCTGCGGTCCCCCCAGGCCGATCAGGCTTGAGACTTCAGTCCCCTCTATGAAAGACGACCCGCTCCATCTAACATGGAATGACTTCTCATTGGCTCAGGACAAAGATAGCTTCCGCATATCGTTTCTGGGACCGAAATCCCGCCGCAGGTGTGATTTCATTCTCAGGCCTGTCAGCCCGCCAATGAGGGTCGATGCCTTAAATATACCCTTACTTAAGGAAGTCCGTTACAGGACCTATCCCAGGCTGGAACTCACCGGCAGGGCGGGCTCGAAGAAGGTGACAGGGCAGGCGTGGCTGGACCACCAATGGGGAGATCTGAGGGGCTGGTTTTATTCGGGGCATTCAAAGGGCCGCGTCCTCGGCTGGGACTGGTTCGCAATAAACCTCGAAAATGGCGACGACTGGATGGTGATGGTCCACAGGGATATGAAAAGCGGGCGTGTCGTTGCGAAGTATGCCGTTGTGCGCAAAAAGGGAGGAAATCCGCGCCTGTACAACGCTGTGACTGCCGAGTCCCTAAGACAATGGGTAAGCAGAGAGACGCGAATCAGCTATCCCATTTCGTGGAGCATCAAAATTCCGGAAATCAGGGCCGCGCTGACCTTCGAACCTCTCGCCGACAATCAGGAGATCCCGATCTTTGGCTTCATGCGCGCAATATGGGAAGGGGCCGGAACGGTCTCGGGCGCGCTTGACGGTAAGGCGATAAGGGGATGGGCCAGGCTCGAACTGCATGGCTATGGGTATATCTTCGATTTTCAGAAATACACCGCGCCTCTCGTCAGGAGCGTCGATGACTGCATAGAACGTTTCCTGCCCAGGGAGTTCGACAATGCGCGACATCTCATATACGCCGGAGCGGACTCATGGCGTCAGGAGCCTGCGGCATATGAAGCCATACTTTCAGAGCCCATATGGGACCTGGTCTCGCGTAAAGGGAAACGCTGGCGGCCCCTTTTTGGTTTCCTCATGACCGAGACTCTTGGCGTAAGTTTCGAGCCTTACGAAATGCTCCTGTCAGTCATACCCGAGTTGTGTCACACCGGCGCATTGATTATAGATGACATTGAAGACGGCTCGATAATCAGACGCGGGACGGACTGCGTGCATATTCGTTATGGTCTCGACGTTGCGCTCAATGCCGCCAATACGGTCTATTTCCTTCCTTATCTGCTGCTGGCTGACCATCCGCTTCTTTCCACCGTTCAGCGGCTGGACATGTATCGACTCATGATCGAAGATATGGTCCGCTCCCACCTTGGACAGGGTCTTGACATCTTCCGGTCGAGAAACCTTACTGAGGCAAATCTGCGAAGATGGCGCAAAAGCGGGTTGAAACGGAAGATACTCCAGATGTATGAATATAAGACCTCGACCCCGCTGGAGTCGGCGGCGAAGTTCGCCTGCATCATCGCCAATGCCGACGAAGCGGTAAGACATGCCAGCGGGTCTTTTGCAAAGGTCTTCGGCACAGCATTCCAGATCATCGACGATGTCCATAACTTCAGTGAGTCCCGTGCCTGGCGCAAGACACCGGGCGAAGATATCTCGTCCGGAAAACTTACGTATGTGACCTTAAGGGCGATTGAGCTTCTAAAGGACAAAGACAGTCTCAGGCTTCAAAAGATTCTGTGTTCAAAAATGCTGAGGGAAGACCCCTCTGTCCTGAGGGAAGCAATCGGCCTTGTAAGAGGGTCGGGGGCCCTTCGTCTGTGCCAACAGGATGCCGGGGCCATGGTGGAAAGGGAATGGAAACGTTTTTCAGCGAGTGTCCCTCCCTCAGAGTCAAAAACGATGCTTCGCATCCTTTGCGCGCGCCTTCTCGACGTGCAGGCCCTTTGACCCTCGTCTCCACGAGTAGCTGGTCCGGGCTGTCAGCTCTCGTAAATTATATATAAAATTTACGAGAGCCCTACCGGGCTGTTGAAAAAGTGTTTTCAGATGTTTTCCGTCATTCCCGTGCAGACGGGAATCCATTGTTTCTAAGGCGTTTGGATACCCGCCTTCGCCAACAGTAGGTGCCTTAAGCACGAGTATGACGGCTCTAACTGACGAATGAGAGTTTTTCAACAGCCTGCTAAACCCGTAAAAATGTTTTAAGCTATTTTTTTCTGCTCAGGCGGTGAACTATCTCGACCATCGCTATGGCGTTTTCAACGGGTGTTTCAGGCAGAATACCGTGCCCCAGATTGAAGATATGCCCGCGTGTTCCTTCGGCCTTGTTCAAAATGTCCTGGACCCTTTCCTCAATATGCTCCTTCGGCGCGAAAAGGACGCACGGGTCAAGGTTGCCCTGTATGGACGCTTTTTTGCCGATCTTTTTGGCCGCCTTCTGCATGTCCACCCGCCAGTCGACCCCGATGACATCGGCCCCGCATTTTTTTACGATCTTGAGTATCCCGGCGCAGTCGTTGGCAAAATATATGACCGGGACATCGAATTTTTTTAAGGCCTTGACCGCGGTCTTTACGTATGGGAAGATCACGTTTTCGTAATCGTATGGGGTCAATATCCCGGCCCAGGAATCAAAGAGCTGTACGGCCTGGGCCCCGGCCCTTATCTGGGCGGAAAGATACTCTATCGTCACTGCAGTTATCTTTTCCAGAAGCGCGCCGAACAGACCCGGGTTCTGATACATCATCTTCTTTGTATGCATAAAATTCTTGGAGCTGCCTCCCTCGATAATATATGTCGCAAGGGTATAGGGGGCCCCGGAGAAACCGATAAGCGGTACTCTGTCCGAGAGTTCGCGTCTCAGTATCCTGATCGTCTCAAGCACGAATCCCATGCTGTCTTCAGTGTCGGGGATTACAAGCCTGTCGACCCCGGCCTTGTTCCTTACGGGGTCGCCAAGTACCGGTCCCTTTTTGTCCGAGAACTCAAGGTGCATACCCATGGCCTCGATCGGGATGAGTATGTCGGAAAACAGGATAGCGGCATCGACATTGAGAATGTCTATCGGCTGGAGGGTGACCTTGGCCGCAAGCTCCGGCGTCTTACAGAGTGTAAGAAAATCCACCTTGGACCTGACTTCCTGATATTCCTTCAGATAACGTCCCGCCTGCCTCATAAGCCAGACCGGCGTATAATCTGTTTCTTCTCCTCTGCATGCCTTCAAAAAAGTATCGTTCATTATTTTTCTGCCTTTCTTAATTTAACTGGGGTATAACTGCAAAATGGTTCTTCTTCAAGATAATCTCCGTAAACAGAGTAGGCCCTTGCCCTGCAGCCCCCGCAGACATTGACAAACTCGCAGGAACCGCATCTGCCCTTATATTTTTTGAAATCCCTGAGGTCTTTAAAAAGCTCAGAGTTCTCCCAAATGTCCTTGAAAGACCGCTCACGGATGTTCCCGGCGGGCTTGGGGAAATAGCTGCACGGAAGCACATTGCCGTCCACATCTATCAGGCATATGAGCTGGCCCGCAAGGCAGCCCTTCGAGCCCCCGGTAGAGAATTTAAGCGTGCGTCTCTTGACGGATTCGCCTTCCTCCTTGTTCCTTTGTAAAACGACGCGGTAATAATGAGGCGCGCAGGTCGGCCTGACCAGCATCAGGTCTTCTTCTTTTTCCATATCATAGTGCCAGTCCAATATGCCGTCATACTCTTCCTTCGATATGAGTTCTTTCATTATGTCCTCGCCGCGCCCGGTAGGGACGATCATGAACATATACCAGGCAGTGGCCCCCAGCTCCTTTGCAAGCTTGTATACGGCGGGTATCTGCTCCTGATTACGCTTCGTAAAGGAAGAGTTGATGATAAACTCTATACCATGCTTTTTGAAGAGGCGGGCGGCGTTAAGCGTGCCTTCAAAGGCGCCTTTTTGGCTCCTGAAATCATCATGTACGGCCGCGTCGGCCCCGTCAAGGCTAAGGGAAACTATCCTTATCCCCGCTGACTTTATGTTATTACAGATCTCTTCCGTGACCAGGGTGCCGTTGGTGGCAAGGCACATCCTCAAGCCCTTGTCAGTGCCGTAACGCGCTATTTCGAAGACGTCCTTGCGGATGAGGGGCTCACCGCCGGACAGAACAACGACGGGATTCGCATAGCTTACTATATCGTCCAGGACCCTGAAGGCCTCGGCGGTGTCGAAATCGGGATGTCCTTTTGCCTCCATCTCGCTCGATGAGCGGCAGTGAACGCACCGGAGATTGCATCTCCGCGTGATCTCCCACGCTATCCATTTAGGTGAAAATTCCATGTCATATCCTCATTTTGATTTTCGATATTATAACGTTACGACAGTCTTTTTTTCATTAAAGATATGCGCTTCCATCGCCTCAAGGAGCGGGCCGAAGGATTTGCTGTCCTTTGCGGACACCGCAATCGCGTTAAATCTCAGGGATAGGTTCGCGGCCTCCTCGGGCGGGATCAGGTCCGCTTTATTGAAAACCATAAGCCTGTCCCTGTCGGACAGACCAAGGTCCTTCAGTACCTTATCGACCGAGGCGATATGCTTTTCGAACCTTGGAGAAGAGGCATCCACCACGTGAAGGAGCAGGTCGGCGTCCTCCAGCTCTTCAAGGGTCGCCTTGAAGGCGGCAAACAGGTCTTTCGGGAGGTCCCTGATAAAACCGACCGTGTCGGTAATGACCACCTCCCTTTCCCGTGGAAACCGGAGCCTTCGGCTGGCGGTATCGAGCGTCGCGAAGAGTTTGTCCTCGACAAAGGTCGCGCTGCGGGTCAGGGCGTTAAGCAGGGTGGATTTCCCCGCGTTCGTATACCCGACGATGGAGACTATCGGCACCCGGTTTTCAACCCTCCTGGCCTTTCTCTGTCTGCGGGCCTCACTCAGCGACTTGAGTTCTTTTTCAAGAAGGGCGATCCTTTCTCTTACCCTCCTTCTGTCGACTTCGAGCTTCATTTCCCCTGGGCCTCTTCCTCCGATTCCGCCCATCAGCCTCGACATGGCGGTCCCCTTGCCGGTCAGGCGCGGCAGCCTGTATTTCAGCTGTGCCAGCTCTACCTGGACCTTGCCGTCCCGGCTGTGGGCCCGCCGGGCGAAGATATCCAGAATAAGCTGGGAACGGTCGATGACCTTCAATTCCGTAAGCTCGCCGATGGATTTGACCTGAGAGGGGTTTAGGTCCTGATCGAAGATCAGCATGGTGGCGCCGCGGTCCATGGCGGTTATTACAAGCTCCCGGATCCTTCCTTCACCCAGAAGGTAGCGCGGGTTTATCATCTTGGGCCTCTGAATGACCGTTTCGAGCACGGTAACATTGCTGGAGAGGGCGAGGTCTCTTAATTCCTCGGTTGAGTCCTCCTGGTCAGACCTTGAAACGGTTGACACGCTTACCAGTATCGCCCTTTCATTCGAAGAAAGCCCCGCCGCGCCCGCGGATACATCTCCGGTTTTAAAACCTCTTGACCTGTCGAACTCCTCATCAAGGGCGGTGATAAAAGACCTGAAATCAAAATCATAATTATAGAAATCGGCAGGAGGAAGCATTTCATGGGATTTCCCGCCTGCGTGCGGCACAAGGTGCGCGATATGAATCTCATAAGGCTGGTCGCCCTTCAGCCCGATCGCGGCGATCACGTCGAACCTCAGAAGAGACAGATCGGTAATATCGTCCCTGTTGAGAGGTTCATTGTTGAGATGGGTATGAATGAAACGCAGCCCCCTCAGCGATTTTCTGCCCAGAGGATAGTCCTCAAGTGAAGGCAGGAATATGCCCTTTGCGTCACCGATTACCACATGCGTGATGACACCCTTTCTCGTGGCGAGGACACCGACCTGGCGGTTCAAGTCATAAGAGACAGCCGCAAGGTATTTGCCGAGTTCCACGGTGACAAGTTCAGTGTGCAGCCGCCGCCTGTAGATTTTCTCGAGGCTGCTGATCTGACTTCCCTTAAGACCTGTCAGTTTCCCAAATAGCGCGGGTATTCTGTCCTCCTCAGTGACTATACAAGACTATGAAATATTGATATATTCTATCACATGAATGGTCATTTAGCCTTTTCAGTGCGTGAAATTGATAAATCATGGCGCCGAAGAGGGTCTGAAAAGTCAGGCAGGGGGTGTTTATGAAAGAAATCGATGTAATCACTATAGGCGATAAAACAATGCGCCTGGTCCGGGGTGATATAACTGAAAGGACTGTCGATGCGATTGTGAATGCCGCAAATTCTCATCTCCAGCACGGAGGAGGGGTCGCGGGCGCTATCGTAAGAAAAGGCGGCGGCATAATCCAGGAAGAAAGCGATAACATTGGTTATACCCCCGTTGGCACGGCCGTAATTACCTCCGGGGGAAGGCTCCCAGCAAAATATGTGATACACGCGGTGGGGCCGGCAATAGGGGAGGGGGATGAAGACGATAAGCTGAAAAAAGCGGTAAAAAGCGTTCTGTTGCTGGCATCCGGAAAGAAGTTAAAAAGCATATCCATGCCTGCCATAAGCTCGGGCATATTCGGTTTTCCAAAGGACAGGTGCGCGAAGATCCTGGTCCATGAGTCGCTGGCGTTTCTGAAGGAAAATCCGGATTGCAGTCTTGATTCAGTAGAGTTCTGTATTTATGATGACCTGACTCTTAAGTATTTCGCCGGGGAATTCAGGGCCCTGAAGGCATTATGACGGGCAGGATTACCCGCGTTTTACCTTGGAATAAATCGCTCTGAATTTCCTGTAGATCTCCTCCGGAGTAAATACAACGCCGCCGGGTCTTCCGTAAAAAAAGACCTCCGCCTTTCCGTTTACGGCGAGCCTCACATCTTCAACCATCTGTCCGGCGTTCATTTCCGCTACCACGAATGCCGGTCCTTTGGCGGCCAGCCTGGAAATCTGCTTTTCAGGGAAAGGGAAGAGGGTGACCGGCCTGAACAGTCCGATCTTTCGTCCCTCACTCCTTAAATCCCTGACCGCGGAAAGGGCAATTCTCGCTGCTATGCCAAAAGCTACAACTACAAGCTCGGCATCGTCAAGAAAAAAAGTGTCGTAGAGGACTTCCTGCTTCTTCATAAGTGCGTATTTTTCGATTAGCTTTAAGTTCAGGGCCTCCAGCTCTCCAGGGCCCATGCATAATGATTTTATGACCCTGGGTTTTCTGTTTTTACAGCCGTCCAGCACCCAATCCTTTGCCGGTAAAGCGGGCGCCCGGTAAGGAGTTTGATAAAACGGCTCCATCATCTGCCCCAGAACACCGTCGCCAAGAATAATTGCAGGCGTCCTGTACTGGTCGGCCTTGTCGAAGGCCAGCATGGTAAGGTCCCACATCTCCTGAAGGTTATAGGGTGAGTACACGATGCATCTGTAATCTCCGTGCCCGCCGCCTTTTACCGCCTGGAAATAATCCCCCTGGCTTGCCGTTATGTTTCCAAGACCGGGGCCGCCCCTCTGAATATTGACTATGACAGCCGGAAGTTCGGCCGCCGAAAGAAAGGATATCGCTTCCTGCATCAGGCTTATACCGGGGCTGCTTGAGGACGTCATGGCCCTTGCGCCGGCAGCGGAGGCGCCATATACCATATTTATGGAGGCTATCTCGCTTTCCGCCTGGATAAACACCCCGTTTACTTCCGGCATCCGTCGCGACATATATTCGGGCACTTCATTCTGGGGCGTTATGGGATAGCCGGCATAAAATCTGCAGCCTGCCCGAACAGCGGCCTCGGCGATTACTTCGTTGCCTTTCATGTGAATGAGTTTATTGACGGCAAGCCCCGCGCGGGGCACTGATGACCTGGACATAGTTGGATATCATTATAACACAGGTCGTTACTCTGACCGAAAACGATTGATTTTTTACGGCCTAATTGGTATTGTATATGTACATTGAAGTACTTTTAAAGAGTGGGCGTCCCCACTCTTTTGTTTTATATGTCAGGGATAAAGTCTAGGATAAGCGATCTGGCCACGTCCGTAGCGGCGGAATATGGCGTAAGCGTTGTCGATGTCGAACTGGCCGGCAGCGCACGACGGACCGTGGTGCGCGTATTCCTCGACAAGGCAGGCGGTGTCACCCTTGAGGACTGCGCCAATTTCAGCAGGGCCCTGTCGGCGTTGCTTGACGTTGAAGACTTTATAAAGACCGCCTATGTGCTTGAGGTCTCATCGCCCGGGCTTGACAGGCCTTTGCGCAGCATGGAGGATTTTGCCATGAATAAGGGTAAACTCGCAAGGGTCGTGGTGAGGGAGCAGATCGGCGGACAGAATTTTGTCATAGGGAGGATCTCGGACGCAGGGGGAAATACGGTAAGACTGGTTGTAGAGCATAGCAAAGAGGTTATTATACCTTTTGATCAAATCTCGAAGGCACGTCTGGAGATAGAAATAAAATGACCAAAGAACTGTGTAATGTCATAGATCAGATCAGCAGGGAAAAAGGTATATCCAGGGAGATACTGATAGAGGCCCTTGAGTCCGCGCTCCTGTCCGCGGTCCGGAAGAAATATGGCGGCAGGTCCAACATCTTTCTGAGCATCGACCGTCAGAAATGCAATATAAAGCTGTATGAGACCAAGACCGTGGTTGCGGCGGTACAGGTCCCTTTTGAGGAGATTTCGGTAAAGGACGCGAAGGCCATCGACCCGCAAAAAAACGAGGGTGACACCGTGGAGTTTCCGCTCGATCTGCACGACCTGGGCAGGATCGCCGCCCAGACAGCCAAACAGGTAATATTCCAGCGTGTGCGCGAGGCCGAGCGCGATGTTATTTTTAACGATTTCAAGGACAAAACCGGACAGATCGTCAGCGGCGTCATCATGAGGAGGGAAAAAGGTTTTTATTATCTGAACCTCGGCAAGGCGGAAGCGGTCCTGCCGATTAAAGAGACCCTGCCGAGTGAAAACCTCAAGCGCGGAGACACGGTAAAGGCCATTATTGATGATGTGCGGATTACAGCCAAGGGACCTGAAATAAGCGTATCCCGGACATCCCCTTTATTCGTTGCCGGCCTTTTCAGGATGGAGGTCCCGGAGATCAATGAGGGGCTTGTGCTGATAAAAAATATAGTGCGCGAGCCGGGAGAACGGACCAAAATAGCGGTTTATTCGAAAGATAATGCCATCGACCCTGTAGGGTCGTGCGTAGGGATGAAAGGCACCAGGGTCCAGACGATCGTAAGGGAATTAAGGGGTGAACGGATAGATATCATACCCTGGACGGACGACCCCAGGATGCTCATCGCCAGGGCGCTGAGCCCGGCCGCGATCGATAAAATTGGCATAAATGAGGACGGAAAGACCGCCATGGTCGTTGTCAACGACCAGCAGTTGTCTTTGGCCATAGGCAAGAAGGGACAGAACGTGAGGCTGGCTATGAAGCTCACCGGCTGGGACATCGATATCATCAGCGACACGGAATATTCGAAGATCAGGATGGAAGAGACCGACAAGGCCCTCGAAAGCAGCCTGAAGAAAGAGAACCAGAAAAAAGATATCCTCCCTGTTGATGGATAGTCGTGTATTAGACTCCCCTGTACAGGACATCAAAGGCATCGGCCCTCAACGGGCCCGGGCGTTTGAAAAAATCGGCATTAAATCCATTCGTGACGCCTTTTATTACCTTCCTTTCAGATACGAAGACAGAACCAGTTTAAGTAATATCTCCTCCCTTGTTCCAGGTGATCACCTTACAGTCAGAGGCCGGATCATCTCGTCTGATATAAGATATTTTAAAGACCGGCGCGGCGGGCGCCTGAGGCGCTTTGAGCTGACCGTGGGCGACGGCTCCGGTTCCCTGAGGGCGGTCTGGTTTAACCAGCCATATCTGAGCAGACTCTTCAGGGTCGGCCAGGAGGTCATCCTAAGCGGCAGGCTGCAGACGGACGGACGTCCCGCGCCAGGCCTGGAAATGCCGCACCCTGAATTCGAAGTCATCTCTGATGGGCGCGACTCCTTTATTCATGTCGGCAGGGTTGTGCCGGTTTACAGGGTCACAGAGGGCATAACACAGAGACAGTTCAGAAAAATAATGTTCGAAATAGTCGGCAGTTTTGCATCAGAAGTTGTCGACCCCATGCCTCCTGAACTGATAAGCAAACTGGACCTGTCAGGGTTGGGGGAGAGCTTGGCTGAACTTCATTTCCCGTCGGACAGGGCTTTCCTGGGGCCCCTTAACTCAAAAAGCAGCCGGTATCACAGACGCCTTTATTTCGACGACCTTTTTTATCTTGAACTCGGAATGGGTAAGATCAAAAAAAACAGCACAGACTCGAAGGGCATATCTTTTGTCTGCCGGGGCGGCCTGAAAAACCGGTTCCTGGACACTCTTCCGTATCGACTTACCGGCGCCCAGCAGAAAGTTGTCGGGGAAATCATGTCTGACATGTCAAAATCCGTCCCCATGCAGCGCCTGATACAAGGAGACGTTGGCTGCGGGAAGACAGTGGTAGCGTTCATCGCGGTCCTCAACGCTATCGAATGCGGCTATCAGGCTGTTCTGATGGCGCCCACCGAAGTCCTTGCCGAACAGCATTTTCTGACGATCAGGGAGCTTTCCGCTGAGTTGGGGATCGAAATTGAGCTGCTGACAGGGAGCAATAAAAAGAGACGGCTCGACCTGATAGAATCGGGAACGATTGACCTTGTCATCGGCACTCACGCGCTGCTTCAGGAGTCGGTCAGATTCAGACGCCTGGGGTTTGTCGTTATCGATGAGCAACATAAATTCGGCGTCCGGCAAAGGGCCCTGCTAAGGGGAAAGGGTGTGAATCCTGATGTGCTGGTCATGACCGCCACTCCTATCCCGAGGTCTCTCGCCCTCACGATTTTTGCGGACCTGGACTGTTCCGTGATAGATGAACTTCCGCCGGGGCGGACGCCGGCCAGGACCCTGCTGTTTGAGTCGGGACAAAAGACGGAGATATTCGGTATCCTGAAAGATGAGGTGGCAATGGGCAGGCAGGCTTATATCGTTTACCCGGCGATCGAAGAATCCGAGGATACGGACCTTAAGACCGCCGTAAAAGGCAAAGAAATTTTCGAGAAAATATTCCCTGAATATACCTTCGGCCTCCTGCACGGGAAGATGCCGGCCTCCGAAAAGGAACACGTAATGGCCCTTTTTAAAAAAAAGGAGATCGACATTTTGATCAGTACGACCGTCATTGAAGTCGGTCTTGACGTTCCAAACGCTTCGGTAATGATAGTCGTCCATGCCGAAAGGTTCGGTCTTGCCCAGCTTCACCAGTTGAGGGGACGCATCGGAAGGGGGCCTGGAAGCTCATTCTGTCTTCTGGTAATCTATGAACCTGTCGGTGAAGACGCCAGGAGAAGACTCGAAATAATCGTTAAATCGTCTGACGGCTTCCGGATAGCGGAAGAAGACCTGGACATCAGGGGTCCGGGGGATTTTTTTGGGGCGAGACAGGCAGGCTTGCCAGATATGAGAGTTGTTGATATGCTAAAGGATATTGAAATGATAAAAACGGCCCGGAAAGAAGCGGAGGCCCTGATGGAGCGCGACCCGGAACTCCGACGGAGTCCGCTTTTGAGGCAGTCGGTGAGCGCATTCTGGAGCGGAAAAACAGAGCTCTTCAAAACCGGTTAAGGAGGCAGGATGATTAAAGAGATCAGAAATGATTTCCTGAGGGGGATCGAAAGATTAAAATGGTTCTCACGGATACTGTCTTTCAGGCTTAAAATCGAGATTGCAATAATCAAACTCATGTACAGGTCCCACGATATGGGCCGGAAGAAGGACGATAAGCTCATTGTCATCGGAAGAAGGGTCTATGAGTTGAGGGAAACGCCGGATAAAAACGTAATGAAGGACAGGGTGGTCACGGAAAGCATTTCCGAAATCGAGATGCTCGAAAAGGAGATCCTGGACCTCAACCACAAGATCTCGGAACTGAGCGGGGCCGGTCTTTAGTGACTTTATATCTGCTGGTCTTTGTCTTTGGTTCTTTAATCGGGTCTTTTCTGAACGTCTGTATTTACAGGATGCCGCGAGGGTTGTCAATTGTCTCACCGCCGTCACATTGTCCGTCGTGCGGCGCCCCGGTGAGACCCTGGGACAACATCCCGATTTTTAGCTACGTGGTCCTTGGGGGCAGATGCAGAAAATGCGGGGAAAAGATATCCGCCCGTTACCCGCTTGTCGAGGCCTTAAACGGGTTCCTGTACGCGGCCTTACTCTGGAGGTACGGCATCGGACTGAGCTTTCCTCTTTACGCCTGCTTCGTGTCTTCACTCGTCGTCATAACCTTTATAGATCTCGATTTTCAGATCATACCGGACAGAATTACACTGCCTGGAATACCTCTGGGTATTATTGCCGGATCATTTCTGCTGCCCGATCCGTTTATGAGGGCGGAGCAGCTTGGCCTTGTTCCGTCGTTGATCGGCTTTGCGGCGGGAGGCGGGTTTTTCTATCTGGTTGCCGTACTGAGCAGGGGCGGTATGGGCGGGGGTGATATCAAGCTCATGGCGATGGTCGGAGGACTGATGGGGTGGAAGTCGGTTTTATTGACGACGTTTGCGGGGAGCCTGACCGGTTCGCTGCTCGGCATATTCCTCATGATTTTCAGGGGGAAGGGCAGAAAATCTAAAATACCTTTCGGGCCTTTTCTTGCGCTCGGGGCATTGGTGACCCTTTTTTTCGGTCAGGAGATCCTGATATGGTATCTGTATTCCCACCAGTGAGATGACCGGCTGACCCGCGTGCCACAGGCTGCCCTGACATATTTAGCCCTTTCCCTGGTTTTCATCGTCATATTGCTTTTTTATGTAAACCGTGTCGTGAGCAGACTGAAAAAAAGTGACGACGATATGAAGAAAGATACGACAGAGGTAGGCTTCGTGGTCGACACCTTCCATGACCTGGTCAATACCCTCAAAGAAAAGGAACGCGAACTCGAGACACTCAAAAAGAAGGCCGAGGAGCGCGCCTCCGCGATAGAAACCTATAACGAAGATATTCTCCAGAGCGTCCCCAGCGGCGTGGTAAGTTTCGACGAGGGACTCACTATCACCAAAATGAACTCCGCCGCGGAAAAAATACTCGGGATCAGGGAAATTGAATGCGTCGGAAAGCCATATTATGAGCATATCAACAGCCCTCTGACCGAGTATATAAGAGGCGGAGCCAATACCGGCAGGACCGAAACCTCTTACCTTACAGGTTCCGGTAAACGCATCTGGCTGGGTCTTAACATTTCTCCGTTGAAAGACAGTTCCGGAAAGACGATAGGCCGGATACTAGTATTTACAGACCTCACGGAACTCAAGGCCTACCAGACCCGGACGGAACTGAGGGAAAGGCTGTCGAACCTTGGTGAGATGTCCGCGGGCATAGCCCATGAACTCAGAAACCCAATGGCCGTCATCTCCGGCTATACGAAGATATTATCAAAGAAAATCGATGTTTCATTGCTTTCGGCCGTCGAGGCCATATCGAAAGAGATAGCTGTTATGGACAGGATAATAACCGACTTTCTCGCATTCGCAAAACCTGATGAATTGGTGCCGGCACGGGTCGATATTGCGGGGCTCGTCAGGGAATGTATTGATTCAACTGTCGGTCATGGTCCGATCAAAGTCGTCGCCGAGATCGATGCCGTGCCGCCGGTCACTGCCGATGAGGTGCTTATCAGGCAGTCGATATGCAATCTTCTGGGTAACGCAGTCGACTCAATGAAGGATGGCGGGGTCCTTACCGTAAAGGTCCGGCTTCAGGACACTCTCCTGATCTCGGTATCCGACACGGGCCACGGCATCCCCGGCGGCATTGCGGACAAAATATACCTGCCCTTTTTTACAACCAAGGAAAGGGGCACTGGACTCGGTCTGTCCATCGTCCATAAAGTAGTGGTTTCGCACGGAGGAAGTATAAGCCTTTCAACCGGTGATACGGGCAGTACGTTTACGATAAGCCTGCCCAAAAGCCTGATTGTTTCGGTGTGATCACGTTTTGTCGGTAAAAAAGGCGGTTATTCGCGCATTGCGGCGAAGAAATGATCATGTTTTCCGGGAAAAAGTGTCATAGGGATACTTTTTTAGAAAAATAAGAAACTCCTCCATGACATGGGAAAGATGCTTTCTGGCGGGAATCAGCAGGGAAAGGTCTCTCTGGATATTCCCTTCCCTGAAGGTCAGAAGCTTCAGACGTCCGTCCGCAGCCTCCCTCAGCACGGCCCATTTCGAGACAATCGAGACCCCGATGCCGGCCTCCACCGCTTCCTTTATCGAGGCCGTGCTGCCCAGTACCAGGGCAATATGCATGTCATGGATGCTGATCCCATGGGCGGAAAAATACTCCTCGATCTGCTGCCTGGTCCCGGATCCTTCTTCCCTGAGAATGAAGGGTTCCTTTAAAATATCCAGGATCGAGACATTCTTCTTCTTTGCCCAGGGATGCTCACGGGAAACAATAAGCATCAGTTCATCCGACATTACTTTTTCTCTCTTCATTTTTCCGCCCATGCACTCTCCTGCCACCAGCCCGAAATCTACAAAGCCGGACATCAGAAGTTCCTCAATCCTTTTCGTATTTCCAACCATCATGCTGATCTTTACTTTAGGATGCTCTTTTTTGAAGGCGATAATGACCCGGGGAAGAACATGGTTACCGACAGACGTGCTCGCGCCGATGGTAAATCCGCCCTTGAGGGCGCCTGATATCTTCCTCATATCTTTTTCAATCTCGTTATAATGCTCAAGAATATGTTTAGCGTGATGGTAGAGGATTTCCCCGGCCTGGGTTAATTTGATTTTCCCCCCCGATCTGTCGAAGAGCTTTGTCTCGAAGAATTCCTCGAGCGCCAGTATCTGGAGACTGACCGCCGGCTGGGTAAGGTGGACAATCTTCGAAGTATTCGAGAAACTTCGTGTCTCGGCCACCGCGCAAAATAGTTTTAGTTTAATGTCCATGATAATAGAATAACATAGGGCCTATTAAATTTGACTATAGGCCGATAAGGGCCGTGATTTATAAGACGCGCCTCACGTAAACTATACATAGTATAAACAATAAAAAGAGGAGTAGCACATGTTAAAACGACATCTTCCGGCGACCGGTCCTGCCCCCGCAGGCGCCGTTGATGCCATGGCGCGGGCGGTTTTTTTCCATGAATGAGAGAACGATAAAAAAGGTATTGGTTGCAAACAGGGGGGTTCCCGCCGTGAGGATTATGCACACATGCAGGGACAGAAGGATCCCCACTTGCGCGGTTTACAGCACTCCGGACCGTCTGGCCCACCATGTGTTTATGGCTGATACCGCGGTGCATATCGGAGAGGCGCCTCCCGTTGAGTCTTATCTCAACATGGACAGGATTATCGATGCGGCGCTGAGGAGCGATTCAGATGCCGTGCATCCAGGCTGGGGTTTTCTAGCTGAAAACCATGTCTTTGCCCAAAAGGTGGTTGAGGCCGGGCTTGTCTGGATAGGTCCTTCGCCGGAGGTCATAAAGATAATGGGCGACAAGATAGAGGCCAAGGCCATTGCCCTGAAGGCCCATGTGCCCACCATTCCGGGAATAAGCAGCGTTACAGACATTGACCAGATCAGGAAATGGATGAAGGAAGAGCAGGTGAGCTTCCCTGTCATGATCAAGGCCTCTGCCGGAGGAGGCGGGAAAGGCATGTTGAAGGTGGAGCGTGACGACCAGCTCGGTCAGGCGCTGGCTCAGGTGAGGTCGGAGGCAAAGAAGTCTTTCGGCGATGAGAATGTGCTTGTCGAAAAATATATAGAGCGCGGAAGGCATATAGAGGTACAGATCGTTGCTGATTCACAGGGCAGCGTGCTCCATCTCTATGAAAGGGAATGCACTCTCCAGAGACGCAACCAGAAGATCATAGAGGAGGCCCCGTCACCGTCTCTGGACGACGGCCTGAGGCAGGAGATCTGTTATACGGCTACCCGTCTCATGCGCGAGATCGGCTACACGACGGCTGGGACGGTTGAGTTTATCTTCGACGCGCTTACAAAGAAGTTTTACTTTCTTGAGGTCAACACCAGGCTTCAGGTCGAGCACGGCATCACTGAGCTTATTACGGGTCTTGATATCGTGGGTATCATGCTTGACGTTGCAATGGGCAGGCCGCTGCCGTTCAAACAGTCGGATATTCATCCGAACAGGTGGGCCCTTGAGGTGAGGCTGAATGCCGAAGACCCCAAGAACTTCAGCCCTTCTTTCGGCAAGATCACCCGTTTGCAGGCGCCCATGGGCCCGGGGGTAAGAGTGGCATCGGGCGTGTACGAAGGCGCCGATATACCGCCTTATTATGACTCACTGTTTATGCTCCTTATGACGGCGGGGGCCGACAGGGAAGATGCGATACGGGCAATGGACCGTTCGCTTTCAAGGAACCTCAGGATCGAAGGAGTCAAGACCCTGGCGCCGTTGCTGCTGAGCATTATCAGGCACCCTTCCTTTATCTCCGGAGAATTTTCCACCCGCTTTATCGAGGAGCATATGGACTCGCTGATATCAATGTTCAGGGACGAAAGCAGCGAAGACGAGGCTCTGAAGGTGGCCCGGTATGTCGCGGAGATCTCCGCACTCGGGCCTCAGGCCTGGATGTGAGGGCGGAATAAATGGAGGACATGAAAAAAGAAATGGGCAATACAATCTTTGTGAAGCCGGGTATGTCGCCGAAGGAGATCGTGACTGCCGTGCGCTCTTTGCCGGGCGTATGTTTCACGAGCGTGGGGATGCGGGATGCCGGGCAGTCGGATTTTAAAAACCGCCACCGGATTTACGACCTCAAGACCCTTGCTCCTTATTACAACAATATGGGGCTTTTCAGCGCTGAATGCCACGGCGGGGCCCGGTGGCACGTCGGCATAATGAACAGGCGGGAGAGCCCGGTCGAGGAGATAGCGCTTCTCCGGGAGTCGATGCCTGACGTTCTCCTTCAGACACTCATCAGGGAAACGAACCTCTTTGGTTACCGGCCTTACCCGAAGAACATCATAGAGCATGTCGTCGCGAATGTCGATATAGATGTCTGGAGATGCTTTTCATTTCTTAACGACGTCAGGAACATGCGTTCAGTCGCCGAGGTGGTGCTGAAGCGGGGACGACTCTTCGAGCCTGCCATATCCTTCACCTCCGCTCAATGGACAACGAACGACTACTACCTTTCAATTGTCCGCGACATCGTTGACCTGTGCTCCGGCACTGACGAGATAGTGCTTTGCATAAAGGACATGGCGGGTGTCGGTGACATCAGGCGGATAGGCAGCCTCGTGGATGCCATCAAACAGAAATATCCGGACCTTGTTATGCATTATCACCGTCATATTACGGACGGCCTCGCAATGCCTGCACTCCTGTCGGCCGCCCGGGCGGGAGCAAAGATATTCGACGTGGAGGAAGACTCTCTTGTACGCTTCTACGGACATTCGCCTATACTGAGCGTTCAGGCCTATTTTGAGGAATCGGGCATACCGGTCAACCTGGTAAGGGACGAAGCTGAAAAGGCCGTTCAACAGGTGCGTCGGTGGATCGGAGATTATGAATGGGCCGAATCTCCGTTTAAGGGCTTTGATCATACCGTCACCCGCCACAGGATGCCCGGTGGCGCATTCCCGAGCTCGTTTGAACAGGCGGAAAAGGGCGCGTTTCTTCATCTGATGCCGTCGATCCTGAAGGTCATGTCGTTGTATAACAGGATCGTTAAATATTTTGATGTCACCCCTGGGTCGCAGATCACATGGGTCACATGCAGCGGTATCGTAAACCGCTACGCAAAGGAGAGGGGCGACGCCGGCGTCAGGCATGTCATAGATCTTCTGAGGAGATTCGTTGAGGAAAAGACGCAGGACCTCGCGTCAATGACCGAGGCCGAGCAGCAGGAACTGCTCTCGCTTTTCAGAAACGCGCCAGGAGACTTCAAGCACCTGCTCCTTGGGAATTACGGCAGGCTGCCTATGGGCTGGCCTGAGGAATGGGTATACCGGAGTACGTTCGGCGCGGAGTGGGAAAAGAAGATGTCGGAGCGGAAAGAGCTGTCTCCTCTGG
Source organism: Nitrospirota bacterium (assembly GCA_016215155.1). Lineage (GTDB taxonomy): Bacteria > Nitrospirota > Thermodesulfovibrionia > Thermodesulfovibrionales > UBA6898 > PALSA-1316. The sequence goes on from JACRLQ010000048.1 coordinate 27,233, forward strand.
ATTCGCTCGAAAATGAGGATATCGATAAAGCGAGGAGGGAGCTTGCGGAACATATAGGCAGGGCGCCTACGGAGGAGGAGTTTATTCTCTATCTCATGCACCCCAAGGACGCGCTGAGTATGATTGGCTTCAGAGAAAAGTTCGGCGCGGCGCCTCTTGTCCTGCCCACGGATGTTTGGAGGTACGGACTCAGAAAGGCGGGAGACAGGGTCGATTTCGAGTTATGGGGCAAACCTTATACCATTGAACTCGTATCGGTCGGGGCCGAGCATGAAGGCGTAATCCATGTTGTGATGCTTGTCAACAATAAAACAAGGGTCTATTCCGTCGACACCCCCCGCGCGAAAAAAGTCGAGATGCGCATGGCGAAGGGGCCGGCCGACATCGGAGCTCCTATAAGCGGCAACATATGGCGAATAGGCAACCCGGAAAGGGGCGCCCTCAGGGTTGGAGATATTGTCCATAAGGGCGAGGAGATTGCAAACATGGAGGCCATGAAGATGGAGAATGCCATAATAGTCCCGTTTGATGGACAGATCGCCGAGGTATGCGTAAAACTAAATGACACTGTATTGGAAGGACAGCTGATCTTTGTCCTCGATAAAGTGCAGATAAAGGACCAGATATCAGCAGAAAGTATTGAGCTGCCATAAATGGATAAAGCCGGATGAAGGCGCTTTAAGAAAGGATAATCCCCATGGCCCTCTTGCAGAGAATATTTAATAGCCGCTTAATGCCCGGTCTTTTTATTTAACGGTGTTTTAATTGAAGAAACTCTACCGCGGCATTCATAAATTCCAGGAATCCTACTTCAAAAAAGAAGAGGAGTTCTTCAGGCGGCTTTCCGGAAAACAGGACCCTGATGTCCTCTTTATAACATGCGCCGACTCGCGGGTTGATCCTAACCTGGTTACCCAGAGCAGGCCCGGCGAATTGTTCATTGTCCGAAATGTCGGGAACATCGTACCGCCCTACGATGCCATCAAGGACAAAAACAGCGTTGCAGCCGCAATCGAGTTTGCGGTGCTGAAATTGAAGGTGTCGGACATCATTGTTTGCGGGCATTCGAACTGTGGGGCGATGCAGGCACTATTGGGGGATAGGCGCGAGTTGGAAAACATGCCGCATCTCGTGGACTGGTTGAAGGTCGCATTGCCTGTAAAAGAAACAGTTACCGTAAATAACATCGGCAATAGTAAAGAACGTCTTCAAAGAATTGCCGAAGAAGAAAACGTCCTTGCCCAGCTTAGAAATATCCAGACATACCCGTTTGTGTCTCAGGCACTGAGCGATGGAAGACTTTATCTCCATGGATGGTATTATAAAATTGAAACCGGGGATGTATATGCCTACAATCCAAAGCTGGAGGTCTTCGAGCTCATCGTCTATTCAGTCATGAATCATAAATAAGGGCCCAATCGGGGACGCTTAAAAAAATACAAGAGACTTTCTTACAAAAAGCATCCACCCCTGAAGTGAGAACGGCGTCATTCAGCGGCGCCGGGGATGTCAGCTTTAAAAATTGTACGCACAGCTATTGAGACATACAACAGCGGGACAAGAAAACTGATCAGCCACCAATAGGGGATTTCAAGGCCCACGGTAAGAAGAACCGCTCCTGACAGCAGAACAGGTGTCATGGACACTACCGACACTCTTAGCAGACCTTTACCGTCCAGCCTTCCGGACGCCGACCGTGACAGCATCAGGGCAAAGGCCCAGTAAATCATCGCCTCCGCGGCCCGCAGCAAAAATGTCATAAGGAGCGCAATAGGATAAAACACCAGAGGAAAGGACTCCACCAGAGAATCCAGAAAATCGCGCGCGGAAAAACGGTCGATCCGTATGACCTCACTATCGAGGTCCGACAGACTGAAGGTCCTGCTTTCACGGTCGCTTTTCCTGATGACAAAAGCAGTTTTAGTCAGAAGCACCACGGCTTTTGTGCCGGACAGGGAATTTACCGAACCCGTTGTGTCTATGATCATGAAAGGCTCGCCGGTCTTTTCGTTTTTAATCACGTATGGCTGGGGCGCATTGACTGACAGGACCCCCTTTGCTATGGAGATCTCCGGAAGCTGTTTTATGAACAGTGAGCCCTCATCATTCACAAAAACGGACAATTCATTCTGTACCCTCAGGACCCCGGGTATAATGCAGAGTGCCAGCAGCGCCAGCAGAAAGCCAAACCCTGTACCCCGCCAGTTAAGGGCGACGTCCCTGTAAAAAGGTCTTGAGAAAAAGGAGAGGTAAAGCCCCTGATACGCGGTATATTTCTGTTCAGGCATCGGCCTTCCGGGGAAAGGAATTGATGAGCAGCATAATGACGCCAAGGGACAGCGCGGAATCCGCAATATTAAACGCGGGCCAATAGAACCGTCCGGCGTGGACTTCAGCGAAGTCAATGACGTATCCATGGACGATCCTGTCGCAAAGATTGCCTGCCGCGCCTCCCAGGATAAGCGCAAACCCGAGTCCGTTTTCCATGTCCCTCAGCATAAGGACAACGACCACGATAATGGCCGCGACCGACATCGCCATAAAAAAAAGATTGCCGAGGTCCTTGAACATGCCGAAGGCGGAACCCGTGTTCCGGTAATATACGATATTAAAAAAGGAGGTGATTTTCACAATTTGCTGGTACGCAAGGTTTTGTATCGTCAAAAACTTGGTCAACTGGTCGGAAACGAATACAGCCAAGGATATCGATAACAGCACACCGGCCCTGTTTTTCATGTCTATTTCCCCAGGTTCAGGATCAGCGCATATTCATCGCACTCAGGGAACTTGGGGCATCTGATGCAGTCGCCCCAGATTTTTTGAGGCAGGCTTGACTTGTCGATATCCGTAAAAGACAATTCCCTGAAAAATGAAGGCCTGTATGTAAGGACAAATGCCCTACGGGCGCCCAGGGCCTTCGCGTCTGAGAGACATTTCCTGACGAGCTTTTTTCCGATGCCGGCCCCCTGAGAATCCTTCCTGACCGCAAGCGAACGGATTTCGGCCAGATCTTCCCATAAGACATGCATGGCGCAGACGCCGATGATCTCGTTATTGTCCTCGGCTATAAAAAAATCCCTGACGTTTTCATACAGTTCGTTTATAGACCTGGGGATCATCTCCTCACGCCTGGCAAATTCATTGATCAGTTTCTGAATGTCTTTAACGTCCCTGATTTTGGCTTTTCTTATTTTCAAAGTATTTATATCCCTCATATATAGTATTTATGTCCACTCTGGAGGCAAGCCTCTTCATCATGTCTTCGTTACTGTCGAATACCTGTCTCAATGACTGTTCCCTGAGCAGCCGGGTCCTCGCCAGAAGGGCGCCGAATATAATCATGTTGGCGGACCTGGTAGTTGAGACTGTTCCGGCGAGGTCCGTCGCCGGAACGGCCACTGACGATATATCAGTTCTCAGGGCCGGCCTTGATATCAGCGATGAATCATAAAAAAGGAGACCGGACTTCTTGACCCTGGACTGGTACTTGTCCAGGGAGAGCGTGTTCATGACGATGAGGATGTCAGGGTTACACACGACCGGCGAGCCTATCGGCTCATCGGATATTACCACGGTGCATGTCGCGGCGCCGCCCCTCATTTCGGCCCCGTATGAAGGGAACCACGTCACGTTTTTTCCCTCGACCGCGGCGGTAATGGCCAGCAGCCTGCCGAAAAAAAGGACCCCCTGTCCGCCGGAGCCGGCTATGATAAGGCTGCTGGTCAGCTTCTGTTCTCCCTGGACACGTCTTTATACACACCAAGGGGAAAAGTCTCCGTCATATGGGACCTCATCCAGTGGAGTGATGCCACGGGAGAAAGACCCCAGTCAGTCGGGCACGGGGAAAGTATTTCGACCAGACTGAAACCCATACCTTCGATCTGGCAACCGAAGGATTTTTTTATGGCTTTTCCGGCGGCGATTATTCCGTTATGGGAGTCAAGGGACACCCGTTCGATATAAGATACCCCCTCAACGGTCGCGAGCAGTTCAGATATGCGAAGCGGATGGCCGTGAGACATGTGGTTTCGTCCGAGCGGGGTGGTAGTGGTCTTCTGTCCCGGCAAGGTCGTGGGGGCCATCTGGCCGCCCGTCATTCCATAGGTGGCGTTATTTACAAAGAAGACGGATATATTTTCTCCGCGCGATGCCGCATGTATGATCTCGGCGGTGCCGATGGCCGCCAGGTCGCCGTCGCCCTGATACGAAAACACGACACGGTCAGGGGCGCTTCTTTTGAGGCCAGTGGCGACGGCGGGCGGCCTGCCGTGAGGCGCTTCGATCATATCGAATCCGAAATAGTCATAAGCAAACACCGCGCATCCCACCGGGGCGATCCCTATCAGCCGCTCACGGATATTGAGTTCATCGACACATTCCGCAATCAGGCGGTGCAGAATACTGTGTCCGCATCCCGGACAATACCTGAACTGCGAAGACCTGAGACTCGCCTTCAGTCCGTTACGTCTTTTCATTATGCATGCCCCTTGAGCATATCACCCTGTTGCGGCCCTGTGTCTTTGCCATATACATGGAGACATCCGCCGCGTTCAGAAGGGACTTGACGTCCCCGGCGTTTTCCGGAAAAGAGGCGATCCCCCCGCTCATTGTTATATTTACCCCGTAGCCGTGATTGACGAGAAAAACATGTCTTTCGACCGCGGCACGGATTCTGTCGGCGAGATACATGGTTTCGTCGGCCTTAGTATTGGGCAGGATTATTATAAATTCCTCACCGCCATATCTGACTACCACATCGGTTTCTCTGGAGATGCCGCGGAAAATTCGCGCAATTTCATGTAATACTTCGTCGCCCGCCTGATGTCCGCAAGAATCGTTGAGCTGCTTGAAATTATCTATGTCAAAGAGAATAAGAGAAAAAGAGCTGCCATAGCGATTGGACCTTGCCACCTCGCGGTCCAGATACTGGTAGAAATACCGGCTGTTATAAAGTCCGGTAAGCCCGTCAGTTACAGAGAGTCTCCGGGTCTCCTGAAACAGCCTGATCTTGTCCAATATCATCGAGACATGGTTGCCGACAAGTCTTAAAAGCGACGCCAGTTCAAAACTCAGACCGTTTTCCGATTCTCCGTGGCGGGCCAGAAAAAGTATTCCGGGGGCGCTGGCTTCACCGTCATAGGCCAGCGGCACGGCGGCAAGAAAAGTTATTTCCGCCCTGCGGAGGACATCATTTCGCACAATATCGTAAGACTCAATGACATGGAGGGGTTCGTTCATTACGCAAATGCCGCTGCAAAGTGATTCGATGCCGCCATGCTCGATCGTGTTCAAAAAATCAGCGGAAAGGCCCTTGTGGGCCCTGATCTGAAAAGATGCGTCGTCATTTCTGAGCATCAGCCAGCCGACGCTGAAATCGGTTATAAGAAGGACCTTCTCAAGGACGTTTTCCATCACCAGGTCCAGATTCTCTGACGATATAAAGGTCTTCGAAAGAGTATTTATTATGATAAGCTCCCTGTTTTTTTTGAGGAGCTCCTTTTCGAGACTGACGAAATTCGAGATGTCCTTTATTACGATGCGTAAAAGTTCCGTTCCGGCGGAGGTACGAAAGGGCAGTATAAATACTTCGTGATGCTTACCCTTGAAGACTACCAGGTCGAAGTCCTCGACTTTGTTCCGGATGGCCTCAGCTACCTTATCGGAAAAAATCCCCAGTGACGCTATTTCGCTGAAATGCCTGCCGATGAGGGCCTCCCTGGTGTCGCCCAGAAGTTCCGACCCGCTCCGGTTGATATCCATGACACACGCATTTTCCTCCAGGACTATGAACGGGTCCGGAACGAGATCGAGAGAAAAGCACCCCGGGGTCATATCGGGTAACGCTTTTTTATTTATGTCTGTAATCGCCGACCTCCCGCAATGAACATGCAAAATCACCTATATATATTACTAAATCCGCGCAAAAAAGACCTGCTCAGGACCCTATTTATCTTCTCCCCATCCGAACTTGCCTACCAGAGGAACGAAAACACAGGGCGTGTGGAATTCCTTTTTTAATCCCCCGGCCGACTTCGTGGCCCTGATGAGCCGCTGTGAATAAGGGTCACCGACAGGGACGACAATTATTCCCTCCGGCGCGAGTTGGTCAATAAGCGGTTTTGGTATTTCCGGGGCGCCGGCCGTGATAATTATTCTGTCGAAGGGGGCCTCCCCGGGCCATCCCAGGGTCCCGTCGCCCGTCATCACATGGATATTGGTATATTTCATGGCGTCAAATTTTTCAACGGCCTTTGCGGCAAGGGCCGCTATCCTTTCGATGGTAAAGACCTCTTTTGAAAGTTCGGAAAGCACCGCTGCCTGATATCCCGAACCTGTCCCGATTTCGAGGACCTTTTCGTTTCCGCGCAAGGTCAGCAGTTCAGTCATGACGGCAACCATATAAGGCTGGGAGATAGTCTGCCCGTCCGAGGTGGGAAGCGCCGCATCGTCATAGGCCCTTGACATCGCCCTTTCACCCACAAACAGGTGTCTGGGCACCCTGGACATCACCTCCAGGACCCTTGGGTCCCTTATCCCTCTGGGAATAAGCTGCGTCAGGACCATCTCTTTTCTCAGTGATTCGTAGTCCATATGTTCTCGGTCACTCAGGGCCTGGACCGGCGCCGTTTGCGCGTTCCAGGATCCCGCGGGCGGCGACGACTCCCGACGCGGACGCCTGTATAAGTCCCCGGCTTATGCCGGGGCCGTCGCCTGCCGCAAAGACGTTCTTAATTTCCGTCTCAAGGCGGTCAGTGAGTTTGAGCTGCATCGAATAGAACTTGACCTCTACGCCGTAAAGCAGGGTATGACGGGAATTTACGCCGGGGGCTATCATGTCCAGGGCCTCGAGCATCTCCAGGATGTCGGAAAGATAGCGATAAGGAAGAACAAAACTGAGATCGCCCGGCGTAGCGTCCCTGAGCGTCGGCTGAACGATCCCCCTTGAGATCCGTTCGAAGGTGGACCTCCTTCCCGCCTGAAGGTCGCCAAGCCGCTGCACTATTACCCCGTTGCCCAAAAAATTGGCCAGCCGGGCTATATGTCTTCCATAGGATATGGGCTCGTTAAAGGGTTCTGTAAAGTATGTGCTCACAAGAAGCGCGAAGTTGGTATTGCCGGTCCTGCGGTCGGCGTAGCTGTGGCCGTTTACCGTCCATATTCCTTTGAGGTACTCCTTCACGACCTCTCCGTAGGGATTGACACAGAAGGTCCTGACGCGGTCGTCGAACTTCTTGGAATAAAAAATGAGCTTTGGCTCGTAGGTAGTGTTTGTCAGCGGGGCTAACACGGATGAAGGAAGCTCGACCCTGACTCCGAGGTCTACCGGGTTATTTAACTGGGTAAGACCGAGTCTGCGCGCCTCCTCTTCGAGCCACTTCGAACCTTCTCTCCCCGGCGCCAGGACCAGGTACTTGGAGTTAAATGTCCGTCCGTCGCGCAGTCTTATTCCCTTGTATGCCCCGTCTTTCAGAATTATCTCTTCAGCCTCGGCCTTGAATAAAATGTCGACTTTCCTGCCCAGGTCTTCCTTGATTCTCCTTAGCAGATCAATGCAGCGGTCGGTGCCGATATGTCTTATCCTGGAAGGCACGAGCACCAGGTTGTTTTTAGACGCAATACGTTCTATTGCCTGTACCTCTTCGGGGTTATCGCCGAAGACTTCATCCGGCGCGCCGTATTTTACGTATATCCCGTCCACGTAATATATCATGGCGCTGACGTCTTCCCTGTCCATATAGCGCGACAGGAACCCCCCGACGTCGGGAGACAGGCCGAGTTTTCCGTCGCTGAAAGCCCCCGCGCCGCCCCATCCGCTGAGAAGATGACATTCGCGGCAGGTCGTGCAGGAGATCTTCCTTTCTTTTGAAGGACATACCCTTTTATCGATATCGAAACCCTTTTCGAGCATCAGGACTTTTGTGTCCCTGCCTGCTTTAATCAGCTCGAGGGCTGAAAAAATGCCGGCCGGGCCGGATCCGAGGATTATTACATCATAGTCCGTCATCGATATCCTCCAGCATTTCCGACACGTTCCACCGTTCGCGCATGAAGGAGAGGGCGCCATGGTTGGTAAGGTCTAGGTGTATGGGGGTGATTGAGACATACCCCTGCTGGACCGCCTCCATATCCGCTCCTTCACCGTGTTCCCAAAAGGTCCGCCCCCCTCCGATCCAGTAATACTTTTCTCCCCATGGATTGAACGTCTCCTGGATCGAGTTTTCATAAATGCGTTTGCCCTGACGCGTCAACTTGATCCCTTTTATCTCCCGTCGGGGGATATTGGGAAAATTCACATTTAAGAGAGTGTCATAAGGCAGGGAATGCTCCAGTACGTAAGTGACTATCTTGGTAGCGAGAAATGTCGCGGTTTCATAATGATAATGCCTGTCGGAAATCAGGGAGAACGCGACCGAGGGTATACCGAAGATCGTGCCTTCAATGGCCGCGGACACGGTGCCTGAATAGGTGATGTCGTCGCCCAGGTTGGCCCCTTTATTGATGCCCGACACTACGAGGTCGGGTTTATTGGGAAGCAGTTTATTGATGCCCAGGGTGACGCAGTCGGTAGGGGTCCCGTTGACACTGAAGACGTGCTCCCTGATCTCTTCGGCCTTTAGGGGGCGATGCATGGTAAGGGAGTGTCCGGCGGCGCTGCGCTCGCGGTCCGGAGCGACTATATAGGAATCCCCGAGCTCTTTCATCGCCCTGTAAAGCGCGATGATCCCCGGGGAATGGACGCCGTCATCATTTGTGACCAAAATTACAGGCATTATTACCTATCTTATCAGAAAGGCCGCTTGAGGTTAAGCGAAAGTTTCAGGCGTGGCTGATCAGTCGCTGGGTTCAACGGGCTCGTCATCGGAATATGAACTGAAAAAAGCTTCATCGTCCCGCCCGTCGGAAACAATAAAATAGGGGGAATAATCTTCGGAATCCGCCAATCTCTTCCAGGTCTCGCCGAAGGCGGCCACAACGACAGGGACGCCGTTATACCATTTGAGCTCTTCATAATCCGCCGCCGCCTTAAGTTCTTTTTCAGAAAGTCTTTTCATGAAATTCCCTATATTCTCATCGTAACAACATGCCTAAGTCAAATTAAAAATGTCTTGCCCTTTCGTTACCATTTATGCAAAATAAGAGCATCAAACAACCGTCCATCCGATAATATTGGCCATGAAAAAAAATGAGAAAATAACTTATAAAAAGGCCGGCGTCAATATCGACGAAGGAGAGAGATTCGTGGATCTGATCAAACCTATGGTCAGAAAGACTTTCCGTCCGGGCGTCATGACCGATATCGGGTCGTTCGGGGCCTTTTTCAAACTTGACGTATCGAAATATAAAAACCCCGTGCTGGTCAGCGGAACGGACGGCGTCGGGACAAAGCTCAAGATAGCCTTCATGGCCGACAGGCACGATACAGTCGGGACGGACCTTGTTGCCATGTGCGTCAATGATATCCTGACCAGCGGCGCGGAGCCTCTTTTTTTCCTGGACTATTTTGCCTCGGGTAAACTGAAGCCCGAGAAGGCCTCGGATGTGGTCAAAGGGATCACGGACGGATGTATAGAGGCCGGTTGCGCGCTGGTCGGCGGCGAGACGGCTGAAATGCCCGGATTCTACGATAAGGGAGAATACGACCTCTCGGGGTTCGCCGTAGGTGTCGTGGAAAAGGACCGGATAATTGACGGCAGTAAAATCAAAGACGGCGATTCCGTTATCGGCATAGCCTCAAACGGGGTCCATAGTAACGGGTATTCACTGGTGAGAAAGGTCCTCTTCGACGCCCATCATTTCAGCATAAATAAGAGGTTCCCCGAGCTTGGCGTTTCACTGGGGGAAGAACTCCTGAGACCTACTCATATATACGTCAGGGCGGTGTTGTCTCTCCTTAAAAAAATCCAGGTCAAGGGTATGGCCCACATAACAGGGGGAGGGCTGCCCGGAAACCTGCCCAGGATATTCCATGGGAATCTCGGGGCGGTAATTTTCGAAAATTCCTGGCCGGCGGAGCCTGTATTCGATCTCATCATGAGGTTGGGCTCGGTGCCTCTTGACGACATGAGAAGGACCTTCAATATGGGCATAGGCTATGTATTGGTTGTCAACGAGACGGATACCGACCGGGTCCTGTCCCTTTTGGGCAAGTCCGGATATGAGGCCTATTTGATCGGTGTAATGTCCAAAAAGATCAAGGGTATTAAATATGCAAAGATTTAGGACCGTTATTAAAAAAGCCTTTGTCCCTATTACTATAATGCTCATACCTCACAGCAATTCCAGATCGTTAAACATCAAGGTCCCATCCATAGGCGTATTTGTATCGATAGTCCTATGGCTTATCGGCATGGGATACGTTTTTTCCGTTGCCATAGACGTACTCGAATACAGGAGCATGAAAGAAAAACTCAACTATTACTCCGCTCAATTTATGGAAATGAAATCAACGATGTCCTCCCTTAAGAAGGCCGAGGGCGAACTTACAAGGCTTTTTTCCTTTAAAACAAAGGAACAGGTGCTGAAGAATGTGGACACTTCAGACAGCGGTTCAATTGATATGGAAAACCTGAGGGAACAGATTAAGACATCGATGGAAAGTGTCGGTGAAATAAGGGATTTTTTAAGCCAGCAGAAAAATGTTTACCTCTCGACTCCCATGGGCTGGCCGGTGGATGGCCATGTAACGTCGCCCTTTGGGGAGAGGGAACATCCAAGGTCCGGTGAATCGAAGTTCCATTCCGGAATAGATATTGCCGCCGATCCCGGCAGCCCCGTCAGGGCCACGGCCGATGGTATCGTGAGTTTTTCCGGGTGGTCGGGCGGAGGCGGCAATCTTGCCGTTATCGAACATGGTTTTGGCTTTTCAACCTATTATGCGCACAATAAAATGGTGGTGGTAAAGGTGGGCCAGAAAGTCAAACGCGGAGAAGTCATCGGACATGTGGGCTCGACAGGCAATTCCACGGGCCCTCATGTACATTATGAAGTCACGAAGGAGGGGAAAACAGTAAATCCTCTCACCTACATTAACCGGAGGTCCTGATGTTCCATAAAAATACCGAAAAACTTGAATCCCTCGTCGGCAGCAACTCGTCTTTCAGGGGCAATATCGAATCAAAGGGGACCCTCAGGATTGACGGAAGCATCGACGGCAACATCAACGCCGACTGGGTAGTCATAGGGGAAAAAGCCCTCGTCAGGGGTGATATCTCGTCCCGAGGTATTATAGTCGGGGGGAGGGTTGAGGGAAACCTTCACGCAAAAGAGATTGTAGAGATCAAAAACAAGGGACAGGTCTATGGGGAGATCCATACAAGCAAACTTACCATAATCGAAGGGGCGGTGTTTGAGGGCAGGTCGTCGATGCAGAAAGAGGAGTCGAAGGTCGTGGAGCTGGTCCCCAAGGAAAAGGCGAATTAGGGTCCGTCCATAAAGTCGTATTTTTGATGTTTATCTGTCATTCCGGCTGTCTTGTCCGGCATCTTTTTGGATGCTTCAGTCTTCAGCCTACGGTCTTATACCTGCCGTTATTGTGATCAATTTAGATAATGGAGAGAAGAAATAGCGAGAGTTCCTCCAATAAACAGGGTATAGGTCTCGCAGGGTCTTGAGCAATAAGGATTTAAGGGCAAATCGAAGTGGTCGGAGACTGTTTTTGAAAAAATGGGGGAACTTTTTGCGAGACACGCTGTAAAATTAAGGCCGTCATTCCCGCGCAGCCAACAGTAGGCGCCTTAAGCAGCGGGAATCCAGCCAGGGCGCGCGATCACGCATTTCGGAATTTCCCGTCATTCCCGCGCAGGCGGGAATCCATTTTTGCCTAATTTTTTGCTTTATAATTTGATATGAAAGAACGCTTTTACGTGTATATCCTTGCGAGCCAAAAGAGAGGGACTCTTTACATAGGAGTAACTTCAAATCTGGCAAAAAGAATTTATGAGCATAAGAACGACGTAGTTGAAGGGTTCACAAAGAAATATGGGGTGCACAGGCTCGTTTACTATGAAGTAGCGCAAGATGCCAGTGCAGCGCCAGCGAGGGAAAAACAAAAAAAAAAATGGAGTCGCTGATTTGTACGAAAGTTTACTGACCTGAAAAGAGTGGATTCCCGCCTACGCGGGAATGACGGCAAAAAAATGGGGGGACTCCTGAAGAAATAGTTCTTGCTTTTAATGGGCCTAACACATTATTATTACGATATTTTTTGATTGGATGGGGGAACAAATAACCTGTGATAATGAAAGAACTTATTCCTGTTGAGATAATCGAGAGAAAAATCTATCTGATCCGTGGACATAAGGTCATGCTCGACAGGGATTTGGCTGGACTATACGGGGTAGAGACTCGTGTATTAAATCAGACTGTACGCAGGAATCTGGACAGGTTTCCGGATGATTTTATGTTCGCCCTTACACGTGACGAGATTATGAACTTATCACAAATTGTGATAAGTTCCCGCATAAAGCATGCCCCTAATGTGTTTGTTTTTACGGAGCAGGGCGTGGCCATGCTTTCGGGTGTGCTGAACAGTGG
>JACRLQ010000041.1 GCA_016215155.1 Nitrospirota bacterium
CTGCCGCGCAGGTCCCTGAAGTGAACGACCAATGCGCAAGGAAGGGCGTAATAGGTGTTGTCGTTATCTCGGCGGGCTTTGGAGAGTCCGGTCCCGAGGGCGGACAGAGGCAAAGGTTCCTGAGGGAAAAGGCGTTGGCCTATGGCATGCGGGTGATTGGCCCCAATTGTCTCGGCATCATGAACACCGACCCGGAAGTCAGCCTGAATGCGGCCATGGCCGGCCTGATGCCGCCGCGGGGAAGCGTAAGTATCAGTTCCCACAGCGGGGCCCTCGGCATTGCGCTCCTCGATTATGTGAAGAGCAATAATCTCGGTATCGCCCACTTCGCAAGCATCGGCAACCGCATCGACATATCGTCGAACGACCTTCTTGAATTCTGGGAGGACGACGACAATACAAGGGTAATCCTGCTGTATCTTGAGACCTTCGGCAACCCCAGGAGGTTCAGCCGCATAGCCAGAAGACTTACGCGTAAAAAACCTGTCATTGCGGTCAAGGCGGGCAGAAGCGACGTAGGAGGAAGGGCCGCATCTTCCCATACAGGCGCCCTTGCCGGTTCGGACATCGCAGTGAACGTACTATTCAGGCAGGCAGGGGTCATCAGGGTAAATACCATAGAGGAGATGTTCAACGTTGCGAAGAACCTCGCCCACCAGCCGCTCCCGAAAGGTCCAAGGCTCGCGGTCCTTACAAACGCCGGTGGACCCGGGGTGCTCGCCGTTGACGCCGCCATCAGCTGCGGGCTTTCCGTCCCTCCCCTTTCAGAGGAGACCAGACAGAAACTCGCCCGATTTCTTCCGAAGGAGGCGTCGCTTGCGAATCCTGTTGACATGATCGCGTCAGCTACAGGGGAGCAGTTCGGGAAGGCCCTTGCAATCATTTTGGAAGATCCGTCGATAGACGCGGCGATAGTAATCAATATCCCCGTCAGACCTTACCAGGAAGTGGTCTCGGGCATACAGCATGAGCTCGCCGGGTATGAAGGAGACAAGACAGTGGTGGCCTGTTTCATGATGTCCGGGACCAATAATGTCGAGATCCGCACCGGAACTGACGGCATCATCCCGGTTTATATGTTTCCGGAAGACGCGGTGCAGGCCTTTTTTCATTCCTATACCTACTCCCGGTACAGGACCCTGAAAACAGGGATTGTGCCGGTCTTTCCCGAGGCCGCCGAGGCGCGGGCGAGAAAATTTCTGGAACCATCGGGAGTGCTGAGGGACGGCGGCTGGCTTCCGCCGGAGGCCGCGCTCGGACTGTTAAAGGAATATGGCATTGCGGCCGCTCAAACAAGGACGGCGTTCAGTGCTGAGGAGGCGGCAAAGGCGTCGCTCGAGATAGGGTTCCCGGTGGTGATGAAACTCCGCTCGACGACAATTACCCATAAAACAGATGTCCACGGCGTTTTTATCGGGCTCAAAAGTGAAGATGAGGTAATAGAGAGCTTCAAAGAGATGGAGACGCATCTTGAGGCCGCCGGACAGCTCGCGCAGATGGAGGGCGTTATCCTTCAGCCTGTGGTGACGGACGCGGAGGAAGTCATTGTCGGCATGTCCCTCGACCCTGTTTTCGGTCCTCTCGTGATGGTCGGCCTTGGCGGCATACAGGTTGAGCTGATGAAGGACGTGGCCTTCTCTATACATCCTCTTACGGACATCGACCCGGATTATATGTTCTCGCAGCTCAAGGGGTTTCCGCTGCTTACCGGCTGGCGCGGGAGCCCGCCCAGAGACGTCGATGCGCTCAGGGAAGTGCTCCTGCGCTTTTCAGCGCTTATAGAGGACATCCCCGAGATCGCATCGGTCGAAATAAACCCTCTCATGGTCTTCGACCAGGGCAAAGGCACCATGGCAGTGGACGCCCGCATCCTCTTTAAAACTGTTGCGGAAAGCAATTAACCGACTGGTTTGATGTCATTTCGACCGGGTGTTCCGCCCGTTTCAACAGGTATAATGATATAATATCGCCCTGAGCATGGAGAACATTGCATGAGAATTTTACTGATAAATCCCAAGAGGGTAGGACGCGGACAGGCCTCCGTCCGTTATATGAACGCAACGCCCCTTGCCCTGCCGATTTTAAAAGCGCTTACGCCGGAAGATATCGAAGTCAGAATCATTGATGAAAATCACTCCTCTATTCCTTACGATGAGCATTGGGACCTCGTCGGGATCACCGTTATGCTGCATGTGTCGCCTTATGCGATCGCAATTGCAAAGCTGTTTCGTTCAAAAGGGATCAAGGTGGCCTTCGGCGGGTTTTTCCCCACGTTAAATTATGACGATGCGCGGGAACACGTCGACACTGTCATTGCAGGCGAGGCAGAAAACGTCTGGCCTGAGGTGCTTGGAGATCTGCGGCTCGATCAGCTGAAGCCCTATTACAAGGCGGAAAAACTTATCGACCTCAAGGATATTCCCTTCATAAAAAAAGAAATTTTCTCGGAAAAGGATGAATTTTATCATATCGAGACAACCCGGGGCTGTCCCTATAACTGCGATTTCTGCGCGGTTACTAATTATTACGGGGCGAAGTTTCGTCACAGGCCGATCGGGCATGTAGTTCGTCAGATCGAGGAATTGCAGGACAAGGCATTCTTTTTTGTTGACGATAATATTATCGGTGATCCGGCATATGCCCGTGAATTGTTCAAGGCAATGATCCCCCTCAAGATCAAATGGAGCGGTCAGTTTTCGCTTAATCGGGCCGCAGATCAGGAAGTTATGAGACTGGCGGCCGAAAGCGGGTGCCAGTTCTTATTTACCGGGATCGAGTCTCTGAGTCAGGACAATCTTCTTGCTGTTGACAAGAGATGGGCGAAACCTGATAAGTTTGCAGAGTGGATAAGGATGACCCATGATGCCGGCATAGGAATTTACGGTTCCTTTATGTTCGGGTTTGAAGGAGACGGCAAAGACGTTTTTCAGCGGACCCTTGATTTTTGTGAAGACAACCAGATTGAACTTGCTCTGTTTTCAGCGCTATTCCCCATGCGCGGATCAAAATCTTATCAGCAGCTTCAGGCCGAGGGCCGCATCTTTGAAACCGATGTCACAAAATATAACGGTCAGTACGCCACTTTTCACCCGAAAAACATGACCGCAGACGAATTGGAAGATGGTCTGCGCTGGTTATGGAATACATTCTATTCAAAACCAAGCATCAAAAAACGGTTGTCGCAACGGATGGAGCTGCAGCCTTCACATGTAGATAACATGGGGGTTGCAAACACGACCGCAGTATTGCTGAACCTCAATATAGCCTTTAAGATTGCCGTGAAGGATTTTTAGATCTGCTGTTCATTCCTGATTCAACCAATTCGTTTCTCAAAAACCTTTCGGAAATGAAACCCATTGATGCCCCGATCTTTTTAGTTCCTCATATAAACTAAACGGCTGTCAGAATCATTTCGTCGGGTCGTTTTTCTGAAAGTACTTGCGGACTTTTGCGGCAATCTGGCGGTCCGTCATATTGTCGGCAGTCTCAATCCCGGCTATCCGCCCATCGAGGTTATTTTTTTTGAGACGTTTTTTGAGTTCGCCCTTTGCGTCACCGGGGCCGAATATCAGTATGGCTTCCGCGTCACGAATACTTGCGATTACCGCGTCATAATAGATGTTGAGGTGTCCTGTCAACGCTCTCTGCTGAATGTCGCTTGCCGGCACCTGTGATGATTCAAAGGACCCCTTCAAAGGTGAATCACCGGAACGGCGGAGTTGCTTTTCAGCCTTCGATATTACCAGTGTCATCTCTTCCCCTTTGTCTGTCACTGCCACGATGATCGCTTTTCTATGGTCGATCCATAATCCAACTTTTGATACTTTTGTTTTCATCTGTTTCTCCTTCTGATATCAGATAGACGCTGTTATTCCAATATACCACTAATACATGACCTTGAATACCATATTCCCGCTTTTTTAACAGGGTTCGCGAACCAGCTTTAAAACAATTTTTCAGCTATAGATATCATTTTTTTCATCAGTCCAAATCATCGCAGCCGGCCACAAGGGCTTTTACCCTGTCTTCGTTCTCCTCAGGAGCCGTGATCCAGAGCCTCAAACCCGTTTTTTGCCGTTTGATAATCGTAGTTATAACTTTGCAATATCATGCCCGGCAATTTGAGATTATTTTCATCATCGACGATGAGGATTTTAGCTTTTTTTGGTTCTGTCATCTATTCCCTCCGAACATATATTCAACTACTCTTCCCCATGGGCCATGGCCTGTTTTATTGGTATTACAACTATAAACCTGCTCCCTTTTCCCGGCTCGCTTTCGACCCGGATCCGCCCTCCGTGCAGCTCCACTAACTTCCTGCAGAGATTGAGCCCAAGCCCTGTCCCGGAATATTTTCTTGACAGGGCCGCATCTATCTGCTGGAAAGGCTGAAACAGTTTCTCCTGGTCTTCGGGGGCGATGCCGATGCCGGTGTCCGTGACGGATATTTCGATGAAATCTATGTCAGTGCGGAAGCGAGGAAGCGCGGAAGTTTCAGAAAGACTTTCTCCCCCTTCCGATCTTCCATGTTTCCGAGCTTCTTCACTTTCCTGCTTCCGAACTTCCGAACTTCCGATCTTCCGTGCTGCGACGCGCACACTGCCCCCCTCAGGGGTAAACTTAACTGCATTACTCAACAGCATAAACAGTATCCGCTTTATCTTTCTCTCGTCTGCGATGATATTCCCTATTGCCGCTTCAACCTCAGCCGCAAGCTTTATGTTGTGTTTCATCGCTTTTTCTTTGAGCATAACCAGGACGCCCTTGATAAGTTGTTCGAGATTGAATTCGCCCGGTTCAAGCTCCATCTGGCCTGTCTCAGCCTTCGACAGGTCAAGGATATCGTTTATCAGGAAGAGGAGTTTCCTGCCGCTGGTGGCTATGTCGTTGAGCAACTCTTTCTGTTTGTCCGGCATTGGTCCCGCCATGCCGTCCCGCAATATCTCGGAAAACCCCAGGATCGAATTCAGAGGTGTCCGCAGTTCATGAGACATGCTGGCAAGGAATTCCGACTTGGCACGGTTTGCGGATTCCGCTGTTTCCTTTGCCAGCTCAAGTTCGATATTTTTTCTTTTCAATTCTTTTTCAGCCATAATCCTGTCGGTTACATCAGTTTTGGCCGCCACAAAGTGTGTGATCTTGCCATGCTCATCAACAACAGGGGCTATTGCCGCATCTTCATAATATAGCTCGCCTGATTTCTTCCTGTTGATGAATGTTCCTGTCCACGGATTGCCTGAGAGTATCGCCTTCCATAATTCGCTATATAATTCTATCGGGGTCAGACCTGATTGAAGTATTCTCGGGTTTTTTCCCAGCGCTTCTTCCCTGCTATAACCGGTTTTTCTTGTAAAGGCCGGGTTCACATACTCAATGGCGCCATTCACATCAGTGATCACAATTAACTCTTCCGTCTGCTCGACGGCATTAACCAGTTTCTTAAGTTCAGCATTTGCTTTCTCAAGGTCAGCAGTCCTTTCCGTTACCTTTTCCGTAAGCTCTTCATTGAATTTCCGTAATGCATTCTCAAGCTGTTTACGCTCAATAATTCCAGCAATGGCATTTGCCACCGCCTGCAAAAACTCAAGCTCGCTTTCTTCCTGCTGGTGGCCTTCCTGCAAATAAAGCACAAGCACCCCCAACACCTTGCCCATAGACAGGATCGGGACATTATAGTGTCCGTGATCAATTATCCCGTCATGACTGTTTTCATGACGTTCATCCATGCAAGCGGCAAATTGTATCTGCCTGCTTGCAGCTGCCCTGCCACAGAGACATTTTCCAAAGGGAACTCTGGCGCAGATCTCCTGTGTCGGAAGACTGAGTCCACGGTTAGCCGTGAGTATCAAGACCTCAGGTTCATCTCCAACAAGAAATATACCACCTTTGGGCATAAGGGGGAGAAAGGGCACGGAGAGGACAATATCAAGGGCTTTTGCCAGGAGTTCCTTCAGCGGAATCCCCTCCAAAGAAACCTTAAGGAGTGAATTCAATATATTCTGGATCTGTAAATTCTTCTTAATTTCTTTCTCCGCATGCTTTCGTTCAGTGACGTCTTTGAACACTACTACCGCTCCGACCAACCTGCCATCCTCGACAATAGGAGCACCCGAATACTCGACAGGAAAACTCGTGCCGTCTTTTTTCCAAAACACTTCGTCTGTTACATAATGAATAGTCCCGTCTTTAAGGACTGCATAAACAGGACAATCTTCCATGGGATAGGGAGTCCCGTCCGGTTTCGTATGGTGAATATGAGCATGTTGCATTTTCCCGAGTATATCCTCCGGTTTTATGCCGAGCATATTTGCCGCGGCCGGATTTATAAAGGTCGTTCTATCCTCAAGGTCGATCCCGAAAATGCCCTCGCCCACAGAGTCCAAAATGACCTTATTTGTGCGATGAAGGGATTCAATTATCTCTTCAGCCCGATTGCGTTCCGTTATATCACGGGCGATACCCAGGACGCCAATGAGCCTGCCCCCGGCAGCGTACATCGGCGTTTTGATGGTATCCAGCAAAGCACGATGGCCATCGTCGGCGAAGGTGATCCATTCCTCATTACTGCTCGGCTTGCCTGCCGCCATGGCCTTGCGGTCATGCTCGCGAAAAAAGTCGGCCAGGTCCTTGTCTACAAAGTCGTAGTCGGTCTTGCCTATAATATCGGCTTCCTCGGCCCCGAAGAACCGTTCGAACATCTTGTTGCATGCCAAATATACGCCTTCCGTGTCTTTCAGCCAGATCAGATCAGGTATGGTCTGCACAAGAGTGCGCAGGCGAGCTTCACTTTCGAACAGCTCTGTCTCCGCCTTCTCGCGCTCTATAATTTCCTGCTTTAGATTTGTATTGACATCCGACAACGCTCTTGAGGCCTTTTCAATTTTTTCGATATTCCTGACAATGATAAACACTGATCCTGAAACGAGTCCCGTTAACAGTAACCCCGCCAGAAGAAATCCCCAGGGATACCAGCTTTTCTTTGCCGCGATGAATTCCGGCGCCGCCGAATAGATTATGGTCCATTTTCGCCCGCCGACATCGAGTATCTTTGTAATCCTGAGGCCCGTTTCCGGCTCTTTGTTTGGTATGAGTGTTTTACGGGCACGTGATGAGTGCGAGTAAAGGAGCTGTTGTTCCCCGGGGGCCGATGTATCGTAAATAATAAAATCGATGCCTGCAGGCGCCAAATGAGACATAGACTCTTCGACGGAAGTACTGATTCTAAAAACAACGGCGCTGAAGCCTTTAAGGTTGTCCCAGCGCGCTTGATCGGAACTCAGCGACGCCGAGTTGCTGAAGATCGGCGCAAAGACTATAATGCTGGAATGACTTGTGTCCTCATCTAATAAGTTTATTTTTGCGGAAGCAGTTGTTTCGCCGGACCTTCGGGCGGCTTCCATGGTCTCCCGCATTGCGGGGTCGGAAGCAAGGTCAAAACCAAGGGCTATCTCGTTGCCCTTATAGGGCTCTATAAAATAGACGGGGAAATATTCCTTTCGCTTCTCCGCACGCTTCATCTTTCCCTGTGCAATACGCTCGGTGAGTTGAAAATCAGGAAAGCCTTCTCTTCTTGCGGAGCTTTCATAATCCGTCCTCCGGGAGTCCGGCACTCTCGGTAGCCATTCAAGGGATTGAATATCTTCATACCGCATTAGGATATGGCCTGTAAATTTCCGGAACTCGGCCCTTCCTATGTTTTCCGAGGCATAATATAAAGCCTGGACCGATTTAAGCGCGCCCAGGTTGATGTCGATTTCTCTTTTTAACGCGGAATAGCGGTTTTCCGCTTCTTCATTGAATTCGTGGAGTCTGAGTTTCTCGTCGTCATAATAACTCAATGCAAAGACAAGGATGGACGAGGCAATGCCGATTGCAAGTATTACCGCCAATAAAATATTGCTGTAGGACTTATTGCTCAACGAGTATGCCACGACTCTATGGACCGACCTTCCTGAAATCGATATATCCGCGTTCGACGTCAACGGATATCAGCTGCACCCGGATCCGGTTTCCGATATCAAGGCCTTCGAACCCGCGCTCCACTCTCCCTTCGACCGGGACTGTGAGAAGCCGGGCCCATGTTCCTTTTTCCGCCGCGCCTGTCACGATGGCGTCGAACTGCTCCCCTATCCTGTGTTCCAGCAGCATCGCCGCCGCGGATTTCCTGACCTGCCGTTCGACCTTGCTCGCGGCGTCTTCTTCCTCCGTGCAGTGTTTCGCCAGGGCCTCAAGCTCATCCTTGCCATAGGGGGAAGGACTTTTCGCAATCGCGGCCTTCAGCAGGCGCTGAGTGATAAGGTCGGGATAGCGGCGGTTAGGGGCCGTGGAATGTGTATAATCCCTGACCGCAAGGCCAAAGTGTCCCAGGGCGGCCTCTCCGGGGAGTTCCGCAACGTATTCACCGGCCCCCATGAGCTTGATGACAGCAAGTGAGAGGTCGGGAAATCCGTCCGGATCGGCTGTTTTTGCCCGGGTCAGAAAATCCTCAAGGGCCTTCGAATCGGGAGTATTGTTTAGCTTGTACCCATGTTCATCAGCAAGCTCGACAATCCGTTCCCATCGCTTCGGGGTGCGGACTACGCGGCGGACGGAAGGGTATTTTTTTGATGCGAGATACCGCGCGGTCACCCCGTTTGCCCCTATCATGAAATCCTCGATAATCTCCTTTGCGCGGTTTCTTTTGTCGACTTCGAGATCACGAAGCTCATCTCCTTCAAATACCGTCCGCGCCTCGGCGGTTTCAAAACTCAGGGCGCCTTCCGTCTGCCGCAGGTTCTTCATGAGTTGCGCTGTCTTGTCCTGCAGCCGGAGATTTTCCTCAAGGCCTTTTACAGCCTCCGCGGCCGCCGGCAAAACTCCATTCCCCTCGAGCCAGGCGGCAACGCTGTTATAGGCGAGCTTTGCATGGTTGCGGACACTCGCCCTGTAGATGTCCGAAGCAATTAAAGCACCGTCCGCGCCTATCACCATTTCGACAACAACCGCCAGCCGCTCCTCGTTGAAATTCAGGGATGTGAGGTCGGTAGAAAGTTTTTCAGGAAGCATTGGGAATATCCTTCCGGCAGTATATACGGATGTAGTGTTATGCCGGGCGTGATCGTCAATCGCGGAGCCCTCCTTGACGAGCGAGTCCACGTCGGCCACCGCAACGAGTATCTTTACCTTGTCGCCAGGCAGAGCCTCTGCCACGGTAAGCTGGTCCAGGTCGCGGGAATCATCGTTATCGATAGACGCCCATAGCAGGCCCCTGAGGTCACGGACCTGATCAAGGTTGATCGATGCCGGAGACTGGATTCTCTCCAGTTCGGCAAGCGCCTCGGCGGAAAAGTCAGGAAGCAAGCCTCTCTGAAGCATCGCCCTGTGCGCGATTTTCTGCAGGATAGTGCGGTGTCGTCCATCACCCATGTTAAAGATATCCCCCTCAGTTCATTCCAATTTTATTCTTCACGACTCAGGGGAGGGGAACAGTCCCCTCCCCTGACAAGCATGATCCGATTATCGCCTGCGTTCTTCCTCATCCTGTTTTTTCTTATCTTTTTTAGGACTTTCCTCAAGCTCGGCAGGCTTCTTCTTTTCGGGCTTGATCTGTTCTTTTAAGGGTTTCCCTCTGCCTGAGGGTCCGCCCTCCGGCACAACGGGTTTCTTCTCGACCGGCTTGACCTGTGATCTTTCGTCTCTGCCGAAAGGCCTGCCTTCAGGCACGGACGGCTTCTTCTCTTCAGGCTTGATCTGTTCTTTTGATGGTTTCCCTCTGCCTGAGGGTCCGCCCTCCGGTACAACGGGCTTCTTCTCTTCAGGCTTGACCTGCTGCTTTTCCCGTCTGTCAAACAGCCCGCCCCCAGTCGGCGCGGTTTCTTTCTTCCTGTCATCCGGCTTGAGTTCTTTTGATGGTTTCCCTCTGCCTGAGGGTCCGCCCTCCGGCACAACGGGCTTCTTCTCTTGAGGCTTGACCTGCTGCTTTTCCCGTCTGTCAAACAGCCCGCCCCCAGTCGGCGCGGTTTCTTTCTTCCTGTCATCCGGCTTGAGCTGCTGAATCATCGGCTTCCCTTTGCCCGGGGTCCGCGGTGTTGTGACGGTATTGACCGGCAGGGACTTTGGCTTTATGCCCGGAGTAAAAACGGATTTATCAGCCTCTCTGACAAACGGACGGGACTGCTTCAGCTGTTTCGTCTGGATGTTCCTGATCGTCTCAGGGGGCATTTTGGCCCTGGAGACCGTCTTCCCTGACGCAAAAAAGCTCTCTTTCGTAGGTTTTATCGACGGGGTCCCGACACTGAGATTGTTTTTTGTAAAGATCTTTTGCCGGATATCGTTCTGATTTAAGTTGGCAATCCTGGGAGAGGCCGTTGCGAAGGTCTTCCGGTTGACGATCGTCACCCCGTTGTTTACGTTGACGTTTTTGTACACATTTATGTTGACCTGGCTTATATTTATGTTGGTAATGTCAACGCTGTGCCGGCCGTAATGACCTCGCCCGTAATATGTCTCTCCCGGAGCCAGCGGGACCCAGCCTACATAATCGGCGGTCCTCACCCAGCCGACGTACCCCGGACTCCAGTAAACCTCCCTCGTCGCAGGGGGCACCCAGAACCAGCCTATGTTTACGCCAAAGCTCCATCTGCCGTAATGGTAGGGCGCCCAGCCCCAGGACTCGTAGCCCACCCAGACGTAGTCGCCGCCCCGCCATATCCATCTGCCGTCTCTGTATGGGGCCCAGCTGGCGCCGACAACGACAGTCGGGGTCCAGACATAACCATAATCAGGCACCTGGACCCACCTGCCGCTGCTGTCAAAATCATGGGCATACACACTGAGTTCGGCGGGCAGATAGCCGGCGCTGGCGCCCCTTCCCGCAAGTATCCTGTCGTTTCTCGCCTTGTTCCACCTTTCCCATTCATCGGCAGGGCCCATCGGTCCGAGCTCTCCGTCGGTGTTCTGTCCGAGAGACACCATCTGTCCTTCGCCGACTCTCGTCCTGCCGACGCTGTTTTCCGTTTCAACATGTCCCTTGTAAACCGCCACATCGGTGTATTGATCAGACATATCGATCCTGAATATCGCCCTTTCGAAGGCACGGGTCGAGGCATCTGGCGTATCGACCTGTATGACACTCCTGGCGGGCGCATCATAATATATATACGCGGCGCCCTGTGAGAGATAAAACTGTGATGCGTCATTATCAAGAGAGAGTATCTGGAGGGCCGAGTTCTCGTTAAGTCTCATATATGTCCCGGTGTTCAACTGTAGTTCTACTCTCCCTCCCTGAGGGGCCCATACCTGATCACCTTCAGCGAGGGGCATATTAACAGACGCCAGCCCCCAGCTTTCGGCCTCGGTTGTCTTTAACTGCACGTCGCCTTCGATAAGGCTGATGCGCATATGGCCGAGATTCGCGGAGAGGGCGTACCCCGGCACTAAAAGCAGCGCTACCATAAGCATCACCGTCTTTAAGATCTTCATAGTATCCTCCTCATAATATTATTACCTCCTCACTATAAGCACGGGAATTTTTGTGCCTTCATGCATACAATGCCGCCTTCTGGGCCGCACCTGATCCGTCTGTCGGAACAAGTATTTTTGAAATCATATCTCCTCCTATTCATCCTGTGAAAAAATTACCACCGTGTACGGCCCAATGCCGATCTCACCGGAGCAGGGCAGCCCATCGTAGCCCTCCCCGCGGGTTTCGACGTCAGGGGTGGGGTGATTGGCGAAATCTTGGCAGTAGCCGGCTGAGTCGCTGTTAAAACGCGTTTTCCACAAACCGGCCCGTGGAAATCCGATAACATACCCATCACGATTTTGATTCATCATATTGACCACAACAACGACGCTGTCATGCGGTCCTGATATGTCCCACCTATGGAAGGCGATAAGTCTGGCCTCATGGTCAACATGATAGACCCGGAAGTTCTGTCCGCACAGCCCTCTCGTTATGCCCGACAGATTGCGGCGCAGGGCGATGAGGTCGCGATACATCCTGAGGATACAGCCCTGATCATCGAGCCGGGTCCAGTCGATCGGGACTTTATCCTGGAACCAGCGGTCTTCCAGCAGTTCCTGTCCCTGAAAAATCATCGGGACGCCCGGTGAGGTAAGGACAAGGGCGGAACCCAATGTCGAGCGTTTTTTTGAAAACCAGCTGTCGACGTTACCCGGCCAGATCTCCTCGGGCACGCGGGCCCGGCCATTGGCAATCTCATCGTGTGACTCCGTAAAAATTATCCGGCGGAAGACGTCTTCATCATATTGAAATCCGATAGCTTTCGAGACCGCATCTGCATCGCGCAGAGTATCATCACGGGCGATGATGGATTGCCGGACCGGATTAACAAATTCACTGTCCCACTGGGCATTAAAGCCGGCCCCTCCGGCCCCGGTGCTTTGCGTGACCCAGGCGTTGACCTTCATGTCCTCAGCGATGCCGATCTTGCCGGGGAACCGCTGATGAATTTCATGATTGATCCACTGCATGAGACTCCAGCCATCGGGGATATCATTGGCCGGGCTTGCGTCGCTGCCCAGAATATTCTTTATATAGGTTATGGCGTCCCAGCGCAGGCCGTCGACATGGTATTCCTCGAACCACATCAAAGCGTTGTCGCACAGATAGTGGCGCACTTCGCCCCGGCCGTAATCCGGGCGGGTCTCGCCCCATGGCGTGCCCGCGCGGTTGTCATTGTAAAAGTAGATCCCCCCTTTATCGTTTTCGCTCCAGCCGTCGAAGCGCCACAAGTCGAGATCAGTGGGACCGAAGTGATTGTATACCACGTCCGAGATCACGGCCAATCCATGTTCGTGCGCAGCTTTGACAAATCGCTTGAAGGCATCCGGCCCGCCATAAATGCTTGCGATTGCAAAGGGATGGGACGGGTTGTAGCCCCAGGAAAAGTCGCCCGCAAACTCCATGGCCGGCATGACTTCAATGGCATTGACACCCAGTTCTTTAAGATAGGGGAATTTTTCTATGGCGCTGTCCAGAGTACCCGGACGGCCCTTTTCTTTGACGTGAAAGGTACCGATGTGCATTTCGTATATGATGAGCTCGTTCCAGGAGGCGATAGTGAAGTCATCATCACCCCAGTCGAATGCGTCAATATCGTATATTATTCCGTTTCCGGCAGAGTTCGTCACCTTTCTGGCATAAGGGTCGATGCGGGAGAAAGAACTTTCCGGCCCGTGGATCAAATAGCGGTACTCATCTCCAACTTTTGCATCAGAAACGTCGACGGACCAGAGTCCGTTATTCTCACTGGAGAGAGGTACTGAGGTCTCACTCCAGCTATTGAAGGTCCCGATCAGATAAACTTTCTTCGCATGTGGAGCCCAGACCCTGAAGGTCACTCCCGCTGCGTGGGGAATGGCCCCCATGCCCGAATGTTTTGCCGTTGTGCGGGTTTTTTCTGTCACAGTTTTCTCCGGAGTATATTCATTCCCATCAGTCCAGGCGCACACTTATAGTAGAACCTATCTCAAAATCCCATTATCTGCAAATCGGGCTCATTGTCGTCATTCCCGCGAAGGCGGGAATCCATGTTTCTCGGACCGTTAAGTGGACCCCCGCCTTCGCGGGGGTGACGCTTCTTTGAGAATTACCGATTTTGAGATAGGTTCTAATCAGAAAGAATCACCCTGGATGTGTCACCTGGATAACTCTTCCTTTTTTGTATTTATTCTTTATATACTCTTTTGGCCACATGGGCCTCCTCCTGAGGGGTCGAGTCGAACTCGGTGAGAACTCCCCACCGCTTTTTTGCCGCATCTTTTAATTGTCTTGACGTGTCCGGCATCATGCCCCTGCTCATATTATCTCTCCTTTCAGGCGGATTCACAGTGGTTTCCCTGCTCGTTGCCAAATGGCCGGCATCTTCCGTCTTTGCTCAGTTTTTTCTGTTTCCCATGACCAGCAATACGATGCCGCCCACAAGCGAAATTCCGCCCACGATCGGCGGAAGCGGAAACGTTTTCGTCTTATCAGCGGACACCTGTAAGGGACCGAGATCTATGACCTTCTCCCTGGTTGTGTAGGTGATGCCCTGATACGCAAAGGCGATTACTCCGATCACGATAAGAATTATGCCTATCATTGAGTTTGATTTCATTTCGTTCCTTCTTTCTTTTTTTCGGTCAGTTGCCGGCCCGCGCAGCCCGCGGCAGCCGGCAACGGCCCCTTAGTCTATCTGTACTCACCGATGGTCATCTGGTTTTCTACGTTCTTGACGCCCTTAATGTCCTTGACGAGTTTGGTGACCAGGTCTTTTTCGGCAGCATTTCTGGCAGTGCCGCTCAACGTGACCATGCCATGTTTTGTCCTGACCCTGGTGTTGAGTGCGCTGGTCGAGCGATGAAACAGCAGCGCCAATCTCACCTGTGAGGTGATGGAGGCGTCATCGATTATTTCAATCACGTTTCGGGGTGTCTTTCCTGGGGTCTTCGACACCGTCATCTCATTGCGTACTTCTTTGACCCCTTCGACGTCCCTGACATATTCGGTCGTCAGGTCCTTCTGCGCCAGGCTTGCCGCTTCGCCCTGCAGGGTAACGACCCCGTCTTTGGTGCTGACCTCCGTCAGCGCGCTTACGTTCTCATAAAGCAGGAGCGTGGTTTTCACTTTCGCAGTGAGCCATGCATCGGACCTCTCTGCGGCGCCTTCACCTTTGACCTCCAGCCTGTTGTCCACGCTGTTGACCCCGGGCAGGCCCGCCACGGTCTCTTCGGCAAGTGATTTGTGGGATTCTTCCGAAACAGTTCCCGTAAGGGAGACAGCGCCATCTTTGGACCTGACCTTGATATCGTCTCCTTTGAGGTAGGTCTTGAATACATATGAATTCTCGGCGGATGTCTGGATGCGATCATCCATCGTGGAGGCCTGCACGGGCATGCAGGTCATCAACAGAGCCACTGCGGCCGCTATAGCCGTCAGAGTTTCTATTGCCTTCATTTTCATTCGGTCTTCTCCTTCATGCCGCCGCGTTTTGCGCCGCCCCTTTTCCCCTTCATGCCCTTTCCCATTCCTTCCATCATCGGCTCGGCCTCTATCATCTCCCTGAACTTCTTCCGCTGCTCAGGTGTCAGTTTGGCCTTGCAGTCTTCCATGGCCTGAATGTGAGAAAGATGCATTTCTGTCTTCATCGTCTCCAGCTGTCTGACCTTTGCCTCAACCGCCGTCATGTCCACCTGGTCCTTCATGAGAAGTTCCTTGAGTTCGATCTGGACGATGCGCATGTCTGCCGTCCTTCTGATCGTCTCTTTCTTCATCCTGCTCTTGATCTCATTCATGAAGGCCTTCTGCTGTTCATCAAGGTTAAGGCCCTTCATAATTTTCGCCATGTGATGTTCAGAATCCATCATCTTTCCATCCATGCCGCAGCCCATTCCCGCGCCCATGCCGTAACCGCCCGACATTCCAGGTCCCATTCCCATCCCGCGCCCGCCCATTTCTCCATAGGCAAGGGCCGCAAATGCAACCAGTGAAACTACCGCCAATATTACCGCTATCTTTTTTATCATTTTAAAATCTCCTTTGGGTTCATAAGTTTTAACTCCATTGCGCGCCTGTTAAGAACCGTCACCCCTTTGCAGGGGGCCCAACACGTATCACTTCCCGATACGGATCGCTGAAATATCTCCTATCAGGCCGAAGACGCTCAATAGCCAGATGATCACTACGATGACGACCACCACATTCAAAATTCTCTTTATGGTGGACTGCATCGGTATGTAGCTGTTAATCACCCATAGAATCACTCCAACGACGACCAACACAATGACTAATTGAATCAACGGCATGGTATTTCTCCTTTCATCCTGCGCATTGAAAGACGGGGAATGCCTGTCCCATCTCCCTATGGCAATATGGGGTCATACCCCCACGGTTGACGGGTCCACCGGGAAGGCGGGATATATGAGGAGTGCCTTCCCGGATGTCCCATGTCTCTCTACTTTTTCTCTTCGATTTTCAGGAGGCTCTTTACGGATTTCACACCCTTGATGTCCCTGATATTTGCTACAAGACGGTCCTCGGTCTTTCTGCTATTCACATAACCCTGGAGGACAACTTCTCCCTGTGTTGTGGTCACATCGATTTTGAAATATTTAGCATCCGGGTCTTTGACGATTTCGGCATTAACTTTTACAGTTATCACCGAGTCATCTATATATTCACCCGCTGTGTCGCCCTTAAGCTTCAGCAGGCTTTTGACGGATTTCACGCCCTTGACCTTCCTGATCTTCTCTACGATCCGGTCCTCAGCTGTTCTGTCGTGAATGGAGCCCTGCAGAACAACATTCCCCTCCGTAGAGGTAACATCGATCTTAAGATACTTGGCGTCGTGGTCCTGGACGATTATGTCATTCACTTTCGCGGTAATGGTCGTGTCATCGACATGTTCTCCTACCGTCCTGCCCGTCATCGTCGCGCAGCCCGAAAACGTGGCCAATCCAAAAACCATTATCAATGCCATAAAAATAAACTTTTTCATCTCATTCCTCCTGACTTAAAATATGCAATCATAAAATTGCAATGTTAATACATCGTAAATATGAACTGATTTTAAAACCGCCGGTATTTTGTTCCTCTATTTAACGATAACTTCAAAATGAACACGCCTGTTGGCCTTTGCCTCCTTTGACTCCTTGTTATGCGCTGTCGGTATCTCAGGCATCGCGAGCCTTGTTTCTCCGTAACTGATCGTCAACAATCTGTCGGCCCCAATGCCCTGACTCATAAAATACTCCTTCACGGCGCCGGCCCTTCTCTCGCCAAGCGCCAAGCCGGCGCTGCCTTCTTTGCCGGGGGAAAATAACGTTATCTGCCCCGTAAGAGGCCCAGCACCAGCACAACTACCGCGACTACAAGCAAAATATGGATGAACCCTCCCAACGTGTAACTGCTGACCAGTCCCAACAGCCAGAGTATCAAAAGTATCACAAAGATCGTCCAGATCATGGCAACCTCCTTTTTTTTCATGATAACCAGCCTTAATTGTCAGATATGTAAGGATAACCGGCTATCTTCCATAGGATTAATCTGACATATGAGGCACTGCCTCTGGCGCCTGAAATCCGCGCATAGCATCTCCTTTCCCGTTTCATCTCATTCCTGCCGTCTTGAGGACTTTTTCTATGAGTTCCATTCCTGCCGTCTGAGACACGGTGTTGAACCGCAGTTCAGGTTGTTCATCAAGGAGGTCCAAAAGCGCAAACAGACGCCGCTGGTTGTCTTTGGAGATATGTCTCTCAAGGTCTTCCTGTGTCTCCCATTCCTCAAGCAGGACGAATGCATTTCCGTCCTCTATGTCTTCATAGAGACGGTAACTGAGGCAGCCTCTTTCTACCCTCACGGGTTCGAGCATACCCCTGATCGTTTCTAAAAGGTCTTTCCGCCTTTCCGGGCGGACAGTCATTCTTAACGTTGCTATTATCACTGCTCCTCCAGGCTACAGGATTGTGAAACCGCATCACTAAACTTTATCTGCTTAACGGCGCTCTTCACGGTCTCTGCGGTCCCTATGTGCTGCCCTTGAATCGCTATTGATTAAGGAGCACAAGCTGTGCCAGCAGCTGTATTGAAAGAAACGGCTCTATAACACTTTGAAATCATTGGAACTCCGGGAATACCGCGACATGGAAACGATAATGTGGAATTGGCCGCCTTCTGACATATCAGGAGTCTCCTGATATGTCAGGTATTTATTTAGGTAAAGTAAAGCTGAAGGTACTGCCGCCGGAGGGTGTGCTTTCGGCCCATATCCTTCCTCCATGGCCTTCTATTATTGTTTTGGCAATGGACAGCCCAAGCCCTGAACCCTTTGCTTCTCCTGCACGGAAGAATGCATCGAATATATATGGCAGACGGTCTTCCGGTATTCCAACGCCTGTATCTTTGACAGAGACAAGTATTTCGTCGCCTTTGTCCGATATTTTTATTGATACGGCCCCTCCCGACGGGGTATTTTTTATTGCGTTCACCAGAAGATTTCTGATCACACGGTTTGCCATATCAGCATCCGCGTTAATCATGGGGATTGTTTTATCCGGGGGTTCAAGGCCTATACTGATTTTCTTTTTTTCAGCCTCGACCTTTTCCGCCTCGATATTTTTTTGGATTTCCTCTTCTATATTAAACGGAGTTGAAACAGGCTTATATTCCATTGCGTCAAATCTCGAAAACTGCATGAAATCAGCTATTAATTGCGATAACTTATTGAGCTCGCTATGGATAATTTCGAGGTAGTTCAGTTGCTCCTCAGTAAGCGCCCCGGCCTTGCCTGAGATGAGTCTCGACAAAAAACCCTCCGATGTTACCGCGGGGTTTTTCATGTCATGTACAAACATCGAAAGCATGTTCTTTCGCTCGCTTTCGAGCGTTCTGCATTTTGTAACGTCTTCAATGGCAAGGAGGACCATCTGGGAACCTTTTTCCTTATGAATGATTCTGCGGGCATTAAGGAGCATTGTTTTGTGTCCTATGTTGGAGAATATATGATCAACTTCATAGTCCTCGAACTTGTCGTTTTTAAGAAGAATATCTTCAAGCAGCGTCCGAAGTTTGGGAATGTCCCACTGCCTGTTTCCGAGGTCGTATATAAGATTGCCTATAGTCGCCTCCGGCGTCACCCTGAATGAATTATAGAAGCTGCGGTTTGCCGACAGGACCCTCAGGTCCGAATCCAGCACGATAAGGGGCTCACGTACAGTCTCCACGATATCCTCAAACATCCATTGACCTCCACCGTTGTCTAATGTCTAAAACAAAAAAGGGCGTGTATTAATCTTGCCATTGTCTAACTGCCGGGTCAATCCATGTTATCATGAAAATTTCAGATATGCTAAATCATTTACAGAGGACTTCTGCCCTGAATTATTCTGATCAGGACCACAACGATTGCGATAACCAGAAGTATGTGGATGAACCCGCCGCTCGTGTGCCCGCTCACCAGCCCCAACATCCAGAGTATAACGAGTACTACAAAGATGTTTGGCCTGCAGTTCAAGCGGCAGGGAGTCGATCTCATCAAGAAAAATCGTTGACTCATCCGCAAGCTCAAAAAGGCCTAATTGCTTCGACAGCGCCCCGGTGAACGCGCCCTTTCCGCGGCCGAAGAGTTCGCTTTCGATCAGCGTCGGAGGCAGGGCCGCACAGTTCGATCCGATGGACCTCAAGTTCGTGGACGAGCCTCCTCAACTCATTCTCTGAACGCGGAGAATCCGGGACCGCTTTTTTCGACCTCAGCCTCTTTTCGGCACGGCGGCGAAGTTCGGATGCCGCCGTGGGGACCTTGTCTTTATCAATGTCCATTATGGCCCCTCATGATCATCAACCTTCAACCTTCAACAGTTTCTTAAGTCTCTCATTTTCCTCCCGCAGTTCCGCCTCCAGCGTCTTGGCGGCGGTGATGTCCGCAAAGGTCATCACCACCCCGTCGATAACGTCCTCCATGGTCCGGTAGGGCATTATGCGGACCAAAAACCAGCGGCCATCGGCAGTGGCGATCTGCTTTTCCGAAAAGACAAGTGTCCGCAATACCTCCTGCGCTTCATCGGTCATCCCGGGGTAGAGCAGGTCGCTCACTATATCGCTCAGCGGCCGTCCGACATCGCCCTGGATAAGCTTGAAGATCCTGTTGACCCCGGGGGTGAACCGTCTGACACGCAGCTGGTTGTCCAGAAATACGGTCACGATTTCCGTGCTGTTGAGGAGGTTCCTCATGTCGTTGTTCGTCCTCGAAAGTTCATCCATTTTGGCATGTTGTTCGGCGTTGACCGTCTGGAGTTCTTCGTTCAGTGACTGGAGCTCCTCCCTGGAGGTGGTAAGTTCCTCATTTGTGGACTGCAGCTCCTCGTTTGTGGACTGGAGCTCTTCGTTTGCGGACTTAAGCTCCACCTGTGAGGACTGCATCTCCTCGCGGGTAGTCTGGAGTTCTTCGCGGCATTGCTGGAGTTCGCGCTCAAGTTCGGTGACCCTTGCGTTGCCGGACCGGACGCTTTTACGGCCGGCCGGCATCTTTATTCCGGAGGGAATTGCCACGTCGTTAAAAATTATTATCACCATGCCCCTGAGGGCCTCCGGCTCTTCGATCGCCTTCACAGTGACATCTACGATCTGTGTGCCGCCGTTGGTGCCGACCTTCAGGCCCTTTATTATAACCGCATCTTTTTGCCTCATCGCCTTCTGAAAGGCGCTGCCCAGCTCAAATCTTAGCCCCTCACGGGCCATCGCGAAGATATTCCAGTTGGCCTTGCCTGCAACGGGCTCAAGATATTTGCCGGTGCGTCCGTTGATATAAAGGATATCCCCCCTGTCGTTGACCAAAACCGCGGGCGGGGAAAAATAATTGAGGAGCAGCTGGTCCGCAAGCGACTGGAGATTGACTGCAGGTTTTGACATCATTGACTCCTTTGTGACCTCCGGCATTGCGTGAGTCAGCCTGACCGGGAATACGACCTGTTCTCCCCGCAGCAGGACCTCGCGCTGCCGGAATAGTCTCCATTTGACATTCAGCGGCGAAAAAAAATCGGTGAACGCGTTGATGGTCTCGGAACTCCCCAGGAAAAGGACCCCGCCG
>JACRLQ010000042.1 GCA_016215155.1 Nitrospirota bacterium
GTTGCGCCTACGCTCACGGCGGAAGTTATGCAGGCCGGCGCTCCCATTGAATCACAATAGCCGTCGTTGCCTGAAGAGGCTATCGTTGCGATGCCGGCCAGCTTAAGATTATCGATAGCCGCCTTTGTCGGCCCCTCGTTCGTATCACATTCAGCGGCGCTGAAATACTGGTCGCCTCCGAGGCTAAGATTAACCGCACCTATGTTTGATAATGTCGAGCTCAATAAATAGACCCTTTCCAGTCCCGCGATAATATCAGAGTCCCAGGCCATAACACAGGGCGTAAAGGCAGGACCTCCACAATCACTACTGTTGTTGAAACGCGAAAATACCTGTATTGCGATGATACTTACGCCAGGAGCGACTCCGGGACCGGGAGAGCCCTGTATACTCTGCCTGCCGGCTATGATCCCGGAGACATGGGTCCCGTGGTCGCATTCTCCCGCGGGACATGACCCGCCATAGGGCATTGCGGAGTCCGTTGCAGTAGAGCTATTTACTCCACCCGGACATATTGATTCGTAATTTGCCGTGTTAACAGACCCGTTATTTGAATAACATGCCTCGGACACTACCGCACCGGCCAGAAAAGGATGGGTATTATCAACCCCTGTATCAAGGACGGCAACAGCCCTTCCGGCCCCGGTATATCCCGATGACCACATAGTTGGAGCGCCTATTCTGGGAACGCTCTGGCCGAGGTGCGCCTTCTTTGGCGTATCTTCATGGATATATTCGACCAGCGGTGATGCGAGCAACGCCTCCAACGCCGGGCCATCGACCTCCATAAAAATATACGGGATATATTTGTATTTATGATGGGCGCGCGGCATTTTTTTTGTGGAGAGTTCGGAAAGAAGGGCATCCTGGGTTGACTCGATGCGGTCCATCTGCTGTCTGGACTGAGGAGAGGCAGTTTCAGCCATTGGCTTGAAAGGCGCAGTAACCTTGACGATCACACGGACGTTCTCCCCACTGCCGGTCTTTGCCTCAAGGGACTGGTGCCCGCCGCGGGACAATATTTTATCCGTCGAATTTTTTTCGGGCTGCGCGGACGAGGCCCCGAAAAAGAAGAAGACCAGAATCAGGGGCAATGATATCCATGAGACTATTTTGATGTTATACCTCAAGCCGTCTTTCTCCTTAATTTTCCATGTCCGGGAAAGGCTTATTTTTTAGACATATAACTATATATATTGTACCTGTGGATATAAAAAAGCACAACGCGGAGAGATTATGGATATAATAAGAAAAATGTCTTTCGTATTTGGGCCATGAAAACAGTGGATTCCCGCTGCTTAAGGCACCTACTGTCGGTGCGCGGGAATGACGAAAGAAAGAGTATTCCATATAGTATCGTGAGACAGGTTCTTATGTTTCGAAAGTCCCCTCTTGGGAGGGGTGAAGGGGTGGGTTGATTATTTTTATGCCCCCGTAACTGAATTCACGTAAAGGAGATCCTGGAGGCTATGTCGAAGGTATATTTTTCATCCGCGCGGGCAATAAAGTGGAGATATGAGGACAGCATGCCGGGGAAACTCGATGCCCTCCTCAAAAAAGTCGGCCTCATGGGCTATTTCAGCCCTGATGAGTGGGTCGCGGTAAAGACCCACTTCGGGTCCGAGGGGGCGCACAGGACAGTAAGGCCCATATTCCTTCGGAAGGTGGTCGATGCGCTGAAGCGAATAGGCGCAAAGCCCTTTGTAACTGACACGGTCAGAATAAGGGGGCTTGATTATCTGGAGGTCGCCAACCAAAACGGGATAAACCATCTTTCAGTCGGCGCGCCGGTAGTGCTTGCCGACGGCCTCTATGGAAAAGACAGCATCATGGTCAAAGCCGGTGAGATCTTAGGGGAAATAGCCGTCGCGTCCTTAATACATGACGTGCCTGCGATGGTCGTCTGCTCGCATGTCAAGGGGCACATAAACGCCGGATACGCCGGGGCCCTGAAAAACCTGGCGATGGGGGGAGTAAGCTCAGCGCACCGGAGCTGCGGCTGGAAATGCGGAAGGGGGGCGATGCATACGATAGGGGAGGGGGAGCTCCGCTGGGACGCCGACAAGTGCGGGCTCTGCTACCAGTGCAGGGACATATGTCCGCTGGATGCGATCACCTTCAGGGATGACCAGCTCTCCTGGGACGGCAACATCTGCTGGAGGTGCGGCCGTTGTGAAAGGGTCTGCCAGAGTGACGCGCTCAGTATGCCCGGCGATGACCGGAGGTTTATGAGTTCCCTTGCGGAGGCCGCCAAGGCCGTTATCGGGACGTTCGAGGCGGATAAGATAATCTATATCAATTTTCTTGCCGAGATACAGCCTGAATGCGACTGCATGCCTATGGCCGACGTGCCGGTAACACAGGACATCGGCATTTTGATATCGCAGGACCTTGTGGCGGTTGAGCAGGCGAGTATCGATATGCTGCTTAAGGCGGTCCCTTTGCCGAGTTCTCTTGCGGAGGAAAAAAAGATCGTCGCTGGGGAAGATATTCTCCTTAAGCTCCATAATAAGCCTTACATTATCCAGGTTGAAGAGGCGCAAAGACTTGGGCTCGGCTCAAGAGAATATGAATTAATCGAGATCTAACAGGCTGTTGAAAAACTCTCATTTTGTCTGTTAGAGCCGTCATACTCGCGAAGGCGGGTATCCAAACGCCTTAAAAACAATGGATTCCCGTCTGCACGGGAATGACGAAAAATATCTGAAAACACTTTTTCAATAGCCTGCTAAAAAAAGGGCTGCAGTCTTTGGGACTGCAGCTTAGGGGAGGTAACGAGGCGCTTAACAGTTATATAAAACCAAAATTTAGATAACTTGTCAAGCAAAAAAATAGATTATTTAATAATTTTAATTATAAGCATAGGTTTTTCTGATAATCCTTTTATTAGTGCCTGGTTGTCTTTTGCCACGTTTTTTATTATCCTATCGGCATGTTCGATATACGACAGGCGCCGATTTTCAATACCCTAACGCCCTCTGACTCAAGTGAGGTCGCTCCCTATCTGCTTTCAGAAAAGTTCAGGAAGAAGCAGGCCATCTTTGCCGAGGGCGACCCCTCCGAGTGGTTTTATATCGTCAGGAAGGGGAAGGTCAAGATCACCAAACTCTCAAACTCTCTCAGGAAGGCAAGGAGATAATACTCGAAATAGTCCAGGCCCTGGATTTTTTCGGGGGCATTGCGGTTGTCAGGGGCTTCCCCTATCCGGCGAATGCCATAGCGATGGAAGACACTGAAGTGATTAAAATATCGAGGAAGAACATGATGTCCATTATGGACAGGTTCCCTAACCTGATGTACTGTATGGCCGTAAATATCGGAGACAGGATCAAGGGTTCGCACGAGACCCTCAAAAGCATAGCGCTCGAAAAGGTCGAATCCAGGATCGCGTCGCTTCTTATCAAGCTCTCCGACAAGGCGGGGGAAAAGACGGCCGACGGCGTGACGATAACAATGAAACTGACGAAACAGGACATTGCCGAGATGGTGGGCACTACGGTGGAGACCTCTATCAGGACGATCAGCAAGCTGACCAAGGCAGGCCTCGTCTCATCGAAGGCAGGCAGGATAACGATCAGGGACCTAAGCAGGCTCAGGTCCCTGACCTGAGATATTTAGCTGGCGGTTTTCGGAAGCAGGGTGGCCAGCATATTGTAGAAGAACAATATGATCGACAGTACCTCCAGTATACCGAACACCACGGAGATATTCATATAAAGCCGGTTATGGGCATATGCGTCCATGGTATAGAATGAAAGCATACCCACTAATCCGATATTCGCGACCCAGAACTGGAGCTCTCCGATTTTCGGATATTTGAGAGGTCTGCCGGCGAATTTCGGCAGTATGTGATACCCAACCCCGTAGATCATCATCGATACCCATCCGAGCAGGTTTAAGTGGGAATGCACGAACTTTAAAGCCATAAGGGACGGGTCGGCCAGCATGGCAATCCCCAATATCGATGAGATCCCGAGATACACTATGCTGATAATGATAAAGTTTCTTACAAATCTGTCCATATCTTCCTCCTGAAGTTGTTTTCTATCTGAAGTATATCGCAATTGCCGGACGGCCGCTATGATAAAGGTCATAAGACCGCGGGCCGTTATCAAATGACCTGAAGCGCTTCGTCCGGCGCAAAACCCTGCGGCCCCTTAGTCTACATTTTTCTGTTGCGCTTTCGACCTGTTTTGCTTATCATAATCAAAATCAAAGCCTGATTACCCGGGCCTGGGCATTGCGATCAGGGCTGTCAATAGAGGGATCTATGGCAAAAAAGACAGGGGGGGATAATACCTTCTTGAAGGCAATAAAGACACAAAGCTTGACCCTGCGCGGTCTCCTTTATAGCAAGATGGTTAGACAAAAATTCAAATCTGGAACTTTATATAGAGTATTTTGGAATATGCAGATCCTTAGGATGACCAAATGCGAATAGCGTCAATAATTCTGGAAAAAAGACTAAACACTTCTTTTTATATTTGGATGATTTTTTTTATCATGCTTTTCTGTTGCCGATGCCGAAATGTCCGTATTACCATCATTTCCCGAAGCCGGCGCGTTGGTGCAAGTTCACTTAAAAACATTAGGGGGCGGAGGCGCTATTTTTTCAGAGCCGGTATTTTCAAATATAGGCAACAATATAGAAATAGAACAGACGTGTGTGTTCAGAGGAGCTTTACAATCAATAACCACATATGATCAAATCAAGCCGATGGGTGAGTTTACACCTGGGACTTACAAAATCACTTGGAAGTTGGCGTGTACCAATGAGTCGCCGCCGCCGTTTGACTTCCAGCCTGCTGCCATAGTGGAGTCGCTTACTTTTATCGTTCGACCCGGACCGGCGTTTCCCGTTCCTGCAATAGACCGCGTAGGGATGCTGATTTTCATGCTGTGCGCAGGCACCGCTTCAGTTTGTTACCTAAAGAGGCGGAAGGGAAGGGCATAGAGTGGGTAATTTTCTCCGGCAATCAAATGGGGGCCCGATTCCCCGGCCGGCGGGCTGATTTTTTTCACCGGATGCGCCCCATGGGCCTCTTGCAATAGTCCCAATTCCGTCATTCCTAGTGAAATAGGAATTTTTCATCTCGGGGACAAACATAAGATTTCTCTCTTTGGCCGATATGACAAATGTCATATACTTCCGGCTTTTTATGTCTTATACTTTCTATTATCAAGATCATAAGAAAGGGAGGTCAACATTGATGGAAACAAAAAAAATAGTGACTAAAGATACCATAATCGGGGATGTGATAAGGGAGCACCCCAAGGGCAAGGAAATAATCCAGAAATATTTTGGCGGCGGGTGTTTTACCTGCCCGGGTATAAACATGGAATCCATCTCATTTGGGGCCATGATGCATAATCTGGACCCCGAAAAGATAGTCAAAGAATTGAACGAACTGGAGGACTGAAAATGGCGGCTGTATGTTTTGTATGCGGAGCGACGGACAAAGAGAGGGTATGCCTCAAATGTGTTACCGAGGGCAGCGAAAAGTTCGTGTGTGTCAGATGTCTGCCGGTCCTGATCCATGGGGGACATTGAGCGTATCTTCAGTGTATGAGGAGACTGGGCTTACACACCTCGATCGCAGGCGGCATTCATA
>JACRLQ010000026.1 GCA_016215155.1 Nitrospirota bacterium
GCTTCAGTCTTATGCCTCTATCAAGGGAGTCAAAGTTCCCTCGTCCTCGACTGCTTCTTATTGCTCAGCCCGCAAGAAATTGGATGAGCAGATGCTCGCTGACATTCTTGAGCATACGGCTGACCGGCTTGAAGAGATACCTGGGCCAGAGAACGGGGACAGGCTACTTTATTGACAAATGATCGTTGCCGGAGAGTGGGTAGAAAGAAGAAGGAGATTTTCCAACCAGCTGCACGAGCGCGACCGGGAAACCCGGCGGCTCAGCAGCGCGTTTAGCTAGACGATATGCCGATGGAGGCACTGGAGGGCACACGTGGTGAGAATCTAATGACACAACCATTTGAGACGACATTCATTCTATTTGCGGACATGCTCGGCTTTGCGGCGCTCGTAGAGAAGGAGGGCGATGTACTAAACGAACTTAATCCTATCTTCACCGGAGTTGAAATGTACGCGCCGTCTCCTGCGGAGAGCTTGCTTGGATACCGCTTTATCAATTTTCATCGTTGCCTCAACCAGGCTCGTGTACGTCTCCAGGAAATGGGTGCCGGTACCGCAGTTGTATTTTCTGATTCGGCCTTTTTCCGAATAGACACACTCGACAATGCGATTCACCTAGCGCGCACGTTGATGTTCGAACTCGTCAACAGCGCCACGCCTGTCCGCATGGGTCTTGCCCGTGGCTCGTATCGTATGTTGCGATTTCTCACGGACTCGTCGGCTCATGTGTCCTTTCACATGTCGCAGTTCTTAGGAACCGGCATCGCGAGAAGATGCGTCTAAATGTCCAATCAGAAGTCAACTACTTAGACGCAACGGATAATTATTCGGGTCGAGATTTCGATGATTGCATTGAGTTCGACAACTTGCGATGGATGGCGGGTCTTACAGATGAACCGCTTCAATACCATTACGTCGAGACATTCAATGCTTGGAACATAATGCGCTCCCAACTCGGACGCGCTCCGTATCCATGGGAGAAGTTTTTGGATCGTGACGAATACGACTACAAGCATGGAATTCGTGAACGCCCTTCGGCAAGTTAAGAAGGCTAAGGGGCAGCCTGCGACATTCCCCAAAGATGAAAGATTATAATAAGTCATTACGGCGGGAGCCCGCTAAATTCTTTGTTGGACAAATATGCAAATCGAAATTGAGACAAACGGCAGCATGGGATATACTTACTAATCAATGTTAAAAAGAATACTGAAAATTCAAAACGTTGGCCGTTTTATTGACTGTTCAGCGGGTGGCTGCAATTTTGGAGCAACAACCCTGATTTATGCTAACAACACAAACGGGAAAAGTACTTTGACTGCGATCCTAAGATCCCTGCAAAATGGCAATAGTGATCTAATAATAGGTCGCAAGAGCTTCGGAATGAAAAGCAGTAAAAAAATAGAGTTACTATTTGACAACGGTGCTCAAAATATTCCCTTTGTTTTCCAGGATAAAAAATGGAATCAGCTCTTCCCAAATATATTAATTTTTGACTCTCATTTCATTTCAAGAAACATTTTTGAAGGTGAAAATATCAGTTTTGAGAATCAAAAGAATCTGAATCAGATTATAATCGGCCAAGACGGCCAAAAATTAAGTCGCGAAATAGCCGCGCTGGAACGACAATCTACGGACCTAGCATCAAAAAAGAGAGAAAAATCAGCCGAATTCTCAAGACATTTTCCTAGCGCATCCTTGGATGCATTTCTAAAATTGCATAAAGACGATGAAATTGAAAACAAACTAGCGAAACTCGAACAAGAAATCACCATAGCACGAGAAAAAGAAAAGCTTAAAGCTCTGCTGGATAAATATATTAACGAGCTGGAGAAAATTAACTTTTATGATATTAGAAGTATACTCGAAAAAAATCTCGACATTTTACAGCATGACATTGAGCAGCACTTAAAGGACAATTTTGCCAGCCGGGACAATGCGACTCAATTCTTGAAAGCAGGCTTATCATATTTGAAGGAAAAACCTTTAGATAGCAAACGCCGGTGCGTCTTCTGCGGCCAACACATAGAGGGCTCAGGCGAACATTTGATAAAAGTTTATGGGGACTTTTTTAAATCTGGTTATGAAGATTTGCAGAAAGCTATATCTCTGAAGTCAGAACTTTTTAAGCAGTGGAATTTGGAAGCACTCCTGGCGAGGATAACCGCAGAAGTTCAGGCTTTACAGGTGGATATGACGCTTTCGCTTGATCTACAAAAGATTGCGAATACCAAAAAAACGGTAGACGAGGAGATTGCCAAGAAAATCGATTTGACCTATAGAGTTGATTTTAATAGCTTTGATTTATTGCAAGCTGAAGTTGAAAGAATTATCGCGTACATAAAGCACTTTAAGGCTACAAACATAGACGCAACGACGAATCTGACCATGCCTCAGCTAGAGCAAAAGAAGAAGCATTTTGTTCTTATCAGAGATCGATTCAAGAGTGAATGGATAAACTTTTCTGAACAACATAAGGCG
This sequence comes from Nitrospirota bacterium, assembly GCA_016215155.1. Lineage (GTDB taxonomy): Bacteria > Nitrospirota > Thermodesulfovibrionia > Thermodesulfovibrionales > UBA6898 > PALSA-1316. The sequence continues at coordinate 2,479 of JACRLQ010000026.1, forward strand.
ATTTCTGAGGAAGCCGACAAGATAAGAAAAGAGAGAGATTCAAAAAGAGAGAAATTGGATGAATATGCAAGGAAAATATTTGGGCAACACAAAGACACTATAAATTCGTTCTGCAGGCAATTAGGTGCCGATTTTGAGATTGTTGACCTGACACCATTAAAGAAACTTAAAGGGCAAGACGAACGATTATTTGTACTGAAATTTTATGGCATTCATAGAATTGAAATAGGGGCAATAGATGAGAAACGACCAAACTTCAAAAATTCTTTAAGTGAAAGCGACAAACGATTGCTTGCCTTTGCCTTTTTTCTTTCCATACTGGCGCATGACGATAATTTAGATAAGAATATAATAGTATTTGACGACCCAATTTCAAGTTTCGACAGGGAACGAAAACGAAAAACGGTGCATCTCATAGCAGATATTTCATCCAGAGGCAAGTTGCCGTTGCAAAAGATCATTTTGACACATGAAAGATCATTCTTAAATGACCTTCTATGTGATCCAAATTTAGAAGAAGCTGTGACATTAGAGATTACTTCTGAAATTCGGGACGGTATTAAACAAAGCAAGATTGAGCATTGTGATCGAAGCCTATTCCTTGACGATGAGATTTTGAAGAAGATTAAGAGGCTCCGAGATATTCTTGATAAAGAACTCTTTATTGAACAATATGAAAAAGACTGCCGGACAGTTTTGGAGTATCTTTTTAAAACTAAATACTATTTTGAATTACGCGACGATATTGTAAACAGAAAAGGCGTTCGAAGTTTTGCTGAAAAAATCTTTATGAGTGACAAGCCAAAGCGTGATAAGTTTTTGCGCGTTTGTAATGACCTCAATATTCCAATGCATGACGGCACATTACCATTGCCATCACATGGAGACGTTAAGTCAATTTTAAGGGATTTTTTTGAATGTTTAAGAGAAGTTTGAGGTCATGAAGCATGTGTCTTTGCCAATAATGCTCAACGTGCTCAACGGGGTCAGGTCTTGCAAATTAACATTCTGCATTTGCGGGTGCCTATGTCAACTTACAAGACCTGACCCCAGCGCATACGTATCAATGATCTCTATCAAATTAGGATTGAAATATAACTGCTAATGCTCAGACGCTCATTCACCGAGAATATATGAGAAGATGGGGTCAGACTTGTTTATTGCAATTTGCAAGAAAACAACTGTGACCTTCGATAACAGAGGGCGGGAGTCAAATTGCTCAACGGGGTCAGGTCTTGCAAATTAACATTCTGCATTTGCGGGTGCCTATGTCAACTTACAAGACCTGACCCCAGCTCCTCACATGGGATGATTGCTACGATTATCTGCACAGATTAGGATACAACGTAAAAGTTGAATTAGTTGAGGCATAATACCTGGCGCTTGTGAGTAGCTCAATCCAGGTTATGGACTCCGGGCTAATTTTACGATTATCGCCATGATTGATATAATATGAACACAGAACAGGAGGTTAACAAATGGGCACCAAAACATTATCTATGCCGGAAGATGCAATAGTCAGTTTGCTGAAATCGCTTGAAAAAAAGAAACTGCCGGATATTTTTTGGAAGGCCGTAGTTGAGGCCGACATCTCCCCTCTTAAAGAAGATGAAAAAAAGGACAGGGAAAAGGCACGTGAAGAATTAAAACGTGGCCTTACGCTCAAATGGAAAGATTTGAGATAGAATTTTCAAGGAATGCCGTAAAAAATTACAAAAAACTGCCTGGCAATTACAAAGCCCTCGTTGATCTTGCGCTTTCACGACTTTCTGAAGGGCTTCCGGTTGACTTGAACCCGATAGCAGGGGAGGAAAACACTTTCAGGATCAGAGTGGGTAAATATCGGCTTCTCTTTGAAGTGACAGGACGGACAATTTTGATTGTGAGAATCGGATCGAGAGGGGACGTATATAAGCATTAGTAAAAGTCATACGTAAATATTGGACGGTGCCAATTTAGACAACTTATTAAACGATGGCGAATCTGCAGGGCAGGCAAACGATGGGAGTCATTGGGTCATGCCTTTGATCTTTCCCCTTTATGCCTTGTTGTGCTATACTTTATGCAGGGCGATTTTTCTGCAGTTGCTTGTCCTTCTGCTTAACTTCCGCCGGCCTTCGGGCCGTCAATGCTGATCTTTACAGGAAAAGCCCTCATATGCTAATCTTAACGGCATACAATATATTATAAAGACTTCGAAAGGCGGTGATTTTATGGGAATTGAAAAGAACAAAAGCGAGATTATCCAGAATTACAGGACGCACGAAAAGGACACAGGGTCTCCCGAGGTCCAGATAGCCATACTGAGCGAAAGGATAACGTATCTTACGGAGCACTTCAGGGTGCATACGAAAGACCATCATTCCAGACGCGGGCTGCTTATACTTGTCAGTCAGAGAAGAAAGCTGCTTGATTACCTCAAAAAAACCAAAAAAGACCGGTACGACAGCATCATAAGCCGTCTTGGCATAAGGAAATAACATAATATGAATAGCATTTCACATCAGATTCGCGGTAAAGAACTCAGTTTCAGTACCGGCAAGATGGCAAGGCAGGCAGACGGTTCCGTGGTAGCGCAATATGGCGATACCGTAGTCCTGGCTACAGCGGTAAGCAGCAAGACCCCGAGGGAGGGTATTGATTTTTTCCCTTTAACCATTGATTACCTCGAAAAGACATATGCAGCAGGCAAGATTCCTGGCGGTTTTTTCAAGAGAGAGGGCAGGCCGACTGAAAAGGAGGTCCTGACTTCAAGGCTTATCGACCGGCCATGCAGGCCGCTCTTCCCGAAAGGGTTCAGCTGTGAGACCCAGGGTATTGTAAATGTTCTGTCCTACGGGGATGAGAACGTGGCCGATATCCTCGGCATCAACACCATGTCTGCCGCACTTCATATATCCGACATACCGTTTAACGGTCCTGTGGGCGCGGTCAGGATAGGCCGGATCAACGGCAGCTTCGTCATCAACCCCGACCTCAAAGAAGTCGAGGAATGCAACCTCAATCTGGTCGTAGCTGGAACAGAGGATGCCGTCGCGATGGTAGAAGGCAGCGCCCAGGAGATGAGCGAGGCCGACCTGCTTGAGGCGATCGACATGGCGCACGCGGAGATAAAAAAGCTCTGCAAGACGCAGAATGAGTTCAGGGAAAAGATCGGTAAGCCCAAGAGGACCTTCGTTGTCCCTGTCAAGGACGAGGACCTGAAAAATAAAGTGAAGGACCTTGCCCTGGGTAAGATCACCGAGGCGATAGTCATTCCCGATAAGATGAGGAGACAGGCAGCCCTCGACGAGATCCTCAAAGAGATAATCGCCAAGCTTAACTCTGAAGAGAAGGACATCTCGAAGGACATAGCCACAGTCTTCAACGATATAGAAAAGAACCTTGTCAGAGACATGATACTGACCAAAAATGTCCGCGCCGACGGAAGGACACCCGAGCAGATCAGGCCTATCAGCGCCGAAGTGGGCATACTTCCCAGGACTCACGGTTCGGCCCTGTTCATAAGGGGCGAGACGCAGTGTCTGGCTGTCGTGACACTCGGCACGGCTGACGACGAGCAGAGGATCGACTCCCTTGAAGGGGAGACCTCCAAGGCTTTCATGCTCCATTACAATTTCCCACCGTTCAGCGTCGGCGAGGTGAAGCCCCTTCGTTCGCCCGGCAGGCGCGAGATCGGCCACGGTATTCTGGCGGAGAGGTCCCTTAAGGCGGTCATGCCTTCAAAGGCCGACTTCCCCTATACCGTAAGGATAGTCTCGGACATACTTGAGTCGAACGGGTCGTCGTCAATGGCATCTGTCTGCGGTGGAACGCTTGCCCTTATGGACGCAGGTGTGCCGATCAAATCTCCTGTGGCGGGCATCGCCATGGGTCTGATAAAAGAGGGCGACAGGGTCGTCGTCCTGACCGACATCCTGGGGCTCGAAGACCACCTGGGAGATATGGACTTTAAGGTCACCGGCACTGCAAACGGCATCGCCGCGTTCCAGATGGACACGAAGATCGGGGGCATATCGCGTGAAATAATGGCGAAGGCCCTAGAACAGGCCAGACAGGGAAGGCTGTTTATTCTGAACAAGATAAAAGAGACGATGGACGCCCCCAGGGCCGAACTCGCCAGCCATGCCCCAAGGATATACACCATGCAGATCAAGCAGGACAAGATCCGCGAGGTAATCGGCACTGGCGGAAAGGTCATCCGCGGCATTATCGAACAGACGGGCGTAAAGATCAACATAGATGACAGCGGCCTTATCAATATAGCCGCAGTCGACGGAGAGGCTGCCCAGAAGGCGATCGATATCATAAACGGCATCATCGCCGAGGCCGAGATCGGGAAGATCTATACGGGCAAGGTAAAGCGCGTCATGGACTTCGGGGCCTTCGTGGAGATACTGCCCGGCACGGAAGGACTCTGCCACATATCGCAGCTTGCGGACAAGAGGGTCGCCCAGGTGACCGACGAGGTCAAGGAAGGCGACGAGGTCATGGTCAAGGTCATAGAGATAGACAAGGCCGGCAAGATCAGGCTAAGCAGAAAAGACGCTATGAAGGAGCTCGCCGCCAAGACGGAATGAGTTCGGCACATACATAGAGGAATGTGAAGGGGATAACAAATCCCCTTTTTCATTTAATGAAGGCAAAAAAGAGGGGGACATCCAGTGTATAGAAAAGGACACCTTGAAAACGGCATACCGGTTGTTATGGAAACGTTTAAGAATGTCAGGTCCGTTGCCATAGGAGTTTGGATAAAGGTCGGCTCCCGGTATGAACGGCCGGATGAAAACGGCATCTCTCATTTCCTCGAACATATGTTCTTCAAGGGAACGAAGAAGCGCAATACAAAGGACATAGCGATCGAGATCGACTCCATCGGAGGCGACTTAAACGCCTTCACCTCCAGGGAAAATACCGCATTCTATATAAAAGTCCTCGACGAGCATCTTGAGACCGGGCTCGAACTTCTCTCCGATATATTCGTCCATTCCACCTTCCCTGAGGACGAGATCGAAAAAGAGAAGAAGATAATCAAGGAGGAGATAAAGATGGTAGAGGACACCCCGGATGATTACGTCCATGATCTCTTTAATCTGTCCGTCTGGGGCGATGAGGGGCTGGGCCAGCCTATCCTCGGCCGGCGCGAGACTATAGCCTCCTTCAGCCGTGAAGCCATAGTGTCCCATATAAGGAAGCACTACGGCACGAAGGACATCGTCATCGCATGCGCGGGGAATTTTTCGTATGATGAACTTATCCCTGTTTTGAACAGCCGTTTCGGCGGGCTGAGGCACGGTTCGGAGCCCAAGATCGGCCCTGAGCCGGAGTTCCGCCGGAGTGTCAACGTGCATGCCAAAGACATCTCAGAGGCGCATATCTGTATCGGGCTGCCGTCGATATCACAGGTCAGCGAGGAGAGGTATGCCATGTTTGCGCTGAACACCATTTTGGGCGCGGGGGTAAGCTCAAGGCTTTTTCAGGAGATAAGGGAAAAAAGAGGGCTCGCCTATACCGTCTATTCATTCACTTCTTCTTATCTCGACACTGGGCTCTGGGGTGTTTATGCCGGGGTGAGCAAGAAGAAGGTGACGGAGGCGGTGGAGGTCATCATCTCCGAGATGCTGGGGCTTAAAGACTCGCTTACCGAAGCGGAGCTCCAGAGGGCGAAGAACCACCTTAAGGGAAATCTCATACTGGGGCTTGAGTCAACCAGCAGCAGGATGAATAACATCGCAAGGCAGGAGATGTACTTTGAGAAATATTATTCGCCCGACGAGATAATCAAGGCCGTCGACAGGGTGACCATGGCGCAGATAAAGGCCCTTTCCGAGCGTCTTATCAAAAACGATCTTTTTTCCTGCACCGTGTACGGCCCGGTCCAAAAGAGCGCCCTCGACGGGATATTCGCTTAAGTCTCGGGCGTCGTCTTTCCGCAAACCGGGATTTATTAAATCGTTTTGTTGACAATGATCGCCCCAAATATTTATAATGTGCATATGCACATTATAAATATTTGGGAATCTCCCTTTGTCCCGCAATAAGAAGTCCCGCATGTGCGAGTGCGAGTTCAAGGGCAAGGCCTATAAGCCAAGCGGTATCCCGCTGAGCAGGCTCGATAAGATAGCCCTCCAGCTGGACGAGCTTGAGGCGCTGAAGCTCTGCGACATGGACGGCCTTACACAGGTGGAGGCCGGGCTACGTATGGGTATATCCCGCGGCACTGTCCAGAGAATACTCACAAGCGGAAGAAAAAAGGTCGCTACCGCCCTGTCACAGTGCAAGGCGCTGGTCATGGAAAAAACGATATGCAAATAAGACCCTGGAAATCTGGCTTCACAATAAACATCACTGATTAAGGAGATCGAGATGCCGGAAAAGAAATTTGTATTTATTATCATGAGCTCATACGACAACCCCGACAGGGTGGCAGGCGCTTTTCAGCTTGCGGCCGGCATGAGGGCGATGGACACGGAGGTTGATTTCTTTCTTATGGACAAAGGCGCGCTGCTTGCGAAAAAGGGTTTTGCCGAATCACTGTCCTGGCAGGCAAAAGGCCAGTTTTCTCCTGTCGCGGACCTCATGAAGACCCTGATCGACGATTTCGGCGCGAAGTTTTATATCTGCGCGTCCTGTTTTAAACATCACGAACTGGACAAGGCCGAGCTTATCGCAAACAGCGAATCGAGACCTGGATCATTTCTCGGCGAGATGCTGCTTGAGAGACAGGGCCTTACATTTTAATTATATTCAAGGAGAACAAAATGAAAAGAATTCTTCAGGTTTTATCGGCGTTCATATTGGTTGCTTCCCTGCAGGCGGTCTCCGCCGGCGCCGAAACCAGGGCCCCTCAAAGCACGCCTGAACTCAAACAGGCGCTGACCTCTTCAAAAAAAACCATAGTCTTTTTCATGAACCCCACCGGGAAACCGTGCGGGGCACAGAATGAGGTCCTCCAGAAGCTCTCAAAAGACAGGAAAAAGAACTTCAATATAGCCTATGCCAACGCTACGAAGGCCGAAGACCAGAAGGCCTTTTATGACTACGGGGTGAGAAGCATGCCTTCCCTCGTGCTTGTCGACAGCAAGGGGAATATTTCGAAGGTCTTCCCTCCGGGGATACAGAGCTACGAGACCCTGAGCCAGGCCCTCGATTCAACGAAATGAGCGACCTGTCTCTGGCCTCCGTGTTGCTTTCGGTCGCTGCCGGGATGGCGAGCGTGCTTTCGCCCTGCGTCCTGCCCGTTGTGCCGGTGATTGTGGCCGGGGCGGAGCAGAAAGACCGCCTCCGCCCCCTGCTGATAGTCATCGGTCTGTCATTGACCTTCATGATCATGGGCGCTGTCTCCTCCCTTTTCGGGGCGATGTTAATCGGCAAGACCCGTTATATAGAGCAGGCCGGCGGGATGATAATCCTTATAATGGGGTTTATGGTGCTCCTTGACATGAACGTCTTTAAGCGGCTCTACTGGCTTTCGAATATACAGGTCAATTCCGGCGGAAGGTTTGGAGGGCTGGTCCTTGGCATGGCCCTGGGTGTTGTGTGGGTCCCCTGCATAGGGCCGATGCTCTCGAGCATACTCCTGATGGTCTCCTCGACCGGCGAGATCTCAAAAGGGCTGGTCCTTCTGGGGTTTTATTCTCTGGGGCTTGCGGCGCCGATGCTGGCGGTCGCCTATGCGTCTCAGATATTCCAGCAGTGGTTCAGAAAAATATCAAACGGCAGGGTCCTTCGCTATGTGATGGGTGCCATACTCGTCGTCTTCGGGTTATATGTGACATTCGTCGGCAATTTTGCGTTTTTGAATATTACCGAGTAAAACTCAGTCTTCAATCTATCTGCCTGGATAGTTGCTCTAAACAGGTTTATCAATTAGAGCCGTCATACTCGCGAAGGCGGGTATCCAAACTTCTTAAAAACAATGGATTCCCGTCTGCACGGGAATGACGGAAAAAGTCTGAAAACGCTTTTTCAACAGCAGGCTAAATCCCCACGTATTCCTTCAAAAGGGCGGGATAGAGCCCGGGATTAAACAGTATATTCGTAAGGAAATAACACTCGTGCGTGCAGAAACATTCTTTATTTTTTATGGACCTGATTATCTCCTTCGCCCGGGCTGATTCGAGTATCTTCCGGATGTCATAGCCAGCCTCCCTGAGGTTCCCCATCTTTTTGGGAAGGATCTCGCAGGGGAAGACATCGCCGTTTTCGAGGACCACAAGGTTAAGCTGCCCCGCGTAGCACGGGATGAGCCGTTTTTTCTTAAGTCCGGTCTCATGGATCAGCCTGCGCTGCAGGATATCCTGCGCCGCCTTCACCTTCCCGCCTTTAAAACGATAGGTTGCCGCCGTGCCGTCCTTCAGGCCGCATTCAAGCCTTGAAATGGCGCGATGGTATTTTTCAACGTCGATGCCGTTAAGATATTCTTCGTTACAGAGATCACCCCGTATCAGGGAGATGGTATGGGTCCGTATATCTTTCATGCCTTTTACGAAATCTATTATCCCGTCCATTTCGTCCTGGTTTTTTGAGCTGAAAACGGTATTGATCCCGAGTTCGAAATTAGGGTGAGAGCGCAAAAAATCCCTGAGCAGGCTGTAAGTCTGCATCATCTTTTCGAAGCTGCCTTTGGTGTTCCTGAGTTCATCATGCCTTTCATACAGGCCGTCCATCGAGAGCTTGACCACGATAATGCTTTTGGGGCAGTCCCTGAGAATCCGCGAGATATTGTCCCTGATGACCTCCGGAAGGAGGCCGTTGGTCGGAAGCAGTATGACGGCGGGCCGGTTATTTTCGTAAAAAGTCTTTGTGATCCCGACCAGGTCTTCCCTCAGGAATATCTCGCCGCCTGAAAAGGCGAGCCATAGAAGCTCTCCAATGCCGCCCGATATCTTCTTTATTTCCTCCAATGACAATTCGGGCTCTCCCCGGGACGGCGCTTCATTGCTTTTGAGATAAAAACAGAACGGGCACCCCGAATTGCACCGTCTCGTAAGAAAAAAAGTGAGGTGGAGCGGCTTTTTTTTGGAAAAAATTGACCCGGCGTGTCTGAGGGGTGAATACATTATCAGAACCCTCCCGTCCTGTACTTCAGAAGATAGGAGGCGAGGCCCGTAAGCCCTCCCAGGCCGACCGGGAGCGGATAAATAAGCACATAATATAAAGAGGCGGCCAGGCCGAAGGCGGTCCCTTTTGTTCTGCGCATTGAGGCCAGAAGCCGCCTGTTAATCGTCATATTCAACGCCAGAACAAGAGCGGTCACTAACAGCGCCGCAACGCCCATGCGGGCCAGGGACAGGGCAGGCGCCAGCATCAGCAGCAGGCCAAACGACATAACATTAAATTTAAGTTCTAACGAGGCGGTCCCTGAGTCCCGCGCAAGGTCCCTGTTTTTTATTGAATAGATAGTCCAGTAACTGGATTTTCTGAATGCGTTTCTTATCGATTTAATAAATGAGAAGTTGAAGATATGGGTAACCACGATGTCCGGGTCCATTACAAGCCGCACCCCCGCCTTTCTGAGCGTGTGGCTGAACGAGACGTCTTCGATGATCGGGAGGAAGATCTCGGGGAAGCCCCTTTGGTCCATAAAAAGGTCTCGCTTGATCGCCATCGCGTGGCTCGCGATATAATCGGGCTCTTTTTTTTTGGTCTCGAAATAATTGATGAAGACCGACTGGAACGTGCTGAAGAAATCACGGTCGCCGGGCAGCGGAGTGTACGTGCCGCCTATCACCGTATTTTCCTTCCGGTCCATGGCGTTATAGACCTTGGCGAGGGTGTCTTCATGCACCATGCAGTCGGCGTCTATAAAAAAAAGGGTCTCGCCTCTGCTCTGCCGCGCGCCTTCATTTCTTGCCTTCGAAGCCCCCGACCGGGCCGGGAGTTTTACGAGTCTGCAGGGAAATTTGCCGATTATGTCCAAAGAACCGTCGTCAGAACAGTCGTCGACCACGACCACCTCGTAGGCGTCGAATTTCGACGCAAAGACGGCCTCAAGACACCGGCCGATCGTCCTGCTTCCGTTATGGTTAGGGATTATTACAGAGATGCGGCTGGTCATTCATTGTATTATGAAATAAATACGGAAGCAGAATCCATAAACCGCGCAATCTGAACGTCGTCACCATCCCGGAGGCCCCCCATGGGAGGGGCGCATAGGTGGGTGGGTTATTACTCTGTTTTTCCCTAAATTGCAAACAAGTTTCTCTAATAAGGATATTATTATCCTTTTGAACTGCTCTGGTCCGGCTAATCAGTGTCTGTGTATGGACTCGGTTTTTATGTCGAAATTCCGGCAGTCCGTCAGCCTGAATCCAGCGTTTTCAAAGACTTCCGGATGCCGGAGCAATTCCGGCATGACGGCGGAAGGCAATTTACAAACATCCTCTAATTAATGACATTTTGATTCTGGCATATATCTTGCTTATTCATATGATCAGATAACGAATTTTTCGTATATCAATCTAAAAAAGAAAGGTGGTGAATTTAATGAAGAAGATGATAGCTCTCGCAACCGCAATTATGTTTGTACTTTCGTTCGCAGTTGTTTCCTTCGCGGCAGATGCTCCTAAGGCAGACGCTCCTAAGGCGGCAGCCAAGGCAGACGCCCCTAAGGCAGATGCTAAGGTAGCTGAGAAGAAGGCCGACGACAAGAAGGCTGACGACAAGCAGATGACTGCTGAAGAGAAGAAGGCAGCCAAGAAGAAGGCAGCTGAGGACAAGAAGGCAGCCAAGAAGAAGGCAGCCGAAGAGAAGGCAGCAGCCAAGAAAAAGGCAGCTGACGATAAGAAGGCAGCAGCTGAGAAGAAGGATGCCCCTAAGGCAGATGCCCCCAAGGCAGCTGAAAAGAAGGCTGACGACAAGGCAGCAGCTCCCAAGAAGTAATTTCTCTTTCTTATTAAAAGAGGGCGGTGTTAATAAACACCGCCCTCTTTTTTTTGAGCTGCCGCGCCGCCCGGCGGAATCTAAGACATTAACCGGCGGCCGTTCAGACTTTTTTCCCGCTCTCCCTTGAGATGGCGATCTTGCCGGTCCTTACAAACTCCTTGATACCCATCGGCCTGAGGAGCTCTACCAGGGCCGCTATCTTCTTTTCATCGCCCGTGATCTCGATCGTGTAGGTCTTGGGGCTTGAGTCCACCACTCTGCCCCTGAAGATCTCGGCGAGCCTCAGCACCTCCGCCTTGTCTTCCGCCCTCGGGGAGACCTTTATCATGACCATCTCGCGTTCCACGTGGTCAAGCTCGGTCATGTCTATCACCTTGATGACATCGACAAGCTTGTTAAGCTGCTTGTTTATCTGTTCAATGATCCAGTCGTCGCCGGATGTGACGATCGTCATTACCGAGACCTTCGGGTCGATAGTCTCATTGACTGAAAGACTTTCAATGTTATATCCCCTGCCGCTGAACAGCCCGGAGATCCTCGAAAGCACACCGAATTTATTTTCAACAAGCACTGATATCGTATGTCTCATAGCTCTCCTCTATCGTAAATGGTTTCGTTGTCTTTTACTTGACGGCCTTTATCTTTTTTTCCGGCTTCTTGGGTTCCTCATTGAAAAGCATATTATTTATCGCGGCCCCCGCGGGGACCATCGGATATACCTTCTCATGCCAGTCAACGATGAAGTCCATAAGCACCGGCCGTTTTATGCTGAAGGCCTCCTTAAGCACCGGCTCGACCTCGGACTTTTTGGTGGCCCTTAACCCTACCGCGCTGTATGCCTCGGCGATCTTGACGAAGTCCGGCACCCCCGCATCGAACTTTGTATGCGAGTACCTCTCCTGGAAGAAGAGTTCCTGCCACTGCCTGACCATCCCCAGGCAGCCGTTATTGAGGATCGCCACCTTCACGGGGAGCCTGTTGTTGACCACTGTGGCGAGCTCCTGTATATTCATCTGGATACTGCCGTCGCCGGCGATATCGATGACCAGCTTGTTGGGGAACGCAAGCTGCGCGCCCATGGCGGCCGGGAACCCATATCCCATCGTCCCGAGGCCCCCTGAGGAAAGCCAGGTCCTGGGCTTGTCATATTTAAAGAACTGGGCCGCCCACATCTGGTTCTGGCCGACCTCGGTAGCTATGATCGCATCTCCCTTGGTGAGCTCATAGATTTTCTCCACAACGTACTGGGGTTTAATGATATCGCCGTCGTTGTTATATGTCATCGGTCTTTCTTTCCGCCATGCGTCTATCTGCTTGAGCCACGCCTTTCTGACTTCGCCCCACTGCTCCTTGACTTCCTCTTTCATGACCTTGTTGAGCACCGACAGGACCTTCTTCACATCCCCGACTATCGGCACATCCACCCTGACGTTCTTCCTGATGGAGGTCGGGTCGATATCGATATGTATAATCTTTGCGTTGGGGGCGAACTGGTCGATCTTGCCGGTCACCCTGTCATCGAAACGCATCCCGACGGCGATAAGCAGGTCCGAGTCCTGGATTGACATGTTCGCGTAATATGTCCCGTGCATGCCGAGCATGCCCAGGGACAGCTTGTGCGTGCCGGGGAACCCGCTCAGGCCCATAAGGGTCATTGTTACGGGCACATCGGTATGATCGGCCAGCTCCCTCAGCTCTTTCGAGGCGCCGGACAGGACAACGCCTCCCCCCGCTATGATCACCGGTTTTTTGGCCTTGGCTATCATATGCGCGGCCTGGGTGATCATGTACTTATTGCCTTCGTAGGTAGGGTTGTAGCTCCTCAGTTTAGCCTCGTCCGGCCAGACAAACTCCGCCTTATGGGTAGTCACGTCCTTTGGGAGGTCGATCAGCACCGGGCCGGGCCTGCCGGTCGTTGCGATATAAAAGGCCTCCTTGATCACTTGCGCCAGATCTTCGACGTTTTTGACCAGATAGTTATGTTTTGTGCAGGGCCTTGTGATGCCTACGATATCCGCCTCCTGAAAGGCGTCGTTTCCTATAAGCTGCGTAGGGACCTGACCCGTGAAGATGACCATGGGGATAGAATCCATATAGGCGGTCGCGATACCGGTGACCGTATTGGTAGCGCCGGGACCCGACGTGACGAGTACGATGCCGGGCTTGCCGGTCGCCCTGGCGTACCCGTCCGCGGCATGGACCGCGCCCTGTTCGTGTCTCGTGAGGATAAGCTGAAGGTCTTTTTCGTCATGCAGCAGATCGAATATATTGAGGACAACCCCCCCGGGGTACCCGAACATATGCCTGACGCCTTCTTTTTTCAGACATTCCAAGAAGATTTCCGCACCTGAAATTTTCATAGTATTGATTCTCCTCTGCACCCAGCTAAGGGCCTGAAACTTTTCGGATATTCTAACATATAAGGCTTAAGGTTATGCAAAGAGGCTTAAGGCGGATCCTTAAGCGGTCCTCCCTGGTTTATCAGGGAATCAAGGGGTCCTTTGCCCCAAAAGTATCCCTTATCGGAAGATATGGTTATAATAAAGGCAGGAAACATTAACAACCAGGGAGAATTATATGAAAAAGTCATTCTATTCGTCGTTCGTCGTTCTGATACTGTTCTTTTGTCTTTTGACACCGGCGTTTTCCGCTTCTCCCTCAGGCGGCCCCGTGGAAGTCAAAAAAGACGACAAATGCCGGGTCTGCGGGATGTTCGTCGCAAAATATAAGGAATGGATGGAAGTCAAAAAAGACGACAAATGCCGGGTCTGCGGGATGTTCGTCGCAAAATATAAGGAATGGATAGCACAGATAGTTTTTAAAGACGGGACTTACGCCGTCTTCGACGGGCCAAAAGACATGTTAAAATATTATTTTGACCTTCCAAAATACAATCCGTCCAAAAAACTCTCCGATATCAGGGCGGTCTATGTTACGGAATATTATTCCGCGAAGATGTCGGATGCAGGGAAACTCTTCTTTGTGACGGGCAGCGACGTAAATGGTCCCATGGGTAAGGAACTTATCCCCGTTGACTCGGAGAAACATGCCAGGGAGTTCCTGAAGGACCATGGAGGCAAAAAAATCCTCAAGTTCGGCGAGCTGACCAAAGAGGACGTTAACTGATCCATGGGCAAAGGGGTCATCGTCGCGGAAAAGGTGAGCAAGGCCTTTAACAGGGGAAGGCCGAATGAGACCTTTGCGGTCACGGACGTGACGATGAGCGTCAACGACAATGATTTTACGGTCCTTAAGGGCCCCAGCGGTTCCGGCAAGACCACCCTCCTTTCTTTGATAGGCTGCATGGCGAGACCTACGTCGGGGACCATAACAGTAAAGGGCAGGGACGTCTCCCATCTGCCCGAGCGGTTCCTGACCGAAATAAGAAGGAATATTTTCGGGTTCATTTTTCAGCAGTTTAACCTGATACAGGGCATGACGGTGCTCCAGAACGTCCTGATACCTGTGTATCCCTCCGAGGTCAAATTGTCGGAGGCGTCAATAAAGGCCTCTGCCATACTGGAGGACCTGGGGATGACAAAACGCAGGGATTATTCCGTAAACGGCCTCTCCGGCGGGGAACAGCAGCGGACCGCCATAGCGAGGGCGCTTATAAACGACCCCGACATAATCCTTGCCGACGAACCTACCGCGCACCTCGACACATCCCTGTCCAGGGACTTCATGGCGATCATGCGGGACCTGAGGGCCAGGGGGAAAACGGTGATCATCGCATCGCATGACCCTGTCGTATTCGAAGACACCGCCATAAGCCAGGCAATAGAGATGAGAGACGGAATCGCAAAGAGCATTACAAGGTATGAATAGGAAGGGATGATACTGCATCCCGGCATCCTCGCCCTTCTTACGGGCGGACTTATCACCCTTTTGCTGATACTTGCCGCGGCGGCGCTGGGGTCACGGGTCCTTCTTAAATGGGACATCGGAAGCAGTTCGGAACAGCAGCTTTCCCTCGAGCGGAGGACCTACCTTGTCTCGACCCTCGTGCAGTATGGACTCCTGTTTGAGGCACTCTCTTTTTTCCTGTTTATTTATACCGCCGATGACCTCCATAACCTTCTGACAGGCGCGATGTGCGCGACCGGGTCCCTTAACGCAAACCCTTACGGGTTCCCCGCGCTGTACGCGAAGCTCACGTTGCTGTTCGGCGGGGCGGCCTGGATAGGACTGAACTACCTGGACAACAGGGCGGAGGACTACCCCCTGACGCGGAAAAAATACCTGTATCTTTTATTCCTCGCGCCGGTCGTGATTATCTCAGGGGCGCTGCAGACGCTTTATTTCATGGACCTCGACCCGAATGTAATAACCTCCTGCTGCGGGACCCTCTTCAGCGAAGGCGGACAGGGGATAAGCAGTTCACTCGCCTCGCTCCCGGTTAAAACAATGCGGGTCCTGTTTTTTTCCCTTTTTCTCTTTCTTCTCGCAACGGGGCTCTCCGCGTTGAAGACCGGATGGCGGCCTGTCATATATCTGCATTCCTTCACCTCAGGCCTCTTTCTCGTGACCGCCGTGGCGTCGGTGATATCGTTTATATCGCTCTATTATTACCAGATACCTACCCATCACTGTCCGTTCGATCTGCTTCAGTCAGGCTATTACCATGTGGGATATCCGCTCTACGCGGCCCTTTTTACCGGCGGATTTTTCGGCGTTATGGCATCGGTGATAGACCCTTTCAGGAAGACCCCCTCGCTTGCCGGGATAGTCCCGGAGATCGAGCGAAGGTGGATAGTCATCTCCTTATACGCGTTTACATTTTTTGTTATACTATCGTCAATTCCCATGATCTTTACATCCTTTACACTTGAGGGACACTGAATGCGGAGAGGTCCAGGTTTTCTGCGGTCTGTAATTTACACACTCCTTAATCTGGTCATGCTGGGCTTTTCCTGCGTCCTTTTTTCCGGTTGCAGCAGCCTGCCGGCGGAGCATAAGACGGTGAAGGCGGCGGATGGCGAGATCCGCATCCCGGTGGCTGAGGTAAACGACGGCAAGGTCCATTTTTTCACATATAAGAAATCCGGAAAGAGGATCAACTTCTTCGTCCGCACTGACGGCAAGGGAAACCTCTCGGCATATTTCGACTCCTGTTTCACCTGCCACAAATTCAAAAAAGGCTACAGGGAAGAGGGGACCGACATCGTCTGTAATGAATGCAATATGAGGTTCAGGCTGGCCGATGAAAAGTGGGACAACACCGAAGGCTGCAGCCCGATTGCGCTCAAGAGCGCTCAGGATGGGGGATATATCATAATAAAGACAGACTATATAGAAAAGGGGGCAAAACTCTTTTGAATACCGTCATTGCCGGAAGCAGGTTTTCAGGTCGTCATCCCCGAGTTTCTTTGTCGGGGATCCATTGGCCTTACAAGGACAGAATCAACGTGGATTCCCGCCTGCGCGGGAATGACGGCCTTTGGGGCGCTTTCACGCTCCTTTAAGACGAAAAACAGAAAGGTCATCACTTAATATGAGAGCAGGTTTTATTCAGACCAATCCCGTTTTCGGAAACGTCGAACATAATGTCGACAGGGCAAGCGCCCTGATAGCATCGATGGATGCCGATCTTATAGTGCTTCCCGAGCTCTTCAGCACCGGATATCAGTTCATCTCGGAAGACGAGGTCCGGGGGCTCGCGGAAGAAATCCCCGGGGGCTTCACGACGCAGAGGCTGGCAGGGCTTTCGTCCGCGCACAAGGTCTACATAGTCGCGGGCATAGCCGAGCGGGCCGGCGATAAATTTTATAATTCCGCCGTGCTGACCGGACCGGAGGGGTTTATCGGATTGTACCGTAAGACCCATCTTTTCTTCGAGGAGAAGCTGTGGTTTACTCCCGGCGATACGGGTTTTAAGGTGTGGGAAACCCCGATAGGGAATATCGGGATCATGGTCTGTTTCGACTGGTTTTTCCCGGAGTCCGCAAGGACCCTTGCCCTCAGGGGGGCCGATGTCATAGCCCATCCGTCGAACCTTGTGCTGCCTTACTGTCCAGACGGCATGGTCACGAGGTGTCTCGAAAACAGGGTCTTTGCGATCACGGCAAACAGGACGGGCATTGAACAGCGCGGAGGACGCAGGCCGTTTAAGTTTATCGGAATGAGCGAGATAGTATCGCCCAAAGGGGAGGTCCTGTTCAGGGCTTCAGACCGCGGGGAGGAGGCGGGGGTTGTCGAGATCGACCCGGTTTTGGCAAGAAACAAACAGCTGAACTCTTTCAATCATCTTTTCGACGACCGCAGACCGGACTTATATAAACCTTGACGTTGCCTTTGTGAAAAAGGATTCAGCATAACCAGCGTGCATTAATAAAGTGCCGCGCAAAATATGCGCCTTTTTCCGCTCACACTCCCTCCGCGGGACGAATTACTGGGCTGCAGGATAAATTCCGAGCGGTTTAGAGTGTATTTAAAAAAGCGATGATATTCCGGACATCGTCGTCGGAAAGGTACACAAAAGACGGCATGCTTGAATTGGGGTGCCGCATCTGGTTGGCTATGTTTTCGGGAATTGCCGGTTTACCGCTTACGGGTAGGACCGGGTTTTTCAGAATACCCTTAAGTCCCGGACCGCCAAGTCTCTTGGTGCTGTAAGCATCGTGACAGTACTCGCATTTCTGCATGAACAAGATCTTCCCCGCCTTGATGCTTCCCTCATCGGTCTTTGCCGTCATGATTTTCGGCGTCGGGCCTGCTGTGTTTGCCGTATCCGGCCGGCGCTCTTCCCTTGCGCAGGCCGACATAAGACCCGCGAACATGAGAACAAACAATAAAGATATCAATGGCCTGTTCATATAAATATACCCATGTCAAAAGTATATCCGAAATAGTGACGAAAAGAAACCTGCATTCGTAATCGATGTCATAACTTCATGTCCCAGTCGAGCATCGGCTTGAACGGTTTAGGCTCGTGGTTGATGAACTCGTTGAATTCCGTCAAAAACTCAAGAAAGCCGTCGATATCCACACGACCGTTTATTACAAATGGATTCCGCCATCTCGTTCTGAGCGTTTCCATGTCCCTCCTGAGGGCTTCGGAGCCTGCAAATACCAGGAGCTCCCGTTCTGTGCCCGGTTGAAGTTTCATTTTATATCTCCCTTGACCATCTTCACATACAAATCTTCCATCTGAAAAAGCTTGAAATACTGTTTCAGGAGTTCTTTATCGAGGGCCCCCTCATGCCGAGAAATCAGCATGGCTATGTCCTCAGTATCCGATTCCCTTCTTGAGGGATTATTATAAACAGCCTGGAGTTTCAGGCCAATTATATCTTCCGGGATGAGCGTTCTTATATTCAACGCCCCTCCAAAGATATCCTTCAGGACAGCCCTTTTCAGCATGTCGAGGCTTGCATCTCTAAAGGCGTGAATAAAATCGATGCCTCCGAATGACCTCAGCGGCGAAGCATACTGCGAGACATTCTCCGTGTGGTGGAGACGGTCGTACCCCAGGCCCGTCATAACGTTGTGCACTTTACCGGCGTCGTCCCGGTGAACGAGAAAATCCAGATCGACAGTCGAGCGCGAGCCTCCCCATAGGCCCATCGCAAACCCTCCCATCAGGGCATAACGAATGTCCCGCTCCCTGAAGCCCGAAAGAAGTTTTTCAAGAACCAGTTTAAAGTCCATGTAGTTAATTTTAACACGGCAACGACTGCGTTCAACATTCCGCCTAACGTCGATATTATGAAATATGAACATTGTGTGACAGGTGCAAGACAATTCCCGGGAACCGAGGATGTGTCCCTAGTGTAGTGCATCAGAAATCCCTTTACAAAAGGAACCGTCCAAAATCCTTTTTTTGTCATTCCCGAGGTAGTAGTCGGGAATCCATTTTCAAAAGAGACTTTCTGAGCGTAAAACTTGGAATCCCTCGCAATGTAATCGTTAATTTGCCTTAAGTCAGTTTTCGCAGGCTTTGATTTATGTCGGTCCCTCTATTCGTAATGGTCTCGCCATGTGTGAACATTATCCTAAGCGCATGTTTATGTTAACTTACAAGACTTGACCCCATTAGTTCATCCTAAGCGCATGTTTATGTTAACTTACAAGACTTGACCCCATTAGTTCATTCAGCCTTCATCCTTTTTTCCTCTGTGATAACGCCGGGAAAATATAACCATCTGATAATTTTATTCCAGGATATAGAGTAAGTGCATTTTGAGTGGTTCTATAGATTATTGTTTTTTTCCGGCCTGCTTTTATCACCTGTTCCGTTTTCTTAGACGGATCAACAACAATTAAACCGACAATGTAAGTGGAATGCTCCCCTTGAAAAAAGTTTCTGATTCTCTGAATAAAGTTCATTTTCGATATAGGTTCTTTGTGGCTTTTTGACAGTGCCTTATTATACCGATTTAAAAAGTTCTCAATCGTTTCCTTGCCAGTGTCAATAATCTGCAAAGTAAGTCTTTTACCTACTGGCTTATAATCTTTTTGTGAAATGACACAATCAAAAGGATAGCCTAAACTAATCCAAGTCTTGGCTATTACATTTACGCCATCTTTTGTTGTTGCTTTGACATCATGGGGAAAAATCGTATCCGATCTGATGCTGAACGGATGTGGAAATACAAAAGACTGGCCAGGATGAAGATCGCTTATGGAGGTAATAATAGAAATAAAGGGTCCATTTTCATGAAAGTGAACTAATTTGGTATTCTTAAATCCCGCTTCTATACGAAGCTCAGCAGCCCCACAATAACAGAGCTCCTTGTTTATGCGGTAGAACACTTCTATATTTTCCGCTGTTTTTTCACCTATGTTTGCTATCTTAATAGGCAAGGATACTTCCCATATAGCATTTTTCTCAAGTGGGACTGCAATAATATACGTGCTCATATCGTTTCGCCCAAAGAAACTTAAATCGAGCGTGGGTTTCTTAAATGTGCCTTGCTCTATAAATACTTTTTTTTGAAATTCATTGAATCTATGACGCTGAATTAGCGCAATAATTGCCAATGCTGCCGAAACCAGACCCAAAAAGACCGCGATCAGTTCGCTGGAAATATGATTATTCATTTGATCTTTCAGATGTTTCAATAAGAACTACGGAAACGCCGCCTTCAGGCTCCCACGAGTCTTCTTCTCTATTGCGATTTCGAGGCGGGATATCATTGTGGTGATTAAAAAAAGCAGCGGCAGCCCCTGGGCCAAGGATGTCAGATGCCGTTGTATAACAGTTCGAAGAAGATGCCTGATTGAAAAAAATGCCGTCTTCCAATTGCTGTATATCACCCGTGAAGCGCGGACTTTTATTCCTTCCTGAATTTTTGCGATTAAATGACTTTCTAACTCCACTTTCTATCAAATCCCATACTACTTGAGACCAGTCTTCTTTGTGTGCCGCTGAGTTTCTATCTTCAAATGGTCTGCCTGTTTGAAACAAGAATAAACTAAACAGTTCCGAAGCCAAATGATTGTGATCATAGAGCAATTCGTCAGGCATACAGCAACCAACGGGATATGTACTGGGAAAACCAAGTAGACCGCTGTCAGGGTTGTCAAAAGGTCTGTCGTCAATTAGGAGATATTGTGCTCCAGCATGAGGTGATTTTGGTGTGACACTTCGCCTTTGACCATTCAGATGAGAAGACCGTTGATATACGAAATCGGGCCATTCTGTGTAAAGGCAGAGTTGGTCGTGCTCAGCAGAACGTATGTGATAAGGTTGTTTGGAAGAAGCCTTAGCTTGAAATAAAAGTGCATTTCTGCGGCATTGTCCTGATTTTGAAGTATGAACATAAACAAATAGAATGTCGCCTAATTCACAGACTGCGTTTTGAGGCGCACTAAATGCCACTTGCGGGGTTTGATGACAATAAATTCCTGAGACTGAAATCGATATGCGATGACGTTGCAGAATTGATTTAAGAGCAGAATAAATAAGAGGAGTACTCTCTAAAACAAGGCCGCCAACAAAGTCAGGTTCTTCAGGTTGTTTATTTAAACTGATGCAGCGTTGCCAAGTTGCATGCATTCCGAGTATTACAGAAATGTGGAATGACGGAAGTAGTTTTTCTTTCTCCTGCCACAGGACATTCGTAATGTTCATTTTAATATTCCCCTGTTATTTATCAGTGCCGTATTTGAATCTGCTGGCTCGAATGATTTTCCTGTCGTGAATAAATTCTTACAGATGAGCTTGGCCCACCAGGTCGCTTATTATCGGGCCAAGTAACTCTTATAATTAAGACTGGATTTTTTGATGGCGAAATAATCGAATCAATAATGTCGTCGTTATCGGTGCCGATATTTCCGTAGCCGAGATTTGCAATAATGTTGTCCGAAGTGACGAGAGAAGGGAAATTGTCAGTTTTCAACCAATGCTGAACTTCGGAAAAATTAAAACTGTCACATAATTGCCATTGGAATGGGTTTAAAGAACGGCGGGCATCATCTATATAACTGTAGAACAGAAGAGATAAGTAGCTTAGTCGTTCAGGTAACACTTCTGTTTGACGTTCGGTGAACCGCCCCCACTTACCCTTCTGGTTTTTTAATTTTGCCTGACAAAGTAAGCCCCGCCGATAATCTGAAATCTTCAAATAATGACCATGATCATGAATATTAGGACGAATAATTAAAAGGCCGATATCTCCACCCGTAATTTTTTCAGTGGCTTTTTTATGTAATGTGATTTCAGCTATTAGGCCGGATGCAATTTGATGAAGTTCCTGTTTCAATTCTGGAAAGGCCTTTTGGATATCTCTCAGAAATGCATTTTCGATATGTTTGCATTCGCTGGCGTATGACAATATCGCACCATATTTGCCGTGAAACCTCTGTGTTATAAATTCCCCATCGGCATCTGGATAACATGAAGCGATATCATTTCGAAGATTTTCTTCAGCAAGTGTCCACCCGGCAATCAACACGTCAAGCGTATTTGGTATTTCTAATCGCTGTCCATGGATACGAAACATTGTTATTTATTCCTCATATTGATCTGGGCTAACGACGCGGGTCACGCGCGCGCGTGAACTCGCTAACACGCCTTTTTGCGGTATTAGTCACTCGCATGAGCCATATCCAAAATTCTAATTCTACCC
>JACRLQ010000046.1:0-1090 GCA_016215155.1 Nitrospirota bacterium
TGCGGAAATAATACTGTTGTCCGCCTTCTTATTATCAAGGCTTGTCAGTCGATTCGCAATGTCATAGCCATAGGTCGTCACTGTCCCGTTGAAATTGGTAAAGCTTTCCATACGTCCGGCTGCGTCATAATGATATGTCGCGGTCTGGTCCAGCCAGTCGAGTTTCACCGTCTCCACTCGATTCAGTTTATCATAGACGTAGATGACTTTCTTGCTGCCGGGATATATGAGCTCCTTGAGCCTCCCGGCCTCGTCGTTTTTATAGACAATCGTAAACCCGTGCGGATCTGTTACGCTTACCGTCCTGTTTGCATCGTCATAGGCATAGGTCGTTGTTCCAAGGCTGTCCGTCATGGACGTTGTCCTGTCCAATTCATCGTTTGTGAAAGTAACTGTTGTCTCATCGGGATAGGTGACAGTCTCAAGGACATTGTCCGGAGTATATGAATAACGAATCGTATCGCCCTTACGATCCGTAATACTCTTAAGCCTTCCGGTCTTGTCGTATTCATATGTCGTCACCCTTCCAAGAGGGTCCGTCTTCTTCGTTATAAGGTCTGTCTTTTCAAAGGCTGTAGTCGCTTGAGCAGGGTCGGTAAGGCCGGTCAAAAAGCCTGCCGGGTCATAGGCGTAGGAGGTCACATGATTGAGCGGGTCTTTCTGATTCTTCTTCCAGCCGTTTTTGAAGTATTCATAGGTTGTGGTCTTGTTGTTTGCGTCCGTCACCGATACTAGGTTCTCTCTGCTGCCGCCGCACGAAGGACATCCCGTGCCTGCCCCATAAACGTAAGTCGTGGTATTGCCCAGTGCGTCTTTAATCTTTGTGATCTTTCCATCATAATTATATTCATAGCTGGTTGAGTTCCCGTTGGCATCCGTCGCAGTCTTGAGGTTGCCATCGGGCCAGTAGTCATAGGTGCTGATTACCCTGTCGAGATAGTCTTTTACGGTCTTGAGCTGATTAAGGCTGTTGTATTCATATGTTGTGCCCGTGTTAAATGCGTCCCAACTCTCTATCATGTTACCGGATAGGTCATAAACCCGTTTTGTGCTGATGCCCACGAAATCCATCGCCGTCTCTGTCGTCCTT
>JACRLQ010000046.1:1121-60669 GCA_016215155.1 Nitrospirota bacterium
CTTTTGGTCGCCGGGTCAAACACATAGGTAAAAGTGGTCGTATGGTTTTTAGCATTTTTTACGGACTTTATCCTTCCGTCGGCATAATACGTCGTCTCCGTCGCCTCATGCGCCGGGTCTTCGATCCTGACAATCTTCTCATTCCCGGCTGTGCTGTACGTGTATATAGTCGTGTGGTTTTCAGGGTCGGTCATAGTCAAAATTTCATTGTCTGCGTTATAGGTATAGGTCGTTGTCCTGCCCACCGGGTCTGTCGAGGACTTCTCAGTGACAGACAGAAGATTCCCATTGCCATCATACACATCCTCAGTAATGTTCCCTTTGGCGTCAGTCACGGACTCAGTATTTATTCCATAGGTATATTTGGTTATAAACCCCTCCGGATCAGTTTTTGAAGCCAGTTTCCCTGTTGCAGTATCATACTGATAAATCCACTGCCCATCTTCTCCGGCGGCTATTGTCGATTTCTTAGTTGCAGGGTCGAAGGTCAGCATTCGCTGCCTGTTTTCAGTATCTACGACTCGGGCCAGCCTGTTGTTTTGATATTCATACAAAATTGTTTGATTTTTCGGATTCGTCTTTGTCCGCAATCCTCCTTCGGGATAATATGTATAATTCCAGTTGAGGGTCTGCGAATCAGAAGTCGTAGTCAATGCATTTGTAAGGTTATTACCTAAGTAGGCAAAGGCATGGCTATTATTATTCGGATCCATAATTCTCTTAATCTTATTGTCAACATTGTATGTTATTGAGATGACCCGCCCCTGTGAATCCGATATTGCGGTAAGGAGGTCTGCGCCGTAAGTCAACGTATTTGTATTCCCATGTTTGTCCTGTATCCGCGTTAGTTTGCCGATATCATTGAAGGTATAGACCCTGCCGTCACTATGAATCATGGTATAGCCGCCTCGTCCGACCGTCAATGCCGGATATTCGGCGCTAAGGGGTTTGTATTGAGCTCCTCTCAGGGAAAGGCCTGTTTTCTTTCCGTTTGCTTGAGTGTAAACATAGCCGCCGTTATCGTCCTGCCTGAGTGAAATATTGTAAGAATGCGTCCACCCCCTGCCGAGCGGTCCGTCGCCCTCGACACTGTTATACGTAAGCGTCAAATCCATTGGCAAAATAGCCTTCCGGGTACTGTAGAGCGCCTGATAATGCCTGAGATTGCCCGTTGCCATGTTGACTGACGAACCTACCTCAACCTCGTCCTTTTGGCAGCATTCATCGTCTTTGCCCTTACAATCGCAGCCTTCATCAGGCAATCCATTGCAATTATTATCAAGGCCGTCGCCGCAAATTTCAGTAGATGGCACCATCTCGCCAATACATACGTCCCACAGCCCTCGCATGCATATTTGAGTTCCCACCTGACACACCCCCACGCCTGCGGTCCCTATAGGCCCGCTATAACAGGACTTGGTTGTTCCTGTGACACAAGGACAGCCGTCGTCAGGAATGCCATTACAATTGTAGTCTTTTCCATCGCATTGCTCAGGGCCGGGCACAATATCACCAGTGCATGCTCCCCACTGCCCCCCCGAACATGTTTGTGTGCCCCCTTGACACGGACCTATTCCTGCGGTCCCTGCAGGTCCGCTATAACAGGACTTGGTTGTTCCATTTGCACAAACACATCCGTCATCAATTATGCCATTGCAATTGTGATCTTTCCCGTCGCATAATTCTGGCGCACCCGGATACGTAGTCGGATCATTATCGTCGCAATCATCCCCCATGGGACATTCAGTGCTTTTCATATAATGACCGTCACCATCGTTGTCCACGCATACCGGATGAAGCGCCTTTACACTCAAAACTGTCCCAATAATTTCTATATTATCGGTGCCTGATGGCGTCAGTGTTATGATGTCACCAGGGTTTCCACTTATTGGGATATACCATCTGAGCGCATATCTCAATAGGGTTGGAGGATTAACCATAACACGAGAGTAATGAGACGGCACGAAGCCATTAAGCAGTAATTCATTCCCGTTAGGCTGTGCGTTTGAATATGGCCACATGATGACATCTAAATCAACGTCAAGATACTCCGCATCAGGCATATCGATCATAAATGTATATGAAGTCTCACCATTGGCTGTCGTATAATTACTCACTGTTTGCGGCAGAGAGCAGTACGCAGCAAAATTTATAACATCAGTCCTGTTCGCGTTACCGCTCAGAATTTCAAGTTCATCAACGACGGATTGAGTACAATCAGGCCCAGAACTATCTGTGGTCGTCACCGTATTTGGGTTAGCACAACCCCCTGCAAATGTGGTAGCATCAATAACGATGTTGTCTGTGCGACATCGTGTTACTGAGATATTATCCGGAGATGAGACAAAAGTTGCCGTTAAATCTCTATCCTCGACAGTATGTTTTGCAGCAAAAGCCGAATAAGAATATTGATGGGTTGTATAATCCCAACGGTAAAATTTCCTGGTATGTCCGCTTATAAATTGTACGCCGTCCAATATCGTTATGGCCAGGGCATCGCCGGCAATTGATTCTATCATTATGAATAAATTAATAATGATGACTATGAAGACCCGCGCTTTCTTATGCGTCAATAAATCGAATATTTTTCCCATTGCCACCCCTCCCAACGGTTATGCTGCACCAGTACAAAGAAAACGTGTTATCTGACTCAATTCATTCCACCGCAGGACCTCGCGCTTGGTAATAGAATATTTGGGAATAGAGGTAAATGAGAGACAATCACTATAACCGCTTATAAACCACTTATACAAAACTGAGCAGATAATCCTTACCCCGTATCTTCTCTTCACCCAATCCTCCCTTATCTCATACAGCGCATATCTCACGCAATTAAGGCCAAAACATTCCACACACAAACACAACATTGCGCTTCCATCCCCGGAGTTTTTGATCCCTCAAGGAGTTTTATGCACATTTATATCCTAGCTTCAGCCTTCTTGTCAATCTCTAATTATAATTTGAGGTTATGGCAGACCCACATTAACACGGAATTCCTTGCAATAACTGGAGCAGGAAATTTGAGTAACAGGATATAACTTCGGATTTGACTAATATCGGCTTAAATATTTATAGTTATCGAACCATGGTACAGAGCATGACAGGTTATGGGTCGGCTGAAAAAAACGGGTGCAGGGTCGAGGTCCGTTCACTCAATCACAAGTTCCTCGACATTACTATCAAGGCCCCTTCTTTTTTGAACCAGATTGAGATGACGTTCAGGAATATCGTCCGTGAGTCCTTCTCCAGGGGCAAGTTCGACATAAGCGTATTTATCGCCGGCGAGACGGCCTCGGACATCGCCATAAACGAAGAACTGGTCTCAAAAACCCATGCCGCGCTGAAAAAGCTTCAGAAACAACTGGGCATCCCCGGAGAGATCGACATTAACGCCATCATAGGCATGCACGATATATTTATTTCAAAAGAGCAGAAATACGATGTAACATCGGCAACCGAGGTCTTCAGAGAGGCCCTTTCCGGCCTCCTTGAGATGAGAAAAAAAGAAGGAGAGGCGACAGCCTCGGAGCTCGCCAGACTTGCCGGAACACTTCATGACATGACCGGAATAATCAGGAACTCAGCCGGCGCGGCGCTGAAAAATACCAGCGACAAGTTCAACGAAAGGATCAGCTCCCTGCTCGAAGGCAGAGATATAGACGGAGGAAGGATACTCCAGGAGGCGGCGATCATGGCGACGAGACTGGATATTTCGGAGGAGCTTACGAGGCTTGACAGTCATGTCAAACAGTTCAGAGAGACGCTGGGCGGCGGGGGCCCGATAGGAAGAAAACTTGACTTCATACTTCAGGAATGTAACCGTGAATCAAATACCATCGCCTCAAAGTCGGTTGACTACGATATATCCAAAACAACCGTCGATATGAAGACGGTCATCGAGCAGCTGAGGGAACAGGTCCAGAACATACAATGACCATGGGCAATGGCATTCCGATACTTATAGATAGAGGGTCCGGCGACGCTGCGGCCGAAGGGAAGGCCCCGGGTGCAGCGGAAGACTAAAGGCAGCATCTTTATCATATCCGCCCCCTCAGGCGCGGGGAAGACCACCATCTGCAGGAAGATCATGGCGAAGCTGGACAATCTTGCCCAGTCCGTATCTTACACAACCAGGTCCCCCAGAGAAGGCGAGGTCAACAATGTGGACTACACCTTCATAAGCAAGGGGCTTTTCAAAAAGATGATCGAACGGGGCGATTTCGTGGAATGGGCCGAAGTACACGGGAACCTTTACGGGACGTCCAAAAAAAGACTTGAAAAGCTTATGAAATCCGGCATGGACGTCCTTCTGGACATAGACACTCAGGGCGCCGGGCAGATCAGGGACACCTATGAGGGGGGGATTTTCATCTTCATCCTCCCGCCTTCCCTGACGGTCCTGGGGGAGAGGCTTAATAAAAGGATGGGCAGCACCAATGAGCGGCGGGAGGACATTAAAAAAAGACTGTCCAGGGCGGCTGACGAAATCAAGGACTATCATATGTATGATTATGTTATAGTAAACGACGACCTTAAGCGCTCTGTAGGAAGGTTCGAGGCCATAATAACGGCCGAACATCTCAGCAGCAAAAAAATAGACATGCAGTGGATAAAGAGAAATATTTTCAGGTAGAAGGAGAATAAATCATGGACATCATATCTCTGCCGGTGGAATTCGATCACTCAAAGATCGACGGCAAATTCAGACTGGTCGCAATCGCTTCACAGAGGGCCAAGGACCTTTCTTTAGGGGAGACCCCGAAGATCCAGACCAAGACGAAGAAGGTCACCTCTATAGCCATCGAGGAGGCCGCGAGCGGAGTGCTCGAGTACCTGACGGGTGATGAGGCCGTCGCAGCCAGGGAAGAGGCCGGCAAGTTCGATTACAGGAAGATGCTTGAGGACTCAAGAAAGGCCGCCGCGGCGCAGGACCTTTCGGAACTCGAAAAGGACCTCCAGATTTACCTCCATGAAAGGGAGACGACCGACAAGAAGGCCTTCGAGGAACTCTTCAGTGAAAAGAAAGGGGAACTATCTGAAGATACTGAAGAATAAGTCCGTCCTCCTTGGCATAACCGGGGGGGTAGCGGCTTATAAGTCAGTAGAACTTTTGCGAAGGTTAAAGGATGAGGGGGCTTCCGTCAAAGCAGTCATGACGGAGGCCTCCCTTCGTTTTATAACACCGCTGTCCGTCGAAATGGCCGCCGGAGGCAGGGTTCATACCTCTTTATTCGAAGACCCGCTGTCGCATATCAGGCTTCCGGCGGAGGCGGACATAATCGTGATAGCGCCCGCCACCGCAAATACCCTTTCAAAGTTCGCGCACGGGATTGCCGACGACCTCTTAAGCACCTGCCTGCTTTCGTCATGGACCAAAAAAGTGGTCGTGGCCCCATCTATGAACTGGAGGATGTACGAAAACCCATCGTTTCAGAGAAACCTTGATTATCTGAAATCCTCCGGAGTGATCCAGGTCGGTCCCGAAAGGGGCAGCCTGGCCTGCGGCGAAGAAGGCGCTGGAAGGATGTCCGAGGTGCAGGAAATACTGGCGGCTATCAAGTCAGCCCTGACAAAAAAGGACCTCGCCGGAGAAAAAGTAATAGTGACCGCCGGGCCTACCAGGGAGTATATCGACCCTGTAAGGTTCATTTCGAACAGGTCTTCCGGCAAGATGGGCTACGCGCTCGCCGAAGCCGCCAGGGACAGGGGCGCGGAGGTGACACTCATCAGCGGCCCTTCATATCTTGCCCCTCCCCGGGGGATGAGGTTCATAAGGACCGAGACTGCCAGGGAAATGCTGACGGCAGTCATGGATGAGACAGCTTCCGATGCCTCCGTGCTTATCATGGCGGCCGCGGTTTCCGACTTTACCCCTCTGTCGAGGTCCGACCTCAAACTGGATAAAAAAGACCTGGGGGACCTAAAACTTCAGAGGACTGAAGATATAATCGCGGCGCTTGCCGCATCGCCCCGCAGGCCTTTTATCGCGGGCTTTGCCGCTGAGACGGGTCCGGACACGGGAAGGGCCCGAAAAAAAATGCTCGAGAAAAATATGGACATGATAGTATTTAATAACGTATGCGAACCGGGGTGCGGATTTGACGTAGACACCAACAGGCTCGTCGTAATCGACCGCACAGGCGAAAAGCATCTGGAACTCATGTCCAAGGACGAGGCCTCTGGCGCTGTTTTAGACAGGATAATTGAACTCAGAACTTGACTTTATCGGTATGATCTGATAAAAAATTGACACTACAATGTCACTCAAAGATATAGACAAACTCAAGGAAAAAGTCGACAGGGACCCTCTATCGAAACTCTTTGTCCCCCTTTCGGAGGAATATAAAAAAGAGGGCATGATCGACGAGGCCATCAATGTGCTCCTTAAGGGGATAGAAAACCAGCCCGGTTATATGAGCGCGAGAGTGGCCCTCGGGAAGATATATCTCGAAAAAGAGATGCTCAAAGAGGCCCTCAATGAATTCGAGCAGGTCACAAAGGCCATCCCGGACAACCTTTACGCGCATAAAAAACTGGCCGAAATCTACAGGGCCGGCGGCGACTTCGAAATGGCGATCAAGGCCTATAAAACGGTCCTCAGGCTCAACGCCATGGATGAAGAGGCCCTAACCAGTCTCAGCGAACTCCAGGGCACGGACACTGAAGCCGGGAGTCCCGGTCCCTCGGGAGACATTTTGCAGGTCCAGCCTGAACCTGAGGAAGCTGAAGCTGAAATCGCTGCTGACGAAGACCCGTTCCAGGGGGAGGCGCCCGCGGAAGTCAGCCCTGAACCAGTAAAAGATGACGAACTGGCGGCCTTCGAAAGTTCGATTTTCGGCTTCTCCGACGATCCGGCGGCCTCTCCCGAGGACCTCCTTGGGGACAAGGCCGTTACTGATGACTTCACTGATTCACCACTGGAGGATATAGCGGAAATCGAAGAAGCCGAGCCGGCTTTTGAGACTGCCGATGAAACCGAAAGCACCGATACAGGGGATGTTTACGAAATCGAGGAGACCCCTGACGAGGAATTTCAGGCAATGTTTCTGGAGCCCTCTGAATCAGATAATCCACAGCCTGCCCCTCAGGTGGATACCCCGCCTGCCGCCCCTGCTGAAATCGCTTCCGTGACGCTGGCGGACGCGGACCGGTGTATATCCGAGGAGCGCTATCTGGAGGCTTTCAATGTATACAGGACCATGCTTGCCGCGAATCCGGGGGACAGAAGGATACTGCAGCGCGTGGACGACCTCAAGCAGCTTCTTAAGATGCTGGGCAGGGGCAGGGACACCGTCATAGAACAGCTTAACAATCTTCTCGAGGGGATAAACAAAAAACGCGATGAATTTTATAGAAATACTTAAAGGGACTGTTGAAAAAGTCGACGGCGCCGTGGCCGCGATGATCATCGCGTCCGACGGCATCCCGGTCGAGGAGTACGTCTCTGAAAAGCTGATAGACCTCACGGGCCTGGGCGCGGAGGCCTCCGCAATGATAAGGGACGTGAGCATGGCGGCCGAGAACCTCGGTCTCGGGGAGGCGAAAGAATTTTCGATCATCTCCGACATGTGCGGCATCATAATGAGAAAAATCAATGAGGATTATTATATGGCGCTCGTCATCAGGCCTGACGGCAACTACGGCAAGGGCCGGTTCGTGCTTAAGACGGTCGTTCCCAAAATAGAAAATGAATTCTAGCGGCATGAAACGCACTGACTCCATTTCGGGCATCCCTATGAAAATTCTGGTAATCCATGGCCCCAACCTGAACCTGCTCGGCAGCAGGGAACCGTCCATCTATGGCCGCACGACGATCGGCGACATCGATGAACGCATTTGCGCTCTATGCGCCGAGCTCGGGATGGAGTGCGAGACGTTCCAGTCAAACAGCGAGGGCGGGATCGTCGATGCCCTCCAGCAGAAGTCCTATGATCTTCTGATCATAAACCCCGCAGCCTATACGCACACGAGCGTCGCGATCAGAGACGCGATATCGGCTGTCGGCAAACCCGCGATTGAAGTCCATATATCAAATATCCATAAAAGAGAGGATTTCAGAAAACATTCTTACATATCCGGTGTCTCCGTAGGCCAGATATGCGGCCTCGGGGCCGAAGGCTACCTGCTTGCTGTAAGGGCTGCGAAAAAGCTCCTTTCTGAATGAACCGCCTGCAGGCCATAACCGCGGCCCTGCCGGCAAAGGGCGTGGACGGCATACTGATATCCAACATCACGAATGTGCGCTATCTCTCGGGATTTACCGGCTCGTCGGGCTTCCTCATAATCACTCCGAAGGAAAGATACTTCATTACCGATTTCAGATATCAGCAGCAGGCGGAGCGCGAGGCGGAGGGGTTTGAGATATCCATCGTAAACGATGAGGTCTCCGGCTTTCTGGTCAGGAAGGCGCAGGCCGCCGGAATTAACGTCCTGGGAGTGGAATCAAGTGTTACATACGCTTTTTACAGGGGGCTTCTCAGAAAAGGCGTACGCCTGAAGGCCCTGACAGGCCTTGTCGAAGACATCAGGAAGATCAAGGACCCTCTCGAAATGAGGCTCATAAAAAGGGCCATAGACAGGGCACAGAGAGCATTTTTGATGACAAAGCCATATATAAGGGCCGGGATGACCGAAACAGGCATATCCGGCCTGCTCGGGGAAAACCTTAAAAAAGCGGGTTGCAGGACCCTTCCTTTTGATATAATAGTCGCGTCCGGAAAAAACGGGGCGATGCCCCATGTAAGACCTACAGGCAGGAAGATAAGACCTGGGGACCTTGTCATAATAGACTGGGGCGGAGAGGCCGACGGATATTTTTCGGACATGACGCGGACGTTACTTATGGGCGGCGGTAACATGTCCGGAAAGATCGATATCTACAATACGGTCCTTCTGGCAAACATGGAGGCGATTAAATCCGTCTCTGAAGGGGTGCATGCAAGGGCGGTTGACAGGACTGCAAGGGACATTATAAAAAAGGCGGGCTATGGAGATTTCTTCGGCCATGGCACCGGTCATGGCGTAGGCCTTGATGTGCATGAACTTCCCCGCATTTCCCGTATCGGGAGGGAAACCATCAGGCGGGGCATGGTCTTCACTGTAGAACCCGGGATCTACATCCCGGGCGTCGGCGGCGTAAGGATAGAGGACATGGTCCTTGCCGGCGCCGGAGGACCATCGGTCCTTACGTCTTTAAGTAAGACACCGGAGATAATAAATTAGCAGCAGGAGGTAGAGGACGTGATTTCAACATCTGATTTCAGAAAAGGACAAAAATTGGAATATAAGGGCGACCCTTATGAGATAGTAGAGTTCCAGCATGTCAAGATGGGAAGGGGCGGCGCAATTGTCAAGACCAAGATGAAGAATATGCGCACGGGGGCCGTGATAGAAGAAACCATCAGGTCCGGCGAGAAATTCCCTCCAGCCGGGCTTGAGGAAAAAAAGATGCAGTACCTCTACGCACAGGACGACTTTTTCTATTTCATGGACCAGGAAAACTTCGAGCAGACCCCGTTGTCGGCCGCCCAGCTGGGTGACGCGAAGATATTTCTGAAGGAGAACGCCGAGGTCAAGATCCTTTATTACAAGGGCAGCCCCATTAACGTCGAGCTGCCCACATTTATGGAACTCACCATAACAAAGACCGACCCCGCCGGGTTCAAGGGGGACACCGCCTCAGGGGGAGGCAAACCGGCCACGCTTGAGACCGGGGCCGTGGTGCGGGTGCCTTTTCATCTCAATGAGGGGGACAGGATCAAGGTCGACACCCGGACATCTGAATACATAGAGAGGGTAAAATAATGGAACTCGATGACCTCAAGAGTCTTATTGAACTTCTAAGGGAAACGGACATTACCGACCTTCAGGTAGAAAAGGAAGGGACGAAGGTCAGGATAAAAAGAGAAAAGCTCTTCGGGTCTATAGAAATACCGGCCCACAGACACCCGGCGGCCCGCGAAACCGTCTCGCAGGAACCCCCTGCAGAAGATCTCCAGAGGCTTGTGACCGTCACGTCCCCTATTGTGGGGACTTTCTACAAGTCGTCCACTCCCGAGGCCCCGCCATTCGTGGAGTCAGGGTCAAAGGTGAAGAAGGGGCAGGTCCTCTGCATTATAGAGGCGATGAAGCTCATGAACGAGATAGAGTGCGACACCGACGGTGTCGTAGCGAGGGTGCTTATTGAAAACGGCCAGCCGGTCGAATACGGAGAGCCACTCTTTCTGATAGAGCCGGCATGAGACTCTTTAAAAAGATACTCGTAGCCAACCGGGGCGAAATAGCGGTCAGGATCATAAGGGCCTGCAAGGAACTGGGCATCCGCACGGTTGCGATCTACTCCGACGTCGATAAAGACGCGATGCATACGAGACTCGCGGACGAGTCCGTCTGCGTGGGGCCGGCCAGTTCCGCCCAGAGCTATAACAATATCCCCAGCATCCTCAGTTCGGCTGAGATCACGGACTCGGAGGCGATTCATCCCGGGTACGGTTTTCTGTCTGAAAACGCCAACTTTGCCGAGGCGTGCGCCACCTCCGGGATCGTATTTATCGGACCTTCTCCCGAGAGCATCAGGCTTGGAGGGGACAAGGCCAAGGCCCGGCAGGTCATGAAGCGGAGGGGCGTACCGGTCGTCCCCGGCAGTGAGGGACCCGTCGTGTCCGAAGAGACCGCCCTCAAGATAGCGAAGAAGATCGGATTTCCCGTCATGATCAAGGCCTCCGCGGGCGGCGGCGGTAAAGGGATGCGGATAGCCCATAACGAAGAAGAACTCGATAAATTATACTTCATGGCCCAGCGGGAGGCCCTGACCGCCTTTGGCAACGGTGAACTATATATAGAAAAATATATCTCCGAGATAAGACATATCGAGGTCCAGATACTGGCCGACACAAAGGGCAACATCCTTCACCTGGGGGAGCGCGACTGCTCCGTGCAGAGGAGACACCAGAAGCTTATCGAAGAATCACCCTCCCCCGTCGCGACCGAAAAATTCAGAAAAAAGATCGGAGAATACGCGGTCAAGGCCGCAAAGGCCATAAAATACCACAGCGCCGGCACCGTCGAATTCATCGTTGACAGTGAGGGAAACATCTACTTCATGGAGATGAACACAAGGCTCCAGGTCGAGCACCCGGTCACTGAAATGGTAAGCGGCATCGACATAGTGCAGGAGCAGATAAAGATAGCCGCCGGAATGCCTCTCGATATAAAACAGCCGCGAATTAAACTCTCGGGGCACTCCATCGAATGCAGGATAAACGCGGAAGACCCGGAGAGGTTCATCCCCAGCCCCGGCAGGATAAGTTTTCTTTCGCTTCCGGGGGGCCCCGGCGTCAGGGTGGACACCGCCATCTATAATGGGTGTGTGGTCCCCTCGCATTACGACTCGCTGATCGCCAAACTTATCGTCTATGGCAAAGACAGACGTTCATCGAGAAGATGAACGCCCCGGTTCCGTCCCAGTCAAATGGCAAATAGTCCTTTCCTGCTTTCTTCGGACATTGCGCAGACGTCAATACACTTCGTCGTGATGCCCTATTTCGATCAGGATAATCTCTGTTTCAGTGATAACAAATGCGATTACGAGTCTGTATGACATGGTAATCGAAACGGAATACTTGTCCCTGAATTTGCCCTTTAACTTGTGAAGTCTCAGAGAGGGGTGTAAAGGGTCCAGCTCCAGCAGACGGAGGACCTTCTTATACCGGTTAATAAGGTCAGGATGATGCCTGATGAAAGCACTCTCCCTCCGCAGGTAGCTGTCGGTAAAGACCAGGCGGTAAGCGCTCAAATACCGACCCGTTTAAAGTGCTTCTCCGCAGTCTCTGCTTTGTACCTGCCCTTTTCGTAGTCAGCCTCGGCCTCCCTGACAGCCATATCCAGGTCCGCCTCTTTGAGCCGCTCGTATTCCGCTATCGGCAGTACCACATATTTGTTTTTGCCGCGCACTGAAATAATTATCTCTGAATACGTCTTCACCAGCCCTTCAAGATAGGAAATCCCCTTGACCTTCAAATCATTGGCACTAACAATCATACTATTTACCTCACCATTAAGAGTATTGTTAATAGTATTCTAATTGGAGCTGTCCGCAAATGCAACCATTCTTTTCGCGCGTTGAGTCAGGGTGCCCATGGATTGTGGGCAACCACGGGGGATTGCCCCTACAGCATACCGGGAAACAAGGGCGTAATGAATTACGCCCCTACAAAGACTTAACACGTACGGCGGGGGGGGCTTAGTAAAAAGGGGATAGCGCCCTATTTAGCCTGAGTTTTACAAGCTTTTCTGTCAGAGCTCGGTCTTTGCATTAGTTTTAACTTGAATTCTTACTGGACTGGTCTATATACTAGTCTATATATAATCTACTTGCATAGGTGAATATTATGAAGACCGAAATTGGTTCGTATGAGGCGAAAACAAAGCTCCCTGAATTACTGCATCACCAACCGTGGGGAGCCGATTGCGGATTTGGTGCCCAGTGTTGGCGTGAGGACAAAAGACAAAGTTGCCGCTGCGGAAAAACTTAAGGCCTTCATGCTGGCCGATCCGGTGCATGGTGTAAACATCAGGGAACTCATTGAGGAGGGTCGCGCGTGAGTTTCGTCCTTGATAACTCGGTGACCATGCGCTGGTTTTTTGGTGATGGCAGGCCGCAGGAACTTGCCTATGCGGGCAAGGTACTGGATGCAATGAAAGGGTCCAATGCACTTGTACCCGCGACATGGGGCCTGGAGGTGGCAAACGTCATTGCCAGGGCGGAGGCAAAAGGCCTGGTGACGGAAGCGCGGAGCGGTGCTTTCCTTGAGATGCTGGAGGGTGTGGATATTGAAGTGGACGCGGCCACCTTCGCACATGCACTGTCTGATATCCTGCAGCTGGCAAGGCGATACAGGATATCCGCTTACGATGCCTCTTATCTTGAACTGGCCTTGCGTCTGGGCTTACCCCTGGCCACACTGGACGAAGATTTGCAGAAGGCAGCAAAGAAAGCCGGTGTTAAAAAGTTTGACTGAAAACATAACGTTCAGATGAAAATCTCTGGCATCTACTTCATCACCGACAGGACATACTGCAGCCTTTCGATCACCGAAATGGTCACTGCCGTGCTCAGGGCCGGCATCCGAATAATCCAGTACAGGGACAAGGAAAACTCCCGCCGTGGCATTTATGAAGAAGCGCTCAGGCTCCGTGAACTTACCCGGAGTTTCGGGGCTGCACTGATAATCAATGACCACGCCGATATAGCCCTTTCAGTCCATGCTGACGGCCTGCACCTGGGGCAGGACGACCTCCCTCTCAAAGAGGCCAGGGCGCTTATGGGCGGCAAAACAATCGGCATCTCGACCCACAGTCTCGGTCAGGCTAAGGAGGCGGTGACAGGGGGCGCAGACTATATCGGGTTTGGCCCCATTTTCCAGACCGCCACCAAAGACGCCGGGAGTCCTCGAGGCCTTGACAATCTCCGCCTGATCAAACAAAATGTCAGTGTTCCTGTTGTTGCCATCGGCGGCATAGGCATCGACAACATCATCCCCGTATTCGACGCCGGGGCCGATGCAGCCGCGATAGCGACAGGTATATGCAGAGGAGATATTGAAAAAAACGCCGGACTTTTCATACGCATATTAATAAATAGATATCATAACTAACTCGGGAGGCCACCATGAAGAGAATTTTAACGCTGTTTTTTTGTCTCTGTCTGCTTACTGCGATAATCGCAGGCTGCCAGAAGAAGGGTCCGGATGTAATTAAAGTGGGGGTCGTAGGCCCCATGACAGGAGACCAGTCGAGGTTCGGCACCGACTTCAAAAACGGGGTCACACTGGCAGCCGATCAATGGAACGAAAAAGGCGGTCTGCTAGGGAAAAAAATTGAACTTGTCATCGGAGACGACCAGCATGACCCCAAACAGGCCGTGTCTGTCGCCAACAAGATAGTTAACGGCGGGGCAGTAGGCATAATCGGCCATTTCAACTCAAGCTGTTCAATCCCCGCCTCCGACGTATATAACCGCGCCTCTGTGCCCATGATATCTCCGGCATCTACCAACCCGGAGCTCACACAGAAAGGCTACAAGGGCACCTTCAGGGTCTGCGGAAGGGACGACCAGCAGGGAGGCGTCGGCGCGGCCTTTGTTGTCTCATCACTTAAGCTTAAGAAAGTTGCCGTCATCCATGACAAGACGACTTACGGCCAGGGTCTGGCGGATGAATTCAAAAAAGCCCTTTCCGGCAAGGTCGAAGTTGTCTATTACGGCGGGATCGTCCAGGGAGACAAGGACTTCAAGAGCGTCCTGACCTCGATAAAGGCAAAGTCCCCCGAACTGATATTCTTTGGCGGTATTTATCCTGAGATGGGGCTCCTCGTTCGACAGGCAAAAGAGCTCGGGCTGAAGGCCCCTTTCATGAGCGGCGACGGCTCCTATGCTGAAGAGTTTGTAAAGATCGCAGGCGACCAGGCAGCCGAAGGGACTTATCTTACCTTCTCTCCTGACCCCAATAACATACCCGACGCCAAGGATTTTATAACAAAGTATAACGCGAAATTCGGAAAGGAAGGACCTTACTCCATTTATGCGTTCGACGCCGCGAATATCTTGTTCACCGCCATCCGGGATGCAAATACGACTGACGGCAAGACGGTTATCGATAAACTTCACTCCTTAGAATTTAACGGGGCCATGGGCAAAATAAAGCTCAATGAAAACGGCGATGTCACCGCCCCGCCCTATGTCGTATGGACCACGAAAAACGGGAAGTTCGTCGAGGTGTGGAAACCGTAGCGCAAGTGCATCAGTTCGAGATAATCGACATATCCGGAGATGTGGGCGTCAGGGCATATGGAAGCGACCTTGAGTCGCTGTTTATTCACGCGGCCTCAGGCATGTACAGTCTTATTACGGACCCCGAGCTTATCAGAGAGGAAGGTTCCATCGAATTGGAGGTCAGGGGCAGTACACTTGAAGGACTGATGGTTTCGTGGCTTAACGAGCTGGTCTTTCAGTTCGACGCCAACAACTTTATCGGAAAGCGGGTCATAATACATGAGCTGTCAACTTCTGACGAAGACCCGGACGCCGCGGGAGGTTTCCGCATCAGGGGCACTTTGTATGGAGAGGATTTTGACATATCAAGACACGAGCGCAGGCTGCTGATAAAGGCCGCGACTTATCATAAACTCGAGATCGTCCGCGAAAATGCCTCATTCAGGGCTGACATCATTTTTGATATCTGACATTTAAACAATCATGTCAATCGACAAACTCATACGCATAGACGAGACGAAACTGAAGGTCCCCGTGGAATATAAGAAGGGGATGCTGGTGCCGGGGATTATTTATCTCGATAAAAAACTCGAGGCGGACCTTGAGCCCCAGGCCGTAGATCAGGTGGCCAACGTCGCCTGCCTTCCAGGGATCGTCAAGGCGTCTATCGCAATGCCCGATATTCATACCGGCTACGGGTTCACTATAGGAGGCGTGGCGGCATTCGATCTCGACCACGGGATCGTCTCCCCCGGCGGCGTAGGGTATGACATCAACTGCGGGGTGCGCCTGATAAGGAGCAACCTCAGTAAACAGGACATGCTGCCCAGGCTGAAAGAGCTTGTCACCGCGCTATATAGAGATGTGCCCGCCGGCGTGGGTTCAAAGGGCAGGATACGTCTGGGGCCTGACGATGAAAAGAGGGTCCTTCTGAGAGGCGCGCGATGGGCAGTCGAAAACGGGTTAGGTGTCGCGTCCGACCTGGAAAAGACGGAGTCAGGCGGATGCCTCGAAGGTGCAGACCCTTCGATCATAAGCAAAAAGGCGTATGACAGGGGCAGATCGCAACAGGGGACTCTCGGCTCCGGCAACCACTTCCTCGAGGTCCAGTTCGTGGACGAGATACTTGACACGAAGGCGGCCGACGTCCTCGGGCTCTTCGAGGGCCAGATCACGGTCATGATCCATACCGGATCAAGGGGGTTCGGCCATCAGGTCTGCACCGATTTCCTTGAAGTCATGGAGAGGGCGGCAGGCAAGTACGGGATTCATCTCTATGACCGTGAGCTGGCATGCGCCCCTTATAAGAGCCCTGAGGCAGGCGACTATCTGTCGGCCATGAAGGCGGCCGCGAATTACGCCTGGGCCAACAGACAGTGCATCATGAGCTGGACGGAAGAGGTCTTCGCCAGGGTCTTCAGGGCCTCTCCGTCGGGGCTCGGCATGTCCCTCGTCTATGACGTCGCCCACAATATCGCAAAGGTCGAAGACCATATCGTCGACGGCAGAAAAAAGAGGCTGATAGTACACAGAAAAGGCGCGACAAGGGCATTCCCGCCGGGCCATCCTGAACTGCCCGCCGCATATGGAAAGCTGGGACAGCCCGTCCTGATACCTGGTGACATGGGGAGGGCATCGTATGTACTCGTCGGAACTGAAAAGGCGATGGACGAGACCTTCGGGTCTGCATGTCACGGGGCCGGGCGTATCATGTCCCGCCACCAGGCGATCAGGAAGGCCAAAGGCAGGGCCATCTGGCGTGAAATGGAGGACAAGGGCATCATAGTGATGGCCTCGGGCAGGGAAACTCTGGCCGAGGAGATGAGCGAGGCCTATAAAGATGTCTCGAACGTGGTCGATGTGGTACACAGGGCGGGAATCGCCGTCAAGGTCGCAAGGCTGAGGCCGCTCGGGGTCGTAAAAGGCTGAGCTATGAATGTGACGGGCCGGCGTCCATGAAGTTGAAGATCGGCGTGATACCCTATGCGAATCTTTTCCCGATATTTTATACGCTCCGGAGGGAAGCCGACTGCGCTGATTATGAATTTGTCGATGGCGTACCCTCGGACTTAAACAGCCGGATAAGAAGCGGGGAGATAGATATCAGCCCCTCTTCGTCGATCGAGTACCTAAGGCACGGCGACCGCTATAGCCTCATAGACGGGCATTCCGTCAGCTCGGCAGGGCCGATCCGAAGCATACTTCTTTTCAGCAAAAAACCTATCGAGGCACTCGACGCGGCGGCGATACTCACCTCGTCCCAATCGGAGACCTCCGTGGCGCTGCTTAAAATCATACTGACCAAATTCTACCGCATAGAAGCACGGCTCGAGCCTTCCGCCGTGCCCGTCGCAAAGGCAATGATTTCCAACGAGGCATACCTGCTGATCGGGGACGAGGCGCTTAAGGAGGCCCATAGATGGCCCAACCTGAGGGTCTATGACCTCGGTGATATCTGGTACAAAATGACCGGTCTGCCGTCGGTCTTCGCCCTCTGGATAGCCAGGAAGGAGTTAGGCGAACTTCATCCGGAAATGTTGCTGAGGTTCACCTCCGATCTTGACAGAAGCAGGGTGTCGGCGCTCACGCAGCTTGAAAGAATTGCTGCCGCCTCAGACCTTTTGGGCCTGCTTTCAGAGGAAAGTCTTATCTCGTACTGGCAGTCGATATCGTACGACTTTAATGATAACCACAAAAAGGGGCTCGCCCTTTTCAGAACGTACGCCGAGGAGCTCGGGATTATCGACAAAAAACCTTTGTCGTCCCGGAATAAGGATTGATTTCCCCGGATGGGAAATCTGAAAATTTCGTTTTCCCTGTTTTTTTGCTTGTTTAAGTTGGCACAAATATTGTTAAATATATGCCGTAAAGCAGATATAATGCTCGAACTTCAAAAATGGAAGGAGGTGAACAAGATGAAAAAGACAATAGCAATTTTACTTACAATGATCTTCGTATTTGCGGTAACCTCGGTGACCTTTGCGTCCGACGCAAAGAAGGAAGCGGCCCCTGCGGCAGCTGCCAAGGCTGAGGCAAAGAAGGAGGCGGCCCCTGTCGAGAAGAAAGACGCAAAGCCTGCCAAGAAGTCTGCTCCCCAGCAGGCCACCGGCGAGGTTGCGGCAGTCGATGCCAAGGCCAAGACCATGACAGTCAAGGCCCCGAAGAAGGGTGATGTCACCGTTTCAACCGATGACAAGACCAAGTTCATGCCTGCCGGCAAGACGATAGCTGACGTTAAGGCCGGAGACAAGGTCACAGTGAAATATACTGAGACTGACGGCAAGAACACGGCAAAGAGCGTCGAGATCAAGGCGGCCCCTGCGAAGAAAGAGGAGAAGAAGGCGGCTCCTGCGGCGGCAGCTCCGAAGGCTG
This sequence comes from Nitrospirota bacterium, assembly GCA_016215155.1. GTDB lineage: Bacteria > Nitrospirota > Thermodesulfovibrionia > Thermodesulfovibrionales > UBA6898 > PALSA-1316. The sequence continues at coordinate 19,264 of JACRLQ010000046.1, forward strand.
AGGAGAAGAAGGCGGCCCCCGCGGCCCCTGCGGCGGCAGCTCCGAAGGCTGAAGAGAAGAAGGCGGCTCCCGCCAAAAAGGCGGCCAGCGGCTACTAATTTGTATTGGAACTTTAAAAACCTCCCCTGGAGTCATTCCATGGGGAGGTTTTTCTTTTCCTTAGTTGGCCTCTTTGGCCTCCGTTGAGATAGAATATCAGATGGATACCGACAAGGCCCTGCTGAAAGACTATTTTCTCAGACTGTCCCTCAAGACAAAGCTTACTCTCATGATGCTTTTTCTGAGCCTCCTCCTTATGACCGTGTATATATCCCTATACGCACAGACCGAAAGGGCCATGTATGAGGAGTTTGAAAAGCAGACCGCCGAACTCTCAAAGGCCATACAGGTTGGGGTCGAGGAGGTCACAAGCAGCGGCGCCACGGATGAAAAAAGGCTCCAGACATACCTCAACAAGCTCAATACCAAGGGTGTCAGGGAGTTATCGATCATAAGCAACACGGACAAAATAATCTCGAGCACGGACCCCAAAAATATCGGGAAGTGGATAACGACCAAGAAAAAAGAGCTGATCTTCAAGGCTGAACTGGGGGAACCCGTAACGGGTGAAGGCCATGCGTATAATGTAATCATACCTGTCGTCGCCGGAGAAAAGCATTATGGGTATATCCATCTCACCATAAACACCGAGGACTTCTCCACCTTCATGCAGAAAAGACTCCTTCAGAGGATCCTCGCCGCGCTGCTTGTCTTCGGGATCGGGATTGTATTCATAGTATATCTTGCGGGGAGGTACACAAAGCCGATTGAAGATGTCGTTGCGGCCGCACGCGCCGTTGCCGGGGGAGACCTGGACCATGTGCTCAAGACCGAGCGCAAGGATGAAATAGGAGAACTTACGCACAGTTTCAACTTCATGGTAAGAAAACTCAAAGAGGAGCGGGAGCTGGAGGAGAGATTAAGGAAGGCCGAGCATCTTGCGGGGGTCGGCCAGTTTTCAAGAAGCCTGGCCCACGAGATAAGAAACCCGCTTAATTTCATCAGCCTCTCGATCGACCATATGCAGGAGAAATACAGGCCTGCCCTGACGGAAAATTCGGAAGCGTTCAACACAATGATCCTCAATATAAAAAAAGAGATCCAGAGGGTCAGTAAGTTCGCGGAGAGTTTCCTTGAATACAGCAGGCCCCTAGAATTCGAAAAACAGAAGACCGATATCGGCCTCCTCCTGGAGGACATATTAAGCCTGGTCATGGCGAAGGCGCAAAAAGACGGCATCGAAATTGTCAGGCAGCTTGATGTCCTCCCCCAGCTGATGATTGACCCGGAGTTCATCAAGACCTGCATCTATAACCTGATCCTCAATGCCTTTCAGGCGATGCCGGGGGGAGGGACGCTTACGATAAAAACATCACGGGTCGATGAGATGTTCTGTCTGACCGTCGAAGACACGGGCACAGGGATATCCGAAGAACTCATAGGCAAGATATTCGATCCCTTTTTCACGACGAAGGTGAAGGGACTCGGGCTTGGGCTTGCAATCACAAAAAGGGTCATAGAAGAACACGACGGCCGGGTCGAATTCAGGAGCCGGGAAGGGAAGGGAAGCATTGTCACAGTGCTTCTGCCGATGGACAAGGAGGAATAGATGGCTGTCATACTCGTTGTTGACGATGAGCCCCTTCAGAGGGACATTCTAAAGACTATCCTGGACGATGAAGGCTACGAGACCTATACCGCGGCATCAGGGGAAGAGGCCCTGGTCCTGATCGGGAAATTCCATCCCGAGGTGATCCTGACGGACCTCAAGATGGAAGGCATGGACGGCATAGAGCTGATCGAACAGGCGCCCAGAGAACCGTTTGAACCTTCGATGATAATCATGACCGCGCACGGGACGATCTCTTCCGCTGTAGAGGCGATCAAAAAGGGGCCTTCGACTACCTTACGAAACCGCTCGATAAAAGCTCGATGCTGCTTACGGTAAAAAGAGCTCTCGAGAGGGCTGAACTTCTGAGGCAGAACTTCCAGCTCAGGAAGGAACTTTACGACAAGTTCAGGATCGAGGGCATTGTCGGAAAATCCGACAAGATGACGGAGGCCATCGAAATATTGAAGAAGGTCTCTACAAGCTCCGCAACCGTGCTTATACACGGGGAAAGCGGCACAGGAAAGGAACTCGTGGCCAGGGCCATCCACTATAACAGCCCCAGAAGATCGAAACCCTTCACGGCTCTGAACTGTTCGGCAATCCCCGAGAACCTCTTCGAGAGCGAACTCTTCGGGTATGAACCAGGGGCCTTTACCGGCGCGTTGTCCAGAAAGGCCGGACTATTCGAGGCGTCGAATAACGGGACGATATTCCTGGATGAAATCGGAGACATGCCTCAACTCATGCAGTCGAAACTCCTTCGGGTACTCCAGGACAAGGAGGTAAGGCGTCTGGGGGGCAAGGATGTCATCAAGATAGACGTAAGGATCATTGCCGCGACAAACAAGGACCTTGAAAAAGAGATGTCCAGAGGAAATTTCAGGGAAGACCTGTATTACAGGCTGAAGGTCGTGACCATCGAACTCCCGCCGCTAAGGGAGCGACGGACTGACGTCCCTGAACTCGCTGATTTCTTTGCCCAAAAATACAGCAAGGAGTTTGGAAGGAGGATCAGGGGCATCGAGGCCCCGGCCGTCAGGGCGCTTTCCGATTACGGCTGGCCCGGCAATATCAGGCAGCTTGAGTCCGTAATGGAACGGGCGGTGCTTATGAGCGACGGGGATATAATTAGGGTCAAAGACATTAAGGGCGAATTGAGGACTGCTCACCAGGCTGATCCGCTCGATTTCGACATCCCCGACGAAGGCATCAAATTCGAAGAACTCGAAGAGAGGCTCATGAAAAAGGCCATGGCGAAGGCAAACGGGGTCGTGGCAAAGGCCTCCAAGCTGCTGGGCATGAGCTATAAGACCTTCTGGTACCGCTGGGAAAAGATGAACGTCAGCGGGGGGACGAAAAAAGAGGGCGGAAAAGAGGATTGACCCGGCTGACCCGGGAGGGCAAACAAAGGGGTGGGCACTGCAAATACCGGCTAAAAAGCAGCGCTACTTAAGATAGTCCCTAAGGCCGTCTTCCCAGCGCCGGGCCGGCTCCAGGCCTTCAAGCCTCAGCATCGTATTCCCAAGCACGGAGTTTACCGGCCTCTTCGCGGGCCGGGGGAACTTGTCGGTGGTCACCGGATTTATTTTCCTTTGTATCCCCGTCAGCTCCCCGATCTTCACGGCAAATTCATACCAGGAGCATGTCCCGCTGTTGGTGATATGATACGTGCCGTACCCTTTGCCGGAGAGCTCGCGGAGCTTGTCCGCGAGGTCAACCGTATATGTCGGGCATCCCCTCTGGTCGTCCACGACATCGAGACTCTCCCGTTCGGCAAGAAGCCTCCCGATGGTCGCGACAAAATTCCTGCCATTTTTTCCATAAAGCCACGAGGTGCGGACAATGTAATGCCTGCTTGTAAGCGATGAGACGAACCGCTCTCCCATCAGCTTGGAAAGCCCATACTGATTGACCGGGTTGGTCATGTCCCATTCGTCGTAGTGGCCGGTCTTCGTGCCGTCAAATACATAATCGGTGCTTATATACATGAGGGGACAACGGAGCTCTTCAGCGGCCATCGAGAGGTTCCTGGTGCCCACCCCATTGACAAGATACGCCTTCTCAGGCTCCGCCTCGGCGCGGTCCACGTCAGTGTAAGCGGCCGCGTGAATGAGCAGGTCAGGTTTGATCTCCCTCATGGTCTTTATTACGGAATCCATTACTGTGATATCAAGGGAACCAAGCGTAAGGCCGACGACGTCGACGTCTTTAAAGGCCCTGAGGATATCATGCCCCAGCATCCCCTCGGAACCGGTAAGGGCCACCCTCATTACGAGAGCCTCCGGCCGTACTGCACATCATAATATTTCATGTATTGTCCCGAGGTGATCCGGCCCCACCAGTCCCTGTTTCCGACGTACCAGCGGACTGTCTCGGCTATCCCGTTTTCGAAGCCTACCGTCGGCCTCCAGCCGAGTTCAGACTCGATCTTCGAAGGGTCAATGGCATATCTCCTGTCGTGTCCCGGTCTGTCTTTTACATAGGTAATGAGGCCGTTCAGCCCGGCGATGTCCGATCCGGTCACGTCCGAGACGGAAGAAAGAATCCGCGAAACGATATCGATGTTCTGCTGTTCGTTCCTGCCGCCTATGTTATATACCTCGCCCGCCCTGCCCTTATGGAAGACCATATCTACTGCCCGGCAGTGATCGAGGACATGTATCCAGTCACGCACGTTTCTGCCGTCTCCATATACCGGAAGGGGTTTAGAGGCAAGCGCGTTTATTATCATGAGCGGGATCAGTTTTTCGGGGAACTGAAATGGCCCGTAGTTATTCGAGCAGCGCGTAATCACGGCATCGACCCCGTAGGTTTCGTGGTATGCCCTGACAAACAGGTCGGATGAGGCCTTGCTCGCCGCATAAGGACTGTTCGGACTCAATGGAGAGGCCTCAGTAAAAAGACCTTCGGAGATCGAACCATAGACCTCGTCGGTCGAGACATGGAGCATCCGCAGTCCCCTCGTTTTTGCCAGATCAAGGAGATTCTTTGTGCCGCCTATGTTCGTCCTCAGAAAAGGGGATGAATCCAGTATGGACCTGTCCACATGACTCTCGGCCGCGAAATGGATTATCGAGTCGAAACGAAGACTCTCAAGGAGGGTCATGTCGCAGATGTCGCCTTTTACAAAGGTATGTCTGTCGTTTTCCTCCAGGTCCCGCAGGTTTTCGAGATTCCCGGCATAGGTCAGGCTGTCAAGATTGACCACCTCGTACCCGGGATACCGGGACAGGACAAACCTGACAAAATTCGAACCGATAAACCCCGCCCCGCCGGTAATCAGGATCTTCATCAGTCTAACCTGAAGGGAGAGGACGGATCGCTTTCGTGCCTTATTTCATCTACCGGAGAGGTCTTGCCCTCACCCTTGAAAAGTCTGTCGGGAAAGTTCAGGACCATCGCCTCGGACTGCCCGATATTTTTGTAGGCATGAACGACCCCGGGAGGGACAATCGCTATATGAGGACTTCCGTCAAGGTCAACGACGAGTTTTTCACCTTTTGTGGCGGACCCGCTTCTGTTGTCCCACAGATATAACCGGAACGGACCCAGGAAGCAAAAAAAGTCCGACTGGACAAGGTGCTCGTGGGGACCGCGCGCGACCCCGGGCCTGGTCATGGATATATAAGACATTACGGGCCGGTACGAGGTCTCGTCGTTTCTGAATATCTCGGCGAGCCAGCCCCTTTCATCGGCATATGAGACAAGTTTTTTTACAATAACGCCTTCCATCCCGCTAGACCTCCATCACCGAATCGTCGCCGAGCATAAGCCGAAGGGCCTTGTGCCCGCTGTTTTTTGTTATCCTGACCCTTCTGCCTATCAGGCTGTCGTCGAGCCTTTCTATGTCCAGCACTTCACTGCCGTTCATAATCACGGAGTGTTCCACGGAAGAATTTATTATCCTTACATCGTCCCCGATGCTGGTATGAGGACCGACAAAGGAATTCTCCACTATCGTGTTTTCTCCTATGACGACCGGCCCGCGGATGGTGCTCGACTTTATGATCGAATTCCCGCCCACGGTGACCCTCCCCAGTATCTTGCTGGACCTGTCTATCGTGCCTTCAATATTTTTTTTACCCCATTGATCAAGAACAATGGCGTTGGCGGTCAGGAGGTCGTCCTTCTTGCCGGTGTCGAGCCACCAGGAATCCAGGATACAGCTCTTGACACTCCTGCCCATAAGAATGAGCTCCTGGATTGCGTCCGTAATTTCGAGTTCTCCGCGACTGGAGGGCTTGATACGGTCGATGGCCTTATGTATCATGGGTGAAAAAATATAGACCCCTACAAGCGCCAGGTTTGACGGCGGGTTCTCGGGTTTTTCGATCAGCCTTATGATGCTGCCGCTTTTCGTTATCTCCGCAACGCCGAACTGGCGGGGATTTTCGACCTCTTTAAGAAGGATAAGGGCGTCTGATTTCTTCTTCGTAAAATCACCCACGAATTTCAGGATGTCCCTGCCTATGAGGTTGTCCCCGAGATACATCACAAAGGGTGAAGACTTAAGATAGGGTCTGGCCACCTTGACCGCGTGCGCAAGCCCCGCGGGGGCCTCCTGCAGTATATAGGTAATCTTCGCGTTCCATCTGCCCCCGTCTCCTATGGCCTCTTTTATCTCCTGCCCGGTCTCGGGAGAGATGATGATCCCGATGTCAGATATCCCCGCCTTTACTATATTGTCTATGCAGTAAAAGAGTATCGGACGGTTGGCTACAGGGACAAGCTGCTTGGCCCCGGAATAGGTCAACGGTCTCAGACGGGTACCCTTACCGCCGCTTAATATCAGTGCTTTCATGGGATTTATAATAGCCTAAGGAAAAAAGTTAATTCAATAAGAAGAAACGCCGTTATTGCATAACGCCTTTTATGATAATCCCAAGTTGAATTCACTGCTGCTCGTCGGTTTCCTCATTTTCTTCCGTCTCAATTTTTTTCGATGTATCCGGCTGGGAATCCATGATTTCCTCCTGCTTCGGCGCTGCCGGTGTCAGCAGGCGTCTCTGTATGGGCGGGTTCTTCTGTATGCCGGTTGGAGCGCCCTTGGGCACAAATGCAGGCCCTTCCCTCGGCACAAATGCCGGAGCGCTCCTGGGCGCGGCCGGGGGCGCGGAGCTCTTTGGCGGGGCCGAAGGCTGCGAAGCAGCCGCGGGCTCAGGGGCGCGGGCAGGCGTTGCGGGCGCAGCCGAGGGCGCCGGGGGCCGGCTGGGCGTTGCCGGCGCAGCGGCCGGCGCAGGGGGCCGGACGGTGGCCGCGGGCGCGGGGGTGCGGGCCTTCGAGGCATCAGGCCTGCCGGTGCTTTTGCCGGGGGCAGGAGCGGGCGCAGCGATGGCATATATCTCGATCATTTCGACCTTGCCGGTCGTATCATACTTAAGAGTATAGTTTTTCTCATTTATCAGGGTCATGATCCTTACGATCCCGCGTTCGAGTTCAATGCCCCTGAACCTCGTATTGAGTTTCCTTGACTGGACGTCGCCGCTCATCGTGACCTTGATCCCCGACTGCTCGGCTATCGCCTTCATAACGTCTCCGAAGTCGGCGTCAACAAGCTCAATACTGAGGAGGCCGTCACTTATTTCGACGTTGACGACCTTCTCCGCGGGACGGGGTGCGCCCTCGGCAGTCTCAGGCACTGCCGGAGTCACCGCTTTTTGGGCAGGCCCCTGGGAAAATGCCGGGCCCGCTATCGCGATAAGAAAGAGTATAATGACCGTGATTATACGGTCACGCATGTTTATCATGTCTGTGGGCCTCACGCTCCGCGATGATTTTCTGGGCATTATGAGACGGCATCTCCTCGTAATTCGAAAACTCCATCGAGTAAAGCCCCCTTCCGGACGTCAGGCTGTGGAGCTGGTTGGCGTAGGTCAGCATCTCGGACATCGGCACCGTGGCCGATATCTTCTGGTTGCCTCCCGCCTGGGGTTCAACCCCCTGCACCTTGCCCCTTTTGGAATTAAGATCACCGATCACCGCGCCCAAAGTCTCATCAGGCGTCGTGATCTCTGCCCTCATAATCGGCTCAAGGAGTATCGGCTTTGCCTCGAGCACCGCCTTCTTTATGGCCATCGAGCCAGCTATCTTGAAGGCCATTTCCGATGAGTCAACGGTATGGTACGATCCATCGGTAAGAGTAACGCGAAGGTCCACGACCGGGTACCCCGCAATGATCCCCTCATGCATCGCATCCACGATGCCTTTTTCGACCGCGGGGATATACTGCCTCGGGATTGCGCCGCCCACGATTTTGTCCACAAACTCGAAGCCTGAGCCCCTTGGAAGGGGCTCGACCGTGATATGACAATCTCCATACTGCCCCTTGCCGCCGGACTGTTTTTTATACCTGCCCTGGACCTTTGTGGGGGCCTTGATTGTTTCCCTGTAGGGGATCTTCGGCGTCTTCATCTCTATCTCAACCCCGAACCGTCTTTTGAGGCGTTCGAGAGTCACCTCTATATGCACCTGTCCCATGCCCGAGATGATCATCTCTTTTGTCTCCTCATCCCTGGTAAATCTGAGCGTGGGGTCTTCCTCCAGCACCCTGTGCAGGCTGATGCTCACCTTCTCTTCGTCCCCCTTGTTCTTGGGGGCCATCGCGTAAGAGATAATCGGATCAGCGAACCGTACCTTATCGAAGACAACAGGCTTTGCCTCATCGCATATCGTATCACCGGTGTTGGTGCCTTTCAATTTAGCTACAACCCCGATCTCGCCCGCGGACAGGGACTGCACCGCCACCTGTTTTTTACCCTGGAGATAGAATATCTGACCTATGCGCTCCTTTGTGTCGGCGGTAGAGTTAAAGATCGTGGAGTCCCCCTTCAGGGTCCCGGAATATATCCGGAACAAAGACAGTTTGCCCGCGTAAGGGTCCGCTATCGTCTTGAACACGTAGGCGGACAGAGGCTCGCTTTCGGCCGGTTTTCTTATCACTTCAGACTTGTCCTTGGGATTTTTGCCCCTGATCGGGGAAATAGTCGCCATTTCGACAGGTGATGGCAGGCAGAGAATAAGGGAGTCGATGAGACTCGTTATGCCGATGTTTTTAAGGGCTGACCCGCAGGTAACAGGTATGAATTTTCTGGTAAGAGAGCTCTCCTTTATCCCGTTTATTATCTCCTGGTCGGTAAGTTCGTTCCCCTCAAGGTACTTCTCAAGGAGGGCATCGTCCGACTCGGCTATCTTTTCTACAAGTTTCTTCCTGAACCTTGTGGCCTCGTCCGCCATGTCCGCCGGGATATCGGTCATTTCCGTCTTTTGTCCCTTCATGACATAGGCCTTCATCTTGACGAGATCGATCACCCCGGAAAAAGTATCGCCCGCGCCGATCGGGATCTGGAGGGGCACCGCCTCCGTGTCGAAGGATTTTTCGAGTTCACTGAGGGCCCTCTCGAAATCAGCGGTCTCCTTGTCCATTTTGTTGACGAACATGATCCTGGGGATCTCATATTCGCAGGCGTATTTCCAGATCTTTTCGGTCTCCGCCTTTACTCCCGAAAGCGCGCTGACGATGATGACCGCGCCATCGACCGCCTTCAGGCAGCCTCTGGTGTCCTCTATGAAATTGATAAAGCCGGGGGTATCGATAAGGTTGATCCTGTGGCTGTCCCAGTTACAGTAAGCCAGTGACGATGTGATCGTAATCTTCCTGTCTATCTCTTCGGGCTCATAGTCGGTTACGGTATTTCCGTCCTGAACGTTTCCGAGCCGGTCGGTCATGCCCGAGTCAAAAAGCACCGCCTCAACAAGAGAGGTCTTTCCCGCCCCTCCATGAGCTATCACCGCCACATTCCTGATCTTCGACACCTCAAAGTTTGCCATGAACTCCCCCTTGCTGGATTTTTTGGTAAATTTAACGCAGGGACATCCCTGCTAGCTCAATATCTCTTCGACAACCGGCTTCGACTCCGTCTTGTCGCCGGCCCTGACAGACCATAGACGGACACCAAGGAAAAAAAGGACAAGACAGGCAAACCCGGCGGCCGCTGACAGCAGGTCAGGGTCCTTGCCCGGAAAAAATCCCGGGAGGACCTCTTTTCCTATGACCGCGCCGACGACGAGACCGACAGCCGGGATGCCGTAGACGATCATCGAACCCTTCATATACAGGGACGGCCGGATGCTCACCCGGACCTTCTGACCAACCTTGGCGTCGGCCCGGTTTACCGCTTCGATCTCCATCGACTGGTCAGCAGTCCTGCAAGTGCCCGCTGAACAACCCTCACACCCGCTTTTTCTGGGCACCGAGACAACCGCCATTATGCCGTCAATACTCCTGATTGTGCCGATCTCTTCGATCATTCAGAATTTTAACACAGGAGGTAAAAAAAGTCTTCAGCGGCGGCGATTTGTAGGGGCCGGATTTTGACAAGCTGAGGCAGACGCGATATAATTGAACTAATCACTTTATTGATTAGTTCATCATCGGGAGGTCATATGAAACAAAATACTGTCTTAAAAACAATCGAGGCGCTGGAGGCAAGGGTCCATTTCGGGGCTGTCATGGAGGAGGTGGAGAGGACTAACACCCGCATCCTTGTGAACAAGCGTGGCAAACCGAAGTTGATTATGCTGAGTGTGAACGACTATCTTGAGAACATTCTCAAAGAGGACAGTCTTCTCACACAGGTTCACCTGCAGGCTAGGGCAGCTGGGCTGGACCGGATTACCGGGCAGGAGATTGAGGCCGAAATCAAGGCCGTCCGTAAGGCACAGGCCACGAACAAGAAAAGAAAATCCGGGTAGACGCGTCGATGTTGAAGGTTGTCATAGACACAAATGTCCTGGTATCAGCTTTATTAAAAGGCAACAGTCCGCCCGCCTTTATTTTGGCGCTCCTCAGAAAGAGGATGATGACTCTTTGCCTGAGCAAGGCAATTTTTGAAGAATACAGGGCGGTACTGGACAGGGAGAAGTTTCGACACATAAAAGAAGCAGCGACCCCTCTTTTGTTGTCTATAAAAAAAGGGGGCTTGTTGGTAGAGCCGAAGCTCAGAATTGACGTGATAACAGCCGACCCTGCCGACAACAAGTTTCTGGAATGCGCCCAGGCAGCCCAGGCGGATTTTCTGATCACCGGCAACACAAAGCATTTCCCTTTTAAACACTTCGAGGACACCCGGATTGTCAGCCCGAAGGAGTTTATAGAATACGCGCTTGCGCTTATTATCAAGACGCACTAGAGCTGAACTTAAAGGCGGGCTTGCTCTCGCGCAAGTTGTTTATACTGGCAACGTCCCCTAAAGTTCATTGCTTAAGGCACCTACTGCTGGCTTCACGGGAATGACGAAAAATATCTGAAAAACACTTTTTCAACAGCCTGCTAAGGCTTTCTTTTATTTCTTTTTTGATCGTACATCAATGCGTCCGCCGTAGTTAAAAGTTCATCGATAGTTGAGGGGTGTTCCGGGTCGCAAATACACCGCAGATCCCGTCGGAAAAAACAATCTCGACTTTTTTCCCTTCAATAGGTTTTACGCTTATCACCTTTTTCATTATCCTTCCAGAGGCAGCATCATAGCCATAATAATCTCTATCTTAGGCGAGAATAGGGCATTTATCAGATACGCAGCGCATCCTGCATCGCCTTTTGCCTAGTCCGGAAGGTCACGCGCACTTCGACCTCCCCGTCGAGTTTTTCGAGTATCGTTATCATGCGGTCAAGCGTAAAGCGTTCGAGCCGCGCATTACGGATACGAGAAAACTCGGAATGCGCCACCCCCGTCAGTTTTTCAGCATCGCGAGCCGACAGGCCGCGTTCGTCAAGCGTGCGGATGATCTTCGCAGCCAAAATAGCGCGCGCCTGCTCCACATCGGCATTCGCCCGGCCAATGTCACGAAATACATTTCCACTGCCTCGGGTCAGTTCAATTATGGCTCTCATGCTTCACTCCTTCGGCCCTGCACGTCTTCAGGGAATTTCTCGAAGTTCCGACGGGCCGCGTTAATCCATGAGATGGGTCTGGTTTTAAGCATGCTGTCCTGTTACCCTTTTTCCTTGCCTGTCCTCCTAATGTTGACATATTTGACACCATTTTTCAAGGCGTTTGTCAACACAAGTTTCTGGAATGTGCCCAAGCAGCCCATCCGGATTTTCTGATCCCCGGCACAACACAAAGCATTTCCCCTTTTAACCAATTCCGAGGACACGGTAACACAGACTTAAAAATAGGCTCCTGCGCTCAGCCATGAAAACAACAGACATACAAGAAGACGAACTGTAACCCGCAAACAGCACCTAAATTATGGGATGTGGCACCTGTCTAATTGAGTAGATTTAGGCTGAACTGAGGCCATGTCAGAGTAACTCCCTTTACAATTCTGTTTCATCGAACCCGCACATAGCCAGGCATCTCAGAAATACCCCTGAAGTGCTTCACATTGACTTCCTCACCAATCGAGAGGTAGGCACACGCTTTGAAATCGTGTTCGGTTTGGAACACAACATAACCATTAGCATCGAACAATGCACCGGGAAAGCGATCAAGGACGTGGTACCAACGTCCATTTTCGCGATATAGTGCATGCTGGGCGTTAACACCCCATTTTCGATTGAGCGTGCGCCCGGTCTCTCTACTCTGCATTGCTTTGTTTCCTCCTTATCTAGTTATTTAGGTTGCATTGACCTTACAGTTCGACAGCAATTTACTGTGCCGTGTGCTTATCCAAGTATTCATTTATATTCCAGTCGAGATCTCTCCACCGCCCGTTACTCGTATCAATGTTTGCCTCAATATCGGCTCGATTCCAGTTAACTTTCTTTGATTGAGATAGGATATCAGACAGCGGAATATCATAGACTACGCCGTCAGCCGGATTTGTAAAACAGATAAACACTGGTTTTTTTGCTTCTGCCAGCATTTCTAAAATCTTTCCGCTTAATCTATACCATAAATTTACAGCACCCTGCTTGTTGAAATTCTGAAAATAGACGATTCGCTTTTCGGACTCAAACATTGTCCGGTATGGAGACCTCACCCGAAATGATTCAGGATAACGACGTTTGAGATAGGCATGCATAAATGCTTCCTTGGTAGTCTGGGATACGCAACGTGGCTCGATATCATGGCTATGAGTACTCGATAGCCCTCTAGAGGATTCTTTAGGCAACAGAATTCGCCTCAGCACCGTGTTTGGCGTATCTATAAATGGTTCTGCCTTTAATTTCAGGAAGTTAAAGACATCATCATCGATCTCAATTGTTTTCATTGTGTATCCTCCACTTTTTCTAATCTTACACTTATCTTACCAAAACTATAAGTACTTGTCAAGTATTGTAAGTGTTTGTAAGTGTTTGCCGACACAGCCTATTACGTTACGTCCAATAAATCGATCCTTTTATGGACTGTTTGCTCAAGTTTATGCATAGCAGTGCCAGACATCATGCCGCCCTAAGAGGAGGATAATTCTCGCACTGTAGGTTCTCCTCACCAAACCTCATCAGCATTAACCCATATCTCATCCTCTGTTATTTTGTTCATGACTTTCTTGATGCGCATCACATTATCGGAATAAAAGCTGTACTCATAATCCGTTGCTTCGCCTGCGCCCTCTTCCGACGCCTGCCACTCACGAAGGCAGTCCGTTTCGTCTCCACAGATTTCAGGATTCACATACGGTATCGCCTGGCCGGCTGGAGGCTCAAATAATGGGACTCCGCCTACTGTGCCGATGACCCTGGCACGAATACCTGAAATCGGGAGTGCCCTCAGCAAGACATTGATGTCTGTCGTCTCCATGATCGCTCCTCTCATCGGGAGTCTCACTCTGACTCCCGCATATGACCTTTGTTTCGTCACTGCCGTGCAGCCAACAGTAGGCGCTTAAGAAACGTGAATCCATTTTTGAAGGCCACATGGATACCCGCCTTCGCGGGTATGACAGCCTTCCTTCCCCCTGAGATAGGTTCGAATAGCAATTTCGGCAATCACATTATAAGACTATTAAAGCGGCTCGCCAAACCTACAGCCCGACAAAACAGTCGAGCCTTTCTTTCAGATAATCGGGGCAGACTGGTCTGATGGACGCACGGATGCGACCACCCGGAGGGCGCAAGTTTCCCTGCATATGCTTTTATGGAGATGTGTAGGAGAGTATCCTGACGTCTATCCGGCCTTAACCTCTCCAGACATCTGATACGTGGACATGTCGCTAACTTGTTGTAATCTAACACGAATATGGCAAGAAATCAATGTGCATTTTCGACACACTATAGGAGAGGAAATCTGAAAAAGTCTTGTTTTTCAGACAGTTAATTCGTTTATTCCATTCTGCGCATAAATTGAACTGCAATGTCTTTTTTCAAGTGGCTGTTGAAAAACTCTTTATTTTGTCAGTTAGAGCCGTCATACTCGTGCTTAAGGCACCTACTGTTGGCGAAGGCGGGTATCCAAACTCCTTAAAAACAATGGATTCCCGTTGCTTAAGGCACCTACTGTTGGCTGCACGGGAATGACGAAAAATATCTGAAAAACACTTTTTCAACAGCCTGCTAAGGCTTTCTTTTATTTCTTTTTTGATCGTACATCAATGCGTCCGCCGTAGTTAAAAGTTCATCGATAGTTGAGGGGTGTTCCGGGTCGTAGTAGGCTATGCCGGAACTAAGAGAAAGTTTGTATCTGCGATCATTTTCTTCGTTTTTCACGTCGATATTTCTTTGCAGGCGTGACGTGATCGCAGGCAGGTTGTCTCCGGTGGTGCCGATAGGTATGACGACAAACTCATCTCCTCCGATGCGGCCAATAATATCGGAATTTCGAAAAGTTTCCTTTAAGATACCGGCGGCCTCCTTTATGGCCATATCGCCCACCTCATGCCCGAGCGTATCATTGATTGCCTTCAGTCCGTCTAAATCGGCATAAAGTATAAACATTCCAATCTTCAGGCGATCGGCCATCTTCAGCTCCTGTTCCGCCAGGGTTATGAAGCCCCGCCGGTTGTAAAGGCCGGTCAGTTCATCTCTCAGTGACATAAAACGCAGCTCTTCTTCCATATGTCTGCGCTCAGTCACATCACGCAGTATCCCTTCAATACCGATTATATTTCCACTGTCGCTCTCAACTATCCGGCTTGATGTCTCAAGCTCTATGGGTTCGCCATTTTTCTTCCTGGCCTTTATGGGATATGCGCTCACGTATTTCCTGATTCTCAATTCCTCCCGATAAGCATCCCGGTCCCGGGGGTCTCTCCAGAATTCCAGGGCGTTCCTTCCAATTATTTCTTCAGGAGACTCATACCCGAAGATTTTTGCGCCTGACCGGTTCATCAGCGTGAAAACGCCTTCCGCATTTACATGATAAATTCCGTCCAGGGTGGTGTCAATAAAGTTCTTATATCGTTCTTCGCTTTTCCGCAGCGCTTCATCGCTGCGCTTCCTCTCGGATATGTCGCGCGTAACGTGGACAACTGTATTTATCCTTCCGTCAGCGTCTATGATGGGGGAGGTGGATACTTCCGCATAAATCTTTCTTCCTTTTTTGTCGCAGTGTATATGCTCGGCCACGGAGAATCTGCCGGTATTCATGGTTTCCAAAAGAGGACAGATATCGTTCGGAGGGGAACATATATCCATCCTGTTATGCGTCACCTCGTGGCAGGTCTTGCCGATTACTTCATCCCGTGTCAATCCATATTCGGAAAGAAAGGCTTTGTTCGCGTCCTGAATTTTGTAAGTATTCGTATCGACAATCAACACTTCATCATTAAGACTGTCGAGAACGGTCCTCAGGAATTTATTGGACATCTCCAGGTCGTTTGTGCGTTCATTAACAAGCTGATCAAGCGACTTATGCATTAAGCGCAGCTCTTCCTCAAGCTTCTTCAGTCTTTCCTCTGCCTTTATTTGATTTATCCGGTTGTCCATAACTTTAATATCAATTTAGCCCGCGCCCAAATCTGTTGCTCTCAATGAAGAGACCCTTTTACGATTATATGTTATTGGGGCAGGCAACACAACCTGATACCGTCATCTGTATTTGCCTGTCCGTTTAACAGGGAGAAACCCGGAGACATTCCTTTTATATTCATCATATTCCCTCCCGAACCGCGCCGAAAGCTCCCTGTCCTCAAGCGGGATGACGATTACTGATATAAGCAGCAAATCCAGGACCGTCACAACACCCATCGCATGGAGACCAGTCGTGAGGAAAAGGCCCAGGAACATCATCGTATGGGAAAGGTAGGTTGGATGTCTGACCACTTTAAAAGGGCCTGAGGTCACAAAGCGGCCTTCGATCTTATCCGATATCTCGGGCATGCCCATGATCCCCCTGAGGCTGAGAAGTCTGGCGGTCCATACCTGAAGGGCGGCCCCGAGTAAAAATAATACTGCACCGCAGGCCCTGATCAAGGCGGGCAGTTGAAACTTGTCGGATAAAATATCGTGTCTGTTTTTGAAGATGACATAGGCAAGCGGCAGCCAGAGGACCGCGGGGACAACATATGAAAACAGGCCCAGTCTTCTGAAAACACGAGGGAACCCGTGGACCGGTATCCAAAAAAGGGGGATTACCGGCCATACAGCGATGATGATGAGCGCAATAAAGTCAGGCATTATGCTTAAGGTATTCTCCAATCGCATTGAAATAGGCGGAGGCATGAATGCCGTATGAGACAGCCCTTCCGGAAAAGACCCTCAGGCTTTGTCGAGCGTGTTCCAAATAGTAAGCCTCGCCGGTGGCCCCGTAAAGTCTCATAAGGCAGCTTATGGCAACTGAATTTGCCGATGGATGGGGGATGTCCTCGATAGGCTTCAGCTTGATCCCAAGCAGCCTTTCCCGCGCATCGTTAAACCCGCCTGAGGGACCGTCCCAGAACCCTTCGATGCAGGTTTTCATCAGACCCTCCGCCTGCCGGAGCCAATCCCGGTCCCCTGTCGCATCATACGCCGAAAGCAGGGCCTCGATGAAAAAGATATGGTCGTCAAGCAGGGCGTCCACCCCGGCGCAGTGCAGAAGTCTTCCCCCGGAAAAATTATCCCTGAGGACGCGTTCAATGCTCTTGATACCAAACTCCCCGACAGTCCCGTCGCCAAAGACCCTGTATGCGTTCATATAGGCGGTGATGAAGAGGCCGTTAAGCGACGTATAAATGGTCGTGTCGATGAAAGGGGCTTCCCTGTGGTCCCTCTCTGAAAGGAGTTTCTTCCTTCCTGTTGAGATGAGCTCTCGTACCATTTCGAGCGGAATGCCGGTCATCTCGGATATCTCATCTGGATGTTTTGCTATCGAAAGGACATATTTCGATTCGTCATGGTGCATCTTTCCACGTGGGGAGAGATAATGCAAAGTCAGTACCCGGTATTCCTCCCCATCCAGCACACGCCTGAGGTCTTCATCAGTCCACGTAAAGTATCCGCCTTCATCGTCAGGGGTAACGTCAGCATCCTGACTCGCGTAGAAACCGCCGTCGGGGTCAGACAGGACCTCCCTCGAAAACCTGATTATGCCCCCGGCAACCTCTCTGTAACGCGCGTCTCCAAAGAGTTTAAACCCCGATATATAGTTTCTGAGCAGCCAGGCGTTATCATCGGCCATCTTCTCGAAATGCGGGACCATCCAGGCCTCATCCACCGAATAACGGTGAAACCCTCCCTGCAGCTGGTCATGGAAACCTCCCAGGGCCATCATATTAAGTGTCTTTTTTACTGCTTCTTCTGCCGCCTGGTCCTGTGTCTGAAGAACCCTGTTCATGAGGAGGTCGATAGCGCCCGGCATTGGGAACTTCGGGAACGTCCCGAACCCTCCGTTTCTGGAGTCGAATCCCGCCAGGACCAACCTTGCAGCGTCGTCAATCATTTCCGCGCCTGGCTCCGCTTCTTCGGTCTCTTCGAACCGCAGGTTATTTACTATGCCGTCGGCATATTCATCAACATCCTTTTTCTTATTAATGAAAAAATCGGAGACCGCCCCCAGCACTTTGTTAAACCCTGGTCTCCCGTGGCTTGCCACCGGCGGAAAATAAGTGCCTCCGAAGAACGGCCTTTTGTCGGGCGTAAGAAAGACAGTGAGCGGCCAGCCTCCCGGCGACCCGATAGCGGAGACCGCCAGCTGATAACGCCGGTCGATATCAGGATGTTCATCACGGTCGAGTTTTATGGAGATGAACTTTTCATTTAAAATGCCTGCGATCTCATCGTTGTCGAAGCACTCTTTCGCCATTACGTGGCACCAGTGGCACCAGACCGCGCCTGAACTGAGAAAGACCGGCTTATTTTCATCGGCCGCTTTTTTAAAGGCCTCTTCCGTCCAGGGGCGCCAGTCGATCTTCTGTGAGGAGGCATGCCTCAGATATGGTGAGCGTTCGCTTGCGAGCCTGTTCATAATCAAATCATAACTCTTTTTCCGGACTAATGATATTTTTTGCCGTTACAGGCGCGATTGAGCGTTATTTACTTGTCCGCCGGATCATGTAATATATCTAAACAGAACAAAAGGAGAACTTATGAAACAATTTGTATTGTTGGTCTGCTTTAGTATGGCGATTTTTCTCTCCCTCAATGCAACATCACGGGGAGACGACGATCTGAGGGACACGCCTTATTTTTCCGCCATGCCGAACTACTACGTAGGTGATGCAGCTGACAAAGAGTTTGATACATATTCTTTTCCTGACGGGAAGAAGAATATCGCCGTTGAAGGCAAACTCTGGAAAAAGCAGTATTGGCTGAGGGAGAACGCCCGCCAGGCGAGTGAACTCCAGATCATGAAAAACTATTCCAATGCGGTAAAAAGCATGGGTGGTAAGGTCCTGCTCGAAGGGCAGTGCAGCGACTGTGATGCCGGCGGCTGCAGCGGCAATACCATGACCGGGACGGTATCAAAGGGCGGCAGGGAGATCTGGATAGCGGCCATTCCATGCAATGATGGCGCCGATTATACCCTGGTCGTCGTGGAAAAAGAGGCCATGAAACAGGACGTAACAGCCAACGAAATGCTCGAGGCCCTGAATCAGCAGGGATTTGTCGCTTTGCACATCAACTTCGATACAGGCAAGGCCGCGATAAAGCCGGAATCTCAGCCCCTTGTCGATCAGGTTGCAAAACTCCTCAAGAATAATCCCTCATTGACTGTGAGCATCGAAGGGCATACCGACAATGTCGGCAACTCGGCGAAAAACAAAGAACTTTCAAAACAGCGTGCTGAGTCCGTTGTCAATGCACTGACAAAACAGGGAATCGCGGCAAAGCGTTTGAGCGCGGCCGGCTGGGGACAGGAAAAACCTGTCGCCGACAACAAGACCGAAGAGGGTAAGGCAAAAAACCGCAGGGTCGAAATAGTAAAGAAATGACATCGGCGCAGCCATGCAGCGCATCGTTTAAGACTTGATAATACTGAGCAATACTTTTCTTCCAAAGTCCGGCCCCCCCTCACTGGTGTTTTATTATTGAAAAGTTTTCGGCCGGTTTTATATAATTATGGGATTGCAAGTGAATTACCCGGCGTCTAATACCTATTGCGCATGGTATAGACGCTTTTTTTACCGGCAATCGGGCTCAGTAGAAAGTAATAATATATATTGAGGTTAAAAAAATGTGCAGACTGGCCGCGATAACATCAAAAGATTACATCTCCCCGATGGAGCCTATCTTTGCCCTTGAGACGATGAAGGAAGGCCATGACGGCTCGGGCCTTGGGCTCACCCTTAAGGACCTTGGCGGTGAATTCCTGAAACTCAAGAAGTACCCGGTCCTGTCGGGCATATGTTCCAAGGACGGGAAAAAGACCCTCGATGACTTCATGAAAAGGCAGGGCTTCACGCTTAAGCATGAGTGGAGACCAAAGATCAGGCCTGTCAGAGGCATCGTGGCCAAAGACCATTATTTCGCGCGGGCCTACGACTATCCGGCCTCGTTCAGGAATAAACCCATGGCCGAAAAAGAAGACCTGCTTATGAATGCCAGGCTCAGCCTGAGAAAACTCGGCGAGTCCGACCAGTCGATATTCGCGTTTTCTTTTTATCCCGATGTCATAACTCTTAAGGAAGTCGGCGACCCGCTTGAGACCGCGGAGTTCTTCGGGCTCGACAAAGATACCCTCAGCGCCCGCATAGTTTTGGCGCAGGGCAGGCAGAACACCAATTACGCGATCTATCTCTACGCCTGCCACCCGTTTTTCATCCAGGGCTACTGCTCCATGACAAACGGCGAAAATACCGCCTTTGTCCCGATCCGTGAGTTCCTCTCCGGACGGGGATGCCCGGGCTACATGGGCTATAACAGCGACAGCGAGGTATTCACCCATATACTGCACTATAGTGTCAGACAGCTCGGCTTTCCGCTTCATTACTATAAAGACGTGATCACCCCGCTCAAGGCGGCGGAGATCGATAAACGTCCCGACGGCGACGCCATCCGCATGATCAAGCAGTCGCTCCGGCCCCTCTGCATCGATGGGCCGAATATGGTAATAGGCTTTACTCCTGACGGGACCTGCTTCATGGTCCAGGACTCAAAGAAACTGAGGCCCGGCGTCGTCGGAGGGGTAAAGGGAAGGTACGCGCTTATGGCCGAGGAATGCGGCGTTGACAGGGCGGTCTCCAAAAGGGACAGGTCGAAGGACATATTCCCCATGAAATATGACATGGTCATCATCTCGCCGCAGGCACAGGAGGTTAAGGTATGGAACCAGCTTCACGGCTAGACCATAATCACAGGCTCTCACTCAAGGAGTTCCCATATATAATCCGCTGGAGAGATGACCGTTGCAAACGCTGCGGCAGATGCACCGCGGTATGTCCGGTAAAGGCGATTGAGGCCACTGTAAAGGTACAAAGGACAATAAGGTCCGACGGTCCCCTGCCCCAGCCCTCGGCCTCCAGGAGCACCGTGCAGGTCGTCGAACAGGTGACGAACATGGAGCGGTACTGCACCGGATGCGCTGCATGCGCGCTGGTCTGTCCGAACGAGGCGATCGAGCCGGAGTTCAACCCGTCCAACAAGCTCCTGCACTATAAAAACAAGGGCGGCGACGGATATAAAAGAGGCGGGCGTAGAAATGATCCCTCCATCTCGACCCTCGACAGGCTTAAATTCACAAGGATATCGATGCTCACCGACCCGGCGCTCGATGCGGGACGGCATGAGTTTCGGGTAAGGACGCTCCTTGGCAGGGTGCTTTCGCCTGAGGACATGCCTGTAGCAGTCGCAAACGGAATGCTTAAGACCGACCCCAAAAGCAATGTATTCATACCTCCTGTAAGGGAGATCTACCCTATAATGATAGGCAGCATGTCGATCGGAGCGCTTTCGCCGCCCATGTGGGAAGGCCTTGCCATGGGCGTGGCCTATCTCAATGAAGTGGAAGGAATGCCGGTGGTCATGTGCTCCGGTGAAGGAGGCATGTCTCCGAGGCTCCTCAGGTCAAGATATCTGAAGTATTTCATCATCCAGATAGCCTCAGGATATTTCGGCTGGGACGAGATCATCCATGCCCTCCCGCATATGGTCGAAGACCCCGCGGCCATCGAGATAAAGTACGGCCAGGGCGCGAAGCCCGGCGACGGAGGGCTGCTGATGGCCCAGAAGGTCCTGAAGCTGATATCGAAGATACGAGGCGTGCCGCAGTTTGTCGACCTGGCGTCCCCGCCTACCCATCAAACACAGTATTCCATCGAAGAGTCCGTCGCCAAGATGATACTTTCGATGTCGATGGCCTGGGGGTTCAGGGTGCCCGTGTATCCCAAGATATCCGGGTCGAAGACCGCC
The DNA here is from genome assembly GCA_016215155.1 of Nitrospirota bacterium. Lineage (GTDB taxonomy): Bacteria > Nitrospirota > Thermodesulfovibrionia > Thermodesulfovibrionales > UBA6898 > PALSA-1316. The sequence continues at coordinate 40,623 of JACRLQ010000046.1, forward strand.
CAGGCGGTGCTTAACAACCTCGCAAGGAACCAGTACGCGGCGGCGCTCAGCATCGACGGCGAAGACGGAGGGACGGGGGCCGCCTACAATGTGTCGATGGACAAGATGGGACACCCCATCGCCTCTAACCTGAGGGACTGTTATCTCGACCTCGTGAAACAGGGCAAACAAAACGAGTTGCCGCTGATCGCCGCGGGCGGCGTAGGGAAAAAGGGAAATCTGGCTGCCAACGCCGCCGCCCTCATCCTGCTGGGCGCATCCGCCGTGTCGATCGGAAAATACATAATGCAGACCGCCTCCGACTGCTTCGGAGACGAAAATAACCGGTGCAATATCTGTAACACCGGCCAGTGCCCAAGAGGCATCACGACCCAGGACCCGAGGCTTTACCGAAGGCTCGATTCCGACAAGGTCGCGGAACGGGTAGTCGAGGTATTCAAGGCCGCTGACACCGAGCTCAAAAAAATCTTCGCGCCGATGGGCAGGTCCACGGAGCTTCCGATAGGCATGTCCGACGGACTCAGCATCGACGACGAGGCGATGGCAAAAAGGCTGGGAATAAGCTATGCCTGCTAAAAAGAGTAAAACGTTAAACGTGAAGCGTGAAATGAAAACAGACAATAAAAAGAAAGTAAACTCACCGGCCGCGGAAAACCCGGCCGGAGTCGTGATAAAAGGCAGCGTCAGGGGACAGCGAGTCCCGTCCAGGATACTGGAAGAACAGATCCAGGAGTCCGTGAAAGCGGGAGCGCGGGACATCCGTGTGCTCGCGGAAGGCCAGCATGGAATAGGCGGCCGCATATGGCCCCGTGAGGAGACGGTAAGGATCACCGTCGAAGGGCCGGCCGGACAGAGATTGGGAAGCATGGGTATGCCGGGGACCGAGATAATCGTCAACAACAGCGTTTCCGACGACGTCGGCTGGATTAACTGCGGGGCAAAGATCACCGTCCTGGGGGACGTGACAAACGGGGCCTTTAATGCCGCCGCTCAGGGCATACTCTACGTTCAGGGAAGCGGCGGTGCAAGGTGCGACACGATGACCAAGCAGAACCCCCGCTTCGAGCCTCCACAGTCCTGGTACTTCAGGAACGTGGGCGATTCATTCGCTGAGTTCAAGGCCGGCGGGATCGCGGTCGTCTGCGGAGTAAACCCGCGGAACCCCGAAAATGTCCTCGGCTACAGGCCTTGCGTCGGGATGGTGGGCGGCGCCATATATTTCCGGGGCCCGATACAGGGTTACAGCGAAAAGGACGTAAAGCTCCTTGAACTGTCCGAGCAGGACTGGGAATGGCTCACCACAAATATGAAGCCCTATCTGGCCGCGATCGACAGGATGTCCCATTACGACGAACTTGCGTCGTCACGGGAGGCCTGGAGAAAACTGACCGCCTATACCCCGCAGGAGAAACGCTCCAAGAAATGGTTTAAGATGACGACCACGGAGTTCAGAAAAAACCAGTGGGAAAAAGAGGTCGGCCAGGGCGGTATCTTCGCGGAGTATCTCGACCATGACCTTACCCTTCTTCCGTACATAACGACAGGCGGCGAAAGGCGCAATAAACCGATATGGGCCAATGAAAAGTACAGCCCGCCCTGCGCTTATGCGTGCCCCTCCCGGATACCCTCTCATAAGCGGGCGACCCTTATCCGCCAGGGACTGCTCCAGGAATCCCTGGAGCTTGTGCTTAAATACAGTCCCCTTCCTGCCACGGTCTGCGGGCAGATATGCCCGAACCCCTGCATGCAGGGCTGCACAAGGGGCCAGCTCGATAAACCGCTCAGGATCGACATGCTCGGCGGTCTCGCACTCGATCTGCCTGCCCCAAAAAAAGAAAAACCGACCGGTCATAAGATAGCGGTCATCGGCGGCGGCCCCGGCGGACTGAGCGCCGCGTGGCAGCTGGCGCTTAAAGGGCATTCGGTGGACCTCTACGAGGCGGCGGGAAGTCTCGGAGGAAAGATCGAGCTTTGTATTCCGCGTGAGCGTCTGCCTCATCAGATTCTTGAGAAGGAGCTGTCGCGTTTTTCTGAGTTGGGCGTAAACGTCACACTTAACACCACCATTGATAAGCAGAAATTTAACGATATCTATTCGGACCATGAGGTCGTCGTCATCGCCATAGGCGCCCAGAAACCAAGGATCATTCCCTTCCCAGGTTCGGAATTCGCAACCTCTGCCTATGACTTCCTCAGGGAGACGAACTCGGGAAAGATCCACGACTTAAAAGGCAAAAAGGTTGTAGTTATCGGCTCGGGCAATGTGGGCATGGATGTCGCCTCGGAGGCCTATAACTTCGGGGCGGAATCGGTCATTGCCGTGGACATACAAAAACCTGCCGCCTTCGGCAAGGAGGTCGATACCGCCACGGCCAAGGGGACCAAAATACTCTGGCCCAGGATCACCGACCGCTACAGCAGGGAAGAAAAGAAGATCTATTTCAAAGACGGCTCCTCGCTCGACGCCGACATGGTCATTGTTTCTATCGGCGACGTGCCTGTGCTCGACTTTCTGCCTCCGTCGATACAGACCGAACGGGGCTGGGTATCCGTAAACGATATCTTCCAGACATCCGACGTCAAGGTCTTTGCCATAGGAGATGTGACCGGCCTCGGCCTTGTAACTCACGCGATCGGTCAGGGAAGGCTCACCGCCGAGACGGTGCATTATCAGCTTATGCACGCGCCGCGTAATCCCGAAGTCAAGCAGATGATCGCCTATGACAGGATCAAGAAGGAATATTACGATGTCTGCGTCGGCGACTTCTCTCCTGAGAAAGAAGCAAACAAGTGCATGTCCTGCGCCTCCTGCCGCGACTGCCATATGTGCGAGGCCACCTGTTACTGGGGGGCCATAAGCAGGGTTGAGCTTGAAGGCGGGATGTTCGAATATGTCGTCGACGCCGACAAATGCATAGGCTGCGGGTTCTGCGCCGGCATATGTCCCTGCGGCGTCTGGGAGATGGTCGAAAACATATAACTGTATCTGAGATAGAGATAAGAAGGCCCGTTTTCCGGTAAAGAAAGCGGGCCTTCTTTATTTTGGTTAATGATCTAACAAGCTTTTGAAAAACTCTCACTTTGCAGTTAAAGCCGTCATACTCGCGAAGGCGGGTATCCAAACGCCTTAAAAACAATGGATTCCCGTCTGCACGGGAAGGAAGGGAAAACAGCTGAACACACTTATTCAACAGCCTGCAAAAAAACTGTCATCTGAGTGAAGCCAAGGGGCTCTCAGTTTTTCGATACATTAGATGGCAACGCTATCCGGAAACTCCCTTCAGGTAAAGAGCCAATAAGTGACAGATGCAAAAAAGCGCCGCTTTAGTATAAAATTGTGGATAACTATATGGTTATGAATTCACGATATACGCACGGGGATAATTCTTAATGGCCTTTGAAATATTTTCATCGATCCAGGATAACCAGGGGAGATAATAATGAAAAAGACTAATTTTGATCGTTACCTTAAAGAACAATTGAAAAACCATGCGTTTGCCGAACGGTTTGATCGTGCCGACGAGGCCTGGGATGTAGCGCTCCAGATTACCCCCCTTCGTCAGAAGTCGGAACTTTCCCCAAAAAGGGGTCAGGAATGACACAAGAAGACATAATCCAAACTGTTCTCAAAGACAGTAATTATCACCTTTCTCTCTTTTCCTCTGATGAGATTGTTGCCCTGAGCAACAAAATTAATATCAAGGAATCAAAGAGTAAGAAAACGCCTTTTGTTACCTGTATTATACGTGGTAAGGATATTCAGTTGAAGCCCGAAGAGGTAGTCCGCCAGCTTTATGCCGCGAGATTAATCCAACAATACGGATACTCAAAAAAACGGCTTGCTTTTGAATATCAGGTCAATTTCGGGAGGGAGAAGAAAAGCGCTGACATAGTTGTCTTTGATAAAGACAGACCTGATACTCCATATATTATAGTTGAGCTGAAAAAGCCGAAATGGAAAGACGGCAAAGATCAACTGCGCTCATACTGCAATGCGACTGGCGCGCCGATGAGTGTCTGGACTAATGGCGAGACGATTTCACATTACCACCGCAAAGATCCCAACTACTTTGAACCCATTACGGATATTCCAAAGGCAAACCAAAGCCTTAAAGACATACTCAGCGAACGCTTCACCCTTAAAGACCTTATCATTAAAGATAAAATCGCCAACGAGCGTAAGTCCCTGAAAGACATTATTCTTGATATGGAAGACGAAGTGCTTGCAAATGCTGGCGTGGATGTCTTTGAGGAGGTCTTTAAACTCATATTTACCAAACTCTATGATGAGTTCCTGAGCCGGAAAGATAAAGATATCATCAACTATTTTACAAAACAGGTTACGCAAACCGCAGTAGGAGAACCTGTCGCGCCATATGGCAATAAACCCAGCTATCTCGACGGCTCGGATTATGACGCGCTTAAGGCCGCTGTAAGCGGCATTGACGATGCTGGTTTCAGGGTTATGGAATTCAGAAACTCTGGCCAGACTGATACAGAACTGAAAAACAAGATTCAGGGCCTGTTCGATCAGGCGAAGAACCAATGGCCCGGTGTCTTTGCGGACGGGGCTGTCTTTGAGCTTTCTGACAGTCATTTGGCCGTCTGTGTTTCGAGCTTGCAGGACGTGAAGCTCTTCAATTCCAATCTGCTGGTGGTGGATGAGGCCTTTGAATACCTTGTAAATAAATCGGCCAAGGGCGAAAAGGGGCAATACTTCACGCCACGTCATGTCATAGATATGTGCGTGAAGATGCTCAACCCCAAACGCGGCGAGTATATGATTGACACTGCGTCAGGCAGTTGCGGTTTTCCGGTGCATACCATTTTCCAGATCACGGGACATCTCTTTACCAATGTCGAAATATCCGAGCAGGACAAGCAGCATATATTAAAGATCTTCGGAATTGATTTTGACGAAAAAACCGTGCGTGTGGCCCGCACTTTAAATCTCATAGCAGGCGATGGTGAAACCAATGTCCTGCATTTGAATGCGCTGGACTATGAGCGGTGGGTAGATAAGACAGGGGATAAAGAAAAAAATATAAAAGCAGACCCGAAATGGATCAACACCTACGGCAAGGGATTTGAGCGACTGGAAAAGCTCCGTGCCGAAAAGGGCGGAAACAAATATTTTAACTTTGATATCCTCATGGCCAACCCTCCCTTTGCCGGGGACATTAAAGAAAGCCGCATTCTGCATCAGTACGAACTGGGGTTTAATTCCAACAATAAAGCGCAATCAAAAGTCGGGCGGGACATTCTGTTTATCGAACGCAACCTGGACTTTCTCAAACCCGGCGGCCGTTTGGCAATCGTCCTGCCTCAAGGCCGCTTTAACAATACCTCGGACAAACCTATTCGGGACTTTATCGCCCAGCACGGGCGTATTCTGGCTGTTGTCGGACTGCACGGAAATACCTTCAAGCCGCACACCGGCACGAAGACCAGTGTTCTGTTTGTGCAGAAATGGGATGACAAATTGTGTCCAAAAGTCGAAGACTATCCAATCTTCTTTGCTGTCAGCGATAAAGGCGGAAAGGATAATTCGGGTGATTACACCTATGTCAAATCTGACAACGGACAAGACAAGCTGGACAGAAACGGGCACCTGATTGTTGACCATGACCTGCATAATCATAATGGAGAATTGCCGGACGGTATTGCCGAAGCCTTTATTGAGTTTGCAAAGAGCGAAAAACTTTCGTTTTGGGCTGAGGGGTAAGGATGCAGTCTTCAGTAGTAACTTACTCAAAACTCTTGGAACATCCAGAGTTCAGAATTGATGCAGAATGCTATAAACCTTATCATTTGGAAGTTGAACAGGCCATAGTTGAGAAAGGATATAAGCTTGTCCAAGATCACACCGTATCAGTAATCAATTTTGGTGCCTATTCGTTATGTAATTACATTGCATTTCTGGATTCAGGCAAACCATTTCTTGTAACAGAAGACATAAAAAACAATGAAATAGAGACAGGAAATCTGCATTATATTTCTGACTCTGTGCATCTATTGCTTCACAAATCGCATTGCGTTAAGGGACAAGTCTTATTGACAATGGCCGGTGCATACTTGGGGCGGGCTGCTGTGTTTAATGAGGACTTTGAATGTAGTTCTAATCAAGCAATTGCCAAGATTACGTTAAAATCAAATTCGATTAATCCCTATTATTTGTCTACGTTTCTCAATTGCAGACATGGGCAATCTCAGATTGAACGGTTCAAGACTGGCACTGGTCAACCGAATCTGAATCTTGGGTTGATTAAACTTATTAGAGTTGTAGATGCTTCTAATCCTTTTCAGACCAAGATTGACGAAATAGTAAATATCGCTCTGAGGCTTAAACGGAAAAGTGTAGATATTTATCAAGAAGCCCAAAAAATCCTCATTTCTGAGCTTGGCCTTTTTAACTGGCGACCCAAACACCGGTTGTCCTTCGTAAAGAACTATTCCGATACTAACGAGGCAGAACGGCTTGATGCTGAATACTTCCAACCTAGATATGATGAAATCGTCAACGCCATAAAAAGATATCCAGGCGGATGGGATACTCTGGGGAATATTGCATCTCTCAAAAAATGTGTCGAAGTGGGCAGTGACGCGTACATGGATGAAGGGGATATCCCGTTTATAAGAGTGAGCAACCTATCACCTTTTGAAATCACAGAAGAGAAATATATCTCTAACGAGCTGTATACGGAGTTATCACAGCATCAGCCGCAAAAGGGAGAAATCCTGTTCAGCAAAGACGGGACCCCAGGCATTGCTTATCATCTGAACGAAAAGCCGAAGAAAATGCTTCCGTCAGGCGGAATCTTGCGATTAAAAGTGAAGAGCAAGCAGATTAATGAAGACTATTTGACGCTTGTGCTCAACTCCATGATTGTTCAGGAGCAAATCAATAGGGATGTCGGCGGTTCAATTATCCTTCATTGGAGACCTGATCAAGTCAAACAAACCGTGATTCCTATTTTCGATGGTAAGAAACAGCAACAAATCGCTCAGAAAATCACCGAAGCTTTTGACTTGCGCAAACAGTCAAAACACCTTCTGGAATGCGCCAAGTGTGCGGTGGAGATCGCCATAGACCAAAATGAAGATGCGGCTATCAAATGGCTGCAAGAGCAGACATCCCTCACAGGCCTCATACCGGAAGAGATTGCGACTGTGAGGAGAAAGGCGTGATTTTGTATAGGGGCAACATGAAATATAATCCTGACATTCATCACCGCCGATCCGTCCGCCTGAAGGATTATGATTATTCGCAGGAAGGGGCGTATTTTGTGACGATATGCACATGGAACAAGGATCACGTGTTCGGCGAAATTGATTCGGGTAATATGAGTCTGAATGAGTATGGCGAAATCGTTAATCAGGAATGGCTGCGTACCGGCATTATTCGTACAAATGTCAAGACGGATCATTTCATAATAATGCCGAATCATTTTCACGGAATATTGATTGTCAGCGATGATTGTAGGGGCACGTTGCAACGTGCCCCTACGTTGGAACAATTCGGGAAACCCGTATCAAATTCAATCCCTACAATTGTAAGATTATTCAAATCGACGACGACAAAACAGATCAACCAAATCCGCAATTCACCGGGCGACCCCGTCTGGCAACGCAATTACTACGAACACATCATACGCGGCGAACCTGAATTACACAATATACGTGAATACATCGTCAATAATCCTTTAAACTGGGAGAGAGATGACCATTTCGAGAATTAACGATATTCATACCGGAAGAGATCGCGCCTGTGGAGAAGAAAAAGAATTGAACATCTCTAAGTCATTAATTTATAAAGACATAACAGAAGAATGCAAAATATGCACGGTATAAGGCCCATATTTCACCAAACGGTAAAATACATTGTTAAAACAGAGCGTTAGCTATGCCCGATAGGAATCTCGGTAATTCACCAAAAGTCTTCGACAAGTACGGTTCATTAAATATCTCCAGTGTCACCGCCCACCCGCACTGCAAGAAGGATTCCGGACAAGCCGGAATGACAGGAGGACCCAATACCGGGCAGGTTACAAACCTGCCTCTACAAAACCCTAAGAAATGAAAAGAAAAATTGCGCTTATAACCGGCGGCTCCAGGGGGCTTGGCCGGACCATAGCCCTCACTCTTGCCGGAAATGGTTACACCGTTGTCATAAATTATGTATCTCATCCGGCTGAGGCAGAGAAGGTTGCGGAAGAGGCGGGAGGGGGATCTTTTGCGATAAGGGCGGACATAGCCCTCCGGGAGGAAGTGTCTTCAATGGCCGAAGAGGTCCGGCGGAAATTCGGACGGCTCGACCTGCTGATAAATAATGCCGGGATAGCGAAGGACAACCTGCTTGTCCGCCAGTCTGAAGGGGAATGGGACGAGATCCTGGGTGTAAATCTCGGCGGCTGTTTCAACACGATCACGGCGATGTCTCCGCTTATGATAAAATCAGGGGGCGGGCATATAATAAATATATCCTCCCTCTCCGGTGTCAGGGGAAAGGCAGGTCAGGCCGCTTACAGCGCCTCCAAGGCCGCGCTTTTAGGCCTGACGCTCGCTGCCTCACGGGAACTGGGGGAAGCAGGCATAAGGGTCAACGCGGTATTGCCGGGCTATCTTATGACGGAGATGGGCATGAAGGCCGGGAAGGCCGCTGAATCGGCCCGTAAAAGCAGTATATTAAATACAGCCGGAAGCGACAGGGAGGTTGCGGACTTCGTTCTCTACCTTGCCGGCACGAGGAACATAACGGGCCAGATCTTCAGCCTCGACAGCAGGATAGGGTAAAACAGTCTATATCAATAACGGAGGTCACATGCCGAAGGGTTTTTTCATCACGGGTACCGACACAGGGGTCGGAAAGACGCTCATATCCGGGGCGCTAATAAAGACACTGGGTCTTATGGGCCTTAAAACAGGCGGTATGAAGCCTATTGAAAGCGGCTGCGGCCGCGAGGGGTCCACGCTTGTGCCCTTCGACGGGAGGTCCCTCAAGCAGACCGCGCACATGGATGAACCGCTGTCGGTTATAACGCCCTGCTGCTTCGAAACGCCGCTCGCCCCTCTGCCTGCCTCCGAGCTTGAGGCGGGCAAAATCAGCATCCCCGCAATAAGAGGCGCCTTCCTCAAGCTGTCAAAGATATACGATGCGCTCATCGTTGAAGGTCTTGGCGGGATCCTCGTGCCGATCAGGAAAAATTATGCCGTCATCGATCTCGCTCTGGAATTTGGTCTTCCCCTGATAGTGGTCGCAAGACCGGGGTTGGGGACGATCAACCACACCATGCTGACTATATACTGCGCGCTCGGAAGGGGACTGCGGGTTGCGGGCGTAATAATAAACTACAGCATGCCGCCGGAGCACAGTCTGGCCGAAAAGACAAACCCCAGGGTGTTGTCCCAGATATGTCCGGTCCCGGTCATAGGCACTTTCCCTTATTTGGGCCAGGTCACGGGGGAGGCCATGGAGAAAGCGGCAAGAAAGAATTTCGACATAGAGGTCCTCAGAAGATATCTTTAGTCCGGCCCCGGACGTAAAAAAGGCTGCGCCTCCTCGGGAAGCGCAGCCGGACTGACTGTCCCATGTTGAGGGGCTACTGTTTCTGCTTCTTCGGTCCGCCTCCGAATCCCGGGATTTGCGGCATGTCCATCTTTTTATAGCCCGCCGGGACTTCGAACACGTCGTCGGTAACACCGCCGGACTTGATGTTCTTCCAGACTGTAGTGATCTTGCCGTCTTCACTTTGATATTTTACGGGGAAATTGTTAAGGTCGGAGGCCTCCCAAACATGGCCTGCCTTCTCCTTCTTCCCGTCTATGATTGTCGTCACGTGATATTTTTTTGTAGGATGTTTGTCCACGACCTCATTGGCGACAAACTCTTTTTCGGTCTTGATGTTCGGGTCCTGGAGCTTCGACTGGATGTCCTGCTGGCTCTTGTCGAGCTGCATCTCCATATAGGACTTGCTGTCTTTCATCAGCATCCACATCACTTTTTTATCGGGCCTCAGTATATTGACCGAACTCTGTCCCCGGTTATTGTTCTCCATCCTCATCTTCGTGTCCTTGTAATAGATCTTCGAGGTAAAAGACCCCTTGGACGTCGTCGTCTCCATGTCCGCGGAATAGTTTTTCAGAGTCCCGGGACCTGCTCCGGCTGCGGAAGACACCAACAACGAAACACTCAATAAAACCGCTGATAGTACTCCTGTTTTCTTCATTTAACGATCTCCTTTTATTTGATTGTAAAGGCCTACTTCGAATTGAGAGATTCCTTGAGCCCCTTGCCCACCTTGAAGTAGAGCACCTTTTTTCCCTTGACCTCGACACTCGCCCCGGTCTTCGGGTTGCGTGCCTTTCTCGGGCCGCGGGTCTTGAGCCTGAAGTTGCCGAAACCCCTGATCTCTATCTTGCCGCCAGTGAGCAGGGCATGTTTGATACTGTCAAACACAGTGTCGACAACAATCTCGGTCTGGTTTCTGCTCAACCCCTCGACCTTCTCTGATACCTTCTCGATAAGGACAGACTTCGTCATACTACCTCCTTATGGCGCATATTGATATTTAATCTTCACGGACGGGATAAGGTCCGAAATCTCTTTCGGCAATTTGCCTCTTAAAAGATCGATAACGGACAGTTTGTCCTTCCTGTATACAACCTCCGGCTCTCCTTTGATGCCGGCACTCTCGCCGGCAATTCGGATGGCGTCTTCAAGGGTCCCCAGCTCATCGATCAGTCCGTTATTTTTCGCCTGCTCACCGGTATAAATCCTGCCGTCGGCAAGACCCCTGACCTCTTCAATCTTCATCTTCCTGCCTGAGGCGACGGCCCCCATGAACTGTTCGTGGACATTGTCGAGCACCCCCTGCAGGAGCGCCCTGTCTTCGGTCTTCATCTCCCTGAAAACAGAGCCTGCGTCCTTGCTCTTGCCGCTTTTTATGACCTCCGCCTTGACGCCTATCTTCTTCATCAGTTCCTCGACATTGGGTATCTCCATTATCACGCCGATCGAGCCGGTGAGGGTCCCGGGATTCGCGAGGATCCTGGTGGCGGGGACCGATATGTAATATCCCCCCGAGGCCGCCACTGAGCCCATCGAAACGATCACGCTCATCTTTTCCGCCGCTTTTTTGACTTCGGCATGAATTTCCTGTGAAGGGGCCACGGCGCCGCCGGGACTGTCTACCCTCAGGACCATCGCCCTGATCGAGTGGTCATCGAGCAGTTCCTTGATCTCATCGACCGCGTCCTTTGAATCCATAATCGGCCCTTCGATGCGGACGAGGCCGACCCTTCCCTTAAGCGGGATCTTCTTCTGAAACAGGGTTATGACAAGACTCAGGATGAGGAGCATCACCAGTGTCCCCGTGATTATCAGGCAGCCCTTTTTCATGCCGGGGGGCCCTTAAGTTTTTTCATGCTCAGACCTATCTTCCTCTCAACGGAATCGATTTTTATGACCGTCGCGTCGAGAAGAGCACCTTCCTTTATAGTTTCTCCTTCAGGCAGCTGCGCGGTCTCGGACGAATAAATGAGGCCTTCCACCCCACCTTCGAGTTCCACGAAGATCCCGAAGTCGGTCAGCCTCAGGGCCTTCCCCCTGACCTCGTCCCCCATTTTGAACTTAAGCGGTATCTCCTCCAGCCACGGGTCCGTCTCAAGCTGTTTAAGCCCTAGCGACATCTTTTCATTTGCCGGGTCTATCGAGAGTATGACCACATCGACCTTCTGCCCCTTCTTGAGCAGCTCGGAGGGATGTTTGACGTGCTTCGTCCAGGACAGGTCTGAGATGTGCAGGAGTCCGTCCACACCCTCGGGCAGCCCTATAAAAGCCCCGAAGTCGGTAAGACTCTTGACCTTGCCGGATATGTTCATGCCCGGTGAGTACATCGTGCTTATGATCTCCCACGGACTGGGCTTTGTCTGTTTTATGCTCAACGACAGTTTTCGGTCGTCCCTGTCAACCTTAAGGACCACCGCCTCCACCGTCTCGCCTATGGTATAGAGCTTCGAGGGATGTTTCATCTTCGGCGACCAGTCCAGTTCAGAAATATGCACCAGCCCCTCAAGGCCCTCTTCAACCCTTATGAATACACCATAGTCGGTAATGCTCACGACGGCGCCCTTTACCATTTTTCCCGCCGGGTACTTAACGTCGACGTCGGTCCAGGGGTCGGGATATTTCTGTTTATACCCGAGGGTTATCCTCTCCGTGGCCTCGTCATATTTAAGCACCACTACCTCTATAGTGTCGCCGACCACAAAAAATTCCGAGGGGTGCGTTATCCTGCCCCACGATATGTCGGATATATGGAGAAGTCCGTCTATGCCGCCAAGGTCGACGAAGACACCATAATCCGTAATGTTTTTAACCGTGCCTTCAAGCAGCGCTCCCGCTTTGACCCCGCCGATGGTCTCGCCTTTTTGTTTGGCCCTCTGCTCCTCAAGGACCGCCCTTCTCGATACGATCACATTCGAACGTCTATTGTTGATCTTAAGGACCTTAAAATCCATCTGCCTGCCGATCAGGCTGTTGAGGTCCCTGACTATCCTTATATCGATCTGGGAACCCGGGAGAAAGGCCTTTACCCCGCCTAAATCGACGTTGAGCCCGCCCTTCGTCTTGTCGGTAATCACCCCGCTTACAAGTGAGCCGTCTTCAGAGGCCTTCTCAAGCTCTTCCCAGACCTTTGTTTTCGAGGCGCGTTCCCTGGAGAGATTTACGACCCCCTCGGAGTCGCGGATATTTATCACATAAACCTCCACCACGTCCCCCAGCTTTATATTGTCCCTCTCCTCGGGTGTAAATTCATCGAAATTGACAAAACCCTCCGACTTATATCCTATATCAACAATGACGCCGTCCTGCTTGATCCCGACCACCCTGCCGGGCATTATCGTTCCGGACTCGAAACACTGGAAAGTTTCGGCATAAAGCCTTTCCATCTCATTGTTATTATTTTCCATTCGGGGATTTCCCTCCTATGTCCTGAATCCTTTTTTCGACATCCCTGATGATCCAGTCAGGGGTCGAGGCCCCCGCCGTGATCCCGACCCGTCCGGCGCCCTCAAACCATGAGTCATCAAGCCCGTCAGCGGTCTCTATATGATACGTCCTCACATTAAGAGAAGCGCAGAGGTTCGCAAGCTGGGTCGTGTTGGCGCTGTTTTTGCCGCCGACGACCACCATGACGTCCACCCTGCCGCACATCTGCTGGGTCTCTTTCAGCCGGAGCGCCGTAGAACTGCATATAGTATTATAGACCTTGACCTCTTTGACCTTTTCGATGACGGTTGAAAGGAGTCTTTTAAGGGCATCGACCGGCTGGGTCGTCTGCACCACGATACCGACCTTCGATTTAAGCCCCTTCAGTTTTAAAGGTACGTCACCGTCCACTACTATCGCATCGCTTCCGGCATAGCTTACCAGTCCCTTCACCTCAGGATGTTCCTTCTCCCCCAGGATAATCACCTGATAGCCGTTTTCAGCCAGCAGTCTTGCATATTCCTGCGCCTTCTTGACAAAGGGACAGGTGGCATCGATTACCCTGAACCCTCTTGAAGATATATTATCATAGAGGTCACACGGTATGCCATGGGTCCTTATTATCAGCGCCCTGACTTTGCTGTCGTCGATGTCCCCGACGTCCAGCGGCAATATGCCCTCTTTCTTAAGCCTCCCGATCACCTGCGGGTTATGTATTATGGGACCGAGGGTGAACACGCCTTCCTTGTCCTTTTCAGCGATATCGAAAGTAATATCGATGGCCCTTTTGACCCCGAAGCAGAACCCCGCCCTCTTTGCCATGATTATCTCCAACGCGTCTCCCTCATGCGCTATTCCTTTACGACCTCTATGACCTTTTTCATGACCTCATCTATCCTCAACCCGGTCGAATCTATAAGAATCGCGTCATCGGCCTTTTTGAGCGGCGAGAGGTCACGGCCGGAGTCCCTTGCGTCGCGTTCGATGATCTCGGTCCTTACCTTTTGTTCATCCGCCTCGAAACCCTTCGCGGCAAGCTCGGTCGCGCGTCTCCTGGTCCTTTCTCCGACAGAGGCATCGAGGTAGATCTTCTTATATGCCGAAGGAAATACGACCGTAGTCATGTCACGTCCCTCGGCAACCAGATCGGCATGGACCGCGGCCTCCCTCTGAATGTCAAGAAGGTGTTTTCTCACCGGCAGCCGCGCGGAAAAGACCGACGCGTAATGGCTTGCCCCGGGGGCCCTTATCTCGTCCGACACGTCGGAACCGTTTACGAACACCCTGCCGTTTCTGAACTCGACCTTCGCGCCTGAAAGCAGGGAGGCGATATCGTCGTCAGAGGCGTTTTCTTCGAGCCCCTGCCTCACAAGAAATACGGCCGTGGCCCTGTAGAGGGCCCCTGTGTCGAGGTAATCAAAGCCGAGTTCCCTGGCGACCAGTTTGGCCAGCGTGCTCTTGCCGGCGCCTGAGGGACCATCGATCGCCACCACCTTTTTCACGAGGACAGCTCCCTTATAAGATCGAAAAAGCCCGGGAATGAAATATCCACCGCGGACGCCCCGTTTACGACCGTGACACCGTCCGCCGCCAGCCCCGCCACCGCCATAGACATTGCGATCCTGTGGTCACCGTGGCTACGGACCTCGGCAGGGATAAGCGCCTCAGAACCCTTTATGCTCAGGCCATCGGGAAACTCTTCTATGACGACCCCCATTTTTCTTAATTCGGAAGCGATGGCGCTTATCCTGTCGGACTCCTTCACACGGAGTTCCTCGGCCCCCCTGATCGTCGTGACGCCGTCGGCGAGCGCCGCCGCGACGCATAATATCGGAAACTCGTCGATCAGCGAAGGCACGATGTCGCCCCCGATGTCGACCGCCTTAAGGTCACAACGCCCGCTGCAGTAAAGATCTGAAACAGGCTCGCCCGAGACCTCACGGCTGTTTTCGACGACGATTTTGGCCCCCATCGAGCGAAGCACATCAAGCAGCCCGGTCCTCGTGGGGTTCATGCAGACGTTTCTTATATAGA
Source organism: Nitrospirota bacterium (assembly GCA_016215155.1). Taxonomy (GTDB): domain Bacteria; phylum Nitrospirota; class Thermodesulfovibrionia; order Thermodesulfovibrionales; family UBA6898; genus PALSA-1316. Next base: position 55,648 of record JACRLQ010000046.1, read on the forward strand.
TCTCCGATTGAGCGACTATCAACGACGCTACGATAAAAAATGCGGCCGATGAAAAATCGCCGGGAACGATCACGTCCACCGGGGTCAGGCGGCCTCCTCCTTTTATGCTCACGGTAAGACCGTCAACGGCAAGGTCCGCGCCGAAGGCGGGAAGCATCCTCTCCGTATGGTCACGCGACCTGGCCGGCTCTTTTATGACAGTTTTCCCCCCGGCATATAACCCTGCCAGAAGGACCGAAGACTTTACCTGCGCGCTCGCCATAGGCATCTCATACGTCATAGGCCTTAACATGCCGCCCTTTATTGCCAGAGGCGGGTACCTGTTTTCGTCCCTTGCCGAGATGGCGGCCCCCATCATGGTCAGTGGCTTTATGACCCTTGCCATAGGCCTGGACCTGAGTGATTCATCGCCGGTCAGGACCGAAAAAAACGGACTGCCCGAGAGCACCCCCGAGATGAGCCTGATCGTCGTGCCCGAGTTCCCGCAGTCTATGACATCGTGAGGTTCCCTGAGGCCGTAGAGCCCCCTGCCGTTTATTATCAGCCTTTCCCCTTCGTCCACAATATCCACTCCAAGGGACCGGAACGCGTTCATGGTGCTTTCGGTGTCCTTGGCCCTGAGGAAATTGGAGACGACCCCCCTTCCCTCAGCGAGAGAAGAAAAAATGACGGCGCGATGGGATATCGATTTGTCCGGCGGAGGGACGATATCGCCTTTAAAAACCGGTGTGCCTTTTATCTCAACCCTGTCCAATGCCTTCTCTCAATCTCCTGGCCCTGCCCAGCTCTGCCGCAAGCGAGGCGGCGTCCGAGGCAGCCAGGTGCTCTTTTAAAGTATCGAGGTTTCCCTGGAATACCCCTATCATCTCTATGAGATTTTTCCTGTTGAGCATGCATATGTCCCGCCAGAGTTCCTCATGGCTCCCTGCAATGCGAGTCATGTCCCTGAACCCCTGACCCGAAAAATCAAGATAAGAGCTGTCTATAGAGGCCACGGTATTAACCATGTTATAGGCTATCAGGTGCGGAAGATGGCTCACGAGGCCGTAGATATGGTCGTGCTTCCGGGGGTCCATTTCGATGACGTTTGCGCCCAGAGCTTTCCACAGCCTGTTTATTTTCATAAGGGCTTCACGGTCCGAGTCAGCGGTAGGCGTTACTATGCACTTGGCTCCCTGAAATAGGCCGGCGCTTGCCGAGTCTATCCCCGAGCTTTCGCTGCCCGCTATCGGGTGACTTCCTATATATGAGACGCCCCCGGGCATCATGCGCTCGAGATCATAGACAAGGTCGCCCTTGACACTGCCGGCGTCCGTCACAATGGCCCCTTTTTTGAACCCTCCCGCGGACTTTCTGATCGTATCGATGAAACTGCCCGGGGGAGTGGATAGCATTATAAGGTCAGCGTCAAGGCAGGCCTCACCAGGGTCGGTCGAGAATGAATCTATGATGCCCCTGTCTTTCGCCCTCCGGAGGTTTTCCTCCGACCTGCCGGAGCCCGCGATCTCGCGGCAAAGATTTCTTTCTTTCAGCGCAAGGGCGAATGATCCGCCTATGAGCCCTACTCCAAGCACCGCGACCTTATGAAACATCAGGATTAAAGTTCCCGGCCGACTGCCTCTGCCACAGGCCTCAGCTCCCTCATCATCTTTTCGAACTGTTCCGGCTTAAGCGACTGGTCGCCGTCCGACATCGCCTCCTCGGGGTTCGTATGGACCTCTATCATCAGCGCGTCGGCTCCGGCGGCTATAGCTGCTTTGGCCATCGGGGCGACAAGATCACGCTTCCCCACGCCATGGCTCGGGTCGACCACAACCGGCAGGTGAGTAAGCTGCTTGAGTACCGGCACGGCGCTTAAGTCAAGGGTATTCCTGGTTGCGGTCTCGAACGTCCTGATGCCCCTTTCACAGAGCATCACGTTTTGATTGCCGCGGGACATTATATATTCAGCCGACATCAGCCACTCTTTTATGGTCGAGGAAAGTCCGCGTTTAAGGAGCACCGGCTTATCAGAAGTGCCGACTTCGAGGAGGAGCCTGAAGTTCTGCATGTTCCGCGCCCCGATCTGTATTATGTCCGCGTACTCGGAGATCACCTCGAGGTCCCTCGGGTCCATGATCTCGGTCACGATCGGGAGGCCTGTCCTGTCCCTCGCCTGGGCGAGGTGCTTAAGGCCCTCTTCACCCAGCCCCTGGAAGGAATAAGGCGATGTCCTTGGCTTGTACGCTCCTCCCCTCAAAAAAGAAGCGCCCGCGGCCTTCACCTTATCGGCGATGCTCGCAAGCACAGTCATGTTCTCGACTGCGCAAGGGCCGGCCATGACCGGGACCTTTTTCCCGCCGATGATAACACCCCTCACGTCGATCTCAGTCGTTTCCTTCCGGAACTCGCGGCTTGCAAGTTTGTAGGGCTTAAGTATCCTGAAGACATTTTCGACGCCCGGCGCCGCCTTGATCGAGTCCTCTTCCTCCTCGGTCACCTTCGAGGTGTCGCCGATGACGCCTATGATAGTCCTTTCGGTGCCCTGGGAGAGGTTGATCCTGAGGTTCCAGCTCTCAAGCCTCTTTATGATATGCCTGATGTCCTCTTCCGTGGCCTCGTGACTTAAAACGATAATGTCCATTTATTTCTCCATCGCTTCTTTTAAGGCCTCAATAAACCTTTTGTTCTCCTCCGGCAGGCCTATGGTGACCCTTATCGCCTTCGGCCCCATCGGCCTTATGATTACGCCCTTACGGAGGAGCCTGTCGTTTATGACCTTCGAGTCCGAAACCGGCATATAGATGAAATTCGCATGCGTCGGCACGTAGCTGCAGCCCATGGCCCCAAGCTCGCTGTACAGGTATTTTTTGCCCGCCTCGTTCACCTCGCGTGAATGACGCACGTGCTCATCGTCTTTGAGCGCGGCCAGCGCGGCTTTCTGGGCCAAGGAGTTCGTATTAAACGGCTCCCTGAGCCTGTTCATATCAAGAATGATCTCTTTTTTCGCTATGCCGTAGCCTATACGCAGGCCGGCAAGGCCGTAGATCTTCGAAAAGGTCCGGAGTATGAGAACGTTTTTTTCAGACCTGAGGTATTTCATGCTGTCGGCGTAGTCGGGGTCTGTAACGTACTCGAAATAGGCCTCATCGACCACGACCAGCATCTCTTCCGTCACGCGGGACATAAGAAGATCAAACTCCTTCTTCGTGTTCATCGTGCCCGTGGGGTTATTGGGGTTAGCGATAAATACCATCTTCGTCGCGGGGGTTATCGCGTCGGCCATCGCGGAAAGATCATGGGTAAAGTTACTAAGCGGCGCCTGAATAGATCTGCCCCCTACCGACTGCACAGCCATGGCATATACGACGAAAGACGGCGCGCCCATGACCGCTTCATCTCCGGGCCTCAGAAAGGTCTTTACGGCGATATCCAGAAGCTCGTTCGAGCCGTTTCCGAATATCAGTTCGTCTTCGCTTACATTAAGCTTCGCGGAAAGCGCCTGTTTTAGGTAATAGGCGGCCCCGTCGGGGTATCTGTTGATATCGGAGAGCGGCCCCTGAAGGGCCTTCAGCGCCAGCGGCGACGGGCCGACGGGGTTTTCATTCGAGGCGAGCTTTATAGAATTCGATATGCCCAGTTCCCTCTCCAGTTCTTCAAGCGGCTTGCCCGGCACATAGGGCTGGATCCCGAGCACGTAATCAGGCGGTCGTATCATTGTATCCTCCCCTGGGGGTACGAGCCGAGGACCTTCAGGTAGAGGCAGTTTTCCTTGAGCTGGTCTATCGCCTTTTTGACCTTTTTGTCCTCGACATGCCCTTCCATGTCAACGAAAAATATGTACTCCCAGGCCTTTCTCTTGGAAGGCCGTGACTCTATCTTTGTAAGGTTTATCTTCGCCCTCTTAAAAGGAAGCAGCACATCATAGAGCGACCCGGGCTTATGCTTGATCGAAAACATGACGGAGGTCTTGTCGTTTCCGGTGCGATGCGGGAATTCCTTCGAGATGACCAGGAACCTCGTGATGTTGCGTCTTGCGTCCTGGATATTCCGCTCGACGATATTTAAGTCATACATGCGCGCTGCGATCTCGCTTGCAATTGCCGCGGTGTACGGCTCCCGTGCGGCAAGTTCGGCGGCCTTCGCGGTGCTCGTGGATTCGGCGACAGGCACCCCCGGCATATTGGCCTCAAGCCAGCCCCTGCACTGGGCCAGCCCCTGTGGATGGGAATAGACCTTCTTTATCTTCTTCCTGTCGGTCTGTTTCGAAAGCAGGTTATGCGAGATCTCAAGTATGATCTCGGCGACGACCTGAAGGTCCGAGTCAACGAACATGTCGAGCGTATGGCTCACCACGCCTTCGTTTGAGTTTTCGATCGGGACGACGCCGTATTCGGCCTTGTTCGTCTCTACGTTTTCGAAGACCTTCCGGATGCTGTCAACAGGCTTAAAAGAGGCCGACGATCCGAAGTGCCTCAGAGCTGCCAGATGCGTATATGTAGCGAGCGGCCCGAGGCAGGTGACCTTGAGAGGTTCTTCCAGGGACAAGGAGGCGGACAGTATCTCTCTGTAGATGGAACGAAGGGCGTCATTCGGAAAAGGGCCTTTGTTGATTTTCGAGAGTCGTTCGAGGATCTGACGCTCCCGGTCGGGCTTATAGAAGGTGGCCTTGCTGGCCCTTTTTATGTTTCCTACTTCGAGTACATACCCGGCCCGCTGGTTTAGGAGCTCAAGGATCTCGTCGTCGGTCCGGTCGATGTTCTTTCTTAGTTTGTCCAGTTCTTTCATAATCGTATGTTATCTCTCAGAAAGGGCCATTTTAAGCGCAATAAAGCAACCTCCCTGCCCGGACGGATCGCCGGATAGATTGATAGTATCGCTCATTTTTCCCTTTTTTTTCAAGGGAATCGGCGGTGAATCGGAAGACCTGACGCGCACAACCCATCTCAACCTAAGAGGGTGGATTTTGTTCCTTTAAGGATCAGCTTTAAAAGACAAGTAGTCAATTTAATTCATGTGTTACACTTGCCCCATAGGGGCATG
>JACRLQ010000062.1 GCA_016215155.1 Nitrospirota bacterium
ACGCTGAATGTCCCTGTGCCCCCGGTTGCTATAAAATCAGCCGGATCAGGGGAAAGAGGGGCTATCGTAAATGTGCATCCGGATGACTGTGTAATATTAAAGGCCTGTCCGCCGATGCTTATGCCGCCAGTACGTTCAGGCCCGTTGTTTGAAGAAACATCATAAGTGACCGTGCCGTTGCCGGTCGCGCCGCCGGTTACGCCGTTTATCCACGAATCTGAGGTATTGGCGGTCCAGACGCAGTCAGGCGATGTGGCCACTACGTCAATGCTGAAGCCGCCGCCTGCCGCCGGGACTATCTGGCTTGACGGAGTAAGCGTAAACGCGCATCCCGCCCCCTGATTCACCGTAAAACTCGATCCCCCGACGCTTAACGCGTTTGAGCGAGGCGCGCCAGTGTTGGCCGACACAGTATAGCTGCCGGTCGTTGACCCCGTCCCGCCGGCGGTTGTCGTAAGCCACGTATTATCGCCGCTTATAGCCGTCCAACCGCATAATTCGTTCGATGCTGTAACACTGAAGGTCCCCGTGCCCCCGGTTGCTATAAAGTCGGCAGGGTCCGGGGAAAGAGGGGCTATCGTAAATGTGCATCCGGATGACTGTGTAATATTAAAGGCCTGTCCGCCGATGCTTATGCCGCCAGTACGTTCAGGTCCGTTGTTTGAAGAAACATCATAAGTGACCGTGCCGTTGCCGGTCGCCCCGCCGGTTACGCCGTTTATCCACGAATCTGAGGTATTGGCGGTCCAGACGCAGTCAGGCGATGTGGCAACCACATCTATACTGAAGCTGCCCCCTGCCGGCGGGACACTCTGGCTTATCGGAGCGAAGGAGAAGCCGCAGACTGAGATCGTAACCGAATACAACTGACTGCCGGCGCATGAATTCGCGTCAGTAGCCGTAATCGTAAAGCTGAAAGTCCCTGTCCCGGTCGGGATTCCTGACAGAGTGCCATCCGTAGCAAGCGTCAGCCCCGCAGGCAATGGACCGCTGGTGACTGTAAAGGCGTACGGCCCGGTCCCGCCGCCTGCGGTTATGCTCCGGCCATAGACCGACCCGGCTGTGCCATCAGGGAGAGTTGCCGGAGAAAGCGTTATGGCCGGGCAGAGCGTCGTAAAACTCCACTGATAACTTGCTGACATATTATTCCCTGCCGCATCTTTTATTCCTGTTCCGACGGTCACAGTATATGTTGTGCCGTTAGTCTGCCCGCTTGTCGTAAATACAGCCTGGTTGCCGGAGCAGCTCAATAGGGCCAGCCCGCCGCCTGAGATCGTAACCTGATCAATGTTCACGCTCAGGCAGTCGACGTTTTCGGACCATGTAATCGTGATATCGCTGTCGCGCGGAACGCTCATTGCTCCGCTTGCAGGGGAGGTAGATGACACTGTTGGCTGTGTCGTGTCGAGAGAAATCTTGCGGATTTTATGATTAAAAGTATCAGCTATGAATAAATTTTGCCCATCTGTGGTAATACCACCAGGCCAATAAAAACTTGCTGCTGTGCCTGTGCCATCGGTTGCACCGGATGTGCCTGAGCCTGCAAGCGTTGTGACAACCCCTGTGGCTATTACGATCTTGCGGATTTTATGATTACCATAATCAGATACAAATAGATTTGTTCCATCTGTTGTTATGAAATGAGGCTCCCAAAAACTCGCTGCTGTGCCTGTGCCGTCGGTTGCACCGGCTGTGCCTGTGCCTGCAAGGGTTGTGACAACCCCTGTGGCTATTTCTATTTTGCGGATTATATGATTACCAAAATCAGATACAAACAGATTTGTTCCATCCGTGGTAATACCAATGGGATAATAAAAACTTGCTGACGTGCCTATATCATCGGTTGAACCAGGAGTGCCTGAGCCTGCAAGCGTTGTAACAACCCCCGTGGATATTTCTATTTTACGGATTTTATGATTACCAAAATCAGATACAAATAGATTTGTTCCATCCGTGGTTATGTCACGAGGAGAATTAAAAGTTGCTGCTGTGCCTGTATCATCTGCTCCACCTGGAGCGCCTGAGCCTGCAAGCGTTGTAACAATCCCCGTGGATATTTCTATCTTGCGGATTATATTATTATTACTATCAACTACGAAGAGATTCATTCCATCTGTGGTTATACCATTATTACCTGAACCTGCAAGGGTTGTGACAACACCTGTAGCTATGTCTATTTTGCGGATTATATTATTACCAGCTACAAACAGATTTGTCCCTTCCGTGGCTATGCCAATAGGATAATCAAAGGCTGCTGCCGTTGTTGCAACAAAGACATTCGAACTCGTAAAGCCGAGTACACTGCCCTGTATCGCCCCGCCCATCAAATCCCAGGTCGTAAAGGTCCATAGGTAAGGCGCTAATGCATTGCCCGCGAGGTCCTTTACGCCGGTGGTGAGAGTTGCCGTGTAGGTAACGTTGTAATCGAGCGGAGTGTCCGGCACGAACTTGGCGGTCTTCGTGCCCGGATCATACGACACTGTTCCTGTTACGCCGTTGTCTATTGTGAACGTCGAAGGCGTTATAGACAAGGCTCCCATGTCTTCCGAGAAGGTAACTGTTATTGGGGTTGTTACAAAGACATTCGACGCCCCGTTAACAGGGCTAGTGGATAAAACCGCAGGCGTGCTGAACTGTTGTATCCCGTACACCCACACAAAACCCATGCCACTGAAACCAGAGTTATACGACCAGGTTGGAGGGTCTGAATCGACGACTGTGTACGTGCCGGGCAAGAGAACTATGGCAGGCGCGATGGTCCAGTTGGCATTGGGCACCCCTCCCATGCCGGGGTACCCTGTTGCAGGCCATGTGCCGAGCGTGTTTCCGAGGCTGTCTTTCAGTCCTACAGTTCCCGGTAGTGCTCCAAAACCGTTATTCCAGTGATAGGTGGTTATGTTTGTGATCAGGTACGTATTCGTGAGAGTGAAGGTCGTCGGCAGCGCAGGCCCGTTACTCACAGGGGAACCGTTGGATATATCGATAATCAGCACTTCCGGAGGCGTGCCTGTCCCGGCAAGATTCGCAACTAAAGACGCAGTATCCGGATCGTTCGAATCGATCGCGAGTGTGCCGGCCGCGGGGCTTGCAAGCGACGGATTGAACACCATGTTGACCGTGCAATTGCCGCCTGACGCTATTGTTGGGGTCAGACTTCCGCAGGTAGCTCCTCCGCCGGATACAAACAGGTAAAAGTCCGAACTGCCCGACAGTATCATGCCCGTGACAGCCAGTGCCGCAGTACCGGAGTTAGAAATCGTAAAGCTCTGAGTTACAGGTGTGCCGAGCGAAACATTGCCGAAGTCAAACGATGAAGGGGTAATAGAAATGTTCGGCCGGGGGCAAACGCCCATGTTGCCGGAGTTATAGATTGCGGAGATCTCGGCAAAGGAGAGTGCCCTGTTATAGATCCGGACTTCGTCGATCAGACCGTTCATTTTCCTTTGCGAACCGGTTTCGAAAGAGCCGATCGTAAAGTTACTTGTGTTGCTGTTCAACCCGGTGCTCTTCGTCCATGTCTGAGCGAGCGCTCCGTTTACGTACAACGCCACATTATTCGGATTTGCGCTGCCGTCCCATGTCGCAACGAGATGATACCAATTGCCGGGAATAATGATGCCGGCGGGTGAATCATATCTCTCTACAGTGCTGTTGCTGTATAGTACAAGTGCGACCCGGCCGTCAGGCTCCAGCACCATTCCATAGGAACAACTGCCGAGCGTGCAGTTCCAATCGCCTTTGACCATGATTACCCCATCCGTAGCCGCGTTCGGTTTCACCCAGCCTTCCATGGTGACGGCGCCTGCGATGTCGAGAGACCCAGAATGCGGGACCTGTATATAAGCGCCTGTTCCATCAAAACTGAATGCCTGTGCGGACTTGCCCGAAACAAAGGCGGCGCCGTTGAATGGGGTCCCGTTGTTGACACCGAAGGCATCGTTGGCGGCGCCATCGCCCTGCCACCATGCGACAAGTCCCGAAGGCGCTGTGAAGCACGCTCCGGCGGCCGTAGTAAAGTTCCACGCGTACGGAATACCGGCGAGCGCGGCCCCTCCGAGGTCCGTAATGCCCGGGCCGAGAGAGACTGTATAAATCGTCCCGTAATCAAGAAGCACGGACGGAGTGAAAGTCGCCGTCCTTGAAGGCGCATCATAGGTCACACTTCCATTAACTGGAGCGCCGTCTGACTGCCTGACAATTGTAAAGTTACCGCCGCTTATGGATGCCGGTATTATGGCTTCGGTAAAGGTGACCGAAATTGATGAGTTCACCAATACACCGGTGGTCCCGGTTGAAGGAGATGTAGATTCAACACTCGGCGGGCCCGGCAGTATCTGGGCAGGCGACGATGTCGCATAATTGACGTTATCAGTTACTTTACTGTTTACGTTGCCACCGGTATTGGTCGTGGCGTGATAAGGCCCCGCGGCGCTGCCCCAGTAGTTATATGTGGCATCTATCGTTGGGGGCGTCGCGGCAGTGGCGTTCTGGACCGACCAGGTTGTATTGTTGTATAGGTTGTTGCCGTTGACTGCCGATCCTCCGATTAGGGGCTTAGCCGAAGCCGTTGCATAAATTCCGACAGGGTTGGAGTATATCGTGTTTTGATAGATGTTCGGCATCACAGTTGCGCCTGTGAGGTATATGCCATAGCCTGAATTGTTACGGATGCTGTTGCCCTGGATTAGTGAGCTGCCCGCGCTCGTGCTTGTAATATAAATCCCGGCATTGCTGCAATTGATTACGGCGCTGTCGCTTATTGTCGCACTTGCCGCATTGTCAAGACCTATTCCGTGTCCGCTTACGTTGCTTATAGTGGAGTTCGTCACACTAAAGGCTCCCGCCCCGGTCTTGTATATTCCATAACCAATCCCATACCCTGCATATCTCACGGTGGTATACTGCAGACTTATGTTGCTTCCGCTATAACAGTACAAAGGATACCACCAGCCCGCTGCAGGAACCGTCGTGCTCCCGTCGCCGTTTGTGTCACCGCCTACCGTATCGTCACGATAGTCCGTAAAGTATATCTGACTCCCCGATGTCCCGTTTGCATTCAACGTCCCGTAAACCCTCAAAAATATACCCTGGGTAAACTTCGCTATTACCCCCGGA
>JACRLQ010000040.1 GCA_016215155.1 Nitrospirota bacterium
TGATCATCCGTCTTTTAACCTCGCGCAGGCGGTACTCATCATCGCTTATGAAATCTCCCTGACATCATTTCCGGTCAAGCCGCCGCAGTCCGTCATCAGCAATGAGGTCTTTTTAGGCCTGTTTGAGAGACTCAAGGATGTCATGAAGATGGCGGGCTATGCCCCGAAGGGGATCAGGGACGAGGAGGGCGAGATCATGACCGACCTCAGGCGCCTCATTTCACGGGCCGCCATTACTGCCCGTGAGGCACGGATGCTTCACGGCATTATTTCACAGATAGAAGACGGCTTTCGAAAAAAAACGAATGAGAATTCGAGATAAAGGACAGGCCTTAAAGACATCAAAATGTTTCCTAAGTCGCTTAATTGGGCGGTCAAGGAGTTTTGGTTATGAGGATTGCCTCAGAGCCCGGAGATGATATAATGATAAATAAAGGGGAGGTCATATGTTAAAAAGGATCCTGGGTACTGACGACAGTTACGCATTGCTTGTATTAAGGATTATGCTGGCGCTTGTCTTCTTCCCTCATGGAGCGCAGAAGGTCTTTGGCTGGTTTGGGGGAAACGGGTTCAGCCCCACGCTTGGGTTTTTTGTGTCGAAGGGGATCCCGGCGGCCTTGGCGTTTCTGGCGATTATGGCCGAGTCGGTGGGTGTCGCGGCCCTTTTCGCGGGACTGTTTACCCGTGTCGCGGCGCTTGGGATCGCTGTCAATATGATAATCTGCGCCGCCGGCAACCATGTGCAGAACGGGTTTTTTATGAACTGGACCGGAAAGCAGCAGGGAGAGGGGTTCGAATTTCATATCCTGGCCGTAGCAATATCTCTTGCCCTCATCATAGGCGGCGGGGGCAGGTGGTCGGTGGACGGTTTGATCTCCGGGAAACGGGCCCCCGATAGTCAGCGGTGAGCCGACGCTTTTTTGGGTAAACAGTTAGCCATACCCTTGTCGTATTCATAAAGATAATCCGATAGAGTCGGGCAGAGTCTGTAAGTCTGCTTAAAACAGTAAGTCTCCATTTTATCGATGCTCGGGACATATCTTGATTCTGACGCGCCGCAGGTGCCGATGTATCCTTCTTCAAAATAGGGACAGTTCATAACCACCTCCCACATAAATAAAATTATTTTTATGCAGACAGCGTAGCATTCAACTATGAATAAAATTTGAAATTATGGGCTGGAGGAAAGAAACGTTTAATTAAATATATTTAATCTGCGTTCATGATAAATTCACATTAGCGTGCTATCCTTGTTTAGAAACTAATTGATTAGTTTTTTGAGTTTAATATTTATAAGGGAGAACCAAACGATGAAGATGAGGAGCTTTAGGGCGCTGATAATAGCAGTAGCGGCGGTTTTTATGTTTGCCGGACTAACGGAAGCAGTGATGGGTGGAGGCGGCATGATGGGCGGAGGGGGGAATGGACCTTTTTCCTCAAGCGCAAACGGCAGTTTCGGCATGATGAACGGGATGGCGGGAGCGCCTGTTGTTGGGGATGACGGTACTGCATATATGGTGACCTACGATACTACGGCGCCAGCGGGGACTGCCCCGGCAAACGATGTTTTTCAGTCCAGGGTGATTGCGGTTGATCTTGCCGGGAACATGCGGACGATTACACTCAACGGCATTGTATCGAGACCTGTAATAGCAAACGGGTACCTGCTAGCATCGGCTTCGATGTCTGATATGGCTGATTTCATGCTGGCAGGCGACTACAGAAATTATCAGGGCAACGGACAATCCGTCGTTTATGCGATGCCGTCCAATTTTACAGCCTCGACACAGCCTGTGGCTATTGCGATTGACGGCGGTTTTGCTTCCGTTCCTGTAATAGCGAACGATCACATTTATATAATGGGGTCTGATTTCGGCAATGCCATGATGACGGGAAGTAATACGTTTAACATGATGTACGGAAATTACAATTTCAATGGCAATAGTAACGCAAAGACATATCTGTATATATTCAATTTTGACGGCTCACTGGTATCCAAAACCTTGATCCAGTAAAATACTTCCATAATAAAGGGAACAGGTTCCGGGTTAATATCGTGGGCCTGTTCCTTTTTTTTATGTCTGCTGCATCTGAATCTGCAAATTAAATGGCGGAGAGGGTGAGATTCGAACTCCCCCCCTTGCCTCGCAAACCCTTGTTTCACGCCGTTCTTAAAAAGGTCGTTCACGATCTGTTCACGCCAGCCTTTTTCCCGCCTTTAAATCGACGCTTTCCACACCATCGCCCACAACAAGGACATGGTGGTCGACGGGGAAACGGTGATCACTGGACCGGCCAGCCTCAATAGGAATACCATCTGCTTTCCCAGGACTCAAGCAGCCCGTCGAGCATGAGCATGATCGAGGATGTATCCGCTCCGGTCACTTTGCGTAGAGAATCCGCAGCTTTCAGTATGTCATGGATATTCTGCTCCACATCAGTTCTCACAGTTATTTTTCTACTCATTACAGTTTGCAGAGACTTAACGGCGTCAACCGCCCTAACCTCGTCATGTCCGCTTAAAGGTAAGGCCTGTAGCGCCGCAATGATATCGTTGTTTATTGTGGCGGTGCTCTTCTCGACAACAAGATGCGCATAAAGATCCTGATAAGAGCTATATTCCCCTCCATCCGCATATTGGATTTCTGTCTTAAGCTCATATGTCCCGGGTATATCAGGCGTAAAAGCATAATATAGCATCGTCACAGTCTCGTTGGGTCCGATATGAACGTCGGAAACCCAGGGGTTAGTGGTTATCCACAGCCAAGCTGCCGGATCGTGAAGCCCTATCTCGGCCGGATACGTCTCAGCTATTCTCAGATCAAAGGCGCTGCCGAGACTTTTCGCTGTTACCTCGACAGGTACCATGCGGGACGGATAGAAGAAGTCTGTCTGTTCGGTTCTATGTATATAGTGGAGAGATGTATTAACCATCGATGCATATCAGGGACAACAAAAAGGGGACAGGCTACTTTATTCATGCTGTCGCCTCCTTCATCGGTCTTCCTCGCCTTCTCATTGTCGATTCCAGTCCAAACTCACGGCAGACTTTCGTCAGCCATGTCGCGTCTCCCAGCGGCGTCTGCCGATTCACGCTCGCCCGTAAATGATCAAGTTCATTTTCCTCAAATGATGCGTCAACGTATTCAGTCCATTCTTTCGGTATCTCAATAGGTGCCTTATCAACCAGTCCTCGCTTGTCTGCGCCGACAACTTCATTGTGAGATGACCACCGCCATTCCTTTGCCGAAGAAATCATTTTTGCCCTTACAGGATTCCCTTCTATATACCTCAAAACCATCAATAGGTGACTGTCCTCCTGTACCATGAAACTCTTGAATCTTCCTTGCCATACATGACCGCTGTTTCCGTAATGCCGGTGGTATCGTCTCACATGACTCGTCATCAACCATTGCATCCATCTGCTCAGGGCCTCTCCCTTCTCAGGACTCACCGCCATATGAAAATGATTCGACATCAGGCAATATCCATAGACCTTTACCGGATATCTCTCTTTCGCCTCTTTCATCAGTTTCACGAATGCCTCATAATCTTTCTCTTTGTGGAAAACTTCCTGCCGTCCGTTTCCACGATTAATAACGTGGTATACAATTCCATCCCCTATCCCTCTCACTATCCTCGGCATCGCTCCCTACTTGCTCTTATTAAAGTAGCCTGTCCCCTTTGTTTTGACCCCTTTTGCCGGTGGTTGTGAGCCTCCAGGAATTCCCCTGTCCCGAGGAGCCTGCAAATGGGCCGTTATAAAATTGGGCAGTCATTTCATTTTTTATATGGCTTAACGACGACTTTAACATTGGCTCTGAATTTTCCATTTCTGACGGTTATTGTTGCTGTGCCGAGCCCCTGTGCCGCAACTTTTCCTTCAGGACTGACTGTAACGACCTTTTCATCACTACTGGAATAAGAGGTGCCCATAGCAGACGCTGTCATCTTTCTCTTTACGCTGTCGGAATATACTCCCTTAACATTTAATTTCGTGGTCTCTATGTCTTGTATATTTTGGACAGTACTTCCTGACGCTAATTTGTAGATAACCTCATAATTGTCCACTTCAATCCCATTTAACGCCACATTTGGTGGTAGTTTGACAAATAGATTTCGTGTAAGCTTAACTTTATTGCCTGAGTTATCATATGCCAATACTTCGAAATCGATAATCCCAGTTGTTTCATCTCTAGGTATCTCAATTTCCTCTCTATATTCATTAAAAATAATATTGTATGTCATTGGGGCAATCTCCAGCAGAACTTCTTTCCAATTTTCACCAGCATCCGGTTTGACAATAACTGTCAACCGATCACCTTGGTAAACAACCTGCCCTTCTTTGGGTGAGATAATTTGCAGAGCGAAGGCCATTTGAGCAAAATAAATTACAAAAATAAAGACGATTATTGTTATTAAAACTGATTTCATTCTTACCTCCTCAAAATTTGACTCATTTTGTAAACAATTGAGAGTTGAGTGGCTCATCAAGCAAGATTCTTATTTCTGCAATAGTTTTAGCTGCAATCCTCACAGTAAAGTGGTCGGTATCAATAACTTCCGTCGAACATCTTCTTAATACTCCCCCTTCTTGACTGGAACGCCTTACAATACGATCGTTTGTGTCATATTCAGCACCAAACACGTTTTCTCTCGTAAAACCGCAGCGTGACAAGACAAGCTTCCATAAGCCCCATATTTCAATGTCAATGCCCATCATTGCTGGTGGAGTTAGTCCAATAATTGCGTGGGCACTCAAGCTTGTCGATAATGGGAGATAGGCAGGATCAGACCAATGCCCTCCAATAGTTGAACTCTGAATAAATGCGGGGAGCCTACCAGTGGCAAGATCATCAATTGCCCCACCAAGCGGCAAGACAGGATGAGCCTCAATTTTTTTACCGAGGGGCCCAAATATATTAATTTTGCCTCCTCTGATAAACTTCCCCACAGTTTCTCTGCACAAATCAAGATCGGGGAAATGATTGCGATCATCTCGATAAACTAGCAGCAAATCTGCCAGTTCTGACCCGAAATGTGGTGTAGCTATTGTTACGAATCTTCTTATTCTATCCTGGCATTCCACACTAAACTGATCGCAATATGCTCGTGTAAGCAGTCCACCCATACTGTGAGCTATTATATCGACTTTATCTACTGCAAAAAAATTCTCTTTTGCTTCATTGATAGCTCCATCAATTTTAGATTTTAATTTTGTTATGTGCTGGAAAATGCTTCTCACTTGGCCTTCTTCAAAATAATTTACTCTTCGAATTTTGTTTTGATTTTCATAAAACCCTTTATCATTAAACTTCGGTTCAAACACATCCCAGGCGGATGCATCACCCCACAGCCCATGCACCAACACAACCGGGGGGCGTTTCAGATGGATAGGCGGCAACAGATCTTTGCCGGTAAGTAGGTAACTGACTAAGTCAAAGGTGGGCTGGATGTAACGCTCAGGAGCGTCTTTATCTTCCGTCTCCTTGGGCGAGGTCCATCGAACAAAACTGTCCGGGGCCTGATAAACGGCCCCGGCCACTCCATTGTTAAACACAACAGGGAGTACTGTCGTAGCAGCTCCGCTGCCGTCAAGCAGCGTTCCGGTTCCGACCTGTGGGGTGGTAAGCTGTGGGTCCACGATGCGCCATGCGAGGTTGTCAAAAGCATTCTGGTTGTTTTTTACCGTAAGCTGCAGCCTGATCTTTGCCGCCCCGTCCGTCACAGCTCCGATTACAGGAGTCTTCCCATCCTCATCGTCGACCATCCTGAATTGCCCTATGGGTATGGATAGCGGCTGACCTATGATCTCAGCATCCGTCCCTCTGTTTAAAACAACCTGAGCTTTATAGTCGGCCTCAACCTCAAGCACAGACCCGGCGGCTATCGTGTCCGAGTCCGTCCCCTGCGTCTTGCCGCCTGTAAGCATGTCTTCCCATATGCCGTTTTTCATTATATCTATGTCCGCTGTTGATGCTGAATATTCAGGCGGCAAAATGGTATATTCGAGCTTCGCATCCGAATACGAATAACCCTTGTCGTTCAAAAGTATATATTTGGGACTCAAGGTCAGACCCACATCCACTCCAAACACCTTGTATTGCTCCCTCTGCACATTGCCTGCGGCAACCGGCTGCTGACCTGCATAAAATACCGCCTGCTGTCCGGCATTTAAGGTAACATCCGCTACAGGAAGTCTGCATATCCCGTTTGTGCATGCCAGGACTGATTCTACGTACTCCGTAAACGCCATAGGTTTTAGTACGCTCAGGTCGCCGGGGAAGTCGTCGCTGAAGGATGGAACCACGGTCCATGTCACCATGGGATTGTAAAGCACCTTCGGAACTCTTATTGTCGCTTGACC
Source organism: Nitrospirota bacterium (assembly GCA_016215155.1). Classification (GTDB taxonomy): domain Bacteria; phylum Nitrospirota; class Thermodesulfovibrionia; order Thermodesulfovibrionales; family UBA6898; genus PALSA-1316. Next base: position 6,368 of record JACRLQ010000040.1, read on the forward strand.
TCCAGCCTCAACGGCGTTCACCATTGGCTGCGGCCCTGTGGTGTATGTTGTCTGGTACTTGCCGTTTCCAAGGTTCGTCGTCGGACCTGTAGCGCCTCCTCCCTGGACAGGGGTGAACGCGACAGTCCCGCTTGGAATCTTCTCTGTTATCACCTTGCCGGAGGTTGTAAGGACCCAGGAATTCCCTTGTCCCGAGGAACCCACAAATGGACCGTTAAGGCTTACATCTTCCCTCATCAGGATAAATTCGGCGATGAGAGGTGCTTTTAATGGTGTGCCTGCTTTGGAGGCGTTTACCGGCTCCCCCTTGTCGTTTAAGATCTGCATCTGGCGCAGGTATATTCCAGGAGGGATGTACCCATCTGAGGACCTGAACCCCTTTGTATAGAGCTCGAAGTAAGCCGGCGGTATGTTTGCACTTAGGTCTTTGGCCTCGACTGTATATTTAGTCCCGACCGTATCTCCGAGGAAGGCAGTACTGACAGCGCCATAGTATTCCGTAGTCACGGTAACCGTTTGGGTTGAAGGACAATCCCCATATAATGGGTATGGATTCGCACAGGACCTCCCGTCATAGAATTCTATACCCCTCGGATTCAGAGGAAGTGTCATTCCGGCATATCTGGACTGCATATTGTTTGTTATGAATTTTATTTTTCGATTGGATATGGAATTGCCATGTTTGTCCACCACTTTTGCGACAAAACTCCCCATAGGGTTATTTGCAAGCCCTAAGACCCCGTCTCCAAGAGATTTCCTTATCTCAACAGGAGCATCAGGAATGCCAAAGATCTGAAAGGGGGGAGACAGGCTTATCGTGCCGGTAGAGTTTTTGACCGCAGCCGCAATAACGTTGACGCCAATCTGTGTGACGTATTGATCAGAAGGGTCTAGTCTCATATAGCCGGGATTGGTCTCTGTCTTTGTGCCGGTGTATAATTTGGCCGAAGCCATGCCGTTGATGTCGGTTATCGTATCATAGGTAGTATTCCCATTGCCGAAGACCCCGCCGCCCGCCACAACAGTAAATGTTACTGTTGCGCCCCTTACACGCTTACCGCTATTGTCAACAACTATGACCTCGGGATCTCTTGCCGGACTGCCTCCGACTGTCACTCGCTGCCTGTCCGTCGCAGTGATTTTAGCGATTGCACTGGCGGACATAGGGTCATCATTATGGGACATCGCATTGGGATTACTCAGAATACCTCGTAGATCCGTATTGACCCAGTTTGCAGGAAGGATAACGCTCATCCCTCCAGCTATCATGCCTGATAGCATATACCCTGCCTCCCCGGTTGCAGGGCTTTCCTTGATATACCCGATGCCTGTCCAGTCTTTGTAGAAAATTAGGGATTGGGGCTCAGGGGTCGGGGATTGGGGAATACGGACGACAAGTCCCTGGTTGACGGCGTTTGTGATGTCCTCTTTGATGTTGTCGTCAAGGTCGAGGGTCGGCAGAAGGGTGTCTACGTTTGTTTTGTCGATGGTGGCGATGCTGCATAGCAAAGAGGGCGTATTGCAATTCGCCCCTACGACCTGAAACAGCTTTGCTGTCGAGATACTCTCCACCTGGAAGTCATCCTCGAATATCCTGTTTTCAAGGACCGACCCTTGCAATGCAGATAATTGCATAAAGGTCTTTTGCCTGTTTTCATCTCCCCCTTGGGTTAAGGGGGAGCGGGAGGGGGTTGCACCAACAGCCCTCAAACCCGCATCCACATATACCCCTTTCCACTCAAATCCGTGCGGGATGTCGAGAAGATACGTCACATCCAACACGCCTCCGATTGTGGTTATAGTCGGGACCGGCCTGGCGAATTGTAAATGGAGCAGAGCGGCAAGCTCATCTTCCGCCTTGTTCCAATTGTCTATGTATCGGTTCGTTTCCTTAAAGAGTATCGTTTCAGCATCATCTTCTTCGCTGATCGTCGTCTGCTCAGGATCAAGCGCCTTCTGCGCTACGGTCCCTATTGCCGAAAGATTAGCAGTGATCTGCGTGGAGGTTATTCGTTCAGTTCCATTTGGCGATATAAGCTCGATCGTAAGGTTATAATCCGTTCCCATCGGCAGACCGTCTTTGCCGGCAACCACCATTTCGCCGTCAACCTTCAACAAAGGCCTCAATCTTACGAGGTAGGCAGGCGTATTATCCAGTCCTCCGTAAGAATCGATAATCTGCTGGTCCTCCACTGTTTCCGGCTCGTAACTTAGGGTGATCTTTCGGTTCGATAGGCGCAGGGAATTGAGGCTGATACTGAATAGCTCGCTGTTATTGGCATCCGAAGCAGTGAATTTAACTTTGTGCTTTAAATCATCAGGTATTTCGGTGTATTCATGAGTTACGGCGAGCTGATCATACTGCATACTTGAGGGAAGGATATTCATCACCTCGGGTATAAGAGAGCGTGTCAGCCTATAGCTTTCAGCTTGCTGGCCACTACTAGCTGAGAGCTTTTCTTTAAAATACTCAAGTGGCGTCTCTGTCTGCATTGTGCTGAGGTATTCGTCTCTTATGGCTGAAAGCTGAGCGCCGTCCGCTGATAGCTCAAGAGGCGTATTGTACGTATAGCCCGTGACTTTTATGCTGGTGTCCAAGCCAAGCCATACGGGATTGCTGTTGTCTATCATGGTCCCGCGGTAATTGCCATAAGGAATGAAGCTTTCAACCCAGACGTGCTCTATCTGAAAATTGGCAATAGTCCCGGCGGAAATTATAGACTTATGCGGTATTCCCGCCTTTTGGAAGAACTCCGCTATTTTTGCAGGGTCGTTTATTCCCGTCAGGTTTTTTACGTGTTGAAGCGAGGGGAATTCTATCCTGTCTGCGCGTCTCTTCAGCGCCTTTCATGCACCCCCAGTACCATTCGGTCGAGATGGAATTTTTTACATATTCATATATGGATACCGGGTTCCATTTCAATGACTGGGCAAGGGTAGCCATCTCCTCGGAGATCGGCGCTTCTTCCGTGCTTTTGAGGTCATCGGGACTGACTGTCTTGTTTCCGCCCTTGTAGGCAGGTTTTATCGGAGGGTCCTGGCTTGGCTCTTTTGAAGGGTGGTTGAGGTTTCGATAGGGAAGACTCCCTAATATGGGGATGTTCTTTTTATGAAGAATTTTTTCGAGACAAGCGTCTATGGCGTCAAGCTCTTTCTGAGTCGCCTTTCCGTTGGGAGGCAGGCTGTCCAACAGGCTGAGATACTCGTACATCGCCCTGTTGTAACCCTCTTCCATAGCCCTGTGCCGGTCAATCGCCAATTGACCAAGGGATTTCACTTCCTCTTCCCTTTGCCTGAACTTCTCATGCAGGGATGAATGGGCCGCCTTTATCTCGCCTGACTTTGCCTTAAGGCGGGTCACTTCCTGATCAGCAGGTTCTCCTTTTTTCTGTTTCTCCTTGGCCTTCTTCACGACGGAATGGTTGTCTTCAAGGTTTTTCTGGAATGTCTTTTCAAGGGCGGTATCTGCCGCTTCGGAAATGGCGAATGCACATAGAAGAACGATTGATAATGCAAAGAACCTGACAAACCCCTTCTTCATCCAATCCTCCCAACCAACAAATATATGCTGATTCCCACTATCTTTCGGATGACGACCCCCAAAAGACAGGTCGAAAGCTATCATAATGATCCGGCAAATGTTTATCAAACTCTACTTACAGCTTTAGACTTCTTCATTCCGGCCCCCTTTTCTTTCAGTACGCACAGGGGACAACCCGCTCCCAGCCGCTTCTATAAGCTATCCTAAGATGCTGGGTCCGTCCGAGATGGCTGATTTAGATATTAGCCACCTCGCGCTTGAAGAGGGTGAGGAAGGGGGCGGACCGCGGCGGAATCGAACCCACCAAAACTATTTTGGGTGGACTTCATCGAGCGAGAGAGGAAAGATTCTGTTCACGGTATTTAAAGGGGCGGCCCTTACTCACGAATGGCGTCAAATAAGGGTTTCGCCCCATTTTAGTATGGCGGAGAGGGTGAGATTCGAACTCACGGTAGGGTTTCCCCTACAACGATTTTCAAGACCGTCGCTTTCAACCGCTCAGCCACCTCTCCGGGGTTTTTATTATAGCAGAAAATAATTTTGGGTTCGTTTATTATATACTAAAATCCGATATCGTTATATAATTATAAAAGCTGTAAAAGTAAAAAAAATTAATTTGACATTATAAATACGTACCAATAAAATTCAGAGAAATCTAAAGAGGACAACTATTGATGAACAGTTCAATTCTTCAGCTGATACTTAACGCGGGACTCGTCGTAAAGGGGGTCATGCTGATCCTTCTTTTTTTCTCGATAGTATCGTGGGCCATAATCTTTTTTAAACAGCGGTACTTTTCCAGGGCCAATAAAGAATCCGACCAGTTCCTCCGCTCCTACAGGACAAACAGGGACCCGAGGAGCCTTTTCAAGGTCACGAAAAACATGACGCTGAGCCCTATCGCCAATGTCTTCAAGTCCGTATATACCGAGGAGGCCACGAGGGACAGGGGAGAAGTGAAACGTCTCCTGAGGCGCTATGAGACCCTGGAGTCCGTGAAACTCGAAAAGTATCTGAATTTCCTGGCGACGACAGGCTCTACCTCTCCTTTTATAGGGCTGTTCGGGACGGTCTGGGGCATCATGAACTCCTTCCATGGCATCGGGGCGGCCGGGTCAGCGTCGCTCGCTGTCGTTGCCCCGGGAATAGCGGAGGCCCTTATCGCGACGGCGATAGGTCTCGCGGCTGCAATACCTGCCGTCATCGCGTATAACTACTATCTCAGCATGGCCAGGAAGATGATCATCGAGATGGAGGACTTCTCCGAAGACTTACTTGAACTGTTCGGCAGGGTGGAGAGTTGAAGACCGAGCGGCAAAGGACGGTACTTTCCGAGATAAACGTGACGCCCCTGGTGGACGTCATGCTCGTGCTGCTCGTCATCTTCATGGTCACCGCGCCGCTTTTACAGCAGGGGGTTGACGTCAATCTTCCGAAGGCAAAGGGCAAGGACCTGCCGCCTGAGGAGAGGATCTCGGTAGTAATAAAAAGCGACCGCTCGGTACACCTGAATGAAACCCGCCTGAGCATCCCGGAACTGCGTAAAAAACTTGAGGCGATAAGCAAACTGAACCCGAATGTATTTCTTAAGGCCGACAAAGACGTGCCTTACGGACTCGTCGTCGAGGTAATGGGGGAGATAAAGGAGGCGGGCATAGAAAAGCTCGGGATGATCACGGAACCAAAACTTGACCTGAAATGAAGGGGCCGAGTCTCCAGAAGACGGCCGCCGTATCCGCTGCCCTTCACGCTACGATCTTTCTGCTTTCTATGATTGCGCTAAGAAACACACGTGTTTTCATGATGCCCTCGCCATATACCGTAAATCTTGTCTCATTGCCCGGCGGCGCCCCGGACCACTCCGGCGCGGTGTCTCCGCGGGAGGCAGCCAAAGCCGCTCCCGAGCCGGTGAAGGTATCGAAAAAAGACAAAGAAAATACGAAGGAGCAGCAGAAGCGCATCGATGACAGCATAGCCGTGCTGAAGTCAAAAAAAAAGATCGAAAAAATTGTAGAAATAAGGAAGGCGATGGTCTCGATAGGAGGCGTTTCCAATCGACCCAAGTCATCGACGAAATCAGACAAGAAGCCCGTTGGGGCCGGAACACCCGGAGGGCTGGCAGGAGAGGAGACCTATGCTGACAAGGTTGGACAGGAGATCGAAAAGAGTTGGTCTTATCCTGATAATTTAAAAAAGAATTTTGAAACCGTGGTAATGATAAATATCTCAAGGGACGGAACAGTCTCGATCAAGGATATAGAAAAAAAGTCAGGGGACAGACTTTTTGACAGATCTGTGTTAAAGGCCATAGAATCAGCCTCGCCTGTAAGTCGCCCCCCTTATGACAGCTTCGAATTAGGGCTAAGGTTCGGCCAAAAAAAATGACGAAAGTAAACAAAAAGCAAAGTTCAATGACTAGAACCTATCTCAAATTCCCATTGTCTGCAAATCGCGGGCCCATTGTCGTCATTCCCGCGCAGGCGGGAATCCATGTTTCTCGGGCCTCTAAGTGGACCCCCGCCTTCGCGGGGGTGACGCTTTTCGGGCAAATTACCCATTTAGAGATAGGTTCTAGAGAAAAACTTACTTTAATCGGAAATTCGAGGTCAATCATTCCGACTTATTCGGAACCGTGCCTGAGGAAGGGGCCCGGACACGCCGTGATGACGGCAGAAAACAATAAATACAGACTTGCAAGTCTGCTGCTTATCTTCATTTTATTGCTGCCTGCGTTTGCACAGGCAAAAATCTATATCGACATTACATCTCCGTCGTTGAAGAAACTCCCCCTGGCGATTTATGACCTGCAGGGCGCTCATGGCGCGGAGATATCCGATATCATAAGGCAGGACCTCGATTTTACAGGTCTCTTTATGAACATAGACAAGGCTTCTTATGTCGAGACCCTGTCCCAGCAATTCAACCCTGCAAACTGGACACCTCTGGGCATCGAGGCCGTCATAAAGGGGACTGTCTCCGGGGACAATATGCTTACTGCATCCATAATACTTTACGATACCTCCGAGGGGAAGGAGATCATGAACAAGCAGTACCAGGCTGAAAAGAGCCTCTTGAGGCAGCTTTCGCACGGGATGTCAAATGACATATATACCGCATTGACGGGGAGACCCGGCATTTTCAGGACAAAGATAGTCTTTGTGGGCGATGACGACGGTGAAAAGGGCATGTACCTGATGGACTGGGACGGCCACAGGATGAAGAAACTTGGGCTCAAGGGCTCGGTCATGCTCACCCCGCACTGGTCGCCCGACGGCACAAAGATCCTGTACTCGTCGGACCGCGCTAGACAATGGTCCGTATATTTGTTAGACTTCCTGAAAATGTCTGAAAGGAAGGTGTTTTCCGCGAAAGGGATAAACATGGCCGGAGATTTTTTCCCCAACGGGAGTTCTTTCGTTTTTTCATCGTCCAAGGACGGGACCCCTGGAATATACTCCCATAACCTCGAAACGAGCGCGACGAAGAAGATAACCTCTTCTCACGGGATTGAGGTGTCTCCGTCCGTCTCCCCGGACGGAAACCAGATAGCATTTGTCTCTGACAGGGGCGGGAGCCCCCAGATTTATGTGATGAGGTCGGACGGCAGCGACTTAAGGAGAATAACGTTCGAAGGCTCGTACAACACGTCCCCCGCATGGTCGCCCCTTGGCGACAGGCTTGCCTTTTCAGGCAGGCGCGCCGGGAAAAACCAGATTTTCATAATGAAACCCGATGGGACTGAACTGGTCCAGCTGACGCAGGCCGGAAATAATGAGGACCCGTCGTTCTCTCCCGATGGAAGATACCTTACGTTTACGTCCGACAGGGACAGGAACAAGGCGATTTATGTCATGAGGGCAAACGGAGAGGGACAAAGAAGAATAACACCAAAAGACGTCAGGGCCCTTGGCCCCAGATGGTCACCAAACTGAGAAAAAAAAGGGAGGACTGGATGAAAAAGTACTGGATTTTCTTTCTGCTTATTGCGCTTGCCGTGTCAGGATGCCAGCAGAAGACAACTGCCAAACCGGACGACACGCAGATGCAGGCGCAGAAGGACGGGGCGCAGACAAAGAAGGATGTTGACAGGATAACCGACGGCAGAGACGGCTCCAAGGTCGAATCCGTCGATTCGAAGGACGGCTCTTCTTCAAAATCGGGAGAGGAAAAAGAAGGTATGTTTAAGGACGTGCTTTTTGACTATGATAAATACGATGTCAAAGAGTCCTTCCAGCCTGTGATCAAATCCATCGCGGCCTGGATGACAAAAAACAGTTCCGCGAGGCTCTCTATCGAAGGTCACTGCGATGACCGGGGCACAAATGAATATAACCTTGCGCTCGGTGACAGAAGGGCCAAGTCCGTGAGGGATTCTCTGGTTGCCGTTGGGGTCTCCTCATCGAGACTGGACATCATAAGCTACGGAGAGGAAAAACCGCTCTGCCGCGAAGAGACCGAGGACTGTTGGGCAAAAAACAGGCGCGCGCATTTCGTAGTACTGGTCACGAAGGCGGGCAAATAGTGAAAAAGACGGCGATTTCCATCATTTTACTGACCCTTGCGGCTTGCGCCTCGAACAGCGACTTCGATTCGCTGAAGCGCGATACCGATAACCTCAGACGGGAATCGTCGGAAGCGAAAAAGGAGATCGATTCCCTCAAGGAATTCAGCCTTCGGGTCGTCAGGGAAGACTCCTTCAACGCGATGCGTGATGGCCAGATCGAGTTAAACTCCAGGGTCTCGGATCTGGCCGGCGGACTGCAGGAATTGAGGGGCAGGTTCGATGAGAGCAAATATTACCAGGAGAAAATATTTAAAGAAACAGCAGCGGAAAGAGACCTGTTGAGGGCGCAGATTGCCGGGGCCGAACTCCAGCTGAAGGCCCTAAAAGACAGGTTCGCCGTATTGGAAGACGCGATTAAGGCGAAAGAGGCCGCAAAGGCCCAGCAGGATGCCGGCACAACCGCTCCCGAGAAGCCCGAAGAGGGCGCTGAACAGGCCAAACCGGACGATCAAAACGGCGATAATACTGTCGAACGAAGCGGAAACGGCGATGATAAGGTAAAGGCCTACGACGCGGCGTATCAGGCGGTAAAAGATAAAAAATACAAAGAGGCCAGGGAGAAGCTTTCTTCATTTATCAAGGACTCACCCGGGCATAGGCTTGCGGGTAACGCACAGTTCTGGATAGCGGAGACTTACTACGCGGAGAAGGACTTCGAGAGCGCCATACTTGCGTATGAAACGCTGCTTAAAAAGTACCCTGACAGCGAAAAGACCTCCGGGGCCATGTTGAAGCAGGGCTACGCCTTTATCGAGATAGGCGACTCAAAGACCGGCAAGGCCATACTGGAGAAACTGCTCCAGAAATACCATGATTCCAAAGAGGCCGGTCTTGCCAAAAAGAAACTGGCCGAGATAGAGAAAAAGCCGGGCAGGAAAAAATGATCCCCCTGGAGGACAATTTCTTCAGGGTGATCGACTACCTCCGGCTCTCGGTAACCGACAGGTGTAACCTGAGGTGTGTTTACTGCATGCCCGCCTCCGGCCTTCAGCCGTTCGACCACTCGGACATCCTGAGCTATGAGGAAATAATCCGGATAGTAAGAGTCGCCGCGCGGCTTGGCGTACGGAAGGTCCGGATCACAGGCGGAGAACCGCTCACCAGAAAAAATTTATCGTTTCTCGTCTCTTCACTAAAAAAGATAGAAGGCATCGAGGACCTGAGTATGACGACAAACGGCATACTCCTCGATAAATACGCGCAGGAACTCTCCGCCGCGGGGCTCGACAGGGTGAACATAAGTCTTGATTCGTTCAACCCCGACAGATATAGACAGATAACCCGCGGAGGCGACCTCAGTGACGTACTGAGGGGGATCGAGGCGGCGGAGAAAGCGGGTCTGAGGCCCCTTAAGATCAACATGGTGCCTTTAAGAGGGGTCAACGACGATGAGATAGAGCAGTTTGCGAGAATGACCCTCGGCTCTGAATACCACTTCCGGTTCATAGAGTTTATGCCGTCAGGCGTTATCGATACCTGGGAACCCGGTAAATATATTACGACCGAGGAGATGAAGGAGATAATCGGGAAGAAAATAGGCCCCCTGACACCGGTGAAGCTAAGGAAAAACGGCCCGTCGAAGTATTTCAGGCTTCAGGGCGCCAAAGGGGTCATCGGCTTTATAAGCGCGCTTTCCCATCATTTCTGCGGTGAGTGCAACCGCCTCAGGCTGACCTCGGAGGGTAAGCTGCGGCCATGTCTTTTTTCAGAGACCGAGATCGACCTGAGGTCTCCGCTGAGGACAGGGGCCGACGACGCCGAGATTGAAAGGCTGCTGAGGCTCTCTATCGCGGTCAAGCCGGAGGGCCATAACATCAACGCTGCGATGTCGGAGCTGCCGGGTCCGGGCCGGCAACATAACTTCTCCAAAAGGCCCATGCCGAGGATAGGCGGATGAAGGGCCTCACCCATTTCGACAAAAGCGGAAAGGCCAGGATGGTCGATGTGTCCGGAAAGGGACCCACGGTGAGAGAGGCCCTTGCCCAGGCTGCCGTCCTTATGAACAAAAAGACATATGGACTTATAAAGGCAGGCGCGATAGAAAAAGGCGACGTCCTGGGGGTGGCGAGGGTATCGGGGATCATGGCGGCAAAGAAGACCCCGGAGCTTATACCCATGTGCCATCCGGTCAACTTATCTTCCGTCGAGATCGACTTCAGGTTAAGCAGCAAGACCCACTCAGTCGTCGTCAGCGCGCGCGTCAGATGCACGGGCCCCACCGGGGTCGAGATGGAGGCCCTCACAGCGGTCTCTGCCGCCGCCCTTACGATCTACGACATGTGCAAGGCCGTTGACAAGGGGATGGTAATAACCGACATCATGCTCCTCGAAAAAAGCGGCGGCAAAAGCGGCGATTTCAGGAGATGACGCAGTCGGATCTGGACCGCTTTAAAAAGTGGTTCTCCGGATATACCCGTCTTTTTTTTTCGGAAAACCCTGACGAGCAGAAAAACATAGACCTCAAGGTCCGGCATACGGAAGAGGTATGCGCCCTAAGCAGACGGCTGACTGAGGGGCTTACTCCGGACAAAGACCTGTCTCTTCTGGCCGAGACGGCCGCCCTCTTTCATGATGTGGGCCGGTTCCCGCAATACGCAAAATACAAGACCTTCAGAGACAGCATATCCATAAACCACGGGATGCTTGGAGCGGAGGTCCTCATATCCGAGGGTACGCTTCAAGGGCTCCCCCCGGATGAGCAGGCGGTGATCATCAATGCGGTGAGGTTCCATAACGCGCTTGCCGTCCCTGGTCTGAAAGTTGAAAAGGAGCTGCTCATACTGAAGCTCGTGCGCGACTCCGATAAGCTCGACATATGGCGCATCTTCCTCGGGTTTTTCGAGCCCGGCTCAGGCGTGGACGTCGCCTCGGAGGCGGGACTCGGCCTGCCTGACCTTCCGGGTTATTCCGGGGACGCGCTCGAGAGCATATTCCATAAAAAGACCGCGGTGCTTAGGGACCTCAGGTCCCTCAATGATTTCAAGCTTATGCTCATGTCCTGGACCTATGACCTTAACTTCAGGGCCTCTTACGAACTGCTGGCTGAAAAGGACTACATAAACAGGCTTGCCCTGCTTTTGCCCGAAACCGAAGGCGTCAATAAGGCAAAGGCGCTGCTCACCGCGCATCTGGCGGACAGGCTTGGCAATTAAAAGGCGCGTCAGGGTAAAATAATCCCCATGCAGGCGCTTACCGTTATCTCAGGACTATTATACATGGCCGGTTTTTACAGGACAGGTTTCGTCTATGCCGGGCTCCTCTGCCAGATGATTTATATGGCTTACAGGGGCATGGCACTGGGAAGACTGCCTATCGTAGGCCCTCACGACACTCTTTTTTTTATGTCGGCCTCAACCATGGTCTTTGCGCTTGCCGTGACGGCCAGACATAAAGAGAGGCTCCGGCTGCTTTTGCCCCTGGTGGGGCTTGCCCTTTTTTTTACGGCCCTTTCCGCCCTCTATAAGCCGCATAATACGCCGTTGCCGCCGGTGCTCAAGACCTTCTGGTTCGAGTCCCACGTGGCGCTTTCCTTTTTCTCGTATGCCCTCTTTGGGATTGCGGCGGTCTTCGGGGGGCTTTTTCTTTCCGTCAAAGACCAGTATGTCGAGACACTGCAGTACAAGGCGATTCTGGTAGGTTACTGCTTCTTTTCAACAGCCATGATATTCGGCGGCGTCTGGGCATATCTGGCATGGGGCACCTACTGGCTCTGGACCCCAAAAGAGCTCTGGACCGTCATACTGTGGCTTTTTTACAGTCTCTATCTCCACGCAAGGCTGAGGCAGTGGTGGGCCGGGCGGCCTTCGGCCATACTCGGCATCGTCGGGTTCTTTATCGTGATGTTCACCTATCTCGGAGTGAGCCTTTTTATGAAGAGCTCTCATTCATTCTGATGATCGGGATGGTAAAAAAAATATTCGGTGTTCTCGCATCCCTTCGGACCGGAATATGGCTTTTATTTTCACTCATTGCCATGCTCTTATACGGCTCGTTGATCATGCCCGTCAGGGAGGAGTTTCAGGCCCTTCATACGACGCCTCTTTTTGAATGGCTTTATGATAGCCCCGCTGCCGTGACCTGGTGGCTCTTCGGCGCTATCGTAATACTTTCGCTGCTGACGGCGAACACGGTCCTTTGCAGTATAGAGTCCCTCTTGCGAAAAAGGTCGGCCAGGAACCTCCTTCTTGTTATCTCTCCCCAAGTCATACATATCGGGTTCCTCTTTGTTCTGCTCGCCCATCTTTTGAGTTCATACGACAGCTTCCAGGGCATGGGGCAGGCCGCAAAGGGGACCACCCTTCAGCTCCCAAACGGCAGTGTCGCGATAATAGACGACATACGCGCCGATATCGATCCGGCGGGTTTTATCAATGACTGGTCCGCCGATGTGCGCTATATGAGTGGCGGGAAGGAACTTGCGAAAGACTCGATGAGACCCAACAGCCCTTCTTTTTACGACGGCATCGGACTTTATATCAAGACGGTCCGGTTTGAACCATTCCCTGTCGCACTGATACAGATAAGCAGGGACCCCGGGGCCCCATGGGCCCTCGTGGGAGGGGTCCTTTTTCTTATAGGGATGACGACCCTGCTGGTCCTTAAGATCAGGATGGAAGAGGCCGTCCAATAGGGAAAACAGTCAGGCCCAGACTTCTGAAGTCCCGGTCAAAGGTGAGACAGGGAATGCCTTCAAGCAAATGGGCAATGACCACATAAGAGATCGCGTCGCAAAAAGATAACCGCTTGTCTTTCGAGAGTTTTCTAAAGACCTTCTCTGCCTCTGCACGGACGGAATCATCATACGGGATTATGAAAAGAGCGGGTTTGATTAAGTCAAGGAACGTGACAGCCATGCGATAATTTGCCCGGTATCTCAGAAGAGTTACTGTCTCGCTGATTATATCCCATGTAGTGTAAAGAATGACATTGTGTTTTTTGCAGTATTCAAGAAGGGCTCCGGCCGCTTTATAATTGGCGTCTTCGGGGCTGAGCGACGCAAAAAAGAATGATGTATCGCAGAAGGCCTTATCATGAGGGAGGTTCAAAGCTCGTCCTCGGCAACGTAAAGATATTCTTTTACATTCTCCGAAATCGGATTCCTGTATGGTTTCTTTTTGCTTTTGAGCTGCTTTCGAATTTCAAGAAGCCGTGCCGCCGCCTCGCCTGGTTTTACCATTGCCGGGGTTTTTATCTCGGCAACAACCTCGTCATGCACAGTTATCTGGTAAACAGCGTCAGGAGAGTTTTTTAAGGATTTAATGATGGTCGGAAGCTGCTTCCTGGCATCCGAAATGGAGATAACTGTTTTCATTTGAATGACCTCGCATTGAATTGTACTGTTTGTACATTATTGTACAAAATTAGGAGGGCTTTGGCAATGGGAGACAGGGGCAGGAGTTCCCCCATTTTTTTGCCGTCATTCCCGCGTAGGCGGGAATCCACTCTTTTCAGGTCAGTAAACTTTCGTACAAATCAGCCCATTCAGAGTTGTGCTCCTCAATAAGCTTGAACTTCCATACCCGACTCCATTTTTTCATTTACGATTGCCTATTCAATCTCATTGCCGGTAAAATAAACTCATGGATAATATAAACGCAAAAACATCAGTTTTTGTTTTATTCATATACCTGTCAATATTTCTTGCCTCGTTGACAGGCATGGCGGGCGCCGCGGACAATAAACCTGTTTCCCCTTTCGAGATCGACAAGCTCTCAAAGGCGCCTGAATATACCCTGAAAGACCTCAATGCCGATAAGGTCCCGTCGTCATCATTTAAGGGCAAGGTTGTGCTGATTAATTTCTGGGCCACATGGTGTCCTGCCTGCATCGCTGAGCTGCCCTCTCTGAGCGTCCTCTATAAAGACAAAATCCTTAAATCGAAGGGGTTCGAGGTGATAACGGTGGCAGCGGGCAATTCCTCCGGAGAGGTCAGTGAATTCGTTAAGAAAAATGGTCTTGACCTGCGCGTTCTGCTGGATGAAAAGAAAACGGTTACAAGACAGTTCAAGGTCTTTTCGATCCCAACCACGTTCCTGATAGACCGAAACGGAAATATCGTCGAAAAATTCTTCGGGGAATACGACTGGACGGACAAAGAGATCAGGGACAAAATAGAGAAACTTCTTTAAATCCGCAAAAGCTTTCTCACGCAAAGCCGCCACGACTTCTCTACTCAGGATTATGCCACAAATGACATGAAACGAGACGCCCCTCGCTTTCCCTCAGTTTAGGAACAACCCTGTCGCACGGTCCGAAACGCTTCGGACATCTGGGGTGGAAAGGGCATCCGGAGGGGATGTTAAATGGGCTCGGGGCTTCTCCCCCCGCCGAAGCGACCCTTATGCCTTCAGGTTTTTTCATATCGCCCACGCTTATCTTTGGGGCCGAGGCAAGAAGCATTTCGGTATAAGGGTGAAAAGGTCTTGCAAAGAGGTCGTCGGCCTTTGCGTGTTCGACTATCCGGCCAAGATACATCACGCCTACCATATCGCTTAAGTAATGCACGACCCTGAGGTCGTGGCTTATAAAAAGAAAGGATATGCCGGTGCTTTTTTTGAGTTCCATAAGAAGATTGATTATCTGGGCCTGTATGGATACATCAAGGGCCGACAGGGGTTCGTCCGCGACGATGATCTCGGGAGATACCGCGAGGGCCCTGGCTATGCATATCCTCTGCCTCTGGCCGCCGCTGAATTCGTGGGGATATCTCGTCATGACTTCAGGCCCCATTCCTACGGTCCTTAAAATTTCGGCGACGACATCTTTATGGTCCTGACGTTTCCCGATCTTATGTATTATGAGCGGTTCGGAAATCGTGTCATACACGGTCCTCCGGGGGTTAAGCGAGGCGAAAGGGTCCTGGAAGACTATCTGCGCCGATTTTCTGAAGGACTTAAGCTCCTCCCTGCCCATGGCAAAGACGTCCTGTCCCTTAAAAAACACCCTGCCGCCGGTCGGGGTGGTTAGCCGCAGTACGAGCCGTGCGAGCGTGGACTTCCCGCACCCGCTTTCACCCACGAGGGCAAGGACACTGTCCTTTTCGAGTGCAAAATCCACCCCGTCGACGGCCTTGAGAACTTTGTCGGGACCGCTGAAGCCTTTCCCTGAGAAGAAATATTTTTTAAGGGCCTCGACCCTCAGGAGTTCCATCTGACCTCATCCGTGCGGATGCATCGCGCGAAATGACCCTCTGAGACCTTATACATGAACGGCTCTGCTGTTCGGCACGCGCTTATGGCGTAACTGCACCTGTTTTCATATTTGCAGCCCTCCGGAAGGTCCTGCATCCGGGGGACATTGCCGGGTATCGGTCTGAGCTGCGTGCCCTTTCCCTTCGGGATTGATCCAAGCAGGCCGATCGTATAGGGATGCCTCGGGTCATTGAAAATATCCGCCGTGTCGGCCAGCTCCACGAGCCTGCCGGCATACATTATGCCGACCCTGGAGGCGTTCTCCGCGATTATGCCAAGGTCATGAGTGATGAACAATATCGACATCTTTCGCTCTTCCCTGAGCCGCTCGATAAGCTCGAGTATCTGCGCCTGTATCGTGACATCGAGGGCGGTTGTCGGTTCATCCGCGATCAGAAGCGAGGGACCGCAGGCGACCGCCATGGCTATCATGACCCTCTGTCTCATGCCTCCCGACATCTGGTGCGGATATTCCTTCACCCTGATCTCGGGAGAAGGGATCCTTACGGCCTTTAAGAGTTCGACCGCCTTGTCCATCGCATCGCGCTTTGACATGTCAAGATGGGTGAAGAGGACCTCCGCAAGCTGATAGCCTATAGTCAGCACAGGGTTTAAAGAGGTCATAGGCTCCTGGAAGATCATCGACATCTCTTTTCCCCTCAGGCGTCTTTTCGACTCTTTGTCCAGTGTAAGGAGGTCCATGCCCTTGAAGAGTATACTGCCGGAGGCGGAGGCATTTGGGGGAAGAAGCCCCATGATCGAAAGTGCTGTGATGCTCTTTCCGCAGCCGCTTTCGCCGGCAAGGCCGAAGATCTCCGATTCGGCAATTTCAAGATCGAGCCCGGAGACCGCGGTAACCGGTAATGTGTCGGAGCGGAAGGTGATGTCGAGACCCCTTACCTCAAGTAAGGACACCGTGGATTACTTTTCCTCTTTTTTCAGGAACTTCAGGTAAGACTCGGCCTCTTTGAGATTCGGGTTGACCTCGAGGGCCTTCTGCCATTCTTCGAAGGCCAGTCCCGTAAGCCCGGACATGTAGTAGCTCAGTCCAAGCTGCACCCAGGCCGGTCCATAGGAGGGGTTGATGAGTTTCGCCTTGACGAAATGGACGATCGCCTCTTCGGTGAGTCCTTTGTTCCTGAGGGCGATCCCGAGCTTCGTATGGACGTCGGCCAGCTTAGGGAAGAGCTTGATCGCCTTTTTGTATTCCTCGATCGCCTCGTCGTTCATGTTGAACTCCAGGTACATGTTCCCGACCCTCATATGCTCATTGGCGAGTTTGCCGGCGATGAACGGGTCGATTGCGTTGGGGTCCGGGTGGGCGATCTGCGCGGCCATCGAAAAAACTTCCTGGGCCTTCTTGAATTCCCCCATATCGTTATAGGTCACCGCAAGGTTAAGAGATACCTCTGTGTAGCGGGGATTAAGCTCCAGCGCCTTTTCGAAATGCTCGGCCGCCTTATTCATCTCACGCCTGAGGTTGTAGATGACGCCCAGCTTGTTATGCACATCGGCATACCTGGGGTTGGCTGTTATCACTTCCCTGAGCACGGGCTCCGCGGCCTCGTAATTGCCCTCGGCGTAGAGCTTGTTGCCTAATTCATAAAGTTCCTGCAGATTTGAGCTCATATGTGACTCACATTATATGATGTATAAGAATTCATTGTCAACGCCCATGTCCCTGCGCATGACTCTTATAACAGCTGACTGTTCCTTTGTCGCTCCCAAGAGTTGCCTGACGCCCCGGCATGCCGGCATACCGGTTTTTTTGGGCCTTGGAAATATCGTGTTCTTTTCTCATAAAAGGCCGCCTTTTTCTATTTATTCGAGTTCAGTGATTATGGGTTCCGGGGTCTTGTCCTTCGAAAAGGCGAGTACCGCCAGGTAAACAATATTTACAACAGGGACGATCATCAGCAGGCCGAGCCATTTGTTTTTACCGAGATTTTCGACTATGCACATCCAGAGATAGACCATTATAAAGAAGCCCGCAACAGGGATGAATAAAAGTATAATCCACCACCAGGGCTTTCCCGCGGAGCCTACCATGGCCCACAGATTAAGAAGCGGCACCCATGCGGTCCATGCTGCCGGGCACTGAAGCTTCACGGCGATTCTGTACATGCAGAAACTGAAAAAGAGGTAAATAGCCAGACCTATGCCCAGGAAGACCAGCGTGAATCCGGCAAAGAGGCCGCCCATCAACATAGGGATGGCCACCAGTCCGCCTGAGTCCTTCAAAGGAAAACCTTTAGGAGTAATTGGTCTGGGCTCCGGAGCGGACGGCTTTGCAGGCGCAGCGGGCTTATCCGCTGGTGCCGGAGTTGACGGCTTTGCCGGTGCGGCAGGCGTCACCGCCGGAGTCGTTGCCGGCGCTGCCGGCGCCGGGGCTGGTTTTGCGGTCACCGGTGCGGCAGGCGTCGATGTTTTAGGCTGAGCAGTCTTCAGGGGCTCCGGTTTTGGCGGCTCCGCCCTGGCGGATGCGGCTTGGGCTGTTTTAACTTCCGCCGGTTTGACGACCTTCCTTCGCGGCTTTACCCTGGTCCCCTCACCGGGGGCGGTCTTCACCGGACTAAAGGTCGGATCAACAAGATAGGCATCCCGGAAATATTCGTTGGCCTCATCAAATCTCTTGAGCTTGTAAAGGGCGTAACCCATAAGATAATACGCCGAAGGGTCCGGCTTTTCGGCTATGTACGCGTTTAGATGGCGGACGGCATCGCTATATTTCCCGCTGTAATAAGACTTAAGCGCGGACTTGTACTGGGCATCAGAATCGGCATATACTCTGCCGGCCACCGCCAGTGTCAAAAGCAGAAAAATAGCAGCCCAAACGGTCTTCTTCATATATGCCTCCCTATCCAGTCTCTGTTTACTCTTCGTCTTCGCCTAAACCATATAGTTTTTTTATCGTAGCTATAAGTTCGTCCCTGTCGTCCACATCCTCCTTGAGGGCCACCGTAGGAGGGTGAATAAGCTTATTTATGATAGCGCCGGCCATATAATCGACCGCCTTTATCTTTGTCTCGTCCAGGTCGGGGAACCTGTTTATGAATTTATCGAGTTCTTCCCTTCTGATCTCATCGGCCTTCTGTCTGAGCGCGACAATTGTGGGCACTGATTCCAGAGCGGACATCCATCTGGAGAATTTTTCGACTTCTTCGTCTATGATGGCCTCCGCCTTTTGGGCCTCCGCCATTCTCCCCTGAACGTTCGTGTCGACCACGTCCTGGAGGTTGTCAACGTCATACAGGTATACATTGTCCAGGTTGTTGATCTCGGGGTCTATATTCCTTGGGACCGATATGTCTATGATAAATACGGGCTTCTGCCTCCGTTCCTTCATCACCTTCTGCATCTGGTCTTTGTTAAGCACGTAGGCCGGCGCGCCCGTGGAGCATATGATGATGTCGGCGTGGACCAATTCCTGAAGGAAATCCTCAAAACGGACGGCCCTTCCGTTAAACTCGCTCGCCAGTTCGCAGCCCCGGTCATACGTGCGGTTGACGACCATGACCCCCGCAACCCCGTTATTTACGAGGTGCCGGGCCGCAAGTTCGGCCATCTCGCCCGCCCCAAGGAGCATGAAGGACTTTCCGGAGAGGTCCTTGAATATCTTTCTTGCCAGTTCGACCGCCGCGAAACTTATAGATACGGCGTTCTCAGCTATCCTGGTCTCCGTCCTGACCCTTTTGGCGGTGGATATCGCCTTTTTCATGAGTTTGTTAAGGAGGACCCCGGTCGTTTTTTTGTCAAGCGCAAACGCGAAGCAGTCCTTGATCTGGCCGAGTATCTGGGGCTCTCCAAGCACCATCGAATCAAGGCTTGAGGAGACCCTGAATATGTGTCTGACGGCGTCAGGACCGCTCAGGGTGAAAAGGGCCCTCTCGAAGTCCGCCCTCTTTATGCCGTGGAATTCGGACAGAAAATTTCTTATGCTCTCGGTCGCGGCTGATGCGTTGCTTACGAAGGTATAGAGTTCGACCCGGTTGCAGGTTGAAAGGAGCGCCGCTTCCCTTACCTCAGGCAGTTTGCGGAGGCCGAAGATACCCTCTTCGAGCTTGCTGCCGTTGAAGGCAAGCTTCTCCCTGATATCGACACCAGCGGTCTTATGGTTTACGCCCTGGACAAGGATCTTCATACGAAGGAATGGATGCTCTTCATGATGAGATTGACCCCGAAGAAGGTGAACAGCACGATACAGAACCCCACGATAGAGAGTATCGCGGCCCTCCTGCCCCTCCATCCGGCTATAAGTCTGACGTGAAGCACTGCCGCATAGATAAACCAGGTGATCAGGGACCAGACTTCTTTGGGGTCCCACCTCCAGTATCTCCCCCAGGCGCTTTCGGCCCATATTACGCCGGTGATGATCGCAAGCGTCAAAAGAGGCCAGCCTATTGTGATAAGCCTGTAGTTGATCTCATCGAGAATCTGCAGGTTCGGAAGCCGCTGAAAAAGACCGCCCAGACGCTTTGATTTCACATAGTGCTCCTGGACAAGATACATGATGCCTACTCCGAAGGCGAGGGCGAAGGCCGCGTCTCCGGTAAAAGCCAGGACGGTATGAACGCCGAACCAGTAGCTCTGAAGGACCGGGCTCAGGGGCTCGATCTTGCGGGGGAGTATGGAAGAAGTGAGCATCATGACAAATACGACCGGCATCACAAAAGACCCGAGAAGTCCGATTTTATAGCGGTATTCGAGAATAAAGAAAAGCATTATTATGCACCAGGAAAAAAACGATGAGGCCTCGTGGAGGTTCGAGATCGGGATATGTCCGGAATTGACATACCGCATGATTATATTTGCGGTATGAAAGGCGAACCCAAGCAGGGCCAGAACTATCATGATCCTTGAGGTGGTCCTCGTCCCCTTGAAAAGTTCCATGACACTTACCACCGCGGAGGCGAGGTATAGGGTCAGGGCCAGCTCAAACAGATAGAGTTCCATCAAAAGCAGCCCAGCTCACATTCTTTTATTCTGATGCCCAGTTCATCGGCGACCTTGCCTACCTCACTGTAGGGGACTTTCAGGTCTTCAGCTATCTTCCTGGCTGAGCCACAGGGGATCTTTTTGTCCGCGGAATATGTCAGTAATGCCTTTTCTATATCTTTAGTCATTCAGTAGTCCCTGGTCTTCGGTAACGTTCATCTCTAAATAGAGTCCGTGTATAAAGAAAAAAGCCGTCATCCTCGGGCCTGCCTGCCGGCAGGCTTGACCCGGGGATCCAGAACATACTGAAAACAATGGATTCCCGCCTTCGCCAACAGTAGGTGCCTTAAGCACGGGAATGACGCCCAAAAACAGACATGACAGTTTATACACAGACACTAACTATATATAAAATATACAATGTTCAGGGCCAAAAACACAATTTCGATGCGGCCCGGATAGTCAGTAGCCAACCCTGATGCCGGCTTCCTGCAGCTTCCTGACTACTCCCAGCTCATCGAACTCAAGAATCGGCGGCACGGAGACCCTTGGAGACCTCCGGATCACCCTGAACCCTCCCTCGGCGTCGACCAACCCTATCTCGGCGATGATCTCTTTTCCTGACATCATGCTTTCAAAATAACCGCGTCCGGTTACCCGGTCCAGCCGTATTTCGAGGAAACTTCCTCCCGGAGCCGGTGTGTCGTCTCCGCCGGTAACATCGTAGATCCGGACGGCAAGTCTGTATTTGGCAGAGTTGACCTCCGGATCGATGACCTCCCAGTCAAGGTAAACGACCCTCGGATCAACAACCATAAGTATAAATGAGTTTTCGCCGTACGTTTCCGGCAGTCCTGCGGGTATTGGCTCTTCAGGGCCCCCCTGATAGTCCTCAGCCGGATCATCCGCCGGCAGGAAGATCTTCAAAGGCCGCCTTACCCCCTCCCTTTCCTCCATCTCCGCGACAGAAAGAAGCTCCGTCGCCGGAGTTTTAAGAGTGGGGGATGTCTTTTCGGCTTTGGCGCTCACGGGGGGAGTGGATGGGGCGCCGAGGCCAACCTCGGGCGCTTTGCCCGGCGGCGCGTCAGCTCTGCTTTTTGGGGCCGGGCTGACGAGTTTCCCGGCACTTCCGGTTGCTTTGCCTGCCGCCTTTCTTAGAGCCGCCGGTTTTACAGACTTGACTATTGCCGCGCTTGCAGGCACGAAAACAGGCTTCCGTGCTGACTCCTTTGATATCACCTGAGGTTTCCCTGCAGTCTTAACGGCGGCGCTTTTTGCCGCGGGCTTTCCGGAAGCCACGCTCTTTAACGGAGCGGCCATTTTTACGGAAACCGAGGAGTCTTTTTTAACGGGCTCTGTCTTTTTCCTGGACGCTGCCTGAATTCCGGTCACGGAAGTGGCTTTGTTCGTTGCCCCGGAGCTCTCTTTTTTTATGGCCGGCTTAGTAACAGGCTTTGCCCCGGTCCTCTTTTTTGGAGTAACGGGTTTTGCCGTTGCCGCCTTCATCTCCGTTTTTTTTGGTGCGATGGGTCCTTTCGTTGCTTTCTTCCCGATTTTTTTCACGGGTTTTATCTTCGGAACAACTTTCTCCGGAGCGGGTCTTTTCTCAACCGCCTTTTTCACGGCCTTCCTGACCGACGCCGCTGTTTTTACTTTTTTTATTACTGAAACAGTCCCGGCCGGCTTTTTTACAGGTGCAGCGGCGGCGACTTTGGCAGAGGGTTTCACCGTGACTTTTGTCTTGCCGGCAGGGGATTTTGATTTTAGCGCCGCCGTCTTTGGTAACGCCTTTTTTACTGTTTTAGAAACCGGCGCGGCCTTGACCGGTTTTTTCTTTGGCGCGGCCTTTGCCTCAGCCGTTTTTTTTCGCCCTGCGGTGACTTTATCTGATTTCGACGCCGCGACTATTTTTTTCCTGGCGGATTTATCCGCCGCGCCGGGGTTTTTCTTTCCGGCTATGACCTCAGATGCCTTATTAACGGATTTTTTTTTCGTATTTTCTTTTTTGATGATTGTTGCCGTTCGTTTCTGCGCCTTTACCTTCATGCTTCCCCCTTTGCTCTATGCTGGAGTATATTGTATCAAAATTTGTCCGGACTGGACAGGATTAATAAAGACCCGTCAATGCGCCTCAGCCCAATTCTTCCCGTGGCCTATATCGACCCTTACAGGCACGGACAGTTTAATCGCCTCTTCCATCTCGGTCTTTACGAGCGATCTCACCGCCGCCAGTTCCCGTTCAGGCAGTTCGACCAGGAGCTCGTCATGGATCTGAAGGACCATCCGCGCCTCAAGATGCTCTTTTTTGAACCTGTTACGGATATTTATCATCGCTATCTTTATGATATCCGCCGCGGTCCCCTGTATCGGAGTGTTCATGGCAAAACGTTCCCCCTGCTGCCGGACCGTCCTGTTTTTGTTATGCAGTTCCGGTATCGGCCTTCTTCTTCCAAGGAGAGTGCAGGCATAGCCTTTTTCTTCCGTCTCCTTTATAACGGCCGCAATATACGCATTGACCCCGGGATGCTTCGCGAAATATTGCTTTATGAATCTATCGGCCTCGCGCGTGTCGATATTCAAAGTCCCGGAAAGCCCGAAGGCCGAGATGCCGTATATAACGCCGAAATTCACTGTTTTCGCCACTCTCCTCATGTCTGAGGTCACCCTGTCAGGGCCGACCCCGTAGATTTCGGAGGCGGTGCGCGTATGGATATCGCGACCGCTTCTGAAGGCCTCGATCAACCCCTCGTCCTGACTCAGATGCGCCAGAATTCTTAGTTCGATCTGCGAATAATCGGCGGAAAGGAGAAGGTTCCCTTCGTCGGCGATGAAGGCCTCGCGGATAGGTTTTCCCCACTCACCCCGCACCGGGATGTTCTGCAGGTTTGGTTCGCTGCTGCTTAACCTGCCCGTGGCCGTGATGGTCTGGTTGAACGAGGTATGGATCCTTCCGGTTTCGCGGTCGGCTATGGCCGGCAGGATATCGAGATATGTGGTCTTGAGCTTTGTGAGGGTCCTGTACTGGAGGACCTCCCTGGGCAGCTCATGCTGCAGGGAGAGTTCTTCCAGGACGTCCACGTTCGTCGAAAAACCTGTCTTCGTCTTTTTAGAGGGCTGCAGCCCCAGGTTGTGAAACAAAATCGAACTCAGCTGCTTCGGAGAATTGATATTGAATTCCTCTCCGGCAAGGAAGAAGATCCTTTTTTGTATGCTGTCGATTTCCGCTGTGATCTTTTTCGAAAGCCTGTGCAGTTTCGAGGCGTCAATCTTTATCCCGGTCATTTCCATGTCCGAAAGGACCTCTATAAGCGGCATCTCTATATTGAAATAGACCTGATCCAGCCCCTTCTCCCCGAGCTTGTCAAAAAGCAGCCCCCTTAACTCAAAGCTCAGGGCCGCGTCTTCTGCGCAATAGGCCGTGGCTTCGTCCAGCGGGACCTCAGCAAAGGTCGCCCTTTTTTTGAGGACATCGGCAAAGGGCCGCTTCTTCTTCGACAGATACTCGAAGGCCGCCTCATCGAGGCTGTGGTTTGATTTGTTGGGGTTAAGAAGGTACGCGGCGATCATGGTGTCGTACAGGGGGCCTTTGATTTCGATATTTTCGCGTCTCAAAACAAGAATGTCATATTTGAGGTTATGGCCGATCTTGGCTATATTTTTATCTTTCATTACCGGGGAGAGAATGGAAAAGACCTGTTCAGCGGGAAGCTGGCTTTGAGTCCCCTCCGGCAGAAGGGAATGCCTCACCGGTACATATACCGATAAATCTTTTCCGCTGCAAAGTGAGATGCCGACGAAACTGTCGGAAAGAGGGTCACGCCCCGTTGCCTCGACGTCAAAACATACCTCGTCTTTTATGGACGAGATGACGTCATTGAGCTCCGTAACCGTGAGGATGGTTTTGTGCTGCCTGACCGGTCCGCTCCCTGAGGGGAGGAGTTTCATGAAGCTCGTAAATTCGAGCTCCCTGAAGACCGTCAGCAGGGCCAGCCAGTCAGGCTCGCGAAGGACCAGATCGCGCGCCTCGAGGTCGAGCGGGACGGACGTATCGATCGTCGCGAGCCTCAGGCTTAACCGCGCTGATTCGGCCCCTTCCGTGACCATATTCCTCAGCCGCTCTTTTTTTATCTTATGGGGGTTTTGAAGCAGGTCTTCGAGGCTGTCAAAGGATGTCAGGAGCTCTCGCGCGGTCTTTTCCCCTATCCCTTTTATCCCGGGGATGTTGTCGGACGTATCGCCCGTAAGCGCCATGAATTCGGTCACCCGTTCAGGCCCGACCCCGAATTTCTCCCTGACATACGCCGGATCAAGCACCCTGTCTTTCATGGGGTCGAAAATCTTTATGTGGTCATCGACAAGCTGCAGCATGTCCTTGTCCGCGGTGACTATGAATACCTGGTCATTTTTGCCGGCCACCTGTTTTGCTATCGTCCCGATTATATCGTCGGCCTCATAGCCGGGGATTTCGAAGGTCCTGATATTAAACGCCGAGACGATCTTCCTGATATACGGCAGTTGTTGCACCAGTTCGGCAGGGGCCTCGGGTCTGTTCGCCTTATAGTCCTGAAAGAGCATGTGACGCTCCGTAGGGGCAGGGGTGTCGAATGACATTATGATGCCGTCGGGGTTTTTGTCCTTAATGATCTTCAGCAGCATATTCGTAAAGCCGAATATCGCGTTTGTGGGCAGGCCCTTCGAGGTCGTAAGCCCTCTTACGGCATAAAAGGCGCGATAGACATAAGAATTTCCATCGATCAGGTAAATGTTCATGAGTGATTATACTCCCGCCGCCCGAGGCATGCAAGATTTGACGGACAGGTCAGCGCCGCCTGGGGGGACCCCTGGTGTCCGTCCCGGTCTTTGAACGGCCCATCCCGCCGCGGCCCCGATAGTTTTCATAATATGGCGGATATTGTTAAAATACAGACCGGCGGCAGTTTCCACAATACCGGGGCAAAATTTATATGAAGAGGTATCCATGATAGCACGCTATACACGAAAAGAGATGGGGAGGCTCTGGGAGCCTGAAAACAGGTTCAGCAAGTGGCTGGAGGTCGAGATCGCGGCCTGTGAGGCCTGGGCCGAACTCGGGAAGGTCCCCTTGAAATCCCTTGAGATCATCAGAAAAAAGGCGGGTTTCAGTGTCGGCAGGATCGACGAGATAGAGGCGGTCGTAAGGCATGACGTCATCGCCTTTCTGACTTCCGTGGCCGAGACGATCGGGCCTGAGTCGCGGTATGTGCATAAAGGGCTGACCTCCTCAGATGTAGTTGATACGGCGCAGTCTCTCCTTATGAAAGAGGCGGCCGATATCATAATAAAAGACCTGAAAAAGTTTATGGGTGTACTTTCGGTCCAGGCCCATCGCTATAAAAATACGGTCTGCATCGGGAGGAGCCATGGCGTACACGCTGAACCTATGACCTTCGGGCTGAAGTTCGCGCTCTGGTATGAAGAGGCGGGCCGGAACCTCTCCCGGATGGAGCGTGCCAAAAAAACGATAAGCATCGGGAAGTTTTCGGGCGCGGTCGGAACGTTTTCGAACATACCCGTGGAGATAGAGGAGAAGGTCTGTAAAAAGCTTGGACTGAAGCCTGAACCGATTGCGACACAGGTCGTTCAGCGGGACAGGCATGCCGAATATCTTTCGACTCTGGCGATTATCGCGGCGTCCATCGAAAAGATCGTGGTCGAAATAAGACACCTTCAGAGGACCGAGGTGCTGGAGGCCGAGGAACCTTTCGCGAAGGGGCAGAAGGGGTCTTCCGCAATGCCCCATAAGCGGAACCCCGTGGGATGCGAAAACCTGACGGGTCTTGCGAGGGTCGTAAGGTCAAATGCCCTCGCCTCTTTCGAAAACGTCGCCCTCTGGCACGAAAGGGACATATCCCACTCTTCGGTCGAACGGATCATAATCCCCGACAGCACTATTTTGATAGACTACATGCTTGACAGGCTTACAGGGATACTCTCCGACCTTCAGGTGTATCCCGATAGGATGAAGGAGAATATGGGCAGGAGCTACGGCCTTTATAACTCGCAGAACGCGCTTATAAGCCTGACCGAAAAAGGCATGACCCGGGAAGACGCCTACGCCATTGTGCAGCGCAACGCGATGAAGAGCTGGAAAACGAAGAAGGATTTCAAGGGTCTGCTTCTTAAGGACAGGGATGTAAGGAAATACCTCTCGGCAAAAGAGCTCGATAACATATTCGATCTGAAAAATTACTTCAAACAGATCGATTATATCTTTGGAAGGGTTTTTAAAAAATAACGCGGCCCCGTTACGGTGATTTGCCGCCCGGAAGGACTGAAGATTGTCTCTCATATACCGATATAAAACCCCCGCTTTAAGCGGCGCAAGGGCGGCGGAGCTTCTGATGTATGCCAGGGAATTTATATCCCCCGGTATAAAAGAGCTCCGGACGGAGTTCTGCTATTACATCGATGTCGGACATCCTCTTGAGGGCCATGAGCTGCAACTGCTCGGCTGGCTCATCAGCGAGACGTTCGAGCCCGGCAACTTTTCGGACCGGAGTTTTATGGACATTGCGCCTTTGACCGGCGCCGGACAACTTTTTTTCGAGGTCGGGCCGCGCATGAACTTTACGACCGCCTGGTCGTCAAACGCCGTATCTGTATGCCATGCCTGCGGGCTTACGGGGATTACCAGGGTCGAGAGGTCAAGGAGATACAGGTTCACCTGCGATGAACAGTCCGGCTTGCCGTCCGTCGGGCATCCTTCCGTTGTCCGTTTTCTGGAACTGGTCCATGACCGTATGACGGAATGTCTTTATCCTGAGGTCCTCAAAAGCTTTGACCCCGGAACAAAGGCCGAGCCCGTCAGGATAATACCTCTTGTCGAAGAAGGAAGACCGGCGCTTGAGAGGATCAACAGGGAGATGGGCCTCGGGCTTGATGACTGGGACCTTGATTATTATTACAACCTCTTCGTGAAGGACATCGGACGCAACCCTACCAATGTCGAATGCTTTGACCTGAGCCAGTCCAACAGCGAGCACTCCCGCCACTGGTTTTTCAGGGGCCGTCTTGTTATCGACGGCAAGGAAGTCCCCGGCAACCTGATGAAGGTAGTAAAGCAGCCGCTCGACAGGAACCCAAACAACAGCGTCATCGCATTCAGGGACAACTCAAGCTCCATAAGGGGTTACAGGATAACCACAATAATGCCTGAGACGCCGGGGAGGCCCTCAAGATTTCTGCGTCGTGAAGCTGATTACAACATAATATTTACCGCAGAAACACATAATTTCCCAAGTGGTGTCGCCCCCTTCCCGGGGGCTGAGACCGGCACGGGCGGCAGGATCAGGGACGTACAGGCCACGGGAAAAGGCGCGCTTGTGATAGCGGGAACCGCCGCCTATTGTGTCGGGAACCTTCAGGTCCCCGGCTACATAATGCCCTGGGAAGACCCGGCATTCGCATACCCTTCGAACCTGGCAAGCCCGCTTTCGATAGAGATCGAGGCGAGCAACGGCGCGTCGGACTACGGCAATAAATTCGGCGAGCCTGTTATTCAGGGTTACACGAGGTCATTTGGGCTGAGGATGCCGGACGGCCACCGGAGGGAATGGCTGAAGCCGATCATGTTTACCGGAGGCGTCGGCCAGATGGACGCGCGGCATAATGAAAAACAGCCTCCGTCGAAAGGCATGCTTGTGACGAAACTCGGGGGCCCGGCATACCGCATCGGCATGGGAGGGGGCGCCGCCTCAAGCATGATACAGGGGCAGAACGTGGCGGAACTCGATTTCAACGCGGTCCAGCGCGGCGACGCCGAGATGGAACAGAAGATGAACAGGGTCATAAGGGCCTGCGTCGAGCTGGGCGACAATAATCCGATCATAAGCATACATGATCAGGGCGCAGGCGGAAACTGCAATGTCGTTAAAGAGATAATCTATCCTGCCGGGGCGAAGATAGAGGTAAGAAAAATACTGCTCGGCGACAATACCCTCTCCGTCCTTGAGATATGGGGCGCGGAATACCAGGAACAAAACGCCCTTCTGATAAGCGCTGACAGGGCCCCGGAGTTTACCGCGATATGCGGCAGGGAGAAGGTCCCCTGCGCGTTCATAGGAGAGATAACGGGCGACGGGTATATCGTGCTTCATGATGAGACCGACGGGAGCACCCCTGTGAACCTTGATCTTGAGAAGGTCTTGGGTGACATGCCTCAAAAGACCTTTAAACTGGAACGTCAGAGGCGCAGCCTGAGACCTCTTGAACTGCCGCGGGGAATGACTGTAAGGCAAGGTCTTGACCGTGTTTTGAGGCTGGTGTCAGTCGGGTCCAAGAGGTTCCTCACCGGCAAGGTGGACAGGTCGGTGACAGGCCTTATCGCAAGACAGCAGTGCGCAGGGCCGCTTCAGCTTACTGTATCGGATGTCGCAGTCATTTCTCAGAGCCACTTCGGGTTGACCGGCGCCGCCATATCTATAGGGGAGCAGCCGCTTAAGGGATTGATCGATCCCGCGGCCATGGCGAGGATGAGCGTCGCCGAGGCGCTTACGAACATGGTCTGGGCGGGGATAAGCGGGCTTGAAGATATAAAATGTTCCGGGAACTGGATGTGGGCGCCGAAACTTCCGGGCGAGGGGGCTGACCTCTATGACGCGGCGGTAGCGATGCGGGACATCATGATCGAACTGGGGATTGCGGTGGACGGCGGCAAAGACAGTCTTTCGATGGCGGCGAAGGTGACCGATTCCTCGGGCAAAACGGAGATGGTCAAGTCCCCCGGCACGCTCGTGATCTCGGCCTATGCTACATGCCCCGACATTACAAAGGTCATCACGCCTGACCTCAAAAGGCCCGGCGAAAGCAGGCTGCTTTTGATCAGTCCTTCAGGAACGAAAAACAGGATGGGAGGCTCCGCGCTCGCACAGTGTTATTCCCAGGTGGGTGACGAGTCCCCTGATGTCGACGATCCGGCAGTCCTCAAACGCTCGTTCAATGCCGTGCAGCGCTTTATCTGCGAGGACCTTATCCTTTCGGGCCATGACAGAAGCGACGGCGGATTGATTACAGCACTCCTTGAGATGGCTTTTTCAGGCAATTGCGGAATAGAGATAACCCTCAAAAGCGCGGAAGTGCATAAGCGCGAAGGCACTGAAGCCCCGGAATTAAAAACTTCCTATCTTCCGATCTTCCAATCTTCCGCACTTTCCTTGCTCTTTTCCGAGGAACTGGGAATGGTTGTCGAATACATGCCCGAAAATGAAGACAGGATAGCCCGAGTTCTAAAAGAAGAAAATATACCGTATCAGGTCATAGGAAAAACTATCAGACCGAAGGGCATAGAGATAAAGATCGCCGGAAGGGTTGTTTTAAAAGTAGACATGAGGGAATTGAGGTCGATCTGGGAGGAGACGAGTTATCAACTTGAACGTCTCCAGAGGGACCCTTCTTTGGCTGAAGAAGAACGAAAGAATATTTATGACAGAAAAGGGCCTCTGTTCCGCATCCCCTTCACCCCTGAACCCACGTCAACGTCGGTCCTCGAAGGTCCCGGCAAGCCCCGGGTGGCCGTCATCAGGGAAGAAGGCAGCAACGGCGACAGGGAGATGACATCGGCCTTCTTCCTGGCAGGCTTTGAACCATGGGATGTCACGATGACGGATATGCTCTCCGGCAAGGTTGACCTTAAAGATTTCAGGGGCCTGGCGTTTGTAGGCGGGTTCAGCTACGCCGATGTCCTCGATTCCGCCAAGGGCTGGGCAGGCGTGATCAGATTTAATACAAAGCTCTGGCGGCAGTTTCAGGATTTTTATGCGCGTCCCGACACTTTCAGTTTGGGGGTCTGTAACGGCTGCCAGCTGATGGCGCTTCTGGGGTGGGTGCCGTGGCAGGGGATAAAGGACGATATCCAGCCAAGGTTTGTACATAACAGCTCGGGCAGGTTCGAATCCCGTTTCGCTTCTTTGAAAATACTGAAGAGCCCTTCGATCATGTTAAGCGGCATGGAAGACTCCGTGCTCGGCATCTGGGTTGCCCATGGCGAGGGCCGCGCCTACTTCCCTGATGAGAAGATCATGAAGAAAGTCCTCGCTGAAGGTCTTGCCCCCGCGCGTTATGCCGACGATGAAGGGGAGGCGACACAAAGGTATCCGTTTAACCCTAACGGTTCCCCTGAGGGGATCGCCGCGCTTTGCTCCCCCGACGGCAGGCACCTTGCCATCATGCCGCATCCCGAGCGGACGGTCCTTAAATGGCAGTGGGGGTGGATGCCTGAGGAGTTGAAACGCGACCTTAAGGCATCTCCTTGGATTAGGATGTTCCAGAACGCCCGCACCTGGTGCGTGGGCCGGAAGTAATTCTCAGGTGAGTTCTGTCCTTAAACCCTTTTCTTCTGTCCGTCATGCGAAGTTCTTAATCTGGCGTCCATCGTAGTTCCCCTCTTTGGCACCAACAGCAGGCGCTTTAAGCGAAGAGGAGTCAGGGGAGATTTTAGAATCTGTTTTCTGTGTCCGTTTTATCCGTCATGCCCGAGGACCTCAGTCGGGCATCCATTTTGTTTCAATCAGTCAAGGGGTAGTGTCCCCACCTCCATAGCGGCAGCCATTATCTGACCTCCGGCAAGATTGCCCGCCCTTCCGATGAGACCTCCTGAATCAGCGGCGGATGACGACCGGGGGGTGTTTTGTGTATAATGGTGGGCGGTTATCACTAAACATCTTTAAGGAGGAAGTCATGCGGAGTTTGTTCATCAGCTTATCAGGGAAACGGGACGTAAGGTCCGGCCTCTTTTTTGTCCTTCTGGCGTCTGTATTGTTGCTTGTCAACGGGGTCACGCCCGCGTTTGCCACTGAGGGCGGCGGGGGGGCATATCCGAACGGGGCCGAGGATTTCATGGCGGGGGCCGTCCCGCCTCCGGGGTCCTATTTCATCAACTACCTGACGCATTACAGGGCCGACCGGCTCAACGACGGAAACGGTAACAGCGCCGTCCCGAATTTCGACCTGAAGGCAACGGCCAATGTATTCAGATTCATATATGTGACGAAGCAGCAGGTGCTGGGCGGGTTCTGGGGCATGCATGCCTTTTTGCCGGTAGTCAACCTCGATGTAAAGGTCCCCGGGGCAAGCCAGTCCAATACCGGTATCGGTGACATCATCGTCGATCCCTTTATTCTTTCATGGCATTCAAAGAACTTTCATGCGGTGACCGCGCTCGACATCTACGTTCCTACCGGCGCCTATGATGTCCGCGACCTCGCCAATATCGGCCGCAACCACTGGACCTTTGAACCCATCGTCGGCTTCACCTATATGAGCGACAGCGGCTTCGACATCTCCGCAAAAATCATGTATGACATCAACACCAAAAATGACGACACCGGATATAAATCCGGGCAGGAATTCCACTTCGACTACACTATAGCCAAAAAGTTCGACAACCTGAGCATAGGCCTGGGCGGATATTACTATAAGCAGACTACTGACGATAAGCAAAACGGAGTCAGGTTCGGAGACGGCAACAGGGGCCAGGCCATCGCATTCGGGCCGCAGATGAAATACGACCATAAAAACATGAGTTTCATTCTCAAATATCAGAAAGAAACGAACGTAAAAAACAGGCCCGAAGGAGACAAGTTCTGGTTTAAGTTCGTCTATGCGCTATAAGGATCTGAAGCAACCGTAGTTGCAATAAAAGACCTATTTGTCGTCATTACCGAGGTAGTAGTCGGGAATCCAAGTTTCTCGGGCTTTCAAGTGGACCCCCGCTGCTTAGAGCACCTACTGTTGGTTTCGCGGGGGTGACGCTTCTTTGGCAAATTACTTATTTTGAGACAGGTTCAAATATTATTTGGCGGGAACCGACTGGCGTTTGCTGCTTTCTTCCTTGAGTTTTTGTATCTCTTCATTGAATTTTTTTATCTTCTCTTCCATCTCCGCGCTCCTTTTCTGGAGAGAATCAAACTGGTTGACAGGCATCCACACAGGCGCGTTTTTGATGTCCTCATCGAGCTGCTGTTTTTCCCTTATGAGACGTTCGCGCTCATCCCGGAGTTCTGCCGCCCTCGCGACAAGCGGGTCCTTCTCCGAAGATGGGTCCGCCGTCTTTGCCTCTTTCCCCGGGTCGGTCTTCTTTGCCCCGCCCCCGGGGCCCGCGCCGTCAGCCGCTTGTCTGTTTTCCGCGGGTTCAGTGTCACGCCCGGACGGGGCGCCTGCTCCGACGTTTTTTATCGACACCACGTCCTTCCTGTCTATCTCAAAGGCCCCGCCCATCTTGAAGCAGACAAACCGGTCAGACTCTTCCCGGCAGTCATCCGCGGTGATACTGCCTCCGTTTCTGAGCTGGACCTTCACATCCGCAAAAGACCGTTCAGCCGCAGCCGGGATTAAAAAAAAGGCGCACAGAAAGGCCCGGGACAAGGTACATCTGATCACGGGGTCTTTCTGGTGTGAGACATTATGAGCTCCCGCAGGGCCTTGGCGTCACTGCCGCCCGACATGACAAAGCCGTCCGGCATGATCAGGGTCGGGGTCCCGGTGATTCCCAGCTCGCCGGCAAGCTTCAGGTTCTCGTCTATGACCTTCGTCTCGCATACGGGCCGGGGGACCTGTCTTTTTTCGAAGTTGTCCTCAAGCATCTCAAGCGAGTTTCCGCACATGATGCTCTGCGATTTCCAGTATGCGTCGGGATGCATCTTCAAGGGCATAAGTTTCAAGTAAAAGGCGATATCCGACCCCTCGGCAATCACCTTCTTGAGCTCGAGGTGAAGTTTTGCGCAATAAGGGCAGTCAGGGTCGGTAAATACGAACACCTTGTGCGCGGCATTTTTGTCACCCAGGACAAGAGAGCCTTCGAGCGGCACTTTGGATATGTCGATAACCCGTGCTTTCGGCTCGGCCGGTTTCTCCTGGGCCTTCGAAACAGGCGGGGTCACCTCAAGGATAGTCCCTCTTACCACATGTCTTTTCGAGAAACCCACATACAGCGCATCACGTTTCCCCCGGTCCTCAACCGAAACCTCCCACATCCCCCGGACAGGGCTCATCTTGATGCCTGCCACCCTCGCGGTGGTGTTCTTCATATTCAAGAGGATCTGCTGTGCCTCTTTCGTCTCAAGAGAATGACATTTTGAACAGTCGTCCTCGCAGCCGCCGAAACCGTAGGACATGGAACAGGGTATCAAAAAAAACAACGCCGATATAATCAATAATATTTTTTTCATAGTGCCGGGCCTCCTTCAATGTTTAATTATATCACGAGGCGAAGGACAAAACATCACGGAAAATGACGGTCTGATCGCAGGGACCGCACCTAGCGCGTGACCCTCAGGATACCCTCCATCTGCCTTATCTTTTGTATGATCATTTTCAGCTGAGCGAGGTCTTTTACCCCGATCAGGAAGGTGATGAGTCCTCTCTGGTCCGGGGTCGAGGTGGCCTCCAGATGGTTGATATTGATATTGACGGAGGATATCAGCGCGCTCAGGTTGGCCAGAATACCCGGCTTGTCAACGGTCTCCACGACCACCCGCGCGTTGGCCAGGAAATCCCCCGACGGCTGCCAGTCGACATCAATAAGTCTGGCCTCCTCGACAACCTGTTTTTCTATGTTGGGGCATTCCCTCCGGTGGATCGTGACCCCCTTGCCGACGGTAACAAAACCGACAAGGTTATCTCCCGGGATAGGGTAGCAGCACTTTGCCGTGTGATACAGGACATCATCGATGCCCTTGATGCTGACACCCTTATGTTCCCTGAGGGGTTTCATGGTCCTGACAGGCTCGTGATCGCCGACCGCTTTCTCAGGGACAAGACGGTTCAGTACCTGATGAGGGGAGATCTTGCCGAAACCCACGGACACAAAGAGCTCCTCCAGCGTGCCCAGGCCGAGAGACTTCGCGACCTTCAGAATATCTTCCGACTTCATCAGCGCGTTGCTCATGTTATGTCTTCTGAGTTCGGTCTCCAGAAGCTTGATCCCCAGTTCAACACTCTGCGCCTTCTCCTCCTGTTTGATCCACTGCCTGATCCGTGTCTTGGCCCTCGTCGTCACGACGAACTTCAGCCAGTCCCTGCTGGGGCCATGGGTCTGTGAGGTAACTATCTCTATCGTGTCGCCGTTTTTGAGGTTATACCGAAGCGGCACGATCTTTCCGTTTACCTTTGCTCCGACGCACCGGTGACCGACCTGCGTATGGACCCCGTACGCAAAATCCACGGGGGTGGAGCCGACCGGCATCTCCTTTATCTCCCCCTTGGGAGTAAAGACATAGACGACTTCCGGAACGACCTCCCCTTTGACCGCCTCGAGAAAATCCATCGCATCCGGGACATCTTTCTGGACCTGGACGAGGTCCCGCAGCCATGAGATATACTTGCTGTTTTTTTCATCCAGGTCCCCTTTCTCCTTGTATTTCCAGTGGGAGGCGATGCCCTCTTCCGCTATCCTGTGCATCTCTTCGGTCCTTATCTGGAACTCGACCCTCTCACCCTTGGGCCCTATGACCGTGGTATGGAGAGACTGGTACATATTTGACTTAGGTACTCCGATATAGTCCTTGAACCTCCCCGGAATCGGGGTCCAGAGGGAGTGGATAAGGCCCAGGATCCCGTAGCAGTTGGCCTTGGTATCGGTGAGTATCCTGAGTCCTATGACGTCATGCACCTCGTCAAATATTATCTTCTGTTTCTGCATCTTCTGGTAGATGCCGTAGAAATGCTTGACCCGCCCTGTAACTCTGCCGGGGACCCCCTCCTCTTTGAGCTTGGCGTTGATAATGCCTATGACCTCTTTTATATAGCCCTCCTGGTCCTCCTTCCTTTTGGCGACCTTCTTTGCAAGTTCGTCATAAAGTTCAGGCATCAGGTATTTAAAGCTGAGGTCCTCAAGCTCAAGCCTGAGCCAGCCGATACCAAGCCTGTTGGCCAGGGGCGCGTAGATTTCAAGGGTCTCGGAGGCTATCCTCTGCTGCTTCGCGGCCGGCAGGAATTCAAGGGTCCGCATGTTATGAAGCCTGTCGGCGAACTTGATAAGGATGACCCTTACGTCCTCGGACATGGCAAGGAGCATCTTCCTGAAGTTCTCCGCCTGGGCCTCCTTCTTGGTCTGGAACTCGACCTTGGAGAGCTTCGTCAGCGATTTCACGATGAACGCGATGTCCTTCCCGAAAATACCCTTGAGGTCGTCGGTCGTAGTGCCGGTGTCTTCGACCGTGTCGTGGAGAAGACCCGCGGATATCGAGGCGGTATCCATCTTCATGTCGGCAAGAATATAGGCCACGGCAAGAGGATGTTTTATATAGGGCGATCCCTCATTTCTTTTCTGGCTGCAGTGCGCCTCGCTCGAAAAATGATACGATTTCCTGAGCATATCCAGGTCGGCGTCATTTTTATACGCCTGGACCTTCTCCAAAAGACCCTTAAGGGACAACATCTCTGACATAGTATATTATTATACACATATCGCGGTCTTTGCTTAAGAGAGGTGAGGGGGGTTGCTTTCGGGTCTCCGGCGTGTGATACAATTATGCCATGGACGACCGTGACCGTTCACAGGACGTGGACCAATCCGCAGAGGTTATAGATGTTCAGTTCGGCTGCTGTCAGCTCAATAAAAAACTGCTCCTGAAGTCCCTCGACTCCCTTGCGCCCGGCGGTGAAATCGGTATCCTCGCGGAGAACTCCGATGTGATGAAGGAGATGGTCCGTAAGTACGCCCGTGAAAAGGGATGCGTTATAACCGGCATATCCGACCAAAACGGAACGTCTTTAATAAAATTAAAGAAAAACTGACAGGGCCGGCAGCCACCCGGGAACTCACGAAAAACCTTCAGTGTTTCTCGCCGAAGTCCCCTTTTTCATAACAGCCCGCGGGACAGCCGCGGCACATACCGGACAGATAAGTAAGGTCTTTCTTTTTCTCCGGGGCGGAACAATGCTCAAGATGCTCCTTGGCTTCGCCTACGGCTCGCTGCCAGAGGTTGAACTTCTTTCCGCAACGGGGGCACTCTTTCATGGCCGCCTCACATCTCGTTATTATTTATTTTTAGTTTACCACAGAAAATAATCTTGACAAAAATATTTAAAAAGCGCTTAATAAAATCAGGAGTAAAGAGCTTACCAAAAAGTGGTGGACCTGCTCCTCTTTCTCAGCAGAAAGGTTAAGATGTCTAGGATGTAAGGTTCAGACGTAAATGTCTTTAGCTGTATGTCTCAAGATGTAGAAACCGCTGAGATAAGAGGAGGACAGGCGCCACTTTTTTTTGCATCTTCAGACGGCGCTGCCCGGGGAATATTTCAGTCGCTGGGGCGCATGGCCTTGACGACAAGCTGAATATACCGTCCACCGTTCCATTCATTTATGGACGGGGTAAAAACCGCGTCTATCCTCCCCGGAGAGTTCAGATTACCGAAAGACCCGCCCATGTCAAAGGCTATGGAGTCTATCGCGGAAGAGTTCCGCTTCAGTCTCATCTTAAGGTGGTTGTTCCCGACTATCTTGGGATTAAGCACTTCGAGGGACTTTGAACCGAAAAGGGGCTCGGGGTTGCCATAGCCGAAAGGCTCCAGCTGGTCGAGCTCCCTGATGAGTCCATGCGTGATGTCGGACAGCATGACGTTCGCGTCGATCTCCAGAGAGGGGACCAGGTCATCTTCCGACACGCTGCTTTTGATGGTCCGCCTTATGGCGGCTTCAAACTTTTCGATATTATCAGCCCTCAGGCGGATACCGGCCGCCTGCTTATGCCCGCCAAATCCGATCAGCATGTCGCCGCAGAAGGAAAGTCCTTCGCAGATATCAAAAGAAGGGATGCTCCTTGCTGAGCCCTTCGCCACCCCGTCCTCGATATTAAAAATAAATGCCGGGCAGCAGAACTCCTCGGCGACCCGTGACGCCACTATCCCCAGAACTCCGGGATGCCAGCCGACACCTGCAAGCACGATGACTGAATCGACCTCAGCGCGGCGAATGCGCGAGAGGGCATCCTGGTATACCTCGCTTTCGATCTTCTGCCTGCTTGTGTTCAGTCCGTCAAGCCATTGACTGAGCTGCGCGGCCTCTCTTTCATCCGTCGACAGAAGGAGCCTGACCACATCGGAGGAATCACCCATGCGTCCCGCAGCGTTTATCCTCGGCACAATAGTAAAGGACAGGAGTCCCGCCCGCACCTGTCTGGACTCAAGCCCTGAAACGGCCCTTAAAGCCCTGATACCTGGCCGCTGCCTGTCATTTAAGGACTTCAGGCCTTCTTTCATGATAATCCTGTTTTCTCCGGTCAGGGGGACAACGTCAGCCACGGTGCCCAGAGCGGCAAGGTCGAACAATGAATAAAGGTCGTCAAGGGAAAAAGAAAATCCCTCGTCTGACGCCAGCGCCTGGGCGAACTTAAAGGCGATACCCGCGCCGGAGAGGTTTATAAGCGGGGAACACGGCGTAAGCTTCGGGTTTATAACGGCGAGCGCCTCCGGCAGTTCGAACGCGGTTTGATCTTCAGGAAAGGTATCACCGAGTGTTTTTTTCCTTATGGGCTCGTGGTGGTCTGTAATTATAACGTCTATCCCGGCGGCCTTTGCCGAGGCGGCGGCATCGAAAGAAGAAATACCGCAATCCACGGTAAGGATGATCGAGGCGCCGGTTTTTTTTGCGAGTTCGACTGAAGGAGGGTTAAACCCGTATCCATGTTCTGCCCTTGTGGGTATGAAATATCCGGCGTCTATCCCTGAAGACCGCAGCGCATGCGCCACAATGGCCGTAGCCGTGAGGCCGTCCGTGTCGTAATCGCCATGGATGAGGACCTTCTCATTCGCGGCCCGCGCCGTCCTGATCCTCTCCACCGCCTCCCGCATCCCCGTCATCTCAAAGGGATCGGAGAGGCCCGAAGGGGACGGGTTAAGGAAGTCGGTGATGGAAGAGGACTCTTTTATCCCCCTGTTTACCAGCACCTGGGCAAGCACGGGCGATATCGATGAGGCCCTTGACAGATACTCGATAAACTCCGGGTTTGTCTTGTTTACAAGCCAGCGCCTGCGCATATTGCCGTCTTCACCGGCTTGCCGGAACTATTTTTTTGATAACGGCCTGTTTCCACCCCAAAGGAGGACCACCGGGCTCGCCACAAATATGGATGAGTATGTCCCGATCGCCACACCAATGATCATGGCGAGCGCAAAGTCATGCAGGACCTCGCCCCCGAAGAAAAACAGGGCAAGAGATGAAAGGAGCACGGTAAATGAGGTCACGATGGTCCTCGAAAGCACCTCGTTTATGCTTAAATTCATTACCACGTCCACCGGGTCTTTTATCCTGATTTTAAGGTTCTCCCTTATCCTGTCGAAGACGACGACAGTATCGGTAAGGGAATAACCGGCTATGGTGAGCAATGCCGTGATAAGGATCAGGTTTATCTCCCGGCCAAGCATATAAAAGATCCCAAGCACCGCAAGCACATCGTGGAAGGTGGCTATCGTGGCCCCGACCGCGAAATTAAACTTGAACCTTATGGCTATATAAATAAGTATGCCCACTGTGGCAAGGGCGACCGCCATTGCCGCGTCCGCGCGCAGACGCCCGCCGACCTTCGGCCCTATCACCGTAGTCGAGTCCACCACGTATTTGTTGTCCGGGAGTTTCTTCGTTATCGCAGCCGCAATCGCATCGGAGGCATGTCCCAGTTCGGACTCGGCCTTTTTGACCCTTATAAGGACCTTATTCACGGCAGGGAAATCCTGAAGGTCGAAGTCTTTGATCCCTCCCTCCTCAAGGGCTACCCTGACAGCGTGAAGGTCCACGGTTTTTTCGAACTTGAGCTGGATGGAGGTCCCTCCGGCAAAGTCGATCCCGAGGTTCGCCCTTCCGTTTGCCACCTGGACAATGGCGACCACCCCGATGACGGAAAGTATCCCAGAAATTATAAAGGCAAACATCCTTTTGCCCATGAAATCTATATTGGTATTTTTAATAAGTTCTAACATCGCGCCTCCTATATGCTCAGCTTCTTGACGTCATGTCTTGAATTTATAAGATCAAAAACCGCCTTGGTCCCTATAAGCGCCGTATAGAGGTTGATTATGACACCAAGACTGAGGGTGACCGCAAAGCCCTTTATCGGCCCCGTGCCGAACTGAAAAAGCACGGCCGCCGTTATCAGTGTCGTTACATGGGCATCGAATATCGTCCAGAACGCCTTCTTGTAGCCGGAGTCAACCGCCGACCGGGGCGGTTTGCCCGACCTGATCTCGTCCCTGATCCTCTCGAACATCAGGACGTTTGAGTCGACCGCCATGCCTATCGCCAGTATTATACCGGCTATACCGGGCATGCTGAGCGTTGCGTTAAGCGAGGCCATCGCGCCGAACAAAAGAATGATGTTCAATAGAAGCGCGAAATCCGCGATGACACCTGAGAGCCGGTAATAAATAATCATGAACAGGACCACCGCGATGGTCCCTATTATGCCGGCCATCGTCCCCGCCTGAATGGAATCTTCACCAAGGGACGGCCCTACGGTGACGTTCTGGAGCATCTTAAGCGGCGCCGGAAGCGCGCCTGCCTTGAGGACTATGCTCAGGTCCTTGGCGTCATCCATGCTGAAACTTCCCGTTATCTGGGCATTGCCCCCCGCGATTTTTTCCTGTATGACCGGCGCGGAATAGATCGTATTGTCGAGGATTATGGCAAGCCTTTTCTTTTTGTTGGCCCCGGTGATCTCCTCGAATAATTTGGCCCCCTCCGTATTGAAAGATATCGATACGTAGGGCTCGCTGAAGCGTGA
Organism: Nitrospirota bacterium; assembly: GCA_016215155.1. Taxonomy (GTDB): domain Bacteria; phylum Nitrospirota; class Thermodesulfovibrionia; order Thermodesulfovibrionales; family UBA6898; genus PALSA-1316. The sequence continues at coordinate 46,349 of JACRLQ010000040.1, forward strand.
GTCGAGGCTCACCTTGGCCTCGCTCAGAAGATTGCCCGTCAATGCGGCCTGTTTCTTAAGAAGGAGGGGGAACTTCGTCGCCACCCCGGTCTCCTTGTTGACCCTCTTTTCAAAAAGTATCTGGTTATCGGCCGGGACCTTGTCCGCGAACTGGGCGAGGACATTGTCCTCTTCGCCGGGGGCCACGGACTGAGGGAGTTCCGACGCCAAAGGAGACTCGTCATCGACAAGCTTGAACTCAAGCTGCGCCGTCCTGCCGACGAGGTCTATGGCCCTGCGCGGGTCCTTCACGCCGGGGAGCTGCACGACGATCTCGTTTTCGCCCTGCCTGTGAATGGTCGGCTCGGCGACACCAAACTGGTCAACCCTGTTTCTTATCGTCTCGAGCGCCTGGTCGACGGCGTTGTCCTTTATCCGCGTCACCTCTTTTGAGGATATTTTCAGGACAAGTCCCTGGCCCGAGGAGTTAATATCCAAAACAGGATAGTTGTCTTTAAGGGCGGAGGTCATCTCCTGAGAGGTCTGGGATATCTCGATCGCCGGACCGCTTCTCTTGACCTCGGACTGAAATTTCTTTTTTGCGAATAACTCCTTGATGAGATAGACGTATCTGTCGGTCGAGGTCTCGACCGCCTTCTCCCCTTCAACCTCGAACACGAGGTGGAGGCCGCCCTGAAGGTCCAGCCCGAGTATTATCCCCTTGCTGGGCATATTGTTTTTCCACCATGCCGGCATGACCTTGAAAAGGGGTGTATTGGGCAGAAAAAAGACGACTGAAACAAGTATGGTGATCCCTATAAGCAGGAACCTCCATAAAAGATTTTTTTTCATTGGACCTCCGATAACAGGCTTAATTTATTCTTAATGCTTTTTGGCGCAAAACCCACGAAAACCGACCGGATATGCGGGACTATTCGTCTTCGGACTCTCTCAATCCGGCTATATACCCTTTGCCGAATTTTACCTTTACGTTCTCCGCGATCTTCAGGGTCACGCTCTCGGGACGCACTTCCTCGACAAGGCCGTATATGCCTCCCGAGGTGATCACCTTGTCGCCTTTTTTGATGTTCTCAAGCATCAGTTTATGCTCTTTTGCCTTCTTCTGCTGCGGCCTGATGATGAGAAAAAAGAATATCACGAATATCAGTATAAGAGGAAGAAAGCCCATTATACCACCGGCCTGTCCGCCGCCCTGTGGCGCGGGTCCCATTGCGTAAGCCAATCCAGTAAACATAAGTTACCTCCTCAGGTTAAAAATTAATTAGATACTATACCCTCTTTAAGGCTTTTTTGGCAAGATTTGAACGTTTTTCCCCTGCTCCTTTTAATGATTTGCCCGAAGTCCCGCTCACACCGCCCTGCGTGGGCGGGCTTCCGATAGAGACGCGCCCCTCCGGTCTGTTAAAATAGAAAATGAAAAAGTATCTTCTCCACAGGGGACCTTCCTCCTTTAACGTCGACTATGAAAATGATCTGAACCCTGAACAGTATGCCGCGGTGATGCACGGCGACGGTCCCGCGCTTGTTCTGGCAGGGGCGGGCACCGGGAAGACGAGGGTCGTTACATACCGGGTAGCCAGGCTGCTGGAGTCCGGGACTCCGCCCGAAAATATTCTCCTTCTGACTTTCACCAACAAGGCCGCAAAAGAGATGATGCGGAGGGCGGAGGGCCTTATCGGCAGAAATACCTCGGGACTGTTCGGAGGCACTTTCCATCACATAGCGAACCTAATACTCAGACAGCACTACGCTGCCGCGGGCTACAGACAGGGGTTTTCGATCCTGGACAGGGAAGACTCAAGGGAGCTGATAGAGTCCTCGGCGGCCGACATCTATAAAAAAGACTCGCTGCTTCCGAAGGGTCCGGTGCTCCTTGAGATCACGAGTCTTTCAAAAAATACGGGGCTTGCCGTCGAGACGGTCGTCCTTCGCAGGTTCCCCCATTTTGTGAACATGCTTGATGAGATCGGAAGAATAACCGCGCATTATGAAGACAAGAAGCTGAGGCTGAACCTGATGGACTTCGACGACCTGCTCCTTAAATGGAAACAGGTACTCTCCGAAAATGACTCTATCCGGGAATTTTACTCGCTTAAGTTCAGATATCTTCTCGTCGATGAATATCAGGACACAAACAGGCTCCAGTCCGACATAATCGACCTGTGCGCGGGGGCGACGAAGGACCTTATGGTCGTCGGGGACGACGCGCAGTCCATCTATTCTTTCAGGGGCGCCGATTTCCAGAATATTCTGAGGTTCCCCGAGCGCTATCAGAACACCTCGATCTTCAAGCTTACCACGAACTACCGCTCCACCCCGGAGATACTTAATCTCGCCAATATGATCATCTCAAAAAATAAAAACCAGTTCGAAAAGCAGCTGCGGTCGGTCATGAAATCCGGCGAGCTCCCCGAGGTCGTCCCGCTCAGGGACGTCTTCCAGGAGGCCGAATTCGTGTCCTCCGTAATTATGGACATGCGCGCCGAAGGGACGTCCCTGGAGGAGATCGCGGTCCTCTACAGGTCGCACTACCAGTCCATGCCTCTTCAGATGGAATTCCAGCGCCGGGGGATCCCGTTTGAGATCAGGTCGGGGCTCAAGTTTTTCGAACAGGCCCATATCAAGGACATACTCTCCTATCTGAAGGTCATCATAAATCCCTTCGATGAGATAAGCTGGAAGCGCATACTGAAGCTCATCCGGGGCATAGGCAACATATCCGCCGGCAGGATCTGGAACTTCATCCGGACGGCCGCAAACCCTCTGGATGCCGTAAACGACGCCCAAAAACATGTCTCAAAAAAGTCCATTGAGGGCATCGGACGTTTTCTCGATATCGTAAGAGACCTGAGGGACGAGAAATATCTCACAGCGCCTTCCGGGGCGATAGACCATATCTTACGAAACGGTTATGAAGACCACCTGTATAACAACTATCCAAATGCCGAGGCCCGCATCGAGGACATCGAACAGCTGATACGTTTCGCCCAGAGGTACGACTCACTGGAGACGCTGATAAGCGACCTGGCGCTGCAGGGGATCTCCGACCCTGAAGACTCAGGGAGCGTGCTGCCGGAAGAAAAGGTCATACTCACCAGCGTACACCAGGCAAAGGGACTCGAGTGGGAACGGGTGTTTATAATAGGGATGAATGACGGGCGGTTCCCCTCGTCCAAAGCCCTCAAAAGCGACGAGGAAGAGGAGGAGAGGAGGCTTTTCTATGTCGCCGCGACAAGGGCGCGCAATTCCCTCTGCCTCTGCTACCCCGTCTCATCGGATGACTGGGACACCATCGGGCTCCTCAGGCCGTCGAGGTTCCTAAGGGAACTCCCTGCCGGTTCTTTTGAGGAGATCAGGGTGGAGGTAGTATAATACAGATAATGTCTGCTATCATCTTGACCAGGAAATGATTTATTCAGACGCCATAAGGGACGGGTTCAGGCTTGTCAACAGCAGGTGGCAGCTTATCGTCGTCCAGACGGTCATGATGCTCTTTAACTGCATAGGCTTTTTCATAATTGTAGGCATACCCCTTGGCGTCGCCTTCATCATATTCGGACTCGACCTTACCGGTCTTTCGCAGATGAACGACGTGCTGGCCCTCTTGAAAAACCCGGCGGAGATACTTTCAAAATACTTCGGCCTGATCCTCATGGTCGTGGCCTGCCTTCTGTTTTATATCCTGATGGTCAGCACCGCCGGGCTTTACGTGTTCGGCGGTTCGGTCGGCGTCCTGGGCAGGGCGGTACAGGACCCTTCTCAGAAGTTCAGTATGCGCGATTTTTTTGCCGACGGCAGGAGGCTCTTTTTCCCGATGATGTGGTATTCCGTCGTGGCCGGAATTGTCTTTCTGATAATAACCTTCGGTCTGGGCATCTTCGGAGGAGGTATCGCGGCGATAGTCTCCGCGGCAAAAGGTCAGGACTCGACGCTCGCGCTGTTTCTGGGCATCTTTTTCTCCATGGTCCTGGCGCTCACGGGCCTCTGCCTCATTCTCGGAGCTCTGGCGGTGACGGTCTATGGCATCGCGGTCCTCTATTACAGGAGGGATGGGGCTGTAAGATCGTTTACTTCCGCGTTGAGGTTCCTGCGGGCACACCCGCAGGCGTTCTGGCTTTATGTAGTACTCCTGTCAGGCTACATCATGGTCAGTTTCCTTGTAATGCTGATCGTGTATCCTTTTTATCTGATACCGATACTGGGCACGCTTATATCTTTTCCTTTTCATATAGCCCAGAGTTATCTGGGGCTGATCATCCTGACCGTCGTCCTTAATTATTACTACACGCTGGAGATGAAAGGGGCGGGACCCGGGAGGGAGCAGGAAGAAGGTCCGGCCGTCATGCCGGACGAAGGGTCCATGAGTCCTGCAGATACTTCTCCTTCTCCAGCCGATACGCCAGGGCCAGTTCCTCATCCGAAGGATGACACCGGACCAAACTGATCCCAAAGATATTTTCGAAGCAGGCGGCAACGGTCCCGCGGAACAGGCCTTCATCCAGACCGGGAATAACGGCCTTCAGTCCCGTCATACACCTCCCCGGGTCCGTGTCTTTCCCTGTCACGAATATTCTCCGGAGCATCTCTTCAGCGTGGGAATACGGCAGAGAGCCCTGTTGCAGCATGGCGTCGGGCCACCGCCTCTGGGCAGACCCGAGGACCTTCCTGCCCGCGCTGAGGACCTCTCCGTATGAACTCGTCTGAAAACAGAGCGGGCTGCCGGTGAGGACCCTTCCTTTTTCACGCTCGTTCTTCGTTTCAGTTGTTACCCCCGTCCTTTCGAGCGCCAGACTGAAGGCGCTGCTGATACCCCTATAGCTTTCCATAAGCCCTTTCGAAAAAGGCCCAAGGTCGGTCCTTGCCGAAAAACTGTAGGTCAGTTCATCGTCATGCAGGATCCCCCTGCCGCCGGTAGGCCTCCTTACAATCGGGACATCGTTTGCCCTGCAGTATTGCGTGTCGATATCAGTTGCCCGCTGAAAACGGCCGAGGCTTACCGAGGGCCTGTCCCATCCGTAAAATCTTAGCGCCGGGGGCGCGTTGCCGCTCCTTACGACCGTTACAATCGCTTCGTCAAGGGCCATATTGAAAGAGGCGGAGCAGTCGCCCGAGTCCATGAGTCTCCAGATCCCGCCATCCCCTGTCTTTGATAAAGAGGGGGCGCCGAAGCCAACAGTAGGCGCCTTAAGCAGCGGGGCGTCATCTCCTCCGGGTGGCATCCCCCTACCGACCCCCGAAAAAGGCCGCCCTCATTTCATGTTTTATCCCGTGCTCCGTGACCCTGTCGTACTCCTCGTTGCGCGACTTGATATTTTTTATCAGGGAGTGTCCCACCTTTGCCGTCTCCGCCTCGACGGCCGAGCGTATTAAAGAGTTGACGTCGTATGAGGGGTCAAAGGGGACCAGCACTTCTTTTATATCGGAAATCATCCTCAGTGCCTCTGCCCGGTATCCGGGGTCGGTCGTGATCTTTACATGGTCGTTTTCATGCTCAAGCAGGCCATTCATAAACGATCCCCACAGCGCGACTTCGCTGTCGGTCAGAGTGGATTCGGGCGCAAGAGCAGGCATTAAAACCGAGATGTCGGTCCTGAAGTCAAAATCGTATATATTGACCGCGGCGCGCAGGTAACCTCCTTCACGGTTGTAGGTGGATCCGAACTTATAGGACCAGCCCACGGTCCACCGCGTCTGGCCCGCGTACCGTCGGTTATCGCTGTAATCGAACGGGCCGTTGGCCCTGGTCGATTCCATGACCTCCATAAAATTTCTGCCGGAAACGGGATAATATTCATACGTCACATCATCTATATAATTGGGGCTGAAGACCTGCTGCTTGGGCTGAACGACAGGGGCCTGGTCTTGCCTATGTACATGCCTTGACTCCTGCCTTGGCGCGGGCCTCGCCTTGGGTTTTTTGATATTGTAGGGGTTGTCCGTAACAATGAGGGTGCCTTCGTCGTTGAAGTACTGATAGACCTCGGCCCGTGCGGACGTATTGAGTGTAAGAAATGTGACAAGCAGGAATAAGAGTATTCGAAGACTCATAATCAATAATAGAATATTTCAGGCAGGGAGGTCACTTTATTAATGGGTGACCCCCATGACTTTCAGTTATGCGGCCATTCCAAATTGCAATAGACAAGTCTGCCTCCGGGAGCTAACTATGAAATTCTCGAGGGATCAAAACAATATGGGATGTGTCCCTGGTTTATACTTTCGCGGACTTCCCCTGAAAGGTCACGACGTCTTTTATGCCAAGCACTTCGCCGTGAAAGATCTCCGCCTCATCGTCAAACTCAACCTTCGCTGTGTATCCCTTGTATTCCATCGGTGAATTATCCTTTTGAGATAGGCTCTAGTGACTTAGCTTTGCGCTTACCAGCCTGTTGATGCTGACACCCGCTTCCGCAGCCTGCAGGGCCATCCGTCTGTGGACTTCGGATGGCACTCGCACAACGAATTTTCCGCTGTAATGCCGAAGGGCTATGGGTTCGGGAACCGCTTCATGGTTCCTCGTCATATCTTTAATGACTCCGGCCACAATGCTACGAATACCCTTAAGCGCGGACCCTGGTGCTCCAGCCAGCCAGCTTAAACCGGGGAACTCCGCGCAAAGCCCTATATATTCTCCATCCTCCTCAGACCACGTAACACGGTACGTGTATTTGTCACTCGCCTTTTTCATGCTCCGTTTCCTTCCTTTCTATCGCCTTAAGCACCTGCCTGACCTGATATGCCTTGCCCAGCCCCTTACTGTTTTGAATGTTCACTCGCGGATCGCCGGGCCACGGCGTTTTATATACCCTATGGCTCCCGCTTGAAGCCCGGGCCCGCCCGAAGTAATGGTCGCAGACCTTGCAAAGCGCGGCATAGCGGACGCCACCCGGGTTGGTCCGCATCTGCGCCACTATATCACGAATATCGGACATATACTGTTATAGTATCAATAGTGATATCATATGTCAACGGGGAGCGACATTATTGATTTGTCCGCATCGTCCAGATAAATGGGCTTTCGCGCATTACCCCGGGAGGTGACATGATACGCCGCCCCGTCGTATTCTATCCTCAGTGGCCTATTGTGAAATTATATAAATACTTATATAATTGTGTATGAAGCCTTTGAAATTCGTCGGCTCAAGTCTTGATGATCTGCGGAATTTCCCTTCTGAGGTCAGACGACATGCCGGTTTTGAGTTGGACGCGGTTCAGCGTGGTCTTGAGCCGTCTGATTGGAAGCCCATGAATAGTGTTGCGCGCGGGGTACGGGAAATACGCATTCATCTGTTTGGTGAATGGCGTATTATCTATATCGCCAAATTGTCGGATGCGGTCTATGTTCTGCATGCTTTTCAGAAAAAGACCAGAAAAACCAGGCGTGAAGATATGGATCTGGCTGCGCGCCGTTACAAACTGATAGGAGGTTAGAGTATGAAGGAACGGATCACAAAATCCAGCGGAAATGTTTTTACGGACCTGGGCTTCGATGCCGGCGAGGCTGTTGTTCTCCAGATGCGCGCAAAGCTCATGAACGATCTTCGGGGCTTTATCAGTGCAAGCGGTATGTCTCAGACAGAGGCTGCGAAGCGCCTTGGCATCACGCAGTCGCGGGTGTCTGATCTTATGCGCGGGAAGTGGGACAAGTTCAGCCTCGAAATGCTGGTTTCACTTGAGGCCCGCGTCGGCCGCAAAGTTACACTCGATTTTGCAGCCTGAGACCCTTTTAATCCAGTGAATTGGCTTATGGACTTCCGCTCTTTCTCTCTACTTGACTTCTGAGTATTTCAGCCGGCGGAGTCAGGCCTTTTTATTTACAATCCTGCTTATCGTAGTATAGTGCAGCCCGAGGTAAGCGGCAATTTCATTCTGGCTGTAGCCGCATCGTTTAACCGCATCCAGAATCATCCGGTTTCTTTGTTTCTTCTTCCCGACAAGTTCCGCCGCGAAAATCTCGCCCAGAGCGGGCCTGCCGAGATACCGCTGGCTTTTCGGTATCTCCTTCAGGCCGTCCACCCCTTTCAGGTATCCCTTAAGCTCTCCTGAGAAGCCTTCGTCTCCAAGGAGGCCCTGCCCCACGCGGTCCCTCCATATGTTTTTCTCCCCGATGCCGGCGTTTACGAATTCGCGGTAGCGCCGCTCCGCCTTTTTTCTTTTCGTCCCAAACCGGCCCAGGACCCAGTCGGTTGTGACAGTGGGATGGGGTTTCTCAAATCCGGCGGTGCCGCGATAGCTGCTCCATAGCCAGTCTTCCGGTTGCCCGGCAGCCCTGGCCCGTACAGGGTTCAGGACGGCGTAGCGGCAGACTTCGAGAAGGTGGGTTTCTTTCTGGATGAGGATTGCCTTATATCTGCCCTGGAATATGTGGCCGACCCGATTATGGGACCGGTTGAAAAGCTGGGTATAAATGCCATTGAGCTGACGCATGCCCTTGGAGAGATTTCCGTCGGGTGTCTCGATGACCAGGTGATAATGGTTGTTCATGAGGCAGTAGGCATGACAGAGCCAATTGAATTTAAGGTTGACCTTATTGAGGGCATCAAGAAACATTTCCCTGTCCGCATCGTCCAGATAAATGGGCTTTCGGGCATTGCCCCTGGAGGTCACATGATACACCGCCCCGTCGTATTCTATCCTAAGCGGCCTGGCCATAGAGTGGAGTATAGCACAATTAAAAGCTAAATGCTAAAATTAAAGACCTGACCCCAATGGCCCCAATGAAAATGGATCGCCTTGAGGAGGAGATCAAAAAGATCGCTGCATAAGGGAAAACTGGATTCAGGTCATCTGATGAAAGTGCGAAAAATACTTGACACTATCCCGCTACTGTCTTCTCGCCCTTGCTCGTCAAGCGCTACCTTTGCCTTGAACTCTGCTGCATACCTCTTCCTCTTGGTCTTGCTCATCTGTGTGTGACCTCCTTGCCGTTTGTCGTATTTTACACTTTATACGACTGTCCGATTTCCGGGGTCCACCTCTGACAGACCCCCTATGTTTGTTAAGCGGCCGCTAACATTCAACTAATTGTTTGCTTTAAGTCGAATATTTCTTTGTTCAGTTTTTCTATCTGCATGATATCAAGCCCAAATTTTTTAAGCATTTTGCTTCGGTGCGCTTTTTTCGTCACATCAAAGCGGGATAAAAAGAAGCACTATAGCGATGAAATAAGACCACTTTTCCAAGACATTCCAATCAAAGTTGGTCAATAAGCCAGCAAGCATTAATAAGAATAAAATTGTGCATTCCCACAATAAAACTTTTACCCCTAAATCCGCCCTTCTATTTAATGCACTGTGAAGGGTATCGACAATTTCGAGTGTCCTCTCTCTTTCGGCTAATAGCAGCGTCATGCTCGAAAGAGGCGTAGCAACGTTGATGAGCCCTACCGTCGCTTGAAGCATTTCTGAAATTGTTTTCAAAAATATTATCGATTCTGTATTCCGACTTTCATCGTGCTTACACATAACTTTATTAATCACTTCCTCAACAAAGGTGACATGTATGTCAGCTTTATTCCTGCCTGTAGCTATATACTTCCCAAGAAGAGCCAAGTAGGGCTTAGAATATTCTTTTGGAATGCCATAAGGCGATACTGCCAAATCAATAAGGCCAACCAACCTTTTTTGCGTATACTCTTTATTAAGTAGTCTAAGAGCTAGATTGAACCATTCATTGTCTTCCGGTTGATATGCGATAATCCGAGACTCAACCAATTTGAAAATGCGGTCAACAAGATAATCAGGCAGTGGGTTAAATTCCTGAAATTCTCTCAATGCGCAAAGGATGCCTGTCAATCTATTTGGAGAAAGCCTTTCTTCTTGGTTAACAAGTATGTCCGTAAGCATTAGACACGATGCCATGTTATCTTTCCATTTATATAATGCATCTATAACAACTCCATAAACAAGACCGGGCTCATCATTCACCCCGTAGAGTGTTGAGTGAAAGATTTCATCAGCTTGTTCATTTATCATATTTACTCCCACAGATCACTAAGCCTATTTTCGACTTGCCTGCTTTTTTCTGCGTCAGCAAAAGTTAGATAGTATGGCAGGTCACTTTTATAATAATGCTCGACTCTGACCCCAAGTTCAGCCATTTCCCTCTCATACTCGGATGAGAGATATTTTGTCTCATTGATTATATTTGTGCGCATGCAAAATGTTATGACTAGGATATTTAATTCATTTTGGGCATGTCTTTTAATGTATTTCACTAATTCTTTAGTGCTCTGTCCTATATTGATCACCGCTGAAAATATTATCAACGATTTATGGCGCTTAATTACAGAACTGGCATGATTCTCGGAATAATCCTTTACTATCAGTAGTTCCAAGTCTTTATTAACATCCTTCATTATTTTAGCAAATCCGTGAGATGTATGATCATCTCGGATAACCAACAAAGATGTCGAATGCTCTTTGACAAGTCGTGATAAATAACTAAAATAATGCCTGTCATAGGATAGCAATGTAGATGCGTTGTCCTTTAATTCGAGCTTATGACAGTGATAAGATTTTAGGTTATATGCTGCGCCAAACCGTTCCGTTACACGTGCACCGCCAGTGACAAGCATGCGTTTAATATTACAAATATTGTCTGCCATGTGCCAGAAACGCAAAAATGCCTCTGCGTCAATATTGTTAAAACGTTCTCTCTGCTTTATGTCCCGTATGTTATCGACTTGATCAAGTTTCTTCTCAACAAAATAATTGAAACTCCCAAGTTCTTTATGCTCAGGTGTCTGGAAAAATGAACTTGTTTTAGCTGATACATCTAAAATATATGAAAAAATGCCAGCAACTTTGATTTTAAATTTCTCTCTCAAAAGCCGCAGTAATTTCAGCAAAAAATCACCCGTATTTACTACATCAACCATTACTAGCACGTCATCATCTTCAGTAATCTTATCAAAAGGA
>JACRLQ010000027.1 GCA_016215155.1 Nitrospirota bacterium
GCGGGGGTCGAGCCGGAGTATTATCTTGTAAAGGGCAACGGCCTTCTGGTTAAAACCCTGCAGAGACAGAAGCCGGGCCGAGGCGTGATAGGCCTCTATGGCGCTTTTCGCGTCACCTTCCCTCTGGCATACATCCCCGATCTTCAGATATACCTGCGGATTGTTCCTGTCGGTCAAGGCTATTTCATTCAGTACTTTCCGGGCCCTCGGCCAGTCCAGTTTTTTTACGGCATCGAAATAGATCTCCCAGTTTCCTTTGCTCATAGGCCTGGTATAATTAATAATAAATCAGGACAATTTGTCAAAGTATTTCTGTCCGGGCCAGCAATACCGGTCATGAGACGGGAAATATATTGCCTCTTTGACCTATAATATAAATCGAAAAAAAATTCCGGAGGTACAGTTGATTTGAAAGCTAAAGTTACTGTGGATATGGCAACCCGTGTCAAGAATCTGCCGCCTTATCTTTTTGCTTCCATCGATATGATGAAGCAGGAGGCAAAGGCAAAAGGCGTTGACGTGATAGATATGAGCATAGGAGACCCTGATCAGCCGACCCCTTCTCATATCGTTGAGGCCATGCAGTCGGCCGTCGCCAATCCCGACCACCACAGGTATCCCTCTTATGAGGGCATGCTTTCCTTCAGGGAGGCCGTCTCGGTCTGGTATAAGTCCAGGTTCGGCGCGGTGTTGGACCCAAGGACCGAGGTCCTGTCCCTGATAGGCTCGAAGGAAGGAATTGGTCACATCCCGCTTGCGTTCGTTGACCCCGGCGATCATGTGCTCGTCCCTTCTCCGGGTTATCCCGTCTATCCCGTAAGCACACTTTTTGCCGGCGGACAGGTCCAGTTAATGCCTCTGACGGAGCAAAACGGATATCTTCCGGATTTCAGCGCGGTGCCGGAGACGGTGCTTAAGAATTCGAAGCTTATGTTCCTCAACTACCCCAACAACCCTACCTCGGCCCTGGCCACAAAGGGCTTTTACGAGGACGTGATAAAGATCGCCGCCAAATATAATATAATCGTATGCCACGATGCGGCTTACAGCGAGATCTATTATGACGGCAAAAAACCGCTGAGTTTTATGGAGATCGACGGCGCAAAGGAAGTCGGTATAGAGTTCCATTCGCTTTCTAAAACCTATAACATGACGGGCTGGAGGATAGGCTTTGCGGTAGGAAACCGCGACGTGCTGGCGGGCCTGGGCAAGATCAAGTCGAACCTCGACTCGGGTGTTTTCCAGGCGGTCCAGGAGGCCTCAATAGTCGCCCTTAAGACCGACGAGAGCGTCCTCTCCGGTATCCGGAACGTATATCAGCAGAGAAGGGACGCCCTTTACGAAGGCTTGAGGGGGCTCGGCATGGAACTTACAAAACCCGGGGCCAGTTTCTACCTCTGGACAAAAGTCCCCGGGGGTTATGATTCCGCCGGCTTCGTGGCGCACCTGCTCGATAAGGCCGGTGTCCTGGCGACACCCGGCAACGGGTTTGGAGCTCCGGGCGAAGGCTATGTCAGATTTGCCCTGACCGTTACGGTCGATAGGACCAAAGAGGCCGTCGAGAGGATAGGGAAAATACTCTAGGAAGGCCGAAGAAGGCGTCATGCCAGTTGTTTTCATCGGCATAGGCTCCAATATCGGAGACAGGGCCCGAAACTGCGCCGACGCGCTCAAGGCCCTTGATCGAAGCGGGGTGAGGATAATCAAAAGCTCTTCGCTCCTTGAGACAAAGCCGTGGGGCGTAAGTGACCAGCCGGATTTCATCAACATGGTGGCAGAGGCGGAGACTGATCTGTCGCCGTCGGATCTTTTGGGCGTCCTCCAGGGGATCGAGCTTGTCATGGGCCGCACGAGAGATCTTAAGTGGGGACCAAGGACTATCGATCTGGACATCATATTTTATGATGATCAGGTCATAGACACGGAAAAACTCACGGTCCCCCATCCCCTCATGCACGAGCGCGACTTCGTCCTGGTCCCGTTATGCGAGATCGCGCCCCAAAAGGTCCATCCCATATTAAAAAAGAGCGCTGCAGAACTGCTCAGGGAGATGATACCGCGGTGAACCCCCTGATGATTTTAGACTTTTAATCGGTTACGCAATATAATAACGGGATGGGCCTCCGAATTTATACCCTTGCGTTGAGGAATTTAAGAAGAAGCCTTGTCCGTACATCCCTGCTTATAATCATTGTCGCGGTTGTAAACGGCGGGATATTTTCTTTTTTCCTTCTGTCCGCCGGATTAAGCAAAGCCCTTGAGACAGGCGTCTCGAAACTGGGGGCGGACGTCATTGTCGTTTCGGAAAAAAACGGGCCCCGTTCCGGCGCAATCCTGCTTTCCGGCGAGCCCTCGCTTTATTATATGCAAAGCGGGGCCCTCGAAAAAATAAGGCGGATTGAAGGGGTGAGGAAGGCCTCCGGCCAGCTTTTCCTGAAGCCGGCGTCGCTTGCGTGCTGCTCGGATGTCGAGACATTTCTGATCGCCTTTGACCCTGCCTCGGATTTTACCGTTAATCCATGGCTCAAAAAGAACCTCAAAAAAGACCTCAAAGATGATGAGGTCCTCTCCGGATATGCCCTTTCCTTCTTTCCGGGCGACAGCCTCCATTTTTTTTCGCGGCCGTTTACCGTCGCGGGTGTCATGGACGCGACAGGAATAAATTTTTTTGACCAGTCTGTTTTTATGACTATGGAGGCGGCTTACAAAATAGCCGAAAATCCGAAATCCGCGGCCGCAAAGGAACTGGCCCTCTCAAGAGACGACATGTCGGCCGTCCTTGTGCAGGTGGACGCCGCCGCCCCGCCCGAGCGGGTCGCGATAAAGATCGAATACGAGGTCCCGGGGGTAAAGGCGGTCCTCGCGCAGGACGCGGTCAATAATGTAAAGAAGGGTCTTTCAGCGGTTTCGAGCGTTGCGGTCGTCATAGTGCTGCTTATGTGGGCGCTCGGTCTAGTCGTGCTTGGGTTGTCGTTTTACATGATCGTAAACGAAAGGCTCAGAGAATTCGGGTTAATCCGTACGCTCGGCGCGAGGAAAACCCATATGTTCCGCCTTGTCGTTACAGAGGCAGCGTCTGTTTCGGCAATCGGCGCTCTCTCAGGGATATGCCTGACAGGCGCCATCATGGCCCTGATGAGCGGCCCGATAACACGCGGACTCGGCCTTCCCTATCTCATGCCGTCTCTGCCCGGCATAAGCGCGGCCGTGACGCTGTCTCTGGTTTTGTCCGTGATCTCGGGAGTTGCCGCTTCGTTGTTCCCGGCTGTCAAAGCCGGAAAAATGGAGCCTTACCGGGCTGCAAGGGGGATGGACCTTTGAGGGCCGTCAGCGGTCTCCGTACATCTTCCTGACCTCCTCGGTATATACCCCTTCACTTTCATACAGGCATAAGGGCCTCTCGATCTTAAGTCCCGGCCGTCCGTCCCTGACTGACTCGATCAGAAATATCTTCGATCCCGATTTAATATCGTTATGCACGAACCTCATTCTTTTTGGCTCAAGTCTGTTTGCCCTCAGCGTGTCGAGCACCTCGAGGACCCTGTCGGGATGAAATATCATGAAGAACCTTCCCTTGCCCTTCAAAAGGTATGACGCCGCCCCTACCAGCTCAGGCAGTTGAATTTTGAGCTCATGCCGCGCCACGGACTTTTCCTCGCCCTCGCTTAAAAGGCCTGTAGAGGGTTTTCTGAAAGGCGGGTTGGAGACAACCAGGTCGCAGCACTGAGGCTCCAGCCGCCCCCTCAGGTCTTTTATGTCCGAAAGGATCAGCTCGACCCTGTCCTCGAGCCCGTTTAATTCGGCGTTCTTTTTAGCGAGACGGTACAAGGACTCCTGAAGTTCCACAAGTCTGACCTTTGCCCTGCTGTACTTTTTGGCCAGCAGCAGCCCGATAATACCGGACCCGGTCCCAAGGTCAGCCGCCTGACTTACATGGGTCATGTTGACAAAGGCATAAAGCAGGAGCGCATCGACGGAGAACCGGTACCCGCTTTTATTCTGGTACAGCCTGAGGTCTCTTATATAGTCGAGTGTTGTCGGCATTGTCTATTATGAATCAATCGTATCAATAATCATCTCTTAGAAAGCGACATTTATTCTAATGTAACACAGGGCAGACCTACTTGATGAGTCATTCCATCCGGGCCTATTTCTAAGCATATATAATGTTTAGAAATCCATTGACTTTGCAACGGCGATTATTTATTATTGAAATAGCCCAAATAAGGGCTACACTTTTAAAAAAGGAGGTAAAAAATATGAAAACAGCAAGAATATCGGTTCTGTTTACAATTGTCGTTTTATGTCTGGCCCTTATTTCCGGTTTTGCGGCGGCGGCGGAAAAGATGGACCTTAAGGGAAAGATCTCGGGTTATGACCTTGAGGCAAAGACCGTCACCGTCATGACTGACGAAGGCAAGGAGATGACCTTTTCGATCGAGAGCAAAAAGGCCCTTGAGAAGCTCGATGACAGGCTCTTTAAAGGTGATGAAGTCAAAATCAGGTACACGGAAAAAGACGGCAAAAAACTCATCAGGGACACGAATGATCTGAAAGGCACCAAACCAGGCTGCTAGGGAGCAAAAATATATCTGAAGGAGGTTTTCATGAGAGTTTTGTTTGCGGTAATGTTGTCACTTTCGCTGCTTCTTCCTCTGCCGGTCTTTGCTGCTGACCAGTCAGAACTTATGAAGAAGATCGAAGAGCTGTCCATGGAATTGGAATCACTGAAAAAGCAGGTCAGCGAAGTAAAGAAGGACGTAAAAGAAGAAAAGGCGATGGCTGCCGAGAAGAAGCAGGAAAAGGGGGGAATGCCCTCCTGGCTCGAAATCGGAGGCGACTACCGTTTCAGGGTCGATTCCATGAGGGGTAAGGTGCATGACTATATGCAGTATAACCCCAATGCTTTATACTCAGTGCCTAATTTCCCGGGCCCCGGCATGACCGCCGGGTTCCTTACACAGGGCGTCCCGGGTTATACGGTCAAGAATGAGACGCTGATTACCAACCGTTTCGGGCTGAATGTCAGGGCGAACGCTACGGAGGACGTAACGGTCAAGGCCAGGTTATTGATGTATAAGATCTGGGGCCATGAAACAGAAAACCCTGTTGCCGGCAATTTCTTCGCGGACAGGGCGTTCGGTCCGTTTGACGGGGTAATAGGACATGTACCGTCCGACAACGCCCTGAGGGTCGATCAGGCCTATGCGACATGGTCGAACATCGGCGGCGCTCCGGTATGGTTTTCCGTAGGCAGAAGGCCGTCCACGGGAGGAGTACCTACAAATCTCAGGCAGAACACCGAAAAGATCGGCAATGCCGGAATCCCCGGCCTTTTGGTTGACTATGCCTTTGACGGCCTCACCATCGGCGCGGCGCCCGACATAAACGCCCTTCCGGGAGCTTACGCCAAGCTTTGCTACGGCAGGGGCTTTGACAGCGGATTCAACACCCCGATGAACAAGCTCAAGGACACCGATTTCCTCGGTATTCAGCTGGTGCCTGTCGACACCGACAACCTCCATGCCGAACTTCAGTGGCAGAGGGGTTTCAATATCTTTAACGTGCCGTCTGACGGCGTAAACTTCATGGGTATGCAGCTGCCTGTGACCCAGAACATGGGCGACATCGACTGGATCGGAGGCGTGGTGCTCGGCAGACTGCCGAAACTTGGGGCCGGAGACCTGACCCTCTTTGGGTCTGCAACTTACAGCAACACCAGTCCTAACTCAAATACCTTTGCCCTTCCGTTTTTTAACGTAAACGGCAGTCCTTTTAATAATGCCGGATTCGGCCTCCTCTATGACGATGATCCTATGACACCGGGCGTTGACACGAAGAGCCATTCGGGTTATGCGGTATATATCGGCGGCCGGTACGACCTCGAAAAGACCGGTACCAAGATCGGACCCGAATATAACCACCAGGAGATCAGGCAGAAGGCGATATCGAAAAAAGGCAAGGCCTTCGTGAGACTCGGTTACCAGCATTATGACTTCCAGTATACAGGCAGCAACAACTGGGTGGGCGAACCCAAGAAGATCAGTGACTTAAACACCATGGACCCTTCGAAGACCCAGCTGCTGGCCCCTCTTAAAAACGCTGACAACATATATTTTACATTTGACGTGACATTTTAGTTTTACCGGTTTTTTTAAAAAAAGAGGGGCCCCGGCCCCTCTTTTTTTATTCCTTGACCTTATCCTTGCGTAAGGTCCTTCTTCCACCGGTCGAATTTCAGTATCCCCCACTTTTTGAAATATTCCTCCGTGTAGCCGATGTAACAGATGCCGCCTTCAAAGACGGCCGTGAGCCTTTTTTCATACCAGAAGAACCGGGTGGTCATAAGACATGCCCCGGCAAGCGTAAGGGCCAGACCAATATAAATAAAGACGAGCGCGGGGTCCCGGACCGCCTGTACCGTTACGAACACCGACCGGCCGGCGGGGACAATGTCGTATTTTTCGAGTCTCAGTCTCTCGCCCGCCTTGACCTGCGCCTCGGTTTTTCTCCGGCCCTGATCTTCTTCAATGACCAGTTTGTACCGCGGCGCCTTGAGATCATAAAGTTTACCGGTTACCAGCCCCTTTTTTATCGTCTTTTCCGGCAGAAGCGTGAACGTAATGGGAGGGCCTCCCGCCTCCAGGCTGACCTTGTCCGTCTTCCCGGGCGGAAAGAGATCGAGGTCCGTCCGTATCTTCCTGATACCCCGCCCCGAGTCCAGGTCCATCTCCTGTGTCACCCCGAGATTCACTATCCTCCAGTATGCGCCGCCTGACTTTTTCGGGTATCCGCCGGTAATTGTGAAAGGCTTTGCCGTCGCCTCGCCGCCGGAAGACGGGCTCTCCGCGGCTTTAGCTTCGACGGATTTCAGGGCGAAATTCGACCCCTCGCCCACGGAGAGGAACTCGTCAGGGACGTCGGCCTTTATTTCAGATATCATAAGGCAGCTGCCCAGGACCGTTTTTGTTTCTCCCTGATGAAATACGGCATTGTCAACTCTTCTGACATGGGCGCTCATGAGAATTGCCGACATACCAAGCGCGAGGCCGCTCTTTAAAATTGCGCCGGGGACGAACGAGAGCCTCCCCCTGCCGCCGCTCAATGTGTTTTTGTTTCTGACGGCCCGGAAGCCTTTTGACGCCATCCATGCGGCGGCTGAATCAAAAGAGATGTCGCTTTGAACTGTGGAGCTGTCCATCGCAAGGACCGTTTCTTTCGTTCCCTCGACAGGTTTAAACCCTGAGACGGCCCTGCGCACGGAGGAGATCGAGAGGTTAAGAATAATTCCCGCGTACAGCGCAATCCCGGCGGGGGTATAAAATATGACATGGGACCAGCTCTCGAACGGTTTCTCCCCGAACGAGCAGTATATATAGGTGGAGCAGAGTGCAATTATCAGCGCTCCCAGAAGCCGGGGCGACCCTGAAAATCCGATGAGAGTATTTTTCATCAGAAATGGGTCCCCTTCTTTTCCAGCTCGAGGGTCGATTTATAAACTCTTATAAGATCGTCAAGGCTTATTATCACGTGGGCATCATCAGCCTTAAAGGCCACAGGTATGGGGTTACAGCCTCCAGGGTTGTTAAGCGAGGGTATGGCAATCGGGGTCATGCAGTACTTGCAGACAAGGTTTGTCCCTCTCTGCGCGTAGCCCAGGGCGTCCTTGTTCCAGGGAGCGGGCCTGCAGATCTCGCATTCGTCGAGCCCGACACCCATCGAGCCGTCGGGTTTCCGGATCGCCATAAAGATGATCTGTTTGTTGCCGTAGTAATAAATATATTTTTTGACCCTTCCGTCGCTGAAATCTCCCAGCTTGCCGGAGAGCGGGAGTCTGATGAAATTTTCGCCCCCTTCTTCCCTGACGGGGACCGGCACGGGTTCGTATAAGGGATTTACGGACAGGTTTGCCTGGTGAAGAAGGATGATCAGGAGCAAAAGTCCGGTTAAAACCGGCGCGGACTGATGGAGCATTTCCCTGTTAAAAAAGGCCATCGACTTGCGCCTCTTCGCCCCCACATCGATATCGCCGACAAGAGGGGCGGGTCTGGCGAAAAGGTCTATCAGGATAAAAAGCGGCGGGGCGGTTATAAACAGCACGGACAGGGCCATGGCCGTCCTGTCGCCTGCAAGAAAATCGGCCAGGCCGGACAAAGGCACCCTGATGAAGGGATGCCCCGGAAGCAGCAGAACTGACTGCATATACCGTACGGAATCAGACAGAAACTCCAGAAGCCCTTTCTGCAGGGCGGAAAGTACAGTGCCTTTTTCGAGTTCACCGACGCCGCCCGCGATGAACCTGAGCGCTCCGGCGGCCATCATCAGGCCCGGCAGCGTGAATAGTCCTCTCATCGGGATTTTAAGGCGCGATATCCTCAAAGCAAACAGGGGCAGGAAGCCCGCGGCGGCCCCCGCGGCGGCCGTCAGGACCGCGTGATGCAGGCCCTCCTTCATAAGGCCGATGTCCCTGACCAGAAAAGCCGCCGACCTGGCGTCGAAAAAAATAACGACAAATCCGAATACGGCAAGGGATGCAGCGGTGATATATGCGGAGGGGGCCGATCTTACGACCAGAAAAAAAATTCCAAGATAAAATATTATCGTCTCGCATATATATCGCCAGAAGGTCCAGGTCTCCTGACTTATAAAACGTTCACTGACGTAGGAGGCCGACCCCAGGATAAGGCCCGCTGCAAGGCCTGTAACGGCGCCCGCGGTGACGGCCGTTATATTCCGGTCAAAATATGACAGGACGAGCAGGAGGATTGCCGAGGCCTGGAGGGCCTCCCTGAAGGCGATGAGGAATGTGTCGGACATCTCAGATGATCTTTTTCAGTTCCGCGTCAAGGCGGGAGGGGGAGATGCCCTTCGGGACCCTTGATTTGACGACCGCTTCCCTGTTTACAAAGACGACCCCCCCTCCATAGGTCATGCCGTATTTCCTGGACATCGTATCGTCTCCGTCGAAAAGATAATCAGGGATGCCGTTTTTCTGCGCGAAGGAGGTCAGTTTAGCGGGACGGTCCTGATGGCCGATCCAGAGGACCGTAAGCCCTTCTTTTTCATATTTCTGCTGGGCCCGCTTGACCAGCGGTATCTCTTCCGAGCAGCGCGTTCACCAGCTGGTAAACCAGTAGATTATTACCGGTTTGCCGCTCAGGGACGAGAGCGTGACCTCGCTTCCCGTGAGGGGGCTTTTGAGGGTAAAATCAGCCGCTGGGAACTCGGGCGGGAACCCGCCTGAACATGACAGAAGCGTAATGCCCAAAATGGCCGCGGCGATAAAATGCCTGAAATTCGTTTTCATTTATTTGTTTGCGGACACCTTCTGATAAAGTCCGACGATCCAGGCGATGAGTATACCGAGGCCCAGGCCGGAGACGTCATGGACATACGCCATCGGAGATGTTATCTGCCCCGTGCCGAAATACAGTACGCCGAAGACGATGCCGCTTACCAAACCTATTACAGCGCCCATCAATAAAGTCCTTCCCATAACACCTCCTGATTTAACCCAAATTATGCTTCAGTTTCAGCGTCCTGACCTTCTTCGCCAGCCTCGACCAGAAATAGGTCCCCGCCCCTACAAGCGTGAACATCGCGACATGTTTGATCACTATCGCCACGATCTGAAGGTCACCGGCCATATCGGACCATTCGAATTCTTTATAGTATATGATCCTCGGCACGCCCGCCAGCAGTATCCAGTAGAGAGAGTCCTTCGCGACCCGCGTGACGGTTTTATATATTTTTACGTAGAACAGTTCAAATTTTGCATCCGACGAGGCAGGGTATTGTCCCGACAGGACCCACATGGTGAGCGCGCTCACTGCCAGCATGGCGGTGGCGATATCATGGGAATAGTTTACGGTCATGATGATCGAGTCGAAGAGATCATGCATGGTTAATTTTATCATATGCAAATAAGCCAAAGCCAACAGCCGGCCGCCGGCAAAGCTGTTTAGCGGGCTGAAGGCTGAAGGTCCAACCCTTTACCCGCCCCTTCAAATCGTCAGTTTATCGTCTGCCGCGGCATGGCATATTTGTTTATCACTTGCGCGTTTTCCCGGACATCCTTTACAAAAATCACCGAGCGTGAAGGCCTGTGAGAGAAAACCTGGACCCATTGCCTTTCTTCCGAGAGCGCTTTGGCGAGAGGCATGACCTCACCTGAGGGGGAATGTGAAGCAGTGATTATGTACGTCACCCCGTATCTTTGGAGCAGCTTCATCCACATCCGCTGTCCCGACACCAGGCTTGCGTCCGCCATGCCGATCAGCTCCGCCTGCAATGACACGGAGGCGTCCAGGTTCCTCCCGTCGATAAAGACCTTCCGCTCAGGCGCCAGTCTCCATATAAGATATCCTCCCCAGTCGTAGGAATTGTACATATTTCCCGGCAGGCTGTTGGCGAGGATGAAATCGGCGGCCTCAACGGGGAACCTTCTGCTGCTGATCCATCTGCCCTCTTTTGCGGTGGACAGAGCTAAGGACCATTCCTCATGGGCAAAAAAGACCGCGGCAAAGACCGCCAGAGGAACCAGCAGGACCTTCGACCATCGAATGATCCTGTCGCCGGACAGGCGCCTGCCGAAAAAAGGCAGGACAGCGATAGGAAAGAACCCCGCAAAGCGGGCGTGCATAAAAGAATAATAGCCTATTCCGGCAAGTAACGCCGCCTCCGCGATGTCCGTCTTCTTTGGAGAGGCCGCAAACAGGACCACGGCCAGGGCCATTAGAAAATAATAAAGCAGCACCACGCCAGCCCCGGACATGCTGAAGAATTCCGGCAAGGAGGAGTATTCCTGGATAGGGTTATAGGCGGCGCCGACGTTAGTTATCAGAGAAAACCCCAGCGCGTTATAGGTATTTGGGTTTATGAAGGAACATGCGAGGCCGGCGGCCCCCGCCGCTAAAAGACTTGCGTAGCCCATTTTATCCATCGGTCTCAGCGAGGGGTGCAGGAATTTAACGGCCTCCATGACTATAAAGAGCAATAGGGTGACCTGCCCCAGGCTGTGCCCGCCGTGTGAATTGGCCCAGACGAGCATCAAAAGCGCGGTCGAGACCGCGGGGCGATATTGAAACGTGGCGGGGATTTTCCCCGGACCGGGAAGCGCCGCGGTTTTTATTTTCTCCAGCAGGCAAAGCAGCATCGCAAAGAAAAGGAGGGACAAAACCTGGGGCCTCTCGAAAAAATAGAACTTTAAAATGGCGACCGAAAAGAGCGCCAGTAACGCAGCGCGTAGCGTTTCGTCGCCCTTCCACCTCCGGAACATGACAAATAATAATGCCGCCATGAGAATAAATCTCAAAAACACGATGCCGGTCATCTCACCAAGAAGAAAAACCGCGTAGAGTGATACCTGGCTCAGCCAATATGAAGTCAATATGAAACGGGCAGACTCCGTAAGATCCGCCGGGACGGTGTATGAGAAGACGTCATGGTCCGGAAGCCCGCCGTGCTCCCATATCCACTGCCCTGTTTTTAAGTGCCAGAAAAAGTCGTTATCGGAAATCGGCTTAAGAAGAAACACCGTGGAGGCGCATATCAATACTCCGTACAGGAGGAGCGGCAGCCGGTTTATTTTTAACCGTTTTAATTGCAGTTGTATCATGCAGGACATCATAAACCAGAAGCGGTCTTTATGACAATTTAAGCGCCTCATTATCCGCCGGATTTGCGCGGGTATTCGGCGTTTGTAAAAATGCCGCTCCGTTAAATAAAATAATCATCGGAGTATCGCTGGAAGATTTCATGAATAAAACCGGAAAATTAATAAATTACCTTGCCGGCAGGGTCCTGCCAGGTTCGATAATTCCTTTTTTTATCGTGTCCGCGTGGTGGCTGGCCTCAAGGACCGGGACTGCCGTTGTGCCCGGCATCGCCGAGGTGATGCGCGTCCTGTTGCATCCCTTCGAGGCCCCGCCCGAGCTGTATTCCAGGTCCATCGCTTTTTCACTTTTTATGACGTTGATAAGGTTTACGGCCGGGTTCGGTCTTGCGATAGTCACTGCCGTGCCGCTGGGCCTGCTTGCCGGACAGAGCCGGACGGCCGAACGCATTTTATATCCGGTCATACAGATGTCGCGGTCGATAAACCCTATCGCCCTCATGCCGCTTGCCACTGTTTTTTTCGGGCTTGCCTCGGTTGCCTCGGTATTTACCGGAGAGATGGAGGCCTGGAAATATGATTTAGCGGACCAGGTGCAGCTGGCGATGATATTCATCTTATGGTGGGGAGGGTTTTTCCCGATATTCCTTTCGACGCTCAACGGTGTCAGGTCGGTCGGCGCTCCTTATATCGAGATGATGTCGCTTGCCGGCGCATCGAGGGTCCAGCTCCTTAAAAACGTCATCTTTCCGCATGCCCTGCCGTCGATTATGCATGGCATCAGGATGGGGATGGGGATAACCTGGCTGGTACTCCTGGCCGCCGAGATTTATCCCGGAACAAGAAGCGGAATCGGGTATATGCTCTGCACCGCCTGCAAGACATCGGATTATCAGTACACCTTCGCCGCGATGATAATAATCGCCCTGACGGGTCTTTTGCTCGACTGGACAATTCATCACTTCGAAAAAAAGACCGGACACTGGCAGACCAGGGAAAGATAAATCATGTCCTCCCCGTCAGGAGCGCCGGCCTTCTCCGCCGGTCGCATATCAAAGGGCTATAAAAGCAGGGAAGGGGTCGGCGTCCAGGCCCTGGAACGCGTCTCGTTCGAGGCGGATGAAGGGAAGATCACCTGCATCGTCGGGCCGACCGGTTCAGGCAAATCGACGATATTAAGAATAATGTCGGGCCTCGAGGCGCCGGATGAGGGGTCGGTACGTGTCGCGGGTGTTCAGCCTTCTGATATGACGGGCAGGATAGGGTACCTCACCCAGCGTCATACGCTTCTGCCATGGATGAAGACGGGCGACAATATCGGCCTGCCGCTTAAGGTAAGGGGACTTGCCCGCGAAATGATCAAAAACCGTGTGCGGGAGATAGCGGAAAGTCTTGCCCTCAACGGCCTGCTTGATCTTTATCCCTATGAGCTCTCAGGAGGGGCCATGCAGCGCGCCGCGATTGGCCGCCTCCTTGCGTCGGACGCCGGGTATTGCCTGCTGGATGAGCCTTTTTCGGCCCTTGACGAAAAAACCCTCCATGCCCTGCAGAGGCTTTTTCTCGATATCGCCGGCCGCAGCCGGTTGTCAGTGCTGTTCGTGACCCATTCGATAGATGAGGCGGTATTTCTTGCCGACAGGATTATAGTGCTTTCAGCCGGGCCGGGCCGGGTTGTCGAGACCTTCGAAGTCGATATGCCGCATCCCAGGGACAGGATCTCACCCCTCTTCGGGGCTTTGATCGAGAGGGTCAGGCAGAAGATAGAGTCGGTGCTGAGGGATGATGCGGCGGTTTGCGGCGCGGATTCCGCCACGGGCGGCCACTGACCATATCCGATCCGCTTTGGTGTTATAACTTTCCGGAGTCAGTATAATAGATGCAGTGAAATGCCCTAAATGTCTGAATTCGGAGCTCGACGAAGATCGCTCTGCAGGCGGTTTGAGGTTCAAATGCCCCGGCTGCGGATTATTGCTCGCTCCCAGGCAGGCTACCGCGGTAGGAAAGCAGGACCTGGTAATGCAGATCAGCAAAGAATGCAGAATACTCGCCTGCAAGGGACCACTGAATGATGATATGTTCACCACCGGCGAAAAACTCATCGGAAAGAAGCTCGAGGAAGCGCTTATTTTCGAGATTTGTGAGGCTGTCAGCGCATGCCTGCAACCGGCGCTTCAGACTCTCGACATGCATTTTTTCGAGTACTTCGTAAACACAAACCGTTTTTATGAAATCAAGATCGTCGTCATAGATCACGAAAAGATACTTGCGATAATAAGCAATATCTCCGAATTCAAGCAGGCGGCTAAAACGGTAAGGCATCTGGCATATCATGACACCCTGACCGGCCTTCCGAATCGCGCGCTTTTCAACGACAGACTGCAGCAGGCCATCGCGCGGGCCGAGCGCGATAAAAAAATGTTCGCGATACTGTTTCTCGATCTGGACAACTTCAAACAGGTCAACGACACTCTGGGACACACGGCCGGAGACGGACTTTTAAAAAGTGTGGCTGAGCGGCTCAGACTGGGCGTCCGTCTGACGGACAACCTGTCGCATATCACGGAAGATTACTCCTTCACCCTGGCGCGTATCGGAGGCGATGAGTTTATTTTACTGCTGAACAACATCGAGAGTGTGGAGGCGCCCGCGCAGGTCGCAGGCCGTATCCTGAAACTCCTTGCGGAACCCTTTGAAATCGGGCCTGACGAGGTCTTCGTCACTACCAGCATCGGCATAGCCGTCTGCCCCCTTGACGGAAAACATGTGGATACTCTCCTGATCAATGCCGATGTGGCCATGTACCAGGCCAAGAACTATGGGAAAAATAGATATCAATACTATTCCAAGTCCATGAATGAATATGCGCATGAGAGGTTTACCGTTGAAACCAAGTTGCGCAAGGCCCTTAGCCAGGGTGAGTTCATGCTGTTTTATCAGCCGCAGGTCAGCATTCAGACGGGAAAACTGATCGGTGTCGAAGCGCTGATACGTTGGCTGCAGCCCGACCTGGCATTGACCCGCCCGGCTGATTTCATCCCCCTTGCCGAAAAAACCGGGCTTATCATCCCGATGGGCGAATGGATACTCCGCACTGCGTGCGAACAAAGCAAGCTTTGGCGGAAGGCCGGGATCGAGGGACTGCTGATCACGGTGAATGTCTCAAGCATCCAGTTTCAGCAGGATAACTTTACCGAGACCTTGTATAAGATCATGGAAGAAACCGGCATCGAACCCGGCACCCTACAAATCGAGCTCACGGAGACCGCGCTCATGAATGACTCTGAAAAGAATATCAAGAAACTGCTCGGGCTCCAGACTATGGGAATTCAGATCTCTATCGATGATTTCGGCACGGGCTATTCCTCACTGAAATACCTGAAACACTTCCCGTTATCTACTTTGAAGATTGATCACTCTTTTGTGCAGCAGCTGGAGTCGAGCTCCAATGATCAGGCCATTGTCAGCGCGATAATTACCCTGGCGCATAATTTTAATCTGAAGGTAATTGCCGAAGGTGTGGAAAAAACAGGACAACTCGATTTCTTGCGGGAATGCGGATGTGAAGGGGTCCAGGGATACCTGATCTGTCCGCCGTCGGACCCGGATGTTCTGACAAAATTCATGAAGAAAAGCAATTTTTTCTAGGAAGCACAGGGGACTGTAACCATAAATATGGGGTCATGCAATTCGCCGTATGTGTTTTAGCTGAGAAGTTGTTTATTGTTCCGGAATTTTTCTTTTACTAATCAATCTCCGCAAAAGTGAAATCAGATAAGCCGGAATACCGGCGGACAATAATATTATCCCGGCAACGACAACAGGATAGCCGTAGTCCTTTACCGCCTCGATCCGCATCCAGCTTACCGGAGGCATAAACTCTATTTTGTAGTCGTCAAACTCGATGCTCTTTCTGGAACTGCCCTCCGCGACGATCTTTTCGTCCCTGTATATACGGACACTGTAGAGCGGGTCTTTGAGGTTGAACTCAGACGCCTTGACGCCTCTTTTGGTTATGGTCTTTTCCGGTTCGGCGGTAAGAACGAATTTATAGGGGAGTTCCGGGACTGAGAAGCTGTCGCTGCTGCCGGCCCCGATTATTGTCAGGGGCATAAAAAAGTCTTCCAGTATCTCGCCCGCGCTGGAAATGCGGACCCCCGGGGCAAGTCCAAAGTTAAGTATATGGAAATAGGTCACGCCTGCCCTGGTCGGAGGAAACGCGCCGACCGTATATTTTCGCCCGGAGTCGTCTTTGATTGTAAGGGTCGGTTCATATTTAAATATGCCCAGACCTTCGCCGGTCTCAACCGTCCTGTCATGGAGTCCCGTGTCTATCTTTTCGACCTGAAATGTTTCGGAACTCCATCGTGGTTTTACAGTCTGGCCTTCACCGACGATGGTCCAGCCGAACTGTCTGAAACTGAGACTTATAAAAAAACCCGTACAATAAAGCATTGCACCCAGCGGCATCAATATCCATATCAGAAGACGTCTTTTCCCATTCCTGACAACCTGTCTTGAGGCCCTGACCAGATTCAGATACCCGCTTGCCAGAAAAACCGCAAAGGGAATTTTATAGACCGTTTTAGTCCGCAGGGCCTCTACAAAATTTCCAAATGACTCATTCAGCCATATGGACGAAAAAATGTAGTATATGATCCATGCCCCGAGCATCCATATGAGAAAACCGGGGGATGACAAGATGTCCCTCCCACGCTTTATTATTCTGCACGCTGATGCCCCCATCTATCCGGCCTTTTCCCCGGCAGCGCCGGTCGGGATGAATTCTCTTTTTTTAAGAAGCTCTTTTAATCCAATTTTTATGAACTGCTCATCCTGCTCAAACGAAAGCGGGATAGGATTACAGCCGCCGGCCTGGCCGAGTGTATCGACAGGGATAGGCGTATTGCAATATACGCATACGACGTTACTGTCTCTCTGCCCGTAGCCCTCTGGAGGACAGATTTCGCAGGCGTCGAGGCATACCGAAAGACCTCCGGTTTTGTTTATGACCAGCAGCCTGATTTCCTGGTTATTATGCTGAAGCGCAAACTTATGCAGCCTTCCGTCTTTTATGTCCATTGACGGATCTTTAAGCGGGATGAGAATGAGCCCCTTGTCTTCGACGACCGGTTTCGGTTTCGGAATGTAGAGCTTCGACAGAGATTCCCCGCTTTCTGAAAACCAGGAACCAAGGACAAGCAGGACAAACAGCATGACCGGCAACGCCTTTTTTCTCCTGTCGAACAGCAGGCCCGATTTCACCTTTCTTCGCTCCGCCCCGGTTTCAGCAAGCGGGTCAGGCAGGGGCCTGAAAAGGCGATAATACAGAAACAGCAGGGGGAAAAATAAAATGCCGGCCAATGCGGCGAAGCCGGCGATATTGGGCCCGAAGAAGAACCCTATGAAGTTCCATGTCGTGGTCTTCAGAAGCTGGTGGTCAGGCACCATTAAAAAGACGAATGTCTGGTGGATAAAATCGTGAGAGAATTTCATGAACCCCCTCTGCACCGAGGGGATAAGGGTCATTTCCGCCAGGCCCTTTGTTCCGCCTCCGAGCAGCTTTGTAACGGAAAGGAAGAGAAAAATCTGAGGTATATCAAAGAAGCCGCCGATCCATAATGGTCTGAGGGTCCGGTAGATGATGCTCCAGAGCAGATATCCCGACGCGAACCCCGCCAAAGCCGAGATATATGTGCTTCGTCCGCTTTCTTTGATAGCGGCTAAATCTTTTATAAAAGAACCCGAGCCGAGCATATCAGGCAGGAAGAAGGCCACCGTCAGAAAAAAAATCAGCGGTGGAAGGATGAACCTGTTCATCAAAAATGCTTTTGAATCGGAGCGGTCAAGAGGACCGTCCGGCTTTATCCCTGAGGCATGATACAGCGATGCCGCGCTGAGGATAAGGAGAAGGGAAAAAGAAAAGGATATGAAATTCCGGATCGCGTCTTTTGCCGGAGGTCCTGAGTAATAAACCAGAAAAAGAGGGGTTGCCATCAGCACGGTCAGGACCGCGGCATGAAAAGACCGTATAAGAGAACTCCTGTCGTGTTTACTCAGATATGCGATCAGGACCAGCCAAATAATACCGGCCTTGAAGCCTTCCTTGAACCCCGTCGCCAGCGCCTCAGAGACGACAAACGAGCTCATCGCACCTGATCTTCCCATCCTCCATCGTCACTATTCTCTGGCCCCATTGCGCGACAAAAGGGTCGTGGGTGACCAAAACGATAGTGAAATGCTCCTCCTCATGAAGCTTTTTGAGGAGTTCGAGTATCATCCTGGTATTTTCACGGTCGAGGTTGCCCGTAGGTTCGTCGGCCAGAAGTAGTTCAGGACTGTTTATAAGCGCCCTTGCGATGCAGACCCTCTGCTGTTCACCACCCGAGAGCTGGGAAGGTCTGTGGCGGAGACGCTGCGACAGGCCTACACGTCCCAGGGCCTCCGAGGCCTCCTTCTCATCTGACATGCTGTGGAAATACTGCGCGAGCATGACGTTTTCCAGGGCATTCAGATAGGGTATCAGGTGGGACTGCTGGAAGATAAACCCCATCTTCTCGCGCCTGAAACGCGCCATCCCGTCTTCGTTAAGCCTGTTAATGTCCGTTTCGTCAATGACTACGGACCCCGCACTGGGGCTGTCGAGACCACCCATCAGATTAAGGAGCGTGCTTTTGCCCGAGCCTGAGGGCCCGACAATATTTAGCCATTGCCCTTTTTCAATCCCGAGGCTCACTCCACGCAGGGCATGGGCATTGTCATATTCCTTTATTACATTATCTACGTCGATAAACGGCATTCCGCAACTCCATCCACAGTTTTGCTATTCGCCTCTGAGTATTATAGCAGTTTGTTCTAACCTCTAAAAAATAAAAGCTGTTCTTTTGCGGCATTTATTCAGTTTGAGGGTTCGGTTGCGGGAAAGAATACTTTAGTATAGGCTCCAGTGCCGGTGCTGTCGGCGTGCAAAGACAAAGCGGGATAAAATAACCTTGTTTGACAGAACAGGAGACTTCTCTGATGTAAAGGCTAAATGAGGAGGGAACCTAAAATTACAATTAGAGATTGACAAACACATTGACCGGGATATAAATTAGCACATATATTCTTTGGGGGTCGGAAACTCCGGGGATGGAAATCGGGAAGGGATGGGGTCTGGACATGCCTGATATGATTAAACGCAGCAGGGGATCTGCAAAGCCTCTCACCATTACCATAATATCGAATCACTTGCGGAAGATATAAAGGCATCGCATCTTTTGATCAAAGAAAGGTTTATGGCGAGGGGCCAGGAGGTTAAGACAAAGGGGGGCAAGGCGGAGGAAAGACACCGGGCGATGGAGGGGAGATACCATAAGGCCCTTGAGGAGTATCTGGGTCTGATAGAAAGCCTTGCTCCAGTGTCAAGCGGCAATAAGCCGATAATCGAAAAACTTAAAACCCTCCTTGATACCATCCTGCCGAAGGCGAAAAGGCCGCTACTGGGGAGCCTGCCATACAGGGACCTCAATTATCCCTCGAAAGAGCCGTATCAAGGTGCGCCTGTAGTGCCGGCGTATAAGGGCGGCGGCTCGAAAGAAGTCACGCCAGAGGACACGATGGACACGGAGGAGGCGCCGTTGTCTTCAGAGATTGCTGAATTCGCCCAGTCCCTGGACTGGAAGCCGGTAGCCATATATGAATATGTGAAGAACAATATAGAGACCGAGTGGTACTGGGGCTGCATGAAGGGGGCGGAGGAGACTTTAAGGCAGAAGTCCGGCAACGACTGCGACCAGGCGACATTATTGGCCGCACTCCTTCGGGCCTCGGGATTCCCGACAAGATACGTGAGGGGCACGATAGAGTTCTTTGCCGGGAGGCACAGTGTTATAGATAAGATAAAGAACCTTACGGGTATAGAAGACCCTATGAAGATAGCCGGGTTCTTCCAGAAGTCTGGGATACCATATAGGCCAATTATACAGGGCGGCAAGATAACGAACTTCGAGATAGAGCATATCTGGGTGGAAAGCCGGATTCCCTATGGCAACTACCGGGGGACGATGATAGACGACAGTGATCCTACCTGGCTTGGGCTGGATACGAGCATCAAGGTTAAGGGGTATGCCTACAACAACCCCCGTGACATAATGGGCGTGGTCCAATTGGCGGGGCTGAGGGACATATACCTGAATGCGGACAATACCCTCACCCCCCTTGAATATGTGAAGGAGTCGATAGAAGGCTACCTTACACAAAGTTACCCAATGGTGACCTATAACGACCTGCTTAAAACAAGGACCCTTGTCCCTGAGACGATGAAGATCCTTCCGGCATCCATGCAGTTTGAGCAGAAGATGATAACGCATGAATATACAGAGATCCCCGAGGAGCTAAGGCATAAGGTGAGAATCATCGCCAACACTCCCGGCTCTCCGGAGCCCCTGTTCGATCTTCAATCTGAAACCTTTCAACTCTCAAACAGACGGATAGCGCTCTCCTATGAACCTGAGACGGTCGAAGACCAGGAGATAATCGACTCTTATGGCGGATTAGATAACACGCCTTCTTATCTCATAAGATTGAGGCCTGTATTGAAACTCGATGACGAGATGATAGTGGCCGGAAGAGACGGGCTTCAGATGGGAGAGGAACATAGCTTAACAATCGAGCTTATATCCCCAAACGGAACAGAGAAGATTACAAACACCCACATAACCGGGAACCTTGCGGCGATCGGGATAGTCGCGGGGAAGGTAACCCCCTCCAACTCCC
>JACRLQ010000049.1 GCA_016215155.1 Nitrospirota bacterium
GGTGACATGGGAATCAGCAAAGAATCGATAAGCGGGGGCGGAAGAAGCCTTGCAGTGACAAGGGCGAGGGCAGTTCTGGCATATGCGTGGGTAAGACATCTGGGCAGAAGCGGCCATGAATTGGCGAAGGCGCTTGGTGTAACTCCACAAGCCTTATATGCCTCTTCGAGTCGGGCCGAATCTGCTAATGTGATTCACTCAGAGGATTTGAAACGATGGTGCGCATGATAAGTTGTTTAAGTTGGCAACGTCCCCTAAAGTTCGCGGTATTTCTGCCGGAGGCTAGCCGCCGTCATCAAATCAAAGGACCAAACAAAGGGGACAGGCTGGTTTTTGAATGAAATTGATGGATGAGCTATGAGAAAACAGAAAAACATAACAGGAAAGAATAGACACATGAAAAGTAGCCTGTCCCCTTTTCGATGTTCCCCAACGCCACAGCAACAGAAATAACAACAAATATGAAAGCTCCCAGAATCAATCAAATCAATCCGATTCGGCTTTGCCTCTCGGGCTATTTATCCCGTTATCTGTAAAAAAATACTTGATTGATACATATCAATTAGACATACTTATACATATATATTATATTGATAGGAGAATTCATGAAGACTACACTCAACATAGAAGACAAATTACTTGAAAGAGCATCGAAGTTGACGGGAATTACGGAAAAAACATCGCTTGTCAGGCTGGGACTTGAAGCCCTTATCGCAATGGAAAGCAGCAAGAGACTTGCAAATCTAGGAGGGACTGAAAAGAAATTAGATGTGATACCTCGCAGAAGGTCGGCAGGCGCGTAAAATGGTCCTTGTTGACACGTCGGTATGGGTCGAACATTTCCGAACCGGCAACATCGGTCTTGGAAACCTACTGAATGTAGGCGATGTTGCTTGTCATCTGTTCATCGCCGGTGAACTCGCATGCGGAAATCTTTCAAACAGAACTGAAATCCTGTCTCTGTTGCGTGCGCTGCCCCTGGTAAATCATGCCGAACATGGTGAGGTGCTGCAATTTATCGAAAATTATAAACTAATGGGAAAAGGGTTGGGGTACGTTGATATGCATTTGATCGCTTCGGCTGTATTGTCTAAAGTCCCAATCTGGACACTCGACAAGAAACTCAAAGATGCTTCTTCAAGACTGGGGTTAGACTACCGACAAACGAAGGGCAGATAACACCGTCCTTCAACCGGACGCGGAATAAGCCGGGCGGTGTTTTCAGCTGTGGTCGCCCGCTCCGGTTAGAGACCAACGTTGAAGATGAAGGGAAGATATCCCAAGCAGCCGTGGCTGGAGGACCCATGGAACGCAGTCCCAACGAGGAGGGCGAAGCCGAAAAGGACGTAGTAGCGAAAATAATTATAACCATCTGTTTGGAACGTTACAGACTGTTGCCGGAGGGTTCCTTTCCTGTTTTTTCGTGATAAAATCTTTTTATGATGGCGGAACTGTCAAATCTCACTGAATAGCCGGAGGTAGAAATGTATTCTCTCATGATCAATGGAAAGAGGCAAAAGGTCGCGGTCAGTCCCGATACCCCCCTTCTTTGGGTGATCCGGGAGCACGTCGGGCTCACTGGCACCAAGTTCGGCTGCAGCAAGGCGCAGTGCGGCGCCTGCACCGTACTGATAGACGGGAGGGCGGAACGCTCCTGCCAGACACAGGTGAAGGACGCCGTCGGGAAGAAGATAACCACGATCGAGGGCATACCCGATAACAACCCCGTGAAAAAGGCCTGGATCTCGGAGGACGTCCCCCAATGCGGTTACTGCCAGTCCGGCCAAATGCTGCAGGCAGTGGCGTTGCTTAAAGCCAAGCCCAAACCGACGGAAGCGGATATAGATGAATTCATGTCCGGCTGCATATGCAGGTGCGGGACATACCAGAGCATACGCAAGGCGATACATATCGCCGCGGGCATGTCTTCGAAAGGAGGCGGGAAATGAGCAGGATCGTCAATATAAGCCGTCGTGATTTTCTAAAGACCGGGGCGATGGTCGGGGGCGGCCTGATCCTCGGGTTTTCGATCCCGGGCGCGGCCCCGGGAACACCTGTGAAGCCGAAGGCCCCTTTTTCTCCCAATGCCTTTATAAGGATCGGGACCGACAATATCGTTACTGTCATAGTGAACAAGTCCGAGATGGGACAGGGAGTCTACACCTCCCTGCCGATGCTTATCGCCGAGGAACTCGAATGCGACTGGTCGAAGATACGTGTTGAGCCCGCTCCGGTAGCTCCTGAATATAACCATACGGAGTGGGGTCAGCTTCAGGGGACGGGCGGAAGCTCAAGCGTACGCTCGACCTGGGACCAGTTCCGCAAGGCAGGGGCAGCAGCCAGGATGATGCTCGTGAAGGCTGCCGCATCTAACTGGCAGGTCTCCCCCGATTCCTGCCGCGCTGAAAAAGGGTATGTGATCAATGACGGACTGAATAAAAGGCTGAACTTCGGGGCCCTGGCTGAAAAGGCCTCCAGGCTTTCGCCGCCGAAAGAAATTACCCTGAAAGGGCCCGGGGACTTCAAGGTTATCGGCAGGCCGACCAGGCGGCTCGACACAGTCGATAAGGTCAGAGGGAAGGCCCTGTTCGGCATCGATGCGAAGGTAGAGGGCATGCTTGTCGCGGTAGTCAGCAGGGCCCCCGTCTTCGGCGGGAAGGTAAAGACATTCAATGATGAAAAGGCCAGGAAGGTGGCGGGCGTAAAGCATGTCGTTCAGGTGCCGTCGGGTGTGGCGGTCATAGCAGCCGATTTCTGGTCCGCGAACAAGGGCCGGGACAGCCTTGAGATCGAATGGGACCTTGGGGAAAACGCCGGGCTTTCTACCGAAGATATGCGCGCCCGGTATACGGGGCTTGCGGCGACTGCCGGCATAGTTGCCAAAAAAGAGGGGGATGCCGAGAAGGCGTTCGCCTCGGCGGTCCGGAAACTGACGGCGCAATACGAGGTCCCGTACCTCGCACATGCGACCATGGAGCCTCTTAACTGTCTGGTGGACCTCAGAAAAGACAGCTGCGAGATCTGGACCGGCACGCAATTTCAGACGGTCGACAGAAATAACGCGGCATCGATATCGGGGCTTGAGCCGGAAAAGGTCAAGATACATACGATGTTCCTCGGCGGAGGGTTCGGAAGGCGGGCCAACCCCCGTTCCGATTTCGTGAGCGAGGCGGTGCATGTCGCAAAGGCGCTGAAGAAGCCGGTCAAGGTGATCTGGACCAGGGAAGACGACATCCACGGCGGTTATTACCGGCCGATGTGGCATGACAGGATATCCGCCGGTATCGACGAAAAGGGAATGCCTGTTGCCTGGCGGCATACCATCGCAGGACAATCGATTATCAAGGGCACCCTGTTCGAACAGGGTTTCATCAAGGACGGGATCGACAAAACGTCGGTCGAAGGGGCCGCCGACATACCCTACAGCATCCCCAACGTATATGTAGACCTCCATAGCACTGACGTAAACGTGCCGGTGCTCTGGTGGCGTTCGGTCGGTCATTCCCATACGGCCTTTGTTGTCGAGAGCTTCATGGATGAGCTTGCGCACGCGGCAGGCAAGGACCCCTACGAGTACCGGATGGCGCTTCTCGACAAACACCCGAGGCACAGGGCGGTGCTCGAAATTGCAGCTAAAAAGGCGGGGTGGGGGACCCCCCTCCCGAAGGGGCATGCCCGCGGAATAGCAGTGCATGAATCCTTCGGAAGCATCGTCGCCCAGGTCGCCGAGGTCTCGGTAGGGAAGGGGGGAGAGGTGAGGGTCCATAACGTCGTCTGCGCCATAGACTGCGGAAGCGTGGTGAACCCGGCCACGGTTAAGGCTCAGATGGAATCAGGGATAGTGTTCGGTCTCTCCGCAACCCTTTTCAGCGAGATCACCTTTAAGGGCGGCAGGGTCGAACAGAGCAATTTTCACGATTACGAGGTTGCCAGGATGAAAGACATGCCGGGGATCGACGTGCATATAATGCCCGGCAAGGAGCCTCCCCAGGGAGTAGGCGAGCCCGGGGTGCCGCCGGTTGCGCCCGCGGTCTGTAACGCCATATTCACGCTGACAGGAAAGCGGATAAGGCGGCTTCCCATAAGGGCGGAAGAGTTGAAGGCATAACCAGTAACGCCCCCCGCTTAAGCTAGGAGGGGGCGAGGGGGAGTTATGAGTTCGTGAAGGGTCTGAAAGGCGGATGAATGGAAATATATGAAGAGATTGTAAGGCTGAAAAAGGAAGGCAGGCCCGCTGCCCTGGCAACGATCGTCCAGACCGTGGGGTCGACCCCACAGAGGCAGGGGGCTAAGATGCTTGTGAGGGACGACGGCAGCATCATGGGCACTCTCGGCGGCGGCTGTATTGAGGCGGACGTAATCCAGGCGGCAATAATGGCAATAAAGGACGGGCAGCCCTCTACTGTGCCCTTTGAACTGACCGAAAAACAGGGGGGCCTTGTCTGCGGCGGCAAGGTCCTCGTATACATCGAGCCCGTGCTTCCTGATCCGGAGCTGATCATTCTCGGCGCGGGGCATGTCGGCGCGGCCCTCTCGACGCTTGCGAAATTCGCGGGTTTCAGTGTGACCGTGACCGACGACCGGGCGGAGTATGCAAACAGGGCAAACATTCCCGCGGCCGACCAGGTCGTCGTCCATGATTTCGGGGACATATTTTCGAAGGTACGGTCGGGCCGGAACCAGTATGTCGTTATCGCAACGCGCGGCCACAACCACGATCTGGACGCGCTCAGGGCTGCCCTGAGGACAGAGGCGGCCTATATCGGTCTTCTGGGAAGCAGGCGGAAGAAGGCACTCCTTTTCAAGACGCTCAGCGAGGAGGGATTTTCAGACCAGGATATATCGAGGATTGTCATCCCGGTCGGCCTTTCGATCGGTTCGATCACTCCGGAGGAGATCGCGGTCAGCATAATGGCGCAGGTCATACAGAAAAGGAGGGAATATGCGCTTCCGGGTATCCGCCCTTCTGCTTGCGGCGGGCTCGGGCAGAAGGATGGGGCGGACAAAACAACTGCTGCCGCTCTGTGACAGGCCTGCCGTCGAGCATGCCGCCAGGAGCATTTTAATGGGAGGGGTTGACGACGTAGTCGTCGTGACCGGGACAGGACATGAAGCGGTCCGCGCGTCCCTGACGCATCTGCCCGTGAGGTTCGCATTGAACGACGATCCTGAAAGCGATATGGCGGGGTCGATAAGGGTTGGCCTGAAGGAGATCGCAATCTCTTCTTCGGGCGTGCTCGTCTGTCTCGCCGACCATCCCCTCGTATCCCATGAGACGATAACGGGGATTATCCGTGAGCATGCGAAAGGCCCCGGCAGGATCATCATCCCCGCCCATAACGGAAAGAAGGGCCACCCCACTCTTTTCCCTGCCCCGTTGATACGCGGCATAGCCTCGACCGGCTCGCTGCGGGATATCATCGCCGGCAACCCCGGCCTGGTCTTTTTTGTCGATGTGCCCGACGAAGGCGTTCTCCTCGATATGGACACGGAGGAGGATTACAGGAGACTGCTCGAAAGGTTCAGGAAATAGGCCGGTATAGGTTTGACCCCAGGCCCCCGCTGTAAGAAAACGGGGAGCGACAAGACAGCGAAACTATTTAAGGAAGAAGTGACGGAATATGATGAAATTGATTGACATAGGTTTTGATCCATGGTTTGAGGCGCATGCCGATGCCATTGTCCACGAAAATCAAGGAATTGCTCGCGTGACGGCAGTTGACCGCAATTCCTACAGGGTCATGAATGAACTCAGAGAAATTCCCGCTGAACTTGCGGGGAAGTTCTATTTCCATGTCGAGTCATCGTCTGAGCTGCCTTGTGTCGGCGATTGGGTCACCGTGCAGTATCACAATCACGACACTTCGGCAATCATCCATGGGGTTTTTCCGCGAAGAACTTTTTTACGCCGGAAACGCGCCGGCGCGGAAGTAGACTATCAGATGATTGCAGCCAACATTGACATTGCCTTCGTTGTTCAGTCATGTCGCATTGATTTTAATCTGCCCAGAATGGATCGGTATTTGGTAATGGCAGCTGACGGTCATGTCGAGCCGATTATCATTCTTGCCAAGACGGACCTGGTCCCCCACGATGAGCTGCAACAGAAGCTTGCGGCCATTAGACAGGCCGGCATCACGGCCGGAGTTATTGCCCTTAGCAACGTAACCGGCTCCGGATTTGATGAATTCCGGCAGGTGTTAAGGCCGGGGCGCACATATTGCCTGCTTGGATCGTCCGGTGTCGGCAAAACTACACTAATCAACCGCCTGATCGGACGGAATGCCCTCGATACTAAAGCTGTCAGTGGGACAGGCGAAGGCACGCACACAACAGCGCGCAGACAACTCATTGTTCTTGACAAAGGAATGATGTTAATCGATACACCCGGAATGAGAGAACTCGGCCTTCTGGGCGCAAGTGACGGTGTAAGCAAAGGGTTTGAAGATATTCTTGAGCTTTCCGCGGCATGCCGCTATGCCGATTGCAGCCATACGCGGGAATCAGGCTGCGCGGTTGTTAATGCAATTACAAACGGTGAGTTGAGTCAGGAGCGCTATTCCAGCTATATGAAGCTAAAGAAGGAATCCGAGTACCACGAAATGTCGTATCTGGATAAACGTAGAAAGGACAGGGCATTCGGACGCTTCATTAAGACGGCAAAGAAGGATATGAAAAAATAAAAAAATACACCGAACGCCGGCGTTATTTCCGTAATGCTCTCCGACTTCCTTAAAGACATTTCTAATGGCGTAACACCTTGAAAATAGTACTGGACTTTAACGTGCCTTTGACTTATCATACCAACGTCTGCCGGAGGAACGGGGCATTGCAGCAATGCTTTCACATAGTCCAAATCCATGGAGGTGGCTGATTGTAAGCGGAAACTCTTCGCTGATATTCCCGGAAAAACATGGTGTTTCATTGTCGGTCATAAATATAAAAAGAACGGGGCGCACTAATATTGAAATCCGGCGTTATTGAAAATATATTCAAAAGAATTGAAGATGTGACCCTGAGCGCGCTGGAGTCGCTGCCGTTTCTCGGGGCCCTGCTCAAGAGGCAGTATCGCCTTAAATCATTTGTCTGTACCGTCGTTTTGGCAGTCTCCTTTCTGAGCTTCGCCCTTTCCTATTTTGTAAGCTCATCGATTTTTATGCGCGCCTTTGAAAGGCATACGCATAATGTCTCGGAAATGGTCTCGGGGCAGGTCTTTAACGCCATGACACAACTTATGGAAAAAGGCTGGACCAGGGCCGAACTGCAGAAATTTCTGGACTCCGGCATGGCCCCGGGCAGTTCCCTGCCCTACACGGTCGAGATTTACAGGGGAGAGATAGTGGAGGGCCAATACGGCAGGATAGCCCAGCCCGCGATGGACAAGGACATTAAAAAGGTGTTCGAGACGAAGAAAAGCCTGAATGTAGATACGGGGCCGGCCCTTGCGACGATCTATCCCGTGACGGCCGACGCGCGATGCTTCGGCTGTCATGTAAATGCGGCGGAAGGCGACATCCTCGGAGTGATAGCCGTACGACAGGACATCCGGGCGGTAGTCAGCGAGGCGACGAAATATTTCGCGGTCCTGTTTTTCCTCCTTGTTCCCATTCCTTTTATAGTCGCCGGACTTGTGGCCAATTTTCTTAACGCCAGGATAAGACGGTCTTCGGAGCTCTTTTATGACCAGATAAAGAATTTCAACAAGATCAATGACCTGGGTGATATCGATATCGGGACGAAAAATCTGGGCTTTGAGGAATACAACAGGATCCTTGCCGAGCTGCAGAGCTTTATCCGGAAGATCAAGGCGGTCGCGATGGACAGGGAGATATTCGAGTTCGAGCTACAGATCCTCGAAAAATTCATAATAACCTCCGAGGTCGTCAGGGACTGGAAGACCCATGTCTCGAACCTCCTTCTGGAGGCAAACAGGATAATCGAGGTTTACATAATGTTTTCGATATTCAGGATGACCGACGACAAATGCCGGATAAGCGTATTCTGGATCTATGGGCCGTCGGAGGACGTGAAATTAAAAGTGGAGAACATGATCAGGGAGCATGTGGTGAAGAAGAACATCCTGTTTCAGGGAGGGGTGGAGACCGTATTCGTGCATACCGTGGCCGATTCCACGAGGACGCTGAACGATTTTGACGACAACGTGACCCATCTTAAGACAAAGGTCCTGGCGATAGAAAATCCGAAGATTGACGGGGTGGTCGGGGTGAGCGTCGAAAGGGGGTTCAGGAAAGACGCCATGATGTCCCTGATGATCGACGGCATACTGACGACGCTTCTTAACGTGGTAAGTTCCGTGGAGGCCCTGGAGAGGTATACGAAAGACCTCGAATATTACGCCACCAGGGACCCGCTGACGCTTCTTTATAACCAGAGGATGCTCTGGGAATTGCTTGGCTACGAGGTCGACCGGTCCGTAAGGCACCAGAACAAGTTCGCGCTTCTTGTCATAGACCTCGACAACTTCAAGCTGGTCAATGACTCTTTCGGACATCTCTTTGGAGACAGGTTCCTGGTGGAGATCGCAAACAGGATAAAGGGGATATTGAGACAGGGGGACATCTTCTCGAGGTACGGCGGCGACGAATTTGTCGCGGTGCTTCCCGAAAGCGACAGGGAGGAGGCTTTGCTCGTGTCCAACAGGATCAGGGAATGTATCGCCGGCCTCGAATACGCGACGACCGACGGGATCAGGGTAAGGACGTCCGTGTCGATAGGGTTCGGCGTATTTCCGGAGCATGCGTCCACCGCCACGGACCTTTTCATGTTCGCGGACAATATGATGTACAAGGCAAAGGGCGAGGGCAAGAACATGGTCGTTGCGCCGACCGAAAAGGACGGGGTCGAGACGTTCCGCAAGTCCGCGGACGTGGCGTCGATGATCATCAGGGCCATCGAGGACAAATCGGTAATCCCTTATTTCCAGCCCATTATGACCCTCAATACCGGCAAGATAGAGTGTGTCGAGGTCTTATGCAGGATACAGACGGACGACGGGATTCACAGCGCCATTGAATTTATAGAGGTCGCTGAAAAACTGGGGCTCACCATGAGGCTCGAACAGATAATGATCGAGAAGGCGTTTGAAGAGGCGAAGCTCAAGGGTTATGAGGGATATCTTTTTATTAACCTTTCTCCAAGGGTTATAATCTCTACTGATTTTATTCCGCATATACTTGCCCTTACCGATAAACATGCGATAGACAGGACATCGATAGTCTTCGAGATTACCGAAAGGGACACGGTAAGGAACCTCGATATCCTGGAGGACTTCGTCCTGGCCCTGAAGGCGGAGGGTTTTAAATTCGCCATTGACGACTTCGGATCGGGGTTTTCGTCATTTCAGTACATGAAGAAGTTCCCTATAGATTTCGTGAAGATAGAAGGGGACTTCATCAGGAGCATGGTGGAAGAAGAAAGAGACGCGGCCTTTGTCAAGATAGTATGCATCCTGGCGAAGGAACTGAACATAGAGACAATCGCGGAATGCGTGGAAAGTCATGAAATCCTGGCCGCCGTCCGGGCCGCTGATATCGATTACGCCCAGGGCCATTTCTGCGGAAGGCCTTCCCCGGACCTGATCGATACCCCTCAGTAATTTCAGTTACTGAAGCCGGGCGCTTTTTCCGCCTTAAGAATTCTGCCCACGCCCGCAAAGTCATCGATGACCAGGACATTCCCGAACCCATGCTGTCTTGCCATCTCCGAGACTTCGTCCGCCTGTCCATATCCAAGCTCCAGAATGACGATACCGCCTTCTTTCAGGCGGGCGGGCGCGCCGGACAGGATCGCCCTCATGAAATCCAGCCCGTCAGCGCCGCCATCGAGCGCATTTTTGGGCTCCCATTGTCTTATCTCCCTCTGCAGTCCGTCTATATCAGACGTGACGATATAGGGCGGGTTCGAGACGATGAGGTCGAACCTCGCGCCTTTATTAAGGGGTCCGAACAGATCGCCTTTTTTAAAAGTGACGTTACAAATATTGTGTGCCGCCGCGTTTTTTCTGGCGTAGCGCAGCGCCTTCGCGGAGATGTCGGTCCCGAAGACCTTGGCCCCGGGGAGTTTTTTTGCCAGGGCCAGCGCGATGCATCCGCTCCCTGTACAGAGATCGAGAACAGACAGTGAAGGGTGAGGGGTGAAGGGTGAAAAGTCAATAAGCCCGGCATCATCGCTTGATGGTCCGTCTTTAGCGCCTGAGTCGTTACGTTTCACGTTTAACGCTTCACGTTTCGCGGTCTTTAAGGCCTCTTCAACGAGGAGTTCGGTTTCGGGTCTCGGGATGAGCACCCCTTTGCCTACGCTTATGGTGAGCCCGCAGAACTCGACGTGACCGATGATATACTGGAGAGGTTCCCCGGAGCCCCTGCGGGCGGTGAGCCTCTTTATTTTTGAAAACAGGCCTCCGCCGATCTCCGGATTGTCGATATAAGCAGAGAGCCGTTCGGCCCTCGCGGCATTAAATACCAGCATTTCGGCATCGGTAAGCGGGTCGTCCACCCCGGCCTTTTCGAGCCTCTCCAATGAGTATCTTACCGCGTCGAGTATCCGCATATGGTGTCAAATAAAGATTTCAGCCGTGGGGAGAAAAAGATCGTCATTTCGACCAAAGGGAGAAATCTGTCTGGATGCCGTTTTTAAAACAAGATTTCTCACGTTGCCGCTCAAGGCTCCTGCTTCTGGTCGAAATTGACATAACTCAATTGTTTTTTTGAATCGAGGAGATTAGGTGATTTCTTTGAGCCGTTCCGCATTGAAATAGGTGGTCATATTGTCCAGCACTTCGTCCAGGTTCCCTTCGAGCACCTGCTCCAGTTTATAGAGGGTCAGGCCGGTGCGATGGTCGGTGATCCGGTTTTGGGGATAGTTGTAGGTCCTTATGCGTTCGCTCCTGTCTCCGGAGCCGACCTGAGATTTTCTCTGCTGGGCCCTCTCGCGCTCTTTCTCCTCGATCTCCATTTCATAAAGTCTCGCCCTCAGGACCTTCATCGCCTTGTCCTTGTTTTTGGTCTGGGAACGCTCGTCCTGGCACTGGACAACCAGGTTCGTCGGGATATGGACTATCCTGACGGCGGAATAGGTGGTGTTGACGCTCTGTCCTCCGGCGCCGGAAGAACAGAAGGTGTCTATCCGGAGGTCCTTGCTTTCGATCTTTATATCGACTTCCTCCGCCTCGGGCAGGACGGCCACCGTCGCGGCAGACGTGTGGATCCTTCCGGACGCCTCTGTCGAGGGGACACGCTGCACCCGGTGGACACCGCTTTCATATTTTAGCTTGCTGTAGGCGCCTTTGCCCATGATGGACGCGACCACTTCCTTGACGCCCCCAAGGCCGGTGGCGTTCATACTGATAAGCTCAACCTTCCACTTCTTCGACTCGGCAAACTTTGTATACATGCGGAAGAGGTTTGCCGCGAACAACGCGGCCTCCTCGCCGCCCGTGCCGGCCCGGATTTCCAAAATGACGTTTCTCGAATCCCTGGGGTCAACCGGCAGGAGCATCAGCTTGAGCTCTTCCTCCAGGACGGGCCTCTTTTTCTTCAACTCATCGAGCTCCGCCTGGGCCAGTTCCTTCAACTCAGGGTCGCTTCCGTTTAAGATCTCTTCCGCTTCGCCCAGGGCCTCCATAACGGTCTTATATTCCTTTATTTTCTCTACCAGAGGCTGGAGGTCGGAATGCTCCCGTGAGTATTTCTGGAACTCTGTCTGGTTGGCGTGGACCTTAGGGTCCATCAAAAGGCCGGTCAGGTTATCATATTTCTCCTCTATGGACCTGAGCTTGTCAAGCATCTTCCTGCTCCAGGCTGAGGACCTCTGAAAGCGCGGTGAGGGCGACCTCGATCTGCGAGTCGTCCGGTTCCCTAGTTGTCAGACGCTGCAGTAAAAGTCCCGGGGCGATCATCGCATGCATGATGGCGTTATGCTGCCATTTCGCGGAGAGCTTCAAAAATTCAAAAGACGATCCCGCGATCAGGGGAATGAGCACCACCCTCGAAAGGAATTTATACAGAAAGGGCCAGTGCTGCGGGATGAAGGAAAAAACGAGGATGCTGAAGACCATGACGATCATAAGAAAACTCGTGCCGCAGCGGGGGTGCCTGGTGCTGTAGCTCCTCACACCCGAGACCGAGAGCTCGACGCCCTCTTCATAGGCGTGAATGACCTTATGTTCCGCGCCGTGATACATGAATATACGGGCCATCTCTTTCCAGAGGCCTATGGCCACGACATAAAAGATGAATACGAGGACCCTTATAAGGCCGTCCGTAAAATTGAAAATGAAAGAACTTCGGGATATGCCTCCAATCAGCAGCCCCAGGAGTTTTGTGGCATAAAGCGGAAGGAGAATAAACAGGCCTATGCTCAGAAGGATGGACACCAGTATCGTGACCATGATCGAAAATTTACTGAGGGCCTCTTCGGACTCCTCTTCATAGGCCTTGCCGGCGGAAAATTCTATCGCCCTGATGCCTATGCCGAGCGCCTGAAAAAGCGCGGCGACGCCGCGTATCACAGGCAGCTTGAGAAACCGGTGGGTCGGCTTCAGCTTTTCTCTTTTTACATGTATGGCGCCGGACTTGTCCCTGACCGCTACCGTCCAGCTTCCAGGGGCCTTCATCATCACCCCTTCTATGACCGCCTGACCGCCGATATTTTTCACATTGACCTTTTGAGCAAGTAGTATGTTTTTAAAGAAAAAAACAGGAAACCCGTAAAGGTTTCCTGTCCCTGGTATAGATCCTGGTATGGCTACTTCTTCGCGTACTTCTTCTTGAACTTCTCGACCCTGCCCTCAGCGTCAAGTATCTTCTGTTTGCCGGTATAAAACGGATGACACCTTGCGCATATATCGACATGGATATCTTTGCGCGTCGATCTTGTGGTGAAGCTCTCGCCACAGGCGCATGCAATCTTTACTTCCTTATATTCGGGGTGAATTCCTGCTTTCACGTGCGTCCTCCTGAAATTAATTATATATTCTAATAAATTTAGGTCATTTTAATCAATGGGAGGATCAGTATCCTGTTTTATTACTGTCGGCGCCGCGTTTCCCCGTTAGTCCGGTGAGCTCCACCATCGCCTTAAGGGAAAAATCACCCGGTTTCTTTATCGCCTCCAGCCGCATGCTCCAGCACTGCCTGGCATATTTGACTACGACGTTTACGTCC
This sequence comes from Nitrospirota bacterium, assembly GCA_016215155.1. Lineage (GTDB taxonomy): Bacteria > Nitrospirota > Thermodesulfovibrionia > Thermodesulfovibrionales > UBA6898 > PALSA-1316. The sequence goes on from JACRLQ010000049.1 coordinate 13,185, forward strand.
CTCAGTCCGGCGCCCTTGGCGTCGTACCAGAGGGTCCCCGCCAGGTTGACCCCCTTTGCTGGGCTGAACGCCGCCCCGGCGGTGAAGACATTTATCTCCTCTTTTTTGTTGAACCGTTGTCCGAAGGACAGGTCTGCCATGAAAAGCCTCAGGCTTACCTCGGAACTCGCGGTCTCCAGCCTCTTTTCATAGAAATCATATGACGCCCCGACAGTGACATGTACCGGGGCCCGCAGCGAGGCGTCCAGCCTCAGAGGCAGAAAAGGCCGGCTGCCGTTGTTAGTGTCGATCCCCTGCAGCGCCCTTATCGTAAGGACCTCCGAGCCCCTGACCAGGCCTCTGTTGAGCAGCCCAAGCTCTACCGTCGAGGTCTTCGAAAACATCTCCACGGAATCAAATACAGAGGGAATGTTCCCGGACGGGGACACAAAGTGGTACCTGAGGGAGGGTTCTATAATATGGCTGAAAGAATTATAGTTTTTATAAAGCCTCGTATGCCCCGTCACGTCATATTCAAAGGCGGTCCTGACTGAAGAGTCGTCTCCGTTGTTCGCTTTATAGAAAGAATAAAATGTCTCCCTGAGACCCGCCGTCTGCACTACGGTGAAGTCTTTTCCGAAGGAATGCATGACCTTCGGATAGGCGTCGAACCTTGCCGCCGAGACCCCGTGTTCCCTGAACATGTTCGAAACTGTCACGGAAGCCGACAGCATCATCTTTCCCATGTTTGTATAATTTCTCACGTAGCCCGCCTCGGGGAGTTTCTGGGGCACGTTGCCGTTACCGTTTTTCAGGTCAATCCAGTATTGCGAAAGGAGATAGACCCTCGAATTGTCCATCGGCATAGTGATCTCCGCGGTCGATTCAAGGAAACGCATCACCCTTAAGTCCCTGTAATAAAGGAACTCCCGGTAATAGTCCCTCTCGTTTACATAGTTGAGGTTAAGGAACCCTTTTATCCGCTGCCCCGACCTGTCTTCATGGCGGGCCCTTATTTCGAAGAAGTCCCTGTCAAGGAGGGTGTCCCTGATATGGTAGAGCAACCAGCTGCCTTTGACCTCACCCGGCTCGATGAAACGGTATTCCATGCCCTCCCCCATCCCCCTTTTGCTGTATATGTCGATCATGGCCGTCAGGTCCCTGTTTTCTGAAATCGCCCAGAAAAAGGGGATATTGATCCCGGCCCCTCTTTTTTTGGTGTAGCTCGGCCCGGGCATCAAAAAGCCGGTCTGTCTTTCCGTGTTTATCGAGGCCCAGAGGTAGGGGGCATATAAGACCGGCACGTCTTTTATCAGGAAGGAAACGTCCCTCGCCTTTATGGCGTCCCCGGCGGTAGCGGTGACCTCCTTGCCCTTAAAGCACCATTCAGGCACGGGGAGGTCGCATGTTGTAAACGCGGCGGCGGGACTGTAATATTCGTCGTCTCCCCTTTTTTCTATTATGTCTCCGATGAGATGGTAGTTGTTCTTCTTCCTCAGAAATTCCGCCCTGTACAGCGTCCCTGTTTTGTCGTCTATATTCAGGTCTGCCCTGTCGGCCCGGATAGAGGTCCCCTCATCGTCGTATCTGACATTGCCCCGCGCCTTTACCTCGGAAGTCTCCTCGGTGTATGTGATCTCATCGGCGCTTATGACCGCGTCCTGCTTTATTATGGTCACCCCGCCGGAGGCCACGTACTTTTTCGACTCCGAAAAAAGCTCCAGCCCGTCCGCAAACAATACCGTATCATACTCCCCGGCAAAGGAAACATCCGTGAAAGGTGAAAGATGAAAGATGAACAGAAAAAAGAAAATCGCGGCCCAACTCCCTGACGGAAGCGGGGGCCCGCAACCCGGCCGTTCCCTTTGAGGAGGCGCAGTCAGCCTGGGGACTTTTGAATAACGGTCTTTCACTATCAACTGCCTGAGGGCGGCATTTATTCCCTGAGCCTCGTGAGCACTCCCTTCAGTCCAAGGGCCTCACGCGCCTCTCCTATGGTATAAAAAGACCCTGTAATCAGGATAAGGTCCCCCTGCGCGCACAGGGCTTTTGCAAGCGTTATCGCCTCCGCGACGGTCCCGGCCTTATGATGCCGGCGTCCGGAAGCAGAGGCCTCCGCCGCCAGGACTTCCGGCGAGGCCGCCCTGCCGTACGCAGGCGCGGTGAATATGATCTCCGCCGAAAGAGGCATCAGGGGCCCGAGTATGCCGCGTATGTCCTTGTCCGCCATTATTCCGAATATCGCGATTATCCTTTTGTAGTTGCGGCCGAGTACACGCTTAAGATAAACCGCCAGTGCGGCGGCGGCATCCGGATTATGCGCCCCGTCGATCATAATAGGGGGTGCGTCGGATATCATTTCGAGTCTTCCAGGCCATCGGGTCCCTTCTATACCCCCTTTAATGTCGAGTGACATTTCAGGGTGGCCGGAGGCTATCAGTTCGGCCGTCCTGCACGCCAGAGAGGCATTGGTGACCTGGTGCTCCCCGCGTAATGGTATTGCGATGTTTGCAAGGACGCCCGCGCTCCTGAACGTAAACGAGAGCGGGTCAGTTTCAGATAAAAGTTCCGAGAAAAAATCCTTCCGGTATGCAGACAGCGGGGCGTTTTTTTCCCTGGCTAGGCGCGTCAGCACTTCCATAGCCTCAGGCGCCTGATCGGCGGTGACGACCGGAGTGTCCTGTTTAATGATCCCCGCTTTTTCGGCCGCTATTTCCCCTATGGTGTTCCCCAGAAACTCACAGTGGTCGGACCCTATCTTAGTGATGACCGAAACCTCAGGATGGATGATGTTAGTGGAGTCGAGCCTCCCCCCAAGTCCTGTCTCAACGACCGCCCATTGCACCCCCATGCGCCTGAAATGGATAAAGGCCATCGTCGTGACGACCTCGAAGAAGGTCGGGGAGAAATCGTCGATCCTGCCGGAGAGCTCTCTGACCTCATCGGCCAGTCCCATCACGTCACTTTCGGATATCTCTTGCCCGTTTATTCGTATCCTTTCGGTAAAATTTATCAGATGGGGGGACGTGAACAGTCCGGTCCGGAGACCTCCCGTCCTCAGGATCGATTCCATCATCGCGCCGGTGGACCCTTTGCCGTTGGTCCCGGCTATGTGGACCGATAGAAAGGACCGGTGGGGCTGACCGCAGGCGTCCATAAGCCGGGTGATGTTGTCGAGACCGAACTTCATGCCGTGCTTCTGGAGCCCGTAAAGATAATCGAGAGTGGCCTGATAGCTCATGTAAGGATTTCGATTATTTTCGCGACTGTCTGTTTTATTTCCTTCCTGTCGACTATCCGGTCAATAAATCCATGTTCTAGCAGGAACTCCGCCCGCTGAAAATCCTCCGGCAGCTGCTGTTTTATCGTCTGCTCGATGACATTTCTTCCGGCAAAGCCGATAAGACTTTTTGGTTCGGCCAGGATTATGTCGCCAAGCATCGCGAAGCTGGCGGTCACGCCGCCGAAAGTGGGGTCGGCGAGAATTGAAATAAACAGGTTGCCGCTGTCTTTGAGCCTGCCCACCGCCGCGGCCACGCGGGCCATCTGCATCAGTGAGAATATACCCTCCTGCATCCGCGCGCCCCCTGAGGAGGCGAAGGTGATCAGGGGTTTTTTCGCCTCGATCGCGGCCTCGGAAGCGCGGACTATTTTTTCTCCGACGACAGGCCCCATGCTGCCGCCTATAAATGAAAAGTCCATTATCACGAGTATGACCTCGTGACCGCCCACGGTCGCCTCGCCGGATATGGCCGCATCCTCCAGCCCGGTCTTTTCCCGGTTTTCGAGGAGTTTTTCCTTATAAGACACCTTGTCCTTGAAGTTCAGCGGGTCGCCCGACATGAGTCCGGTGTCCATTTCCCTGAAACTCCCCTGGTCGGCGATATAGTTCAGGCGTTCCCTGGCGCTTACCCTGAAATGGTAGTTACACTTGGGGCAGATCTTCAGGTTCTTGTCGATCTCTTTCCTGTATATGATCTCCTTGCAGCTGTCGCATTTGACCCATAACCCTTCGGGTATCTTTATCTTTTTTTCCGTCTTAGGTCCTTTGCCTTTTTTAAACCACGCCATATTGTCCTCTATATGTCCTGAAAATTAATTTTATTGGTCCGTTCATAACTAAGTTGAAACGTCATCAAATTCGGTATGTCCTGCCGTCCTGAAGCATCTCGATGGACGCTTCCCGGATCTGTTTTATCTCCTTGCTGATCTGCCCGATATACTGGGGTTTCGGATGGGTTATCAGTATCTTTCCCGGCATTATTTTCATCTTGCCGAGCTCTTCGACAAGGAGGGCCGGGGTCATATGCCCGGTCTTAAGCGCAAGCGCCTCCATCGCGTTCGGGAAAGAGACCTCGATTATCGCCGTGTCTATCCTGTCGTTCGATTTCCATATGGAAGAGGTCGGCCCGGTATCGCCCGTGTATAACAGGGTGCTGCCTTTGGGGTCCCTGACGATATAACCTACGGCCGGGACGGTATGGTTGACCCTGTAGGCGATGATAGAATAATTTTCGACCTTGAACCGTTTGCCGGGGGAAATATTTTTCAGTTTCAGCACCGGCTCGATGGCGGCGGATATTTTAGTGAAGTCCGGCCAGATCCTGCCGTTGAGCACGTTTTTCCGGAGGGACCCGAGCGTTTCCCTTATCCCGTAAATAGTGATCGTGGAATCGCCGTTATTGATGATCATGTTGTCGGCCAGAAACGGGATCCCCTTGACGTGATCAAGGTGCGAGTGGGTGACCAGGATGTCCTTTATCTTCAGTTGCTGATGTGAGGTGAGCTTCGAGCCGATTGTCCCGGCGTCCAGCAGAAGCGAACCGTCTATCAGAAAAGCGGGCGGATTGTATCCGGGGAATTCGGCCCCGGCGCTCCCCAGGACCTTAAGCAGCATCGCCGCCCCTGTTGTCCATAAAACTTACGAAATGATCGACCACTTCCGGGTCGAACTGAAGACCTGAAAATTTCCGGAGTTCCTCGACGGCGGTCGCGGCGCTCAGGGCCTTTCTGTAGGGTCTGTCGCTGGTCATGGCGTCAAAGGCGTCGGCCACGGCGATGATCCTGGCAACAAGGGGGATGCCGCGGCCGGCGAGCCCGTCCGGATAGCCCGTGCCGTCATATTTCTCATGGTGACTTCTTACCCCCGGGATGACGTGGCTCAGTTTCTTTACGTGTTCCAGGATCTCGGAGCCGTATTCGGTATGCTGGTTCATCATGGCGCATTCCTCTTTGTCGAGTCTGCCGTTTTTCATCAGTATATTGTCCCTTACGCCTATCTTCCCTATATCATGAAGGATCGCCGCGAGCCTGAGGTCCTCGAGATGTTTTTCGGACAGCCCCATTTTCTTCCCTATTTCCATGGCGTAGCTCATGACCCTGTGCGTGTGCCCCCCCGTATAGGGGTCTCTTTTTTCGATCGTCTCGGCGAGCGCCTCCGCCGTATCGTAAAACGTCTCTTTCAGTTCGCCGTAAAGGCCGGCGTTTTCGACGGCCGTCGCGACCTGGTTGGCAAGGGCGGTCAGGATTTCCATGTCCTCGGAATCAAAGATACCCTCTTTTTTGTTGATGGCCTGGAGCACGCCTAGTACCCTGTCTTTTGTCTTTACCGGAAGGCATATCATGTTCCTTGTCTTAAAGGAGCTCTTCCTGTCCGCCCCGCTATAGAACCTCGGATCGGAGTCCGCGTCATTGATGATGACCCCTTCGCCGGTCTGCGCGACCCATCCCGCGATGCCCTGTCCTTTGGAAAGCCGCATTTCCTTCAGTATGTCGCCTTTGTCCCCGAGCGCGACCTCGAAGAAAAGGTCCCCGGTCTCGGCGTCGATCAGAAGGAGGCTTCCGGTTTCGGTGTTCGCCAGTTTTGCGGCGGCCTCTATTGCCCTATGCCTGATCACTCTTGTGTCGAGGGTCGAGTTTACCAAAGACGTGAGTTCCATCAATGTAGTAAGCTGGGCAACCTTTTTCCCCAGCGCTTCCTTCATCGTATGGCCTCTCTTAATGAATTCAGGTAGTCCCTTATTTCCTCGTCAGGACGCCCTGCCTGTTTGACTATCGCGCTGCCCACTATTACTCCGTCGGCAAACCTTGAAACCGCTGCCGCTTCCTCAGGCGTCGATATGCCGAAACCTACCGCGATGGGTGTGCCGCTTTTTTCCCTGATAGCGGCGATATGGGATTCTATGGACAGGTCCATGGAGAGTTTGGAGCCGGTAATGCCGGTTATCGAAACATAATATATGAACCCCGTCGAGGCCTTCGTCACCCTTTCGATCCTGGGCGCCGTGGAGGTCGGGGCAAGCAGGAAAATGGTGTCCAGCCCGTGGGCCCTCGAATGTTTAATAAGTGTCCCGGCCTCATCGGGCGGAAGGTCTGGGATAATGACGCCGTCAACCCCGGCCCGCGCGGCATCCGCGGCAAAGCGCTCTTCACCGTATTTGAAAACCGGGTTGTAGTATGTCATGAGGATTATCGGTATCTGAGTTACATTTCTTATGCCGCCGACAAACTCAATGACGCTCCTGAGCGTCACCCCCTGCTGAAGCGCGGTCTGCGCGGCCTGCTGTATGGTCGGGCCGTCGGCAAGAGGGTCCGAAAAAGGCACCCCCAGCTCTATGATGTCCGCTCCGGAATCCTCCAGGATATGAATGAGCCGGCGGGTCCGGGCGATATCAGGATGTCCCGTCATAATATACGGGATGAAGGCCTTGCGTCCGGATTTTTTCAGGTCCCTGAATTTTTTCCCTATGCGTGACATCAAAGCTCGATCCCCTTTATCCTGGCGACATGCTGAACGTCTTTGTCTCCCCGGCCTGAGAGGTTGACGATGATTATCTGGTCCTTGGGCAGCCCTGGCGCAAGTTTTGAGGCCTCTGAAACGGCGTGGGCCGACTCAAGCGCCGGGATGATGCCCTCCGTGCGTGACAGCAACTCGAAGGCCTTAAGCGCCTCTTCGTCGCAGGCGTAAGTGTATTTGACCCTGCCTGTGTCCCTGAGGTGCGCGTGCTCCGGCCCCACTGACGCGTAATCGAGCCCCGCCGAGACGGAATGGGTCCCGAGGACGTTTCCGTTTTCGTCCTGAAGCAGATAGCTTTTCGCGCCCTGGAGGACACCCACCGACCCGCCCGCGAAACGGGCTGCGTGCTCGCCCGAGTCTATCCCTTTGCCCCCGGCCTCGACGCCTATCATACGGACGCCGTGATCGCCCAGGAAATCATTGAAGAGCCCTATCGAGTTGCTTCCGCCCCCGACACAGGCGATAAGGTAATCCGGCAGCCTTCCTTCGGCCTTCAGGATCTGTTTTTTTGCCTCCCTGCCGATGACGGACTGAAAGTCCCTTACCATCGAAGGGAACGGATGAGGGCCGAATACCGTGCCCATGACGTAGTGGGTCGTCCTGACGTTCGTGGTCCAGTCGCGGAGGCCCTCGTTTATGGCGTCTTTAAGCGTCCTTGAGCCGGTGGAAACCTCGACCACCCGCGCCCCCAGGAGTTTCATCCTGAAGACGTTCAGCGACTGCCGGGCGATGTCGTCCGAGCCCATATATATTTCGCACTCGAGCCCGGTCAGCGCGGCCCCAGTGGCCGTAGCGACCCCATGCTGCCCGGCGCCGGTCTCGGCGATCAGCCTTTTCTTGCCCATTTTTTTCGCAAGGAGCGCCTGGCCGATGGCGTTATTTATCTTATGTGCCCCGGTATGGGCGAGGTCCTCCCTCTTGAGGTATATCCGCGCGCCCCCGAGATAGTCCGTGAGCCTCTTGGAGAAGTAAAGGGGGGTGGGCCTGCCTATATAGGTTTCCTGCAGCTGGGAGAGTTCCTTGAGGAACTCCCTGTCTTTTTTTATGGCCCTGTAGGCGGCGTCAAGTTCATCGAGCGCCGGCATGAGTGTTTCAGGCGCAAAGCGCCCTCCGTACGGCCCGAAATAACCTCTTTTGTCAGGTAATCTTTTTATAATGCCCCCTGCCTGATGATCTATTTAAGCGAAGACTATTATATCCAAAAAGCCAACAAATATGACAGTGGTTGCATCTGGGATAAATGGCTCCAGACCTTTCACCTTGATAATTATTCTGAAATCGGTTATTCTGAATTCAGAATAATTAAGTGTGGAGGCGGACCATGAATGAAGCAAAGACGGTAACGGCGGAGGTAAAGACACGAGGGCAACTTACCATACCGAAGAAAATCAGGGAGAAAAGCCATATTGATGAGGGAAGCATCGTCTCCATCCTCCCTGTTGGTGATTCACTGATCATTACCCCGAAGAAGCTTGGACTCGACGAGGCGCGCAGGGAGCTTCGGAGGCTCCTTAAATCGTCAGGGTTTTCCGCGGACGACCTTGTCGCCGATCTTGATTCCGAAAGGGACAATTTCTTCAGGGAAACCTATGGGAAAAATAAGAAGATTTAAGGTATTTCTCGACTCAAATGTGCTCCTGTCCGGTGTCTTTTCGGATAAAGGGGCGCCGAGAATTATCCTTGATCTCCTCGCCCTTCATCTGCCCATGCTGGCTGGAGCCACGGGCAGATATAATATTTTGGAAGTCGAGCGGAACCTTAAAAAGAAGATGCCTCAGGCCGTGCCGATATACAACAGATATTTGACTATGCTCGGCCTTGAGATCGTCGCGCTCCCGTCAACGGAAACCGTGGCGGCCATGACCGGTGTGATTGCAGACAAGGACATACCGGTCCTTGCTTCAGCCTATGCATGCCATGCGGATTATCTGGTTACAGGCGATAAGAAGGACTTTGCCGGATTAAAGACGGCCGGATCCCCCGACATCAGGATTGTAAGCCCCGCTGAGTTCGTTGATTCGATAGTGCCGGAGATTTTGAAGGATTATGTCTCCGGCTATCAATGATTCAAAAAACCGGGTTCAGTTATTTGGATTGACAGGCCGATATAAACATGAAAGTCTGCATTCAAATCTGCCATTAACCCCGAAACAAAAGAGTGTAAGAGGATTATGACCCACCCCTGCCCACCTAGCAATCGGCGGGCAAGCTCCCCTTATTACTGCACTGGAATTCAACCGGATAACCATGTTAGAATGTCGAACAACTCTATTTTTACAGGATATTAAGCTATGGCGGAAGTGCGTCCCTTCAAAGGGGTCCAGTATAATATACCGAAAATATCTCAGACCTCAGGCGGGGAACTGCTTGCTCCCCCGTATGACATTATTACGCCTGAATACAAAGAAAAACTCTACGAAAAAAGCCCCTATAATATTGTCCGGATAGATTTCGGGAAAGAATTCCCTGGAGACGACGACAGGGAAAACAGATACACCCGTGCCAGGTCTTTTATGGATGACTGGCTTAGGGAGCAGGTCCTTGTGGGCTCTCCGGAGCCCTGTTTTTATTCTTATGAGGTATCCTACACGATAGATGGTTCGGAAAAACGTCTCAGGGGCTTTCTCGGCCTCGTAAGGCTCGAAGAACTCGGCAAGGGCAATATCCATCCCCACGAATGCACGCACTCAAAGCCCAAGAAAGACCGTCTGGATATCATGAGGTACTGCGAGGCCAACATCAGCCCGATCTTCTCCCTTTATAACAGCCCTGAAAAAAAGACCTCGGGGGTCCTTTCCGCGGTCAACAGGGGCAGGCCTTATATCGAGGCCCCGGACCCGGACGGGTCTGTGCACAGGATCTGGCGGATCGATGGAAAAGACGAGATTGCCACCATGGAAAAAGAGCTGAAAGACAAGGCCGTTTTTATCGCCGACGGACATCACCGGTATGAAACGGCCCTTGAGTATCAGCGGGAGATGAGGACGAAGGAAGGCCCTTCCTCAGAGCCCAGACCCTATGATTACGTGCTCATGTTTCTTGCCAATATGTCCGATGAAGGCCTGACGATACTGCCCACCCACAGGCTTGTCAGGGACATCCCTGAAGACGCGCTGGATAAACTCGCTTCCGATTTTGAGGTGAGCGAGATAAAGGGCTGCTGTGAAATCGCGGACGTTATCTCGGGCAGGCGGGATGTCTTCGGGCTATACATGGGGGGCAACGTGTGGTATAAGTTAAGTTATAAAGGCGATGGGGTCCCCGGCATGGAGCCTGCGCTCAAGTATCTTGATGTCACGGTCCTTCATGAGCTTATCTTCAAAAAGCTTCTGGGGATTTCCGACATCGCCTATGAAATGGATGTCGACAGGTGTCTGCAACTGGTAAAAGACAACGAATACAGGGCGGCCTTTTTTCTTAACCCGACGCAGGTCATAGACGTTGAGAATGTGGCCCTTTCGTCGCTGAGGATGCCGCCGAAATCGACTTATTTCTATCCCAAACTGATGACTGGAATGGTTTTATATATTTTTAAAAACAATTTTTAAGGGAGGTCGCAATGGCGGTAAAGGTTGCAATCAACGGTTTCGGCAGGATCGGCAGGAATTTTTTAAGGACGAGCAAGGGGGTCAAGGATTTCGAGATAGTGGCGATCAATGACCTTACGGATGCTCCTACACTGGCGCATCTCCTCAAATACGATTCGGTCCATGGGATATTCGGCTCCGACGTAAGCACAAACGGCAACAACCTTGTCATCGACGGCAAAGAGATCAAGGTGACCGCGGAGAGGTCCCCGGAAAATCTTCCCTGGAAAGACCTCGGCGTGGACATTGTCGTTGAGTCCACCGGCCTTTTCACCGACAGGGAGAAGGCGGCGAAGCACCTCGACGCAGGGGCCAAATGCGTCATAATATCCGCGCCGGCCAAAGAGCCGGACATCACGGTCTGCCTGGGCATAAACGAAGAGACACTCGACCCCTCGAAGCACAAGATCATCTCGAATGCCTCATGCACCACCAACTGCCTCGCCCCGATAGCGAAGGTCCTCCACAAGGAATTCGGCATCATAAGGGGTCTTATGACCACGATCCATTCCTATACCAATGACCAGAGGATACTCGACCTCCCGCATAAGGATTTAAGAAGGGCTCGTGCAGCGGCCATCTCGATGATCCCCTCGACCACGGGAGCGGCCAAGGCCATAGGCCTTGTCCTTCCGGAGTTGAAGGGCAAGCTCGACGGATTTTCGATGAGGGTGACGACCCCCAATGTCTCGGTCGTGGACCTGGTCGCCGAGATGCAGAGGGACGTGACGGCGGAAGAGATAAATGCCGCGATGAAAAAATGGGCGGACGGCCCGATGAAGGGGATTCTGCAGTATGTCGATATACCGCTGGTGTCGGTTGACTTTAACGGCAACCCCCACTCATCGATCTTCGACGCGACACTCACCAGGGTCATGGAAGGCCGCATGGTGAAGGTGATATCCTGGTATGACAACGAATGGGGATACAGCACCAGGCTTAGGGACCTGATAAGCTATGTGATCAAAAAAAGAGGATAACGTATGGCCAGGAAGAAGACAGAACCGGAAAAGTCCGTCAAGGACGTCCTCAGCAAACTGGCCATCGATGAGCTCAATATAAAGGGCAAGCGTGTCTTCATAAGGGCGGATTTCAACGTCCCTCTCGATGACAACCTTCACATAACGGATGACGGTCGTATCCGCTCCACGCTGCCGACGATCAACTACGCCATTGATGAAGGCGCCAGGGTGGTCCTCGCCTCTCACCTGGGGAGGCCGAAAGGGAAGCCGGACCCCCGTTACAGCCTCGCCCCCGTGGCCAAGAGGCTCCAGCGGCTGCTGGACAAGGACGTGGTCTTCGCCCCGGATTGCATAGGCCCCCAGGTCGAAAGCCTTGTGGCAAAGATGAAGGACGGCGACGTCCTGCTGCTTGAAAACCTGCGGTACCATGCCGAAGAAGAGGGCAATGACGAGGAATTCTCGAAGGGGCTCTCCAGGCTCGCCGACTTTTATGTGAACGACGCCTTTGGGGCGGCCCACAGGGCTCATGCCTCGACCGTAGGCATAACGAAGTTTCTCCCGTCGGCCGCCGGGTTCCTGATGAGGAAGGAGATAGACTACCTCAAGGGGGCTGTCGATAACCCTGTGCGGCCTTTTGTGGCCATCCTTGGCGGGGCAAAGGTCTCGGGCAAGATCGGCGTACTCGAACATCTCGATGGGAAGGTGGACAAGGTGCTGGTAGGCGGCGGTATGGCCTTTACCTTTATTAAGGCGATGGGGTATGAAGTCGGTGATTCCCTGGTCGAGGCCGAAATGCTCGATACCGCCCAGAGGATAAGGAAAAAACTGAAGACCGAGGGGGTCAAGTTCTATCTGCCGGTTGACTGCGTCATAGCCCAGTCGCTTGAACCGGGGGCGGAGACAAAGATCGTCCCTACCATGGAGATCCCGAAGGGGTGGAGGGCGCTCGATATAGGGCCGGCCACGGTCAAGCTCTTTTCCGAGGCGCTCGCAAACGCCAAGACCATACTCTGGAACGGGCCGATGGGTATCTTCGAGATCGATGCCTTTTCGAGGGGGACCTTCGCCATAGCGAATTCGGTCGCTGATGCCTACGCGCTGACTATTGTAGGCGGGGGGGACACTGACCTGGCCGTACACCGCGCCGGGGTATCAAATGCCCTTTCGTTCATCTCAACAGGCGGAGGCGCGTCGCTGCAGCTTCTTGAGGGCAAGGAACTTCCGGGGATAGCGGCGCTTACCGACAGGGCTTCCAATCAGCACTAAAATATAGACCGGCTCTCTCATATGTCAAAAAAAAAGCCCGCGTTACGCGGGCTTTTCCGTATACACTCCCGTTTTCGGCGCTCTATACGTATTCGAGCTCGGGGTCGGTGATCTTGTGAGGCAGTTTTTCGTTCGAAAGGGGAGACAGTATCCCCCTCTTCAGTTCTACGATCGAAGGGCTCTTGCTCTCAAATTTCTCTATCAGAAAAGTGGCCGCCACTTCCGGCTTGATGATATCGCCGCAGGTAAAGATATCCACCGCCGCATACGCATACTCCGGCCATGTGTGTATGGACAGATGAGATTCAGCGATAATAACCATTCCGCTAATGCCGAAAGGGTTAAATTCGTGGAAGGAAATATCAACTATTGTAGCCTGTGCCTCTTTGGCCGCGGAGACCAAAATGTTCTTGACCTTCTTGAGATCCTTGATGATCTCAGAGTTGCAGTCCCTTAACTCAACTAATAAATGGGTACCTAAAGCATGCAATCCTTTACCCCCCTTCCTATTGGGATATAGGGCCATCACGCCCCTCTTAAGCTTTTTATATTACAGTAAAAAAATATTCTCTGTCAATAAAAAACAGGGTCTTTCAAAAAAATATCAGGGTATCACCTTGCTGAGCTGATATTCCACGATACCCGAGGCGTTCGCCTTTTTAAGCTTCGGGATCAGATCACAGATGAGTTTATCGTCTATGACGACGTCCAGATCGTACCACCCGGTATCAGAGAGGGCGGAAATAGTGGGTGAGTGCAGCGCCGGAAGAAGGCTCATCACCCTTTTGAGGTCTTTTTTTGAGACGTTCATCTTTAGGCCGACCTTTTCTTCAGCGGCAAGGGCGCCCTGAAGGAGCATGACGATGTTTTCCATCTTCTGCCTCTTCCATTTGTCCTGCCAGGCCTTTTTATTCGCGATAAAACGCGTGCTGGACTCCAGGATAGTCTCGACAACCCTGAGGTTGTTCGCCCTCAGTGAATTGCCTGTTTCCGTGAGTTCCACGATGGCGTCGGCAAGATAAGGGGGCTTTACCTCCGTGGCGCCCCAGGAAAAGTCTATATTCGCCTTGATCTTTTTTGCTTTGAGGTATCTTTTTGTGAAGCCGACCAGTTCGGTGGCTATCCTCTTTCCGTTTAGGTCTTTTAATGTCTTTATCTTCGAGTCGTTAGGCACCGCGACGACCCAGCGTACGGGTCTGAGCCCTTCTTTTCCGTAGTTGAGCTCGGCGACTTCTTTTACGTCGGCCGCCTGCTCCATGATCCAGTCCAGGCCGGTCAGGCCGCAGTCCAGTATCCCGTTTTCGACATATCTGGCCATTTCCTGCGCCCTTATCAGCATCGATTCTATCTCCGTATCAGTGAAGACCGGATAGTAGGACCTGCTTGATACCGAGATATGATAGCCCGCCTTTCTGAAGAGCTTCAGCGTGGCCTCCTGGAGGCTGCCCTTGGGCAGTCCGAGTCTGAGCATTTTTGTTTTTGATGTCATGGTCAATCCCTTCCTGTGTCAATTCTTTGCTTTTTTAAAATCCTGCTTCTTCTTATTCTCACGGTATTGGCGTGCGCCTCAAGGCCCTCGATATCGGCGATCGCCTCGACGACGCCCGAGAGTTTCATGAAGCCTTTTTTTGTAAAACCTATAATGCTCGAACGTTTGTAGAAGTCATACACCCCAAGAGGTGAGAAAAAGCGTGCCGTGCCGCCGGTAGGCAGCGTGTGGTTAGGTCCGGCCGCGTAATCTCCCAGGGCCTCCGGCGTCCAGGGCCCAAGGAATACGGCCCCGGCGTTTTCGATCGAAGGAAGGAGCGACATCGGGTCTTCCGTCATCACCTCAAGGTGCTCCGGGGCTATCTCGTTTGACAGGGCGACAGCGCTCCCGATGTCTTTTGTTATGATAACCGCGCCGTAATTGTCGAGAGACTTCCCCGCGATCTTCTTCCTTACGAGTCCGGAGAGCTGTTTTTCAAGTTCTGTGGCAACACTGTCGGCAAGCCGCCTCGACGGTGTGATCAAAACAGAGGACGCAAGCTCGTCATGTTCAGCCTGGCTCAGAAGGTCTGCCGCCACGAATGCCGCGTTGGCTGAACCGTCGGCGATGATAAGTATCTCACTCGGGCCGGCTATCATGTCGATATCGACCAGTCCGAACACGGTTTTCTTAGCAGTGGCCACATAGATGTTTCCGGGCCCTACGATCTTATCGACCTTCTTTACGGACTCGGTCCCGTAAGCCATGGCGCCTATCGACTGCGCCCCGCCCATCGCATAGACCTCAGTGATTCCCAGCATCTTCGCCGCGGCCATCACGTACGGGTTTAACTGTCCGTCGGACGACGGGACGCACATCGCGATTTCCTTCACCCCCGCGACCTGGGCCGGGATGACGTTCATAAGAACCGTCGAGGGATACGCGGCCTTGCCTCCGGGGACATAGACCCCGACCCTTTTGATCGGCCTTATCGCCTGTCCCAGTATCGTCTCGCTTTCCGTGAAGGTCCAGGATTTTTCGGCCTGCATCTCATGGAACCTTCTTATGCGTTTTGAGGAGACCTCAAGTGCCCGGACGATGGCCGGGTCAGCCTTGTTCGCGGCCTTTGATATCTCCGAAGGGGTCACGCGGAGTTTCGCGGCCTTTTTGTAATCGAATTTACGGGTATATTTAAGTACTGCACTGTCGCCGTTTTTGGCGACGTCGAGCAGTATGGCCTTGACGGTCTTTTCTATTGCGTCACTGATGCACGCGCCGCGCTGCCTGAGCAGGTCGAGAAATGCGCCGGTTTCTTTTTTGTTCTTTAGCTGTCTCATGACCTTAATTCTAAAGCTAACAAGGCAATTATGCAAGATGTATTGCGATAATAAACGCGCGCATATTTACAAACCTTGTGTGCCGGGAGCATACCCGGAAGATATGTGTAGCAGTGAACTTTATGATATTATGTCTATCAGGCCATTAACCGGCTCTTCAGTATGAATTTATTCAAGGTCAGGGGGAACATTTATGAATGGCACAGGAAAGAATTTACCTGGAATTCAGATCGTTAAAAGGGCGCTTGTCCTGGCAGTGCTCGTAACTATTATTTCCGGGGCAGGGGTTTCCACTGTTCATGCCGTTGAAAAGACATTTGTGAGTTCAGATTCTTTTCCGATTGCGATACCGGACAATAGTGTCCCGGGTGTCAACTCGACGCTCAACGTGCTTCCAGGCAAGTGCACCAAAATCATGGATGTCAAGGTCTGAGTCAAGTCAACGCATTCCCGGGTCGGTGATCTGAAATTCACCGTTACTCATAATGATACCGGCAGCAATGCGGTGCTCATTGACCGACCGGGCGTTCCGGCGACGACATGGGGTTGCAGCAGGGCCAATATCGATGCGGTCCTTGACGACGCAGCCCCATCTCCGGCCGAGGGACAGTGTTCAGTAGACCTGTACGCCGCGATAAACGGGACGTTCAGCCCTAATACCCCCCTGTCTGTCTTTGACAATGAAAATGCGGCAGGGACCTGGACCCTGACCTCGGCGGACCTTTCAGGTGATTATGCCGGACAGCTTGACGGCTGGGGCCTCATTATCGCGTGTGCGGATGTGAATGAAGTGAATGTTGTTGAGCCGGAGCCTGTTTCCCAGGGCCTGATGGGAATGCCCTATGGGACCGCGCAGTTTGGGCCGGTATATGCCCCGGTAGATATCAAAAAATATTTCTACCTTCCGTCGGGCAGTGTTGACGCTTCAAACCTGCTGGGATGCAATGCCTGGCCGGCCGGGACCTTCACCGGTATGGCCGCAGTGATCAAGCGCGGGACCTGTGCCTTTGTCACAAAGGTGAAAAATGCGCAGGATGCCGGGGCCGCGGCCGTTGTCGTGTGCAACGCCGAATCTGGAGGAGATGAACTGATGAATATGGGAGGGGCTGATTCGACGATCATTATCCCGTCAGTGTTTATCGGCAATACCAACGGCAACGGGCTGGTCAGCTGGTATGGTACGAACGGTCCGTCGTCCAGGCTGCAGATCAGCTATGCGGGCTATCCTCCAACAGTAACTATAAGCCAGGCTACCGCAATCACGAATACTGCTGCAACCTTAAACGCGGGCGTCAACGCGAATGGACCGGACACAGTGGTTAGCTTTCAGTATGGGACAGACATTACTTATGGGACTACGGTGGCTGCGCTGCCGGGGACCGTCTCAGGAGGGAGTCCGACTGCCGTGAGCGCCGGCATATCAGGCCTCGCCCCTGATACCCTGTATCACTATCGTGCTGTTGCGACGAGTTTCTATGCAACTACGTACGGCCCTGACACCATGTTCATGACCAATGGCACCTATTCCAGCACGGATGCCTTCCCTGTGGCCATTCCGGACAATACTCCTGCAGGCGTTACGTCGACACTTGTAATCCCGGCAGATGCCTGCACTTCGATCATGGATCTGAATGTTGCTGTACAGGCGACACACACCTGGGTCGGCGATCTTATATTCACACTGACGCATAATGAAACGGGGACGAGCGCGGTGATCATAGACCGCCCCGGGACCGTCGGTGGTGGGTTTGGTTGCACCTTGAACGATATCAATGCCACGCTGGATGATGAGGCGGCCTCACCGGTCGAGGAACAGTGCTCGGGGACCCCTGCGATCAGCGGCACCTTCAGACCGAATAACCCGCTTTCGGTATTCGACGGCGAGAATGCCGCCGGCACCTGGACTCTCAGGGCAGTGGATGCATTTAACGGAGACACCGGACATATCACCGGATGGGGCCTTAATCCTGCCTGTGGGAACCGTCTCGACGTGGCGGTCAACACGGGTTCGGGTTCCGGGACGGTCACGAGTACTCCGGCCGGCATCAGTTGCGGCTCGACCTGTACCGCTGTATTCCCCCGATATGCTTATGTCAGCCTTGACGCGGCACCCTCTGCGGATTCGTATTTGTCCGGATGGACCGGAGTATGCGCCGGTTACGGCGCGCAGTGTCCGGTGACCATGAGTGTACAGCGATCGACCACCGCAGTTTTTGAAGCTGTCGCTGACTTCACTTATACGATGGACCCGGTATCAGGTAATGCACCGGTTACGGTCAGCTTTGCCGGATCGGCAGCCCCGGGGACAACGGCCTGGTCCTGGGATTTCGGAGACGGTCAATACAGTTCAGTACAGAATCCTGTCCATAACTTCAGCACCGCCTCGGTATGGCCGGTGACCCTGACCGTAACAAAAGACGGCTCACCCTTCAGCATAACGAAGAATGTTACAACGAATGCCTGCGGCGACACTTATCCTCAGGGGATACTGGGAACGGGTTATTTCCCGACGGTACAGGCCGCATACAACAGCGCATTATCCGGAGATGCGATCCTGATCCAGGCTAAGGATATAGATATCGCCGGCACCCTCACGCTCAACAGACCGGTACTGGTGACGCTGGAGGGCGGCTATAACTGCGGGTTTTCGTCGAACCTTTTCTTTACAACGCTGTTGAACAGCGCTGTTGTAATAAGCGGCGACGCCGTGACTTTCGAAAACATAGCGATCCATTAGAAGACGGTAGGTGCCGGGGTACTTTGCACCTGCGGCGCAAAAGAAGTCGAATATCATCATTGGGAGTGCATAGGGTTCTGGTGTCCCTCCCGGCCTTCAAAGCCGGTGTTTCCTGCCAAAAGCGGGAAGGGTGGGTTCGATTCCCACACGCTCCCGCCAGATTCCTTTATTATTTATAAAAAAGAGGCTTTTTTTATAGATTAGGGAAATCTCCACGGAGGTGCGTATGCAGGAATTTACCGTGATTATTGAACAGGATGAAGAGGGATACTTCATCGCAGACGTTCCTTCACTGAAGGGATGCCACACGCAGGCAAAGTCCCTTGACACCCTCATGAAAAGGGTCAGGGAGGCCATTGAGCTTTGCCTGGAGGTTAAGGGGGATAAACGGCGGCCAAGGACTCACCTCGTAGGTGTTCAGAAAATTGCGGTATGAGCATTTTTCCCTCTTTATCCGGAAGAAGGCATTCTGTTGCGTCTTTGGCAGCATCTAGTGGTGTGTCGATAGCGATTATCAAGGAAGTTTTAGGGCATACTGATATAAGGACAACGCAAAAGTATTCTCATGTTGACGTTCTTTCGCAGCCGCAGGTTTTTGAGGTGCAGGGCAAGAGGAGTATTCGAAAGAAATCTTATGTTTGAGAAACCTGAACTTGTAAAGATCATTATGTTTTGGTATATTCATCATCATGGCTAAAGAGCAAAGACATAAAATTATCAAAGAGTTGGAAGAAGCTAGGGGGAATACTCTTCTAATTTCGTATGTAACTAGTACGAGATCGAATCTGGAAGTGCAGATAGAAATTGATAGTGTTAGAAAGATATACGAGCATCTTATAGTTAACAAAGCCCAAAAGAAGAATACCAAAATAGACCTCTTTATAAACAGTAATGGTGGCAATGGAATAGTTCCTTGGCGACTTATTACTTTATTGCGCGAGTATTGCAAACATATTACTGTCCTTATTCCGCATAGAGCTTTTAGTGCTGCTACATTATTGGCTCTAGGTGCTGATGAAATCTTGATGCATCCTATGGGAATGCTGGGACCAGTCGACCCAACGGTAACTAATCCTTTTAATCCGACAGACACGAGAACTAATCAGACTCTTGGCATCAGCGTCGAAGACGTGAGCTCATATATCACCTTGATAAAGGATGATGTGGGTATTCGCCATGAAGATGAACTTATTCAGGCTTTCAATCTTTTAGCTTCGAAAGTTCATCCGTTGGCATTAGGCAACGTTAAGCGATTTATGGTTCAGTCCAGAATGATGGCCAAGAAACTTCTGGAGTTACATATGAGCAAGGCAAGTGATGAACATAAGATTGGTGAAATAGTCGAAAATCTGACATCTAAGCTTTATTATCATGGCCACCCAATTAATAGGCAGGAAGCTTGTGATTTAGGACTTAAGATCGGGAAAATAGATGAGAAAGTGGAAGATATCATGTGGAGGCTTTACTGCGAATATGAAAATGAAATGTTGCTTGATGCTCCGTTCAGACCTGTAGATGATTTTGTTCAGGCCAATCCATCATTGGCAGCTAACGCAACGGCTTCTCTTCGGTTGTCTCCATGTAAGGGGGTTTTTATCGAAAGTTTGGGAAGGACTGATGTCTTTTCGATAGATTTTGAAGTCTTCGGGCAGAGACTTGCCAATCTGTCTTATCAAACTAATATATCCACATTAAAGCAGGGGTGGGGAACAGAATAGATCTAGCGTTGAATAGATAGCTGGAAAATGGTATAAATAAAGATATGGTAAATGTCCATTTGATAAGTGATCAGAAACAACTTGATAACGTCGGTAACAATTTTGACAGGAGCATTATTGCCCCGGATTTGACGAACGTTTCCGAGTTTATATTCGATTCAGTTTCGCTTGAATTTAGTCAAATAACTAATCCTCTTATAGTTCTGCCTGAATAGATGGTTTTGTTGATATCAGAGCTTGGCTGATTAAAGCTTCAATAAGAAATTGTGGTCGGGTCTTTGTAGCCTGTTGAAAAAGTGTTTTCAGATGTTTTCGCGTCATTCCCGTGCAGACGGGAATCCATTGTTTTTAAGGAGTTTGGATACCCGCCTTCGCGAGTATGACGGCTCTAACTGACAAAACAAGAGTTTTTCAACAGCCTGTTTGATCTTGAATTATCAATAATGCATTGCTGTCCTTCCGCATCTCCTGAGTGATAACCGTATTTACATTGCCGTGTCGCTATGCTAATTTAAATTCATGACAAAGCTTGAGAAAAAAGAAATTCAGACAACTATCAACGGAATTGTAAATCGTCTTGTGTCGAATTTCGATGTCGAAAAAATAATCCTGTTCGGTTCCTATGTTACCGGCAAGCAGACAAGAGACAGCGATATTGATATTTTTGTGTTGCTGAATACAAGAAAAAATGGTATTGAACGGCA
>JACRLQ010000044.1 GCA_016215155.1 Nitrospirota bacterium
CGAGCGGCCGATGAAACTCACTCGGTCACAATTCAAGGCGGTCCTTGAAGAGGATGCATGGGACCTGTAAACCTCGACGATATTCCTGACGGCAGCCTATGCGTTATAGACACAAATGTCTTGCTCTATGCTGAGCAGGGGGTTTCAGATCAGGCACAAAGACTTCTCAGACGCTGTACACGAGGTGAGCTATCAGGCATTCTGCCCCAGACGGTCTGGCAGGAGGTGACTCACAAACTCATGCTTGCCGAGGCCATGGCAAAGGGGCTTATTTCCGGAGGCAATCCGGCCGGTCGTCTTGCTGCAAAGCCGGATGCCATACGAAGCTTGAGCCTATACAGGGCCAAGGTGCAGGCGCTTGTTGATCTTGGGCTCGGGTTTGAGGCTTGTACTCTCATGGATTTGACCAAGACCGCCTTCGGGCTTCAGGAGAAATACGGGTTTCTAACGAACGATGCGATGGTGCTGGCTGTAGCGATAAGACTGAAGGCGGATGCCCTTGTATCAAGTGACAAGGCGTTTCATGGGGTGACTGAGGTGGCGGTCCATGCGCCTACGGATTTGTACTGATGAGTTTCAGGTCCGTAGGGCTTAAGGCGGGCATTTCGCGCATACTGACGTAAACAGCGCGGTGCTTAAATAGCGGTCTCCCCTGTCCGGCAGAATAACAACTATGGTTCCTTTGCCTATCATGCCGGCCACTTTGACAGCGCCTGCCATGGCGGCCCCGCTGCTCATCCCGACGAAAAGGCCCTCCTTAAGGGCAAGCGTCCTTGTCATCGTGAAGGCATCCTCATCATTAACATTAATCTTTTCGTCAAGCGCAGCCGGCTGGTAAATCTTGGGCACTATCGATTCGTTCATATTTTTGAGACCTTGAACCTTGTGTCCGAGCAACGGCTCGACCCCGATTATCCTGATCGCCGGGTTGAACTCCTTCAGCCTCCTGCCCGCGCCCATAAGTGTGCCTGTAGTGCCCATCCCTGCAACAAAGCAGTCTAATCTGCCTTTGGTCTGCTCGATGATCTCTTTCCCGGTAGTCTCATAATGCGCCTTTATGTTTGAAGGGTTATCGAACTGGTTAGGCATGAAATACTGTCCCTGAGATTCATTATAAATCTTATGGGCCAGCTTAATCGCGCCGTCAGTGCCCTGATTACCGGGGCTCAAAACAAGCTCCGCGCCGAAGGCCTCAAGCACCTTTCTGCGTTCCATCGATACGCACTCAGGCATCACTAGCCTGACTTTATAGCCCTTTGCCGCGCCGACCATCGCAAGCCCGATGCCGGTGTTGCCCGAGGTCGCCTCAAGGATGGTGTCGCCCGGCTTTATAAGCCCGGCGTCCTCGGCGTCTTTTACCATATAGAGGGCTATCCTGTCTTTGACCGAACCGCCGGGGTTATTGCCCTCAAGCTTTGCGTAGATCTCGACGGACGGATGAGGATTGACGGCCTCAAGTCTCACAAGAGGGGTGTTTCCTATGCAGTCAAGAATTCCCATTCAGAAAATATAACAGATTCCGCAAAAAATTTCCGCCGTATGACCTTCATCATATTAATCCCAAAGCTTGAGTTATATACTTAACTCAAATCATGCATAGACATGATCTTCAAATAAACAGCATTTCGGAGGTTTTAAAAAATGTTTTGTTACCAGTGTGAGCAGGCATCAAACGGTAAGGCATGCACAAAGATCGGAGTTTGCGGCAAGGACCCGGAGTTATCGGCGCTTCAGGACCTTTTGGTCTATTCCCTTAAAGGACTTTCACTCCTTGCGGTCGAGGCGCGAAAGGCCGGCATCGTCGATCAGGACGTTAATATATTTACGACCAAGGCGCTTTTTTCGACACTTACCAATGTGGATTTCGACCCGAAGCGGTTCGAGACCCTGATTCACCGGTGTATTGAACTGCGTGACAACCTGAAGGCACGGGTCAAAGCGGCGGGAGGAAAGACGGACTTCACCCATGGGAGTGTCTCCTTCACGCCTCAGACCACGGTCGAGGGTCTTTCGAAACAGGGCAGACAGGTCGTAGAGAAGGTCTCCGACGTCCTGATCAATCCCGACATTCAGTCCCTCCAGGACATCCTGATATTCGGATTGAAGGGCGTTGCCGCATATGCCGACCACGCGCATATCCTGGGTAAAACTGATGAATCCGTCTACGCCTTCATGCATGAAGCGCTTGCAGGTACGACCAGGACAGACCTCGGACTCGACGAATGGGTATCCCTCGTCCTTAAATGCGGAGAGGTCAATCTCAAGGCCATGGAGATCCTCGATTCCGGCAATACCGGCGCATATGGGCATCCGGCGCCGACGAAGGTCCCGCTTGGGCATAAGGCCGGCAAGGCGATTCTTGTCTCCGGTCATGACCTAAAAGACCTTGAGAACATCCTTAAGCAGACCGAGGGTAAAGGGATCAATGTCTATACCCATGGCGAGATGCTGCCGGCACACGGCTATCCGGGTCTTAAAAAATATCCGCATTTTTACGGTCACTATGGCACGGCATGGCAGAACCAGCATAAGGAGTTCGCGCACTTCCCCGGCGCTATCGTGATGACCACCAACTGCATACAAAAGCCCCTTGCCTCCTATAAAGACAACCTCTTCACCTGCGGCCTCGTGGGCTGGCCTGATGTGGCCCATATTGCGGATGGCGACTTCACACCTGTCATCGAAAAGGCCCTGGCGCTGCCGGGATTCACCACGGACCAGCCCGGCAAAGAAGTCATGGCCGGCTTTGCCAGAAATGCCGTGTTAGGGGTTGCGGACAAGGTGATCGAGGCGGTAAAAAACAGGCAGATCCGTCATTTCTTCCTCGTAGGCGGCTGTGACGGCGCAAAGACAGGCAGGAACTATTACACGAAATTCGTTGAAATGGCCCCCAAGGACACGGTCATCCTGACACTCGCCTGCGGCAAGTTCAGGTTCTTCGACAAGGACCTGGGGGACATCGGAGGCATCCCGAGACTGCTCGACATCGGCCAGTGTAATGACGCGTACTCAGCCGTCCAGATAGCCCTCGCCCTCTCGAAGGCCTTTAACGTCGGGGTGAATGAACTGCCTCTTTCCCTGATACTTTCTTGGTATGAACAGAAGGCCGTGGCGATCCTCCTTTCGCTGCTTTCACTGGGCATCAGGGACATCCGCCTCGGGCCGACGCTTCCGGCCTTCATCACGCCGAACGTCCTGGAGGTGCTTGTGAAAAACTTCGGCATCAGGCCGATCGCCCAGACCCCTGAAGAAGACTTAAGGACGATCCTGGGCGAAGACTGCTGCCCGGACATTGCCGCGGCGGCATGACGTTTTGACGGCAGTATAACGATTATTCTCTCCAAAGAGGTCCGGGGTCTCCGGACCTCTTTGCTTTTATGGCCCTTCATGCTTCTTATCTGTTATCATATGGGTTAAGTAAATCCCAGCACGTTGCCGGTAATTGGCTGCTCTCAGGACCCTCCAGGTTTCCTCCGTGCCCCTCGTGAATAGGATGAAATAATTGCGCTTTTATCAGCTGCAATAATAAACAGTTTCAATACAGGAGAATACAAATGGCTTTAAGTATCGGTATCGTCGGACTTCCCAATGTGGGGAAGTCTACACTTTTTAACGCGCTTACAAAAAATCAGATCGCGGTCGCGGCAAATTATCCTTTTTGCACCATAGAGCCTAACAAGGCGATTGTAGCAGTGCCGGACAGGCGCCTGGACCAGTTATCGGACATCGTAAACCCCCAGAGGGTCCAAAATGCTATCGTCGAGTTTACGGACATCGCGGGACTGGTAAAGGGGGCCTCAAAAGGAGAAGGGCTGGGCAACCAGTTCCTTTCGCACATCCGGGAGACCTCGGCCATTGTCCATGTGGTGAGATGCTTTGAAGACGACGCGATTATACACGTTGACGGCACTGTGGACCCATTGCGCGATATCGAGGTGATAAACACGGAACTCGTCCTTGCCGACATCCAGACGCTCGAAAACAGGATAACGCGCCTCGACAAACAGGCCAAAACAGACAAAAAACTCCAACCTCTCCTTGAAGTCTCAAAGAGGCTGCTTGACCACCTCAATACCGGCGCCCCTGCCATACTTTTTGCCGAAAAGGAATCCGAGATATTTACCGAGCTGACGAGGGAGACGAGGCTGATCTCCCTCAAGCCTGTCATATACGCCGCCAATGTCGATGAGGCGGGTCTCTCTGAAGACAATGAAAAAGTCAGGGCGGTCCGTTCGTTTGCGTCTGAGCATAATGCCGAAACCGTGAAGATCTGCGCCAGGGTCGAAGAGGAGATGGCCGGGATGAGCGATGCCGAACGCGCTGAATTTCTGGATTCGCTCGGCCAGTCCGAGGGCGGCCTCGACCAGATCATCCACCACGGTTATCACGCGCTCGGACTGATCAGCTACTTCACGGCCGGGGTCAAGGAAGTGCGCGCCTGGACTATAGAACGGGGATGGAAAGCGCCCAGGGCCGCTGCTGTTATTCACGACGATTTTGAGCGCGGCTTTATCCGGGCCGAGGTCATGGCCTTCGAAGACTTTATTGAAGGCAGAGGCGAGGCAGGGGCGAGGACCGCCGGGAGACTCCGCACCGAGGGTAAGGAATACGTCGTCAACAACGGAGACGTGATGCATTTTCTGTTTAACGTATAAGGGCGCGCCCCGGGAACATCCGGCTGAAAGATATTTGTTGAACTTCCCCTCCGTTGGTGATAACCTGTAATCAGGAAAACTATTAAGGAGGCGATATGTTTAAAGATGACGACAATAAAGGCGCGGAGATACTGGTTTCTTTTCTTATCGGCGGGATAGTGGGGGCGGGCCTTGCTATCCTGTTTGCCCCCCAGTCGGGGAAAAAGACCAGGGCACAGATAGTCGATATGGCGGATGACATCAGGGATTCAGCCTCAGACTACGCAAAGAGGCTTAAGAAAAAGGTTTCCTGAACTTTGCCCTGCCTCCGGCGCCCTTTAATGCCTTATCTACTGCGGGACTGCCATCTGCCGCACGCGGTCCTGCAGTAGAAGACATATTCATTTCAGCTGTATCTTAATAAACGCGTTATTTCTTAGTTCCTTTATCGTCGCCTTAAGTTTTTCGTTCAGGAGTTTCTCTGAAAGATAGTTTTCGATCTCAGCCCTGACATCATCGTACTGCAGTCCCGGGAACTCCCTGCTGTTGGCCAGATAGAATTCCTCGATCTCCCTGTCGCTGACCGTAAGCAGCGCCCTTATCTTGAGGTTTATATATTCCTTTATAAGCTCCTCTTTCGTCGGCGCTTCGATCCGGTATTTCTTCGCCTCCCTCAGGAGTAATATACGGTTGATCATCGTATTGAGCACTTCCTCCCCGGTCACCGTAGCGGTGACCCTCAGGGTGTTTTTATACTGTTCCTCAAATTCGCTCAGTGTGATGGCCTGGTTGTCCACAAAGGCCACGACACGGTCGTTAATCGGCGCCGCCCATCCCGTGCCGCAACTGATTAATAAAGCCAGGCAGCTGATTGTCAGAGTCCTTCGCAGCGCTTTCATTATATTTTCACCATATAGCTTTCATTGACCTTTCAGTTACATAAATAAAGGGAAATGCCCTATTGCCGTCCTAAAACGCATGTCCTATGCTGAAGTGCAGCGCGCCCCTGCTCTCTCCCTCCTGCCTTTTGAGTTTAAAGCCATAATCGACCCTCAGCGGCCCGACGGGTGTTTCATACCTAAGCCCCAGACCAGAGGTGTATCGTATTTCCGACACTATAACGTTCTTCGCGCTCACCCAGACATTCCCCATGTCAACAAAGGGCACCAGTCCGAACCCCTTCCCCAGGGAGGCCCTCAATTCCAGGTTGCCCATCAGGAAGAAATTGCCCCCGGTGGGGTTTCCGTCGGCGCCTTTGGGACCGAGGGTGTCCTGTTCAAATCCCCTGACAGTAGACCGCCCGCCGAGAAAAAACCTCTCGACGATCGGGAGTTCGTGGGTAGTTCCGAAATGATATGCCACCCCGCTTCTGACGGATGCGGCGAGGACGAGGGCCTTGGACAGCCGATGGAACCTGCTTGCGTACACCTCCAGCTTGGCAAAATTTGTCTCGGACAGAAGCAAACTTGAAGCAAGCTTAAGGGAAGCGCCTGCCAGCATACCCTTGCCAGGGTCAAAGGGGTTGTCCCTGGTGTCGTAAACTATCGCAGGCTTTATGCTGCTGATCGCGAGGGTCCCGGTGTCCTCCTTGCTGAGGACCACATCCGGCTGTACGTCAGCCGTCCTTACCAGCGAAAATTCATAATAAAATTCGGCCTTCATGATACCGCTTAATTTCTTCTCCACCCCGGCCGTAAACGAGTACCGGGTCAGCTGATAAAGTATCTCCTTTGACGCGCCGTTTAACTCTTTTTTCCTGTCATATTGAAGAAAAATCCTCAGCGGCAGCGGCCTGTTCAGAAACCACGGCTCATTGTACTGAAGAAGGAAACGCCTCTGGAGGGAGCTCACCTCCGCCCTCACGAGCCCCTCCCTGTTCATCCCCCAGAGGTTCCTGTAGCTCACTTGAAGAAAGCCCCTGAACTTGTCCTGTTCCGCATACCCCGCCCCGAACTCAACGGACCCCGCGTTGCCTTCCTTCACCTTAATGAGGACATCGCTTCTTTCATCATCGAGATCGACCGCCTCTATCTCGACGTCCGTAAAAAGACCGAGCCTGTACAGCTTCTGTTTCTCTTCCGCAAACACCCCGAGATTGTAGGGTCCCCCTTCCTTGTGCAGAAGCTCACGCCGGATGATCCTGTATTTAGTCCTGTTGTTGCCGAAGACGACGGTCCTTCCAAGATACCTCTTGCCTCCTTCGGTCACTGAAAAAACTATGGCGGCCCTGTGGTTCTGGATAGTGCTCTGCACGCTGACGCTTATGTTCACATGGCCTTTCTTATTGTAATATTCAAGTATCCTGAGTCTCGCGTCGGAGATATCGACCTCATTATACGGATCGCCGGGTTTTATGCCCGCGGCCGAGGCAAGTACGTCCCTGATATCGGTCCCGGCGCCCGATATTTCGACGGATGATATCTCGGTTTTTTCCCCCTCGTCTATAGCGATCAGCAGATCTACCGAGCTCCCCCCTTCGGCCGGCCTGACCTCGATATTCCTGACAGCGGCCTCAAGATACCCGAGGGCCCCGTATAATTCCCTAAGGGCTTCCCTGTCCTTTTCGACAAGATCGGGGTTGTAATATTCGTTTTCCTTTAACGTCATGACCGCCTTGAGCTTATCATGGGGAAGACCCGAACCGTCAAATGTTATCGAAGCTATTTTTTGTCTGTCGCCCTCAAATATGAAAAAAGAGAGGTTTATGGTCTCCCCGTCCGTCCTTGTGACCGGGGCCGCCTGTGCGCTCGGATAGCCCTCGGCATGATACAGCGCCAGAATCCGGTCAACTGTTTCCGCTATGACATCGTCACTGAAATCTTCGATCTCAGGCAGCGCAATGGCCTTGAGAATTGTCTTTGTGGACAGAGCGCTGTTGCCCTCGATGTCCACCTCAAGCCTCCGTCCCGGGTCAACCGGTATTTCAAGATCACCGTCAGAAAATTTGTGGGGACCGACCTGAGGTTTGATATGGCCCTGTTTTTTCAGAAACTCCCTGATGCGGGTTATGTCCTTTTCAATCTTCTCGGAGTCATACACATCGCCGGGGGTGACTTTCATAAGATCATAATAAGCCGTTCTCTGCCGTTCCCCCGAAGCAGCCGGGGCGGAAAGAAGGTCGAGCCTGATCGTTTTGATGGTAAGCGGAGGGCCTGTGTCGACCTTAATATACACGTCAACCCTGTACGGCGATCCGG
The DNA here is from genome assembly GCA_016215155.1 of Nitrospirota bacterium. Lineage (GTDB taxonomy): Bacteria > Nitrospirota > Thermodesulfovibrionia > Thermodesulfovibrionales > UBA6898 > PALSA-1316. Next base: position 7,832 of record JACRLQ010000044.1, read on the forward strand.
TCGTCTTCGTTTCGATCGAGATATCGGCTGAGGGAAAACCTTTCTTTCCAAGCATCCTTTTCATATCGTCTATCGAAGGCCGGATGAGGTCATATCTCATGATGTCATCTTCTTTAAATACCGAGTAGGCCCTGAGCAGTTTCCCCGAAAGCTGGAAGTCTCCGGAGAGATATACCTTTCTTATCCGGTCCCTTTCCCTGACAGTAATCACAACGTCCGCCGGATCACCCTCGCCGACAGACACTGAAATGTCCTCGAAGATGCCTTTGAGGAAGGCCGTCTTGATGCCCCTTCTGACACTGGCGCCGTCCGTTACCGTCCCCGGTCTCAGGCCGAGCATATCGAGCAGCTCCTCTTCCCCGATCGAATACAGTCCCCTTACAGTCACGCCGGCGGCGGTCGTGCCTGCGCCAAGGACATGCCCCTCAGCAAAAAAAATCCCCGAGAAGACCAGAAGTCCGATAAATACCGCTTTCAGATAATCCTTCATTCGAATTTCATCCGCGTCATTTGAACTCGAACCTGAACTGTACGTCACCGCCCATTATACCGCGCTCATCCCTTACCCCTACCAGAGAAACATTTTTATTAATGAAATACTCGAGTTTGATGATCTGTTCTTCCGCCGATCCGACCGCGGAGGCGTAAGTGACGAACATCTTCTCACCCAGAAGCCTCTTCGAAACAGTGACCCGCGGCTCGACGGCGCCCGTGGTCCTCGACAGATGGGGGTCAACCTGGAACCTGTCCAGACCTGTTATCGATTTAAGCCTCTCCTCCACGACGTCCTGCAATTTACCGGTTACGAAGGCGGTCGCCTCACCCGCGCCGACCCCGCCTTCGAGACCTTTTAACTGCCCGCCGGTCTGTCCCAGCGTAAGGAGCGCCAGAATGTCCATCTCTTTGAGTACAGGATCGGAGGAGAGCGACATATTAAACTGGTTCAGCCTCCCCTCAAGGTTCATCTTGATCTTGTAGCCTTTGACTACGGTCTCGGCGGCTATCTGGATGATCGGATTGATCCGGTTAGGGTCCGAAAAATCCGAGCTGGCGTGCAGTATACGGAACTCATTGTTCCTGAAATATACCGTGCCTTCCTTCGACTCTATCCTGCCGTAAAGCACCGGACGAAAGATGTTACCGCGCAGCAGGAGGTCAGCGGTGACCTCCGCCCTCGCCACGTTATTGTCGATACTGATATTTTCCCTGCCGACGATCCTGAGATTCAGCGCGGCCTTCTCAAGGCCCGAGATTTCGGACTTAATCTTCTCGACCTTTTTGGTCTTAAGGAGCCAGCTTTTCCATTCGATCCGTTGTTTGTACCGCGCCCGGTTTATCTTAATGTCACCGGAAATGATCTGATCGCTCAGAGACCCTTTATAGAGCACCTCGCCGTCGAAATTAACATTGATGTCACTCGACGGGGTCGCGGAGATATTTTTCATCGCCGCCTCCACATAAAAACGGTTTATGGCGAATTTCTTCAGGTAAAGGACCCCGGAGAGATCGACCGTCCCGCCTCCTAAACTGCCTGTCAGTTTTTCGAGTGTGACCCTGTCGTTTTCGAGCGACAGATACCCGTTCAGGGAACTGATCCTGTAGGGATATTCCTTCAGACTAAAGCCCCCGTTTGTAACGTTTACCCCGCCGTTTATCATCGGCCTTTCCCAGTCACCCGTTATATTAAGACTAAACTCAGCGTCCCCTTTAAGGCTGCCGATTTTGCTCGACAGGCTCTTAAACGGGGACAGCGAAGAAGTCCCCTCGATGACAATCCCGTATTTCCGTCCTATGTCCAGTCTGCCGTCCATCCGTAAGGACGTACTGCCGCTCCTCATCACGATCCTCTCGAACCTGAGGTCCCCGTTGTGAAGGTCGAGTTTTATCTCACTTTCATTCGTGAAGCTGTAGCCGTACATGGAAAGGTTCAGCTGCTTCATGACGGCCGAGGCGGACATATTTTTCCTGTCGCCGCGCATCATCAGGGTCCCGTTCATGCTTAATATAAGGTCCTCGGGAACGTCCTTGAGAAATGCGCTTATCAGCTGGTCATATCTTCCGGACTGTATATTCACATCGGCTTCCCAAGGGACCTCTTTTTCGAGTCTTCCCCTCGCAACAACAGTGATCCTGTTGTTCATCAGAGAGGCCCTGGCGGAAAAAGCCCTGTCTTTGAGTTCCGCGCTTACCGTGCCGCCGCCGACAGGCTTGTCCCTGAACCTCCCCTCTATCATGTCCGCCTTAAGGACAAAAGAGTGCCTGTCGATCGTCCCCCCCCCGCTTACCCTGGCGTTGAATACCGCGTCGCCCTTGATCTCCCTGCCGAGCAGGTCGCTGAGATAAATCTTCTCCGAGGCGGCCTTGAGGGACATTTTTCCATCCTGATCCATATCGGCATCGACCGTTATGACCGATTTCCCTCTGTGCACCCGGGCGTCGGATATGTACAGCATTGAATCCTTGTAAGTCCAGCCCAATGAGGCCTTATCAAAAGGCAGACCGTAAAGCGTCCCCTTATCTATGACCGCCCTGCCCCTCACATCGGGTTTGAGCTGACGGCCCCGGATCTCGAAATCCGTCCTAAAAAGGCCCTTGCCCTCGAAGTCGTCGTAAAATAACCTCGCGAAATTTCCAAGGTCCGCGTTCCTGACGCTCCCATTTAAATCGTACTCAGGGTCGCCAAGTTCGAAGAGCTCCTTTGCGTTCCTGAAAAAAATCGTGCCGTTCATGGTATACGAATCGCCGGCGCCGGCGGCGGACATGTCCTTTACGACCAGATTGCTCATCCTGTATCTTATTTCAGCGGAAAGGGTGTCCGCGGCGTACTGCCTGAGCCTGGGCTTATCGACCCTTACCTTTCCGCTTACGACCGGGTCTCCGAACGGTCCGGCGATCTTGCCCTCAAATATTCCCGTTCCAAAAAAATCGGTGTAGTAGGGTGAGCTCAAATCCCGTATGTCCCGCGTTTTAAAGACCCCGTCCATTTCAAGGTATTTTTTTTCGAGGTCAGCCGTGCCGTTCATTATCGCGTCCGACAACCCTGTATTGAGTTTCAGGCCGGAAAGAGTCACCAACTGTCCCTTCATGCTGTAGCCGCCGGAAACCTCGCTTATGCGGCCCAGGACATTATTGCCCGTGGCCGAGCTTTTATACTGAAAGGTCCCCTCGGGGTTGAAGGAAGACCCAGCCTGGATCAGGGTTCCCCAGACCCTGCCGGACTGGACCCCGGGGTCCCAGCCTATGAGTTTAAACAGAGGACCGCTTTCCACATCCGAAAATTCTATATTCAACGTGTAATAGTCCACGACCGGAAGAGAGATCGACGCGTTCACTTTTGCGCTTCCTTTATAAAACCTTCCAGCGCCGTCGCTGAACGTCATCTTCCCGTTGGAATACGATACATTGGCCTTCAATGAGTCAACGTCAACATCAAACAGGTTCCCTGTCCTGAGTTCCGCCGTCCCCTTACCCGTCAGATTATCGATCGGCCCTTTCACGGTACCCTCCGCCTCCAGAAACCCCTCTACCCTTTCTTTGACCTCAATAAGCTCCATGAGCGTCTGGATATGGAAGCTGCCCTTCAGCTTAAGGTCGAGATGCGCCTTCTTCCGGGCGTACGTGATCATTCCGCTGACGGAGAGGGAACCCTCGCCGTCTCTCCGGAGATTGAACATCTTTTTGAGCGTGCCGAACAACAGGGACAGATCAAGCTTGAAGCGCGCGCTTTCCCCTCCGAATTCTCCGGAACTCTCGATCCGTGATCCCGACGACTCGACGGTCAGTCTTTTTATCTCCACTGCCCCATCCCTGATCAGCATCGCGACAGCGACGTCAAGCGACGCCTCGGGCAGTCCTTCCTTTTTGATCGTGACCTTCGGCGCCGCGGCCCTGATCTTCTGCGTGTCCCCGATGATGCCCTCTCCGTCGAACCCCCTGACGCCGACGGAAATCCCGCGTGACTCATCAGAGAGGGCTGCGCCGCCATTTTGGATTTCGACCGCAAGGACCTTCACCTTCAACGCATCAGGCCTCGTCTCGGCCAGATATTTTTCTATGTTCACGGCTATCTCATCGGCCTTATCTTTGCTTAAGATCAAATCGGGCCCTTTAATGACAAGCCGACGTATAATAAGCCGCCTGCTGAAAAGCCCCGAGATGTTCATATATGCCTTGACCCTCTCTGAGACCATCACCCTTTCCCCTTTATCATCGAAGACCTTCAGCCCCCTGGCCTCGATATAGAGAGGGAAGATATTGAGGTATATCCGCTGCGCGATCACCCTTCTCCCGAGCATAAGCTCGAGCTCGGGTAGGACCATCTTCTTGAGGGCGTTCGAAACATTAGGCCCCCTCAGAAGGAACATCGCGGTCCCGAGGATAAGCACCGGGACCAGAAGTAATGCTGCCTTTTTTATTCTTCTTTTAGAGTCGTCCATAGTTCCGACAATACCTTCTGTCCCGAATAACAATCAAGTTTCCTGCCGTCCGACTGCACATAGAAAATGTCCTGTGCCAGACCGGCCTCCGTGTTGATCCTTGCCGATGAAATATCGATATCGTTTTTCAGCATGACATCCGAAATTTGATAAAGGAGCCCGAGTCTGTCAGGAGAGAAGACTTCAATAATCGTGAATTCTTCGGACGCCTCATTGTCGATTTCTACAAATATGTCAAAAGGCGAACTGACCCTGTCATTTCTCCCTCGTATCGTGAAATGACCGTTTCCGGTCACCGCTTCACGGAGCCCCTCAGTGAGAGAGGCCGCGAGACCTTCCCACCACACCTCCTGCCAGTTAGAAACTGAAATTTTATCAATAACAAGACCGTTTCCGCCAGTAAATATTCTGCCGTTGACTATATTTAACCCCCTGGAGGATATAAGGCCGACTATCCTGGAAAAAAGTCCAGGGGTGTCGGCTGTTGAAACTGATATGTCCACAAGTCCGTCGGACCTGCTGTCTATGCGCACGGCGAACCCTGTCTCACGCGCCAGCCCGAAAAGCCGGAAATCATCAAGGATCTTGACTCTGGACGTAGAAAGCAGATACTTGCCGGGCATTCCACTTATGAACTCTTGAAGATCGTCCGCGTCGGCCCCACGTGAATTGCTCAGAATACCTTTTATATATTCGGTCCTGTTGAGGCCGACCCCGTTTAAATAGTCAAGGGTGTTGAGATATAGTTCCCTCAAAAGATAAGCCTTCCATGAGTTCCAGAAACCTGGATTGACGGCCGACATGTCGGCGTAGGTGATGAGATAAATCGCCTTAAGGTTCTCCTCATCGCCCACCGACTCGGCGAACCTTGTAATCACTTCGATATCCGAGGCCTCCCTTTTAAGGGCCATTTCAGACATGAGGATATGGTTTCTCACGAGAAATTCTATCCTCAGCCTTTTTTGGACATTGAAGTTGAACCTCTCCGTGATATTTTTGAGCCTTTTATAGCCCTCTTCCTCATGATGACGGCCGGCGGCCTTGCCTATGTCGTGAAGCAGGAGCGAAAGGAAAAGAATATCCGTCCGCTCGACCGTGTTCATTATATTATGGAGGTCCTCAAGATTTTTATAGCTGGTCGTCCTCAACTGCTCAAGGTTTCTTATGGCGATCAGGGTATGTTCATCGACCGTATACATATGATACGGCTCATGTACTACCAGCATTCGGAGGGCCCCGAACTCGGGGATGAACCTCCCCAGCACACCTGTTTCATGCATAATCCGGAGTGTTTCATAGACCCTTCCGCCCTTGAGGACCTCAAGAAAATGCTGCACGGACTTTTTGGAATTCCTCGTACTTTTATTGATCCTTACGAGGGTCCTCCTGATATTTTTTCCAAGGGCCTCGCTGAATCTCCTGCCGGTCTTTCCATAGAGATAGAAGGCCTCCAGTATCCTGTCCGGGTTTTCCCGCAGAAGGCCCTGAGCGGTCGTGATGAGGCTCCCTCCGGAAATCGAAAACCCGTCATTGATATTTTTTACCTCCATGTCCTTTCTGCCCGTTACATACGGCCTGCTGCATTTGGAAACAATTTCCGATGTGACGTCCAGGATGGTCCGGCCCTTAAGGTAGTAATAGCGCAGCATCCTCTCGGTCGCGCTGAATTTGCTTGAGTCCCTGAACCCGAGCATCTCCGCGACAGGCCGCTGGAATTCGTATGAAAGGACGTCGTTTTTCCTTCTTCCCGTGAGGTGCAGGCAGAACCGGGTGCGAAGAAGAAACTCATAGGCGTCAGAGAACCTCCTTCTGTCGGTCACGCCTATGTCTCCAAAAAATCCTGTATAAGACTCCGTCCTCACCGCGACTTTCGAGAGCCAGTACGCGGTGTGTATGTCCCTCAGACCGCCCTCGCCCTCCTTTACATGCGGCTCGAGCAGGAAGACCGAACTTCCGGAACTCAGGTGGCGCCTTCCGCTTTCCCTCAATTTTTCTCTCACGAAGTCCTTCTGCTTCCGGAAGGCGATCTCCGGATAAATATCTTTTTTGAATTTCTCGAAAAGTCCGGCGTTACCGCATATAAACCTTGATTCAAGAAGCGATGTCCTCGTCCTTATGTCTTTGAATGCCTCGTCCAGGCAATCCTCAGGGGTCCTGACGCAATGGCTGATATCGAGTCCTGTATCCCAAAGGCTGTAAAGAATCCGCTCGATCCCTGACGTGTCATCCCTGTCACCGACAAGAAACATAATGTCAACATCGGAATAAGGGGCCATTTCCATGCGGCCGTATCCGCCGGTTGCGACAAGGGCCGGATTTTTAGCTGCCTCTCCATGAGCGGAATTGACCGCTCCGGCGCCCTGCGCCTGATTGTTTTCGTATACCTCCCTGATCATCGAATCAATTTTTGAGGTCAACCTGCCGGTAAGGACCAGACCGTTACAGCCGTCCTTCACCCATAGGCCAAGTTCTGTCAGTGCCGCATCATTCATATCTCAGCGCTTTGATAGGGTCATACAATGACGCCTTGCGGGCCGGATAGACCCCGAAGAAGATCCCGACCGAGGCCGAAAAAAAGAAGGCGATCAGGACTGCCCACCACGATATCTGGGAGGGCAGGAATTTCAGGAAAAAAGGGAGTCCGACGGCAACGGATACGCCCAGCGCTATTCCGACGGTCCCCCCTATAATGCTGAGCGTCATCGATTCCACGAGAAACTGGACCAGTATGTCACGGTTTTTCGCGCCAAGGGCCTTTCGTATCCCGATCTCCCTGGTCCTTTCCCTCACGGACACCAGCATAATATTCATGATCCCGATGCCCCCTACCACAAGAGATATCCCGGCTATACCGGCAAGGACTGCGGTCATGATATTGAGGACCCTGGTCATGACCCCCAGCATCTCGTCCTGGCTCATGACGGTAAAGTCCTCCCTGCCTGCGTGGCGCCTGATCAGGATCTGCCTGATCTCCTCTATGGCCTCTTTTATTTCCTGTGAACTCCTGACCTTGATCGTAATATTGAAGAGCCTGTCGGTGTCAAACAGCTCCTGTGCCGATGGTGTAGGCATGAAAACGATGTCGTCGAAGTCTATGCCGAGTGTGACCCCTTTTTTCTCCATGACGCCGACCACCCTGTATTTGCTGTCGCCGATACTGACCAGTTCCCCCAGGGCGCTCCTGTCGCCAAACAGGTCCTTTTTTACAGTCCTGCCCAAGATGCAGATCTTCCGCTTCGAGTCGACATCCGAGGCGCTGATAAACCTCCCCGACTCTACCGACAGGTTACGCATCTCAAAATAGGTCTCCGTCGCGCCGACGACGGAGTTGTCACGGCTCTGGTTAAGATACTTGACCTTCGCCGACCCCAGCACGACAGGGACGGCGTCGGCGATATGCCTGGACCTTCTCTTTATAATGAGCGCGTCATCATAGACAAGCTTTCTGATCGTGCTGGACTCGGGCGGGTGGAAACCTCCTTTTGCGGACGTCTTACCGGGAACTACAATTAGAATATTCGTGCCGAGGTTCCCCAGTTCCCTGTGTATGTATGTCCGTGCCCCTTCGCCGATAGACACGAGCATGATGACCGAGGCCACCCCGATGATTACACCCAGCATGGTAAGGAACGACCTGATGCGGTTACTCATCAGGGAGTCCTTCGACAGGCTCAGTATCTCAACTATATCCATAGGGACTTCTCCACGGTATATTTAAAGGTCATGCGCACCCGCTGAAGCAGACACCGTCTTTAATCGTGATGATCCGCCGCGCGCGCCGCGCGATGTCCATCTCGTGCGTCACCAGCAATACGGTCACCCCTTCCTTGTTGAGATTCCCGAAGATCGCCATGATCTCTTCCCCCGACCTGCTGTCGAGGTTGCCGGTAGGCTCATCGGCAAGGAGCATGACCGGGGAGGTCACGAGCGCCCTGGCTATCGCCACCCTCTGCTGCTCTCCGCCCGAGAGTTCGGACGGTTTATGGTCAGCCCTGTCTTTAAGCCCCACCCTTCCCAGCATCTCGATCGCGCGTTGCCTCCTTTCGGACGCCCTGACACCGCTATAGAGCAGCGGCAGTTCGACATTCTTCCAGGCCGGAAATCTCGGCAGCAGGTTAAAGCTCTGGAACACAAAGCCTATATATTTGTTCCTTATTTCAGCGAGCGCATTGTCCGACTGGCCCGACACATCGATGCCGTCGAGCAGATAGGCGCCCGAGGTGGGCCTGTCAAGACAGCCGATTATATGCATAAGTGTGGATTTGCCGGACCCTGAAGGCCCCATGACGGCGACAAAATCACCATTTGTCACATCGAGGCTTATACCTTTGAGCACTTCGACCGTGATCTTTGGAAGTTCATATGAACGCCTGACATCCCTGAGAGTGATCATTTATCCGTCTTTATGACCCTCACTCGCGCCCCCTCGGTGAGACCCGAATCATCAGGGTTAAGGATGACAATGTCCCCTTCTTCTATTCCCTCGGTAATGCTCACGTAACTCCAGTTGTATGGACCTGTTTTGACGGTTTTTTTCAGGGCCTTGCCGTTTCTTGATATAAATACCGATTTATTTTCGCTCCGTTCGATAACCGCCTGTGAAGGCACGAGGACAACATTCTTTATTGTGTCTGTAATCACCTCGACGTCCGCCGACATCCCCGGTTTGACGACGACGTCCCTGTCGAGGAGTCTCACCCTCACCTCGAAGGTCCTTGCCTCAAGTTTACCTCCAAGCACTACGGGTGAGATCATGTAGACCTCCCCCCTGAAGACCTTCCCCTGATAGGCGTCCATGGTTACATTCACCGCCTGTCCTATCCTGATCTTTGCGACGTCCGCCTCATCGATAAACGACTCTATATAAAGTGAATCCCATGACACCACCGACGCTACTAACGAACCCGTTATTACCGTCTCGCCGAGTTTCACCGGCCTTGCCGTCACATACCCCGGCATGGAAGTCCTGACGAATGAATAATCATAATTAATGCGGGAGAGTGCATATTCGCCCTCAGCCTGCCTCAGTGCCGCGCTCTGGGCCTTTATCTCCTCATCCCTGGACTTTATCATTTCCCTTGAGGCAAGAGCTGAGGTATAACCGGCCCTGGCCACCTCGACCTCCTTACGGACCGCGTCCACGTCGATATCGGCGAGGTACCCCTTGTCCCTCAGTTCACTGAGCCTCCGGAACCTTGCCTCGGTCTCTGTAACAAAAGACCGGGCCTTCGAAATATTGGAGTCGATCTCAGCCTTATAAGAACCGTAGGCCAGCCTGAGGGCCTCAAGTCCGGCCCTCAGGCGCTCCACGTTGGCGGCGGCAACATGCTGACGCTGAAGCGCCTCTTCAGAATCGAATTCGGCTATAAGGGCGCCCTTTTCAACTTCAGTGCCTTCTTCAACAGGAAGCCGGATGATCCGCCCTACACGCTGGGCCGTCAGCTTCAGTTCCCGGTCGGACTTTATCGTGCCGGTGGAAGTCGCGGTCACGCCGATGACCAGGTCCTTTCTGCTGACCTGATAACCTTTGACATCGACAGCTTTCCGCGATTTCACCGAGATAATGACAACAACGGCAATTACCAGGAGGAAAACCCAGAACCGGAGCCTCTTATAAAAATTCATTTGTAGGTCATGTCCTTTCAACACACTGCAATATATAGCTTTTTTATTATATCAGTTTAGGTGAGGCAAATGAGGGGAACGGGCAATTTTTGAGTGATGTTAAGAACCCTGTTGTAACAGGCACAGGTTTGTTATAAGCTGACCTATGGCGGGGATGAAGGTTAATCTGACAGTTGTGGGAAGGTCCTGAATAAAGCAAATCATTTTCACAAGTAATTGAATAATATGACTGATAAGACAGGAAGTATTTTGCAGATTACTTTCAAACCGGTTTTGTGTAGAATATAGGCATATGCATGGAGGTTGAGAAATGAAAACAGTTTCTATCCCATATCCTGAAGGGCTTCCCCAGTCGCTCAAGCTGTCGGATTCAGAGTTTGCCGGGGAGATAAGGTTTCTTGCGGCTGGAAAACTTTATGAGTTAGGCAAAATATCTTCAGGTAAGGCGGCAAAAATGGCCCTTATGGACAGGGTGTCTTTCCTCGAAAAACTTGGCCGATATAAGATGCCGGCAATAAATATACAGGCAGAAGAAACGGATAAAGAAATAGAAGCGCTCCAGTCGCTGAAATGAAAGTTGTTGTCAATACCGGCCCTCTCGTGTTCCTTTCAAAAATAAACAGACTCGCTTTCCTTCAAAGTTTCGGTAAAATAATCATTCCAAAAACTGTTCTCTCAGAAATCAAATTTAAGAAAGATGATGTTTCAGTGAGGGTAAGCGAGGCAACAGGGGATTGGCTTACCATCAAGGCAGCAAAAGACAATAATCTCCTCAAGGTCCTGACAAACGAACTGGATGGTGGTGAGGCTGAAGTCATCTGCCTTGCCCTTGAAGAAAAGGCAGCATGGGTTGTACTCGATGATCAGGATGCGCGGCGATACGCACACAGATACGGGATACGGGTTGAATGTCATCGGCACTCTGGGACTCATCGCATGGGCAAAAAAGAAAGGGATGATAAAGAACTTTAAAAACGAGGTCGAGAGACTTCAGAAGGCCGGCTTTTATGCAACTGCCGATCTTGTGGGGAAATTGATGAGGGAAGTGGGAGAGGGACAAAAGAAACATGTCTGATTATTCTGTAGAAATGATAATCTTGGGTAACCAACGATAATGTCCGAAAACCCGATAGAGCAATATCTTACCGATATGGCGGAGGTCCACGCGACACGGGCCAATGCTCCTGAAACCTCTTTTTATCCTGCTCTGGAGAGACTGCTCACGCACATCGGGCAGAAGCTGAATCCCAAGGTCAGGTGCGTAATAAACCTCGCAAACCAGGGCGCCGGTCTTCCGGATGGGGGACTCTTTACTTCTGACCAATTCCGTCGCAAATCACATGACACTGAAGGGCAGGACAATCTTTTTCTTTCTCAAAGCCCGGCGCGTGGCGTCATAGAGGCAAAGGCCCTGAGCGCCGATGTCGGGAGCGTGGCCGTGACCGAACAGGTCGAGCGATATTGGAAACGGTACGGGATGGTGCTTGTCACTAATTTCCGGTCTTTCGCTCTCATAGGCAAAGGGCCTGCCGGACAACCCTGTATTCTTGAATCTTTCTCTTTATCTAGTTCGGAGAGTGAATTCTGGAGGCTGGCGGCACATCCCAGAAAAACCGCAACCGAGCGCGGAGAGCGCATGCTGGAATACCTCCGACGGGTCCTGCTCCATAATGCCCCGCTTGCTCAGCCAAAGGACGTAGCTGCCATCCTCGCCTCCTACGCCCATGATGCGCGCTTGAGAATAGAAAGCGCTGATCTACCTGCGTTGAAAAGTCTGCGTCAGGCACTTGAGGAAGCGCTCGGTCTGCATTTTGAGGGTGACAAGGGTGAACATTTCTTCCGCTCGACCCTCATTCAGACCCTTTTTTATGGTGTCTTCTCCGCTTGGGTCCTGTGGGCCAGACGTCAGGATGACATGCATGTTAAAAAGACCTTTGCCGATGCGATACGCGAACCGTCCTCTCCTTATGGCGGCGCCGGCCTCTTTGACTGGCGATCAGCCCACTGGCTCCTGCGTGTCCCCATGCTTCGCGCCCTTTTTGTACAGGTGGCCGATCCTGACCGCCTTGGAGCGCTGGGGCTTGTAGAAGCTCTCGACTGGACCGCTGCCGCCCTTAACCGCGTGGAACGCGCGGAGTTCTTCAGCTCCTTTGACGAAGGCCATGCCGTTCAGTATTTCTATGAGCCTTTTTTGCATGCCTTCGATCCTGAGCTGCGTAAGGAACTCGGCGTCTGGTATACCCCAGATGAGATCGTCCGCTATCAGGTAGAACGTGTTGATGCGGTGCTCCGGTCTGAACTTGGGCTGGCAGACGGCCTGGCCGATCCGAATGTCGTTGTTCTTGACCCCTGTTGCGGTACGGGCGCTTATCTGCGCGCTGTCTTGCGGCGTATCGCGGCAACGCTGCACGACAAGGGCGGCGATGCCCTCATTGCGCACGACCTCAAAAAGGCGGCGATGGAGCGTGTTTTCGGCTTCGAAATCCTCCCGGCCCCGTTTGTGATAGCGCATTTGCAGCTTGGATTGGAACTCGAAACCCTTGGCGCGCCCTTGAGCGACCGGAGCGACCCTCCGGAACGTGCCGGGGTCTATCTGACCAATGCACTCACAGGATGGGAACCGCCAAAAGAGAGACCGAAGCAGATTACCTTCCCCGGATTTCAGGAAGAGCGAGACGCTGCAGGCAAGGTGAAACAGGAAAAGCCGATCCTCGTCATTCTTGGTAATCCGCCATATAATTCTTTTGCCGGCGTGAGCCCGGAGGAAGAGAACGGGCTGGTCGAGTCCTACAAAAAGGGGCTTATCTCCGAGTGGGGGATAAAGAAATTCAACCTCGATGAACTTTATGTGCGGTTCTTCAGGCTTGCTGAGCGACGCATTGCAGAAAAAGGCGGTAGAGGTGTAGTTTCATTTATCTCGAATTTCTCATATCTCGGTGATCCATCGTTTGTGGTGATGCGCTCGCGGTTTTTAGCTGAATTCGATTCGTTATGGTTTGATTGCATGAACGGAGACAGCCGGGAGACCGGTAAGGTGACACCTGAGGGCAAACCTGATCCGTCGGTGTTTTCAACGGAATGGAACCGTGACGGCATTCGCGTCGGCACTGCCGTAGGTTTGCTGGTAAAGACCGGCAGGCAAAGAAATGTCGATGAGTCTCCGGTAGTGAGGTTTCGTCACTTCTGGGGGGCGGGTAAACGGGCGGAACTTCTCAGTAGTCTTGATGTGAAAGACTTCGACGCTCAATATGCGGTTACTAGTCCTTCAAAAGAAAATCGCTTGAGTTTTAGGCCTAGTGATATCGGCCATTATTACCTTTCATGGCCTAAACTTGATGATTTGTGCTCAGTAAAAAGTGATGGATTATTCGAGAAAAGAGACGGTGCCTTGATTGATATAGACCGTAGCGCTCTCGAAGCACGCATGAAACAATACTTTGACTCTTCGCAAGAATGGGCTGATTTGAAAACAGTGGGACACAAGTTAACGGTGGACGCGGCACGTTTTGACGCAAGAAAAGCCAGGGACAAGGTTCTTAAGAGTGAAAGTTTCTCGGACGTACAGATTCGGCGCTATGTTGTCCGGCCTTTCGATGTTAGGTGGTGCTATTACAGTCCGACCCGTCCTTTGTGGAACGAGCCGCGGCCTACTCTCTGGAAACACTCGGTGACTGGAAATAGCTGTCTTGTTAGCAGACTCAAGTCTGGTAAGACATCAAAGGGCAGTCCGCTGTTCTTCTCTACTGCATTGGTCGATGGACAAGTCATTTCCGTGAACCCTTCGGCGTTTCCCATGCGACTGATTTTACATGGGGAAAAAAAGGCAACGCTTCCAGGTTTGCAGGAAGTAGACTCGATTACCGGCAACCTCTCCCCAACATCGCGCGCATATTTATCGTCGCTCGGATTTCATGACCCTGACACAGACCGCGAGACTTCTGAATTGATCTGGCTTCATGCTTTGGCAATAGGATATTCCCCTTCTTACTTGGCTGAAAATGCGGACGGTATTCGTCAGGACTGGCCGCGTATTCCTCTGCCTCAGGGCAAAGACGAACTTCTCGCCTCCGCCATTCTTGGCAGGCAGATTGCGACGCTGCTTGATACCGAACACCCTGTATCTGGTGTGACCTCCGGCAAGATACTCGATGACCTGAAGGGAATCGCGGTCTTTCAACGTATTGACGGGAAACCCGCGAACCCTGAGACAGGTGACCTTGATATAACTGCCGGTTGGGGTCACGCCGGAAAAGGCGGAGTCACGATGCCGGGCAAAGGAAAGTTGATCGACAGAGGCAACGGGTCATATGACATATTTCTCAATGAGAATACTTGTTGGTGCAACGTGCCTAAGGATGTCTGGGAATATACAATCGGAGGATATCAGGTCATCAAAAAATGGCTCTCTTACCGCGAAAAAACACTGCTCGGACGCGGGTTGACGCCCGATGAAGTCCGGTACGTAACCGAAATGGCGAGGCGGATTGCCGCGCTTATCGCCCTTCAGCCGAAATTGGATGATAATTATCGTATGGTGACAAAAGCAGCATATCCGTGGCCGAAAAAATAAGATGACAAGTTTTCTTGTTATTGCTGCCATTGTCTTCTGCGTAACTTCTTACATAGGCAGACGTAAGGCCCGAAGGATGGAAAAGGATAAGACTTGTCAGAAGATCTATTTTGGAGCCAAGTATCCTGATATAGAACGGGCGATTAATGAGGCGACTGATATTATCAGCAGGACAAAAGACATTGAGACAGGAATAATACAGTTTGCCGCAGTACGACGCAATATTGCAAAGCTTTCAGCTATGTCACCCTACCGGCTACGTATCAACATTGCCCTGAATGGCAAGGAAGTGGGTAAAGGAATAGAGATAGGTGGCTCAGAGTCTGATGATTCCGTAAAAAGGCTCGAAAAGGATTGGATACGTGAGACTTCCATCGAAAAGATCGAGACCTTGATGAAGCACGCGGAAGCAATGTCTGATCATGTCATGTATGCCGAGTTGTTGCGTGACTCACTGAGAGCGGCCCTTAAGGGTCTGGAATATCTTCCGGGCGATAAATTACTGCAGGCGCAGGCCGCTCTTGTGGAGGGAAGGTTGAAGTTTCTCACCGAAAACGGATGAATTCTATAATGAAAGCACTTTTCTCAGGCGATGACATGATAAGCAAGATATCAACCTATGTAGGATAGACGGGGTCAGGATAGACGGGGTCAGGTCTTGTAAGTTGACATAAGCATATGCTCAAGAAAAATAATTCTTCTGAGAACAAATATTGGAAAAGATGTGCTTGATAGACTGGCGCATACATTGCCTTTCACTTTGCACTGACAGAGATGGCGGATGGTTACACATCAACCGGCTGATATAGAATATATTAGAGCGAAAGGAGGTATTTCATGCATGGAATGAAAGAACTAATTCAGGAGGCGGAATCTCTTCCTGTGGAAGAAATGGCTATGGTTATCGATTCTTTACTAAGAACGCTTAACCCTCCATCAGCGGAGATTGATGCAGAATGGGCGAAAGTTGCCAAACGCCGTCTTTCAGATTTGCGGACCGGCAGCGCTCAGTCCGTCCCTGTCAAGGTGATGCCATGATTTCTTGAAATGACCTTAAAATCGCAGGAGAGTTAAAGCAGAGGCTTTCTCAGGTTGTTGCACTCGTTGACTTCAAGGTCTATGGCTCTCGTGCAAAGGGCTCTGCAGCTGAAGATTCTGATATGGATATTTTTATGCCTTGATGGTATTGTTCATCAAAGCAGGTGTGCGACTGACCACATGCAAACATCAGGGTGTTATTTCCTTGTTCGACAGGGAATTCGTCAAAACAGAGCTCTTTGATAAAAAGTACTCGGCAATGCTTCACGGAACATTCGATGAGAGGCTGGAGGGTGACTACAAAGAGTTTGCCGAGTTATCGAGGGATGATGCGCAAAGAGCTATAGGCCATGCCAAAGAATTTCTTGTGGCAGTAAATGAAAAAGGAGTATGACTTCTCAAAGGCAGAGCAGGGGAAATTCTACAGACCATTGAAAGAGCTCGAAATCCCTATTTATCTGAACAAGGAGGTTAAAGAGTTCTTCAGCAAGAAGGCAATAGCCCGCAATGTTAAACTTGATAAGGTGATCAACACTATTTTACGCAAGGAAATGGAGATACTGAAGGAAATAGGGGCATAAGGCTACCGGGGAACAAGCGTATTCTATTATGAAAAACCTTTCACTCGGCGCTGACACAGCCTGGCGGATAGCTGCTCATGAAGCAGCTGCCTCCGGATACCGATTCTCCGAGGAAGCAGCGTTATTTCTTGCTCAGAAGGGAGTCAGCCCGGAGTATGGCGCAAGGGACCTCCGCCGCACGGTCGAGAAATACGTTCAGATGCCTTTAAGTAATATGATTTTGAGCGGCAGGTTTCGTGTGCATAATTCCTGGCTGGCATATTTGGAAAACGGGGGCATATTGTTTCAACCCGAAGAAGAGGTTAAAGGTTTATAGCTCCGAAATGACAGGTCGGGCGATGGCCCGGCTTGTTTTTTTATATCCATATAGATATAATCAACCATGGGAGCGGGTAGAAAGTGAAGCCCTTATTTTGGGTGGCGGCAGCTAAAAAGGACCTTCTGGAAATGCCAGAACAAGTGGTCGATCTTGTGGGTTACGCTTTGTATTTGGCGCAGCTCGGCCTTAAGCATCCGCAGGCCAGGCCACTCAAGGGTTTTGGTTCTGCCGGAGTGTTGGAGGTAGTGGAAGATGATGACGGAAATACCTATTCGTGCGGTGTATACCATCAGATTCAGTAACGGAGTCTATGTTTTGCACTGTTTCCAGAAAAAATCACGAAAGGGTATTGAGACATCGAAACAAGATATAGATTTGATTGAGGCGAGGCTTAAACTGGCCCGTCATGATTCGGAAGGAGCAAAAAGATGAAAGAAATCGAAAAAGGCAGCGCAAATGTTTATGAGGATCTTGGCATGCCGGATGCAGAAGAAATGCTGGTCAAAGCCCAGCTGGCGACCAAAATTGCCGAGATTATAAAACAACGTAAAATAACTCAAATGCAGGCGGCGGAACTGCTCGGACTGCCTCAACCCAAACTTTCCAATATGCTGAGGGGACGATTTCGCGGCATTTCGGAAGCCAAGATGCTGGAGTGCCTGACCAAACTGGGCCGTGACGTTCAGATCGTGATCAAGACGGCGTCCCGGTCGCGCAAAACCGGCCATGTATCGGTGCTCTCAGCTTGAGATAATTTGCTGGGCCCAACTCGCTAAAAAATAATTATAATTTCGTCGGGTCACAAAAAAGGGGCACTGTTTTATGAATACAGTGCCCTCTTTTTTTGAATCTACTCAGAAAACTACATCGTATATCCGCTTTCTCCGTGCTGGCTTAGATCAAGCCCTTCGAACTCGTCTTCGGGACTAAGCCTAAGGCCGATAGTCCAGTCGATAAGTTTAAGGATGACCGCCGTGACTATAAACGAATATACGACAGTTACCGCTATACCGGTTGCCTGTGTCACCAGAGTTCCGGCGTTTCCGTATAACAGTCCGTCCGCTCCAGCCGGGTTTATGAGCTTGCTGGCCAGAAAGCCCGTGGCCAGAGTACCGATTATCCCGCCGACCCCGTGCACCCCGAAGGCGTCGAGAGAATCATCGTACCCCAAGCGGCTTTTCATGTTAAGCGATAAATAGCAGACCGCCCCCGCGAGGACACCGATCGACATGGCGGAAAGCGGACTTACAAACCCGGAGGCCGGAGTAATGGTCGCAAGGCCCGCTATCGAACCGGTCGCCGCGCCGAACATCGTGGGCTTCCCCCTGTGCAGCCACTCGATGACGACCCAGACAAGCGTCGCGGTAACGGCTGAGGCATGAGTAGCTACAAACGTAGTAACGCTCAGAGTGCCGGACGAAAGAGCGCTTCCGGCGTTGAACCCAAACCAGCCGAACCATAGCAGACCGGCCCCGACAACCGTCATCGGCAGGTTATGGGGCGTCATGGCGTCGTGCATGTACCCCTTACGCTTACCGATAATGACGGCAGCGGCAAGGGCCGAGATACCGGATGTGACATGCACTACCACACCGCCTGCAAAGTCGAGAAGACCCATGTTCTTCAGCCATCCACCGGTCCCCCATACCCAGTGAGCGACAGGGTCATAGACAAGGGTGGTCCATGCTAGTATAAAAACAAGGAAAGCGGAAAACTTCATCCTCTCGGCGATTGCTCCCGAGATAAGCGCCGGGGTTATTACCGCGAACATCATCTGATAGACCATAAAGGCCATGTGCGGCACCGTAGCGGCATAGTCAGGGTTTGGCAGAAGGCCGACCCCGTTGAGGCCTATCCAGTCGAGATTTCCTATAATACCCATAACGTCAGGGCCGAACGACAGGCTGTAGCCGCAGAATATCCACTGGACTGACACAAGAGCTATTGCAACATAACTCTGCATATATGTGCCGAGTACGTTTTTTCTTCTGACCATGCCTCCA
This sequence comes from Nitrospirota bacterium, assembly GCA_016215155.1. GTDB lineage: Bacteria > Nitrospirota > Thermodesulfovibrionia > Thermodesulfovibrionales > UBA6898 > PALSA-1316. The sequence goes on from JACRLQ010000044.1 coordinate 26,404, forward strand.
TAGAACATCGCCAGCCCAGGCGTCATCAGCATTACAAGTGCCGTCGAAACCAGCACAAAGGCCGTGTCCGCGGCATCGACCTTTACGCCGGTGTCTGCATTCACATTTAGAGGCAAGATAAGAGCCAGAACTGCCAACAGAAATAAACAAAAAAATATTTTTCTCATTTTTTGCTCCTTATAACCCAATAGTAAATTGTTATCAAGATAGCGAAAACCATGCCTGCTAAAATATCTCTATTTTTCAAGGAGATACGACCAGCCTATTATATCTCTGTCATACATATTTGTAGCCTTTCCGTTATTGAGAGCATAATTTTCAATAAAATTAACAGGTTATAAAGATTTTCTACAATTTTGTATTTAATACATTTATGTAGGAGTGGCGCTTTGCTCCTTGAGTTGCTGCAGACACAACCTAAACCCTGAATTTTAGACTTGACATCATCATATCATTATAATATTATACTAATATGATGCATTCTGAAACACCAGCGTTGCAATTTAATACAATCGACCGGTTTAATCGCGAAAAACTCTATATCCAGCTGACCAGGGTCTTTCTTGACGAGATACACTCAAAAAGATGGAAGCTCAATCAGAGGATACCCTCTGAGGATGAACTCTGCAAACATTACAATGTCAGCAAGATTACGGTCAGACAGGCCATAAGCAACCTCGTAGCGGACGGGTACCTGATGAAAATTCAGGGCAAGGGAACGTTCGTGACGAGCGTATTGCCCGTCGTCGGCCTTGCGATGAAGACAAGATTTACGGAGGAGATGTTCGGTAAGGAGGTGATGGCGGAGAAGGAGATAATTTATAAGGGTATAAAGGAGCCGGGCCCGGAAATACGAGGATATCTTAATACGAGCGACGAAATCTACCAGATAGTCTGCAGAAGGCTGGTCAACAAGCAGCCGGCATATTTGGATGAGTCTTACATCCCCTATTTCATGCTGCCGGGGATAGAGACCCTCGATATAGCGGCCATGTCGCTCTACTCATTTCTGCAGGAGCACGGCGTGAAGAAGATATTCAGGGTAATACAGACCATCGAGGTCCAGGCGGCCTCTGAGGACCTGTCCCGGCACCTTGATCTGATTGAAGGCGTCCCGGTACTGGTCGTCCACAGACTGCTTCTGAGTTCCGACAACATGCCTGTGGGCTATACACGATTTCTTGGAAGAAGCGATAGATACAAGTTTCAGTCCGACTTTGAAAGAATACGTTAAATCATGATTGAGGAGGAGAAAAAATCTTTATGACAGGAAAATACGTAAAAATCATTTCGCTCGTGGTGCTGGCCCTATCGGTCCTTGTTGCGACCGGGATTGCCCTGGCATCAGGCGATCCGTCCGGAGCGGCAGCGCCGGTCCAATCAGGTTCAAGCCTGCCCTGGTGGGCCTGGCCGTCCATTCTCTTTGTTGTAACCTTTGTGCTGGGTATCGTCGCGGTGCTCGGGGGGGTCGGAGGAGGAGTGCTCTTCGTCCCCATAATAGGCGGCTTTTTCCCCTTTCATATCGATTTTGTAAGGGGAGCGGGGTTACTTGTCGCGCTTGCGGGCGCCCTTGCCGCCGGTCCCGGCCTGCTGAAAAAAGGCATGGCCGATCTGAGGCTGGCCCTGCCCGTGGCCCTGATAGCCTCTTCATGCGCCATAGTAGGCGCGATGCTGGGCCTGGCCCTGCCGGCCAATGTCATCAATATCGCACTGGGAGGCACAATCCTAGGTATAGTAGGCATAATGATCGTGGCAAAAAAATCCGAATATCCTGAGGTAAAACAGGCCGACAACCTCTCAACCGCCCTGAGGATCAGCGGCATATATCATGAGGTCTCAACCGGGCAGGACATAAACTGGAAGATCCATAGAACACCGCAGGGGCTTGCCACCTTTATCCTCATTGGCGTAATGGCCGGCATGTTCGGACTTGGCGCAGGATGGGCAAACGTCCCTGTTCTTAATCTTATGATGGGCGCGCCGCTTAAGGTATCCGTGGCGACCAGCAAGTTCCTTCTTTCGATCACCGACACATCCGCGGCCTGGATATATGTCAATAACGGCGCGGTGCTTCCGATGATGGTCGTACCATCCATTATCGGCATAATGCTCGGCTCGATCGTCGGCGTGAAAATTCTTGCCACTACAAAGCCGGCCGCGATCCGCTACATGGTCATCGGGCTGCTGCTGTTTGCAGGGCTCCGGGCGCTTCTGAAGGGCCTCGGCATCTGGAACTGACAACTCATATACTCTAAAGGAGATAATCATGAACGATAAATTAAAGGCAACGGAAGAACAGCTGGCATACGCCAAGCTTCTGGATTTGGGCATGAAGGCTGGTATAATCCTCCTTTTCATCACATTTGTCCTGTACGTATTCGGAATTCTCACCCCGCATCTGCCCGTCAATGACCTGCCGAAATACTGGTCCATGTCAGTGAAGGATTACCTTAAGGCTACCGACATACATACAGGGTGGTCCTGGCTCTATATGCTCGGCAAGGGTGATTTCGTTAATTTCCTTGGCATCGCCTTTCTCTCCGGCATCACCATTCTATGCTACATCAGGATCATCCCGATATTTATTAAGAAAAAAGACACCGTCTATGCCGTGTTTGCGGTCATAGAGGTACTGGTGCTGGTGCTTGCCGCATCGGGCCTGCTCAAATCAGGAGGACACTAATATGACGGATTCAACAGCCTGTCCGATCACCGGACTCAAAAAGATCCTTTATTCAACAGACGGTTCGCTTCATAGCGAAAAGGCCTTAAAAGAGGCGGTCAATATGGCGAAGACCTGCGGCACGAAGCTTTATGTGATAACGGTCGTGGATGTGAATCCCGAATACGCGACCATGGCCCCGAATGTTATCGAGAGGGCCGAAAAAGAGGCCGGGGAACTCCTTGAAGAGGTCAGAAAGTGTGCTGCGAAGGAAGGCATCGATGTCGAATTGATCATGCACGAAGGCGACGAGCCCTGGAAGTTTATCGTCGAAGAGGCAAAAGAAAAAAACGTCGATATGATAGTGATGGGCAGCCACGGACGCACGGGCCTGGCCCGGCTGCTTATGGGAAGCGTCACGGAAAAGGTGATCGGACATGCGCCCTGCAAGGTGCTGGTGGTGCCGGCCTGATTTTTCAAGTCCGATACGCTTTATAATCTCACAAAAAACCCCGCAAAAAGCGGGGTTTTTTGCCCATATACCCGATCAATCCTCACAGGATAATAATCCGGCCCACATTAAAGTATTTGAAACTCGTATGCCGGTTATGTAGAATGTAATTGATATGCCGGACAAAAAACTAAGACAGAAGGCTGCCCAGAAGAAAAAAGACGAAAATCCGGCAGCGCGGCAGTCCCAGCCGGTGAAGGAGACTCAGAAACTTCAAAAGAGTGTGTCTCAAACTAAAGAGAAAAAGGAACCCTTCAACCTTTGCGAAGAACGCTGGCGCTATCTGCTTGATACCTCTTCGGCCTGGATCTGGCAGACTGATGAGAATATGCGTCATATCTATACAAATGCATTCGTGACAAAATGTCTTGGGTACGAGCCTGATGAGTTTCTTAATTTTGATATCCTGGAATTAGTCCATCCCGACGACCACGTTATTATGAAGGGGATTGTGGAGACCGCCACTGGACAGAAAAAGGGCTGGTCCAATGAAGTGCTCCGCTGGAGACATAAAGACGGCTCATGGCAGTTTATAGAGACGAGCGGTTCCCCGCTCTTTGACAGTTCCGGCAAGTTTATGGGACTTCATGGCGTTGACCACGATATCACGGAGCGCAGACAGGCCGAGATTGCGCTTCGCGAAAGCGAGAGCAGGACGCGGAGCATCATAGAGTCGATACCTCTGGGTATGCATATGTACCGTCTGGAACCCGATGGCCGCCTTATATTTACCGGAGCAAATCCGGCGGCTGACCGGATACTGGGTCTTGACAACCGCATATTTATCGGCAAGCCCATCGAGGAGGCCTTTCCGCCATTGACGAATACCGATATACCTGAGCGATACCGGGAGGTTGCCCTTTCCGGAAAGGCATGGAAGAAGGAAGATGTCGAGTATGAGGGAGATACCATCAAGGGTGCTTTCGAGGTCCACGCGTTTCGAACCGCTAACAACTGCATGGTCGCGGCATTCGAAGATATCAAGCACCGCAGGCGCAATGACGCGGAGTTAAGGGAAAAGGAACTGAAGTACCGCACACTCTTCGAGTCCGCTAATGACGGCATATTCATTTATGGCAATACGGGGTTCATAGACTGCAACCAGCGGGGCGCTGAAATGTATGGGCTCCCGAAAGAGAGGATCATCGGACGTTCTCCCGGAGAGTTTGCGCCGGAGCGGCAGCCCGATGGAAGGCTTTCGTCCGAGGTTGCAGATGAAAAGATCCGGCTGGCGCTTAACGGCGTCCCTCAGGTCTTCGAGTGGCAACCCCTGCGCGAGGATGGAACCCCTTTCGACGTGGAGATCACCCTGAACCGGCTTGAGCTTAAGGATTCAGTCTGCCTTCAGGCCATAGTACGGGACATTACCGAAAGGAAAAAGGTCGAAAATGCCCTAAGAGAAAGCGAAGGGCTGGTAAGGTCCATAGGTAATAATCTGCCCAACGGCATGCTCTACCAGATCATTCGCAGTGTGGACGGCACGAGGAGGATGTCTTACGTCAGCGAAGGGGTACGCAAGCTGTATGGCTGCTCACCCGAGGAGGCTATGGCCGATCCGAACCTTATATATGGTCGAATAGCAGAGGAAGACCGTCAGCGGCTTTGGGAAGAAGAAGAGGCGGCATTCGCCTCATTCACCAATTTTTATACCGAGGCCAAAATGGTCAACCCTGACGGGCGTATTCGCTGGTCATCGTTCGCGTCAAGTCCCCGGAGACTTCAGGACGGATCAACCTGCTGGGACGGAGTTGAAATTGAAATTACCGAACGCAAGCAACTGGAAGAGGAACGTCTAAAATCTCAGAAACTGGAATCCATTGGCACTCTTGCCGGCGGCATAGCCCATGACTTCAATAACCTGCTTCAGGGCGTGTTTGGATACATCTCGATGGCAAAGATCACCTTTGATCAGAAGGACAAATCGCTTGCCATGCTTAAGCAGGCAGAAGAGGCCCTTCATATGTCAGTCAATCTCGCCGCCCAGCTCCTGACCTTCTCAAAAGGCGGCAAGCCGGTTAAAAGGCTGATCAGACTTGAAACGGCAATCGAAAATGCCGCGAGGTTCGCCCTAAGCGGCTCTCATTCGGACTACAGGCTGGAGATTGCGCCGGACCTATGGCCTGTTGAGGCTGACGAGGGGCAGTTGGCGCAGGTCATTCAGAACATCGTTCTGAACGCGAACGATTCGATGGCTGGAAACGGCACTGTCTTCATAAGGGCCGGAAATGTCCATCTCCAGCGCGGAAAAAACGTTAGACTGCCTCAGGGGGGCCGGTTCGTGCGCATAGATATTGAGGATTCCGGAATAGGCATATCAGGGCAGACTTTGGAAAAAATCTTCGATCCGTATTTCACAACCAAGCAGAGGGGAAGCGGCCTTGGGCTTGCAACATCCTACTCTATAATAAAAAACCATGGCGGCCTGATCGATGTTAAATCTGAAATTAACAGGGGCTCTACCTTCGTCATCTATCTTCCTGCCGCGGCTGGTGAAGCGCATGAGTCCGGGACCGCTTCTCCCGTTGTCAGGGCCGGCAGCAGAAAAGCCAGAATACTTCTGATGGACGATGAACAGATGGTCAGGACCGTCGCCCGCGAAATGCTCGCCGCTTTGGGGCATGACGTAGTAAGCACCGAAGACGGCAGAAAAGCGATTGATCTTTTTCGGCAAGAAAGGGAGGCCGGCAGGCCTTTTGATCTGGTTATCCTCGACCTCACGGTTAAGGGCGGAATGGGAGGAGAAGAAGCTATCGCAAGGATTCGGGACATCGACCCCAACGTAAGGGCTGTAGTATCGAGCGGTTATTCCGATAACCCGGTAGTTGCAGACTATCATAAATACGGGTTTTCAGCCGTGCTGAGTAAACCCTACAGCATCGACGCACTAGAGGACTGCCTAAATATGCTCGTAACCTAGCAGGCTGTTGAAAAAGTGCTTTCAGATGCTTTTTCAACAGCCTGCTGGGGGAAACGGAACTTAACTGGAAACTATGCCGCTTTTTTCAAATGGTGCGCCTTCTGTTTTTCATCGTGTGAACCCAGGTCGATCAGCTCGAACCTGCCGGTGCCGAGATAGTATTCGGCCCCGATAACTTTGAGCTTCCCTTCATGCACCAGTTCTCTGACTATTTTGCTCTTCATAACATCCTTATATGTGTTTTTAACATTCTCCTGGACCGCGATGTTCAGGGTAGCGCCGGGATCTTTACTGGCCTTTTTCGCTGTACTGACTGCCGGCATGATCTTCTTCAGTATCGCCCCTATGTTCCCCCCGGGGCTTCCCTTGGCATCCATAGCGGCCTTGACCGCCCCGCATGATTCATGTCCCAGTATGACAAGAAGCGGGGTATGAAGATGTTCGACCCCGTATTCAATACTGCCCAATGTAGTCGGCTCCACAACATTCCCCGCGACCCTCACTACGAATATATCTCCCAGCCCCTGATCGAAAATAATCTCCGGCGCCACCCTCGAATCCGCACAGGAAAGGACCGTTACAAATGGATTCTGTCCCTTTGTAAGGTCCTGCCTCCTGCTTTCCCCAATATCTTTTTTCGTCATTTCTCCGTACATAAACCTCTTGTTTCCCTCGATCAATTTCATCAGAGAACCCTGCCCTGCCTCATTGCCGGCGTATACAATCCCGACAACCGCAATCAAAAAAGCAACGATAACCAAAGCCCTTTTTTTACTCATCGATAAATCCCCTTTATAAAATATAGTCAGGTAACTCTCATGGCATTATAACATCGGTAAAGATATCACCTGAACTGGAAAATATCAAGCGCTACCTGTGCCAAATTGAAACAGTTAAGCCTCCGGTCATATGACTATTGATTTAACCCCAAAGAGGGGTTTAATATTTTTCATGAGATATATCTTGTGTTACTGCATTTTAATCATCCTGGCTTCGCGCAGCAACAAGCCGGCCTACCCTTTGGTTCCCTTCAACGACAACCGGATCTCTGTTGATATTCGCAAGCTGAAGGAAGGACTGCCTGAGTTTTATTCTGCGGCGGTA
>JACRLQ010000028.1:0-19156 GCA_016215155.1 Nitrospirota bacterium
CCACGACGATCGTAAGGATGCTGACGGTCGTAGGGATCATGCTCGGCATATTCTGCTCGGGCGCGGTAGGGATCGTGCTGGGCTCGGTATTCGGGACAGCCCTTGCCTATATCGTCGAGGCGATCGGCTCACTGGGTAAGGTCGAAAAAACAGAAGGCGCAAAGGCCCATAACTAAGAAATAAGAAAACTTGTCATAAAAAGAGGCAGATCATATGATCTGCCTCTTTTTATTTTATTTGTGGACAGCGATTGCCTCACGGCTTCCGGGCCGTTGATTTTAAGCTCTTTGCTGTTAACCTTCCCAGCTTCCGCTCATCCAACCTTTCGTCCTGTTTTTGCTTTTTAAGGCGGTAAACGTTTAGACTATACGGGTAACATCTGCACTCTATTAGAATTCCTTGAATCTTCTTTTATGAGGCATTTCCCCGTTTAAATCCAGCGCGGGTGATTTTATTGGATAGACCGAGGTAACAATGAAACGTGAAGACCTGAGAAATATCGCCATTATCGCCCATGTCGACCATGGGAAAACGACCCTTGTTGACGGCCTGCTGAAGCAGTCCGGCCTGTTCCGTTCGAATGAAAAGGTCCAGGAGAGGATGATGGACAATATCGACCTCGAGCGTGAGCGAGGCATCACTATCATGGCTAAAAACACCGCGGTGGACTATCTCGGGGCGAAGATCAATATCGTCGATACCCCCGGCCACGCTGACTTCGGCGGAGAGGTCGAGCGGACGCTCAAGATGGTTGACGGGGTCCTCCTGATGGTTGACGCCTCGGAGGGGCCGCTTCCCCAGACCCGGTTTGTTTTAAGAAAGGCACTGGAACTTAACCTGCCTCCGATCGTGGTCATCAACAAGATCGACCGCCCTGACGCAAGGATACAGGAGGTCTTAAACGAGATCTATGACCTGTTTATCGACCTCGACGCGACCGAAGAGCAGCTTGAATTCCCTATCGTCTATACCAACGCAAAGATAGGGGTCGCCAAGATCTCGATGGATGACGACGCGAAGGATTTCAAGGTCCTCTTTGACCTCATCATGAAGACGATCCCGCCGCCCGAGGCCGACCCCGACGAAGTCCTCCAGCTGCTGGTCACGAATATAGACTATAACGACTACGTCGGACGGCTCGCCGTCGGAAGGATCTTCTCGGGGACCGTAAAGGTCGGCGACTGGGTCCTCGTGGTGCAGGACAACGGGGTGACCGTAAAGACAAAGATCACATCGCTCTTTGGGTTCCAGGGGCTTGCTCGGGTTGACATTAAAGAGGCCTCGATAGGCGACATAGTGGCCATTGCCGGGATCGAGGGGATAAATATCGGCGATACTATCACGGACGCCGAAAACCCCAAGCCCCTTCCCCGGATCAAGGTGGATGAACCTACGATATCCATGGTCTTTTCGATAAATACCTCGCCGTTTGCCGGCAAGGAAGGAAAATACGTAACATCCAGAAACCTCAGGGAGCGGCTCGAAAAAGAACTTCTCTATAATGTTTCAATAAAAGTCGATTTTGAAAATACCGATGCCTTCAAGGTCATGGGCAGGGGCGAGCTCCAGCTTGCGATACTGATCGAGATGATGAGGCGCGAGTGATACGAGCTCTCCGTCTCGATGCCCGAGACGGTAACGAGGACGATCAATGGGGCGCTCCATGAGCCGATGGAGACCCTTGTCATAGACGTGCCCGAGGAATATGTCGGTGTCGTGACCCAGCAGATAGGCATGAGAAGGGGCAGGATGCAGAAGATGCAGAACAACGGACATGGCCGGGTACGCCTCGAATTCCGCATCCCCTCACGCGGGCTTATCGGGTTCCGCTCCCAGTTCCTTACGGACACCCGTGGGACCGGGCTTTTAAACCACCTCTTCGACGGCTACGAGCCATGGCAGGGACAGATCTCCAAGCGGATGACCGGGGCACTCGTCTCTGACAGGACCGGCAGGACAACGGCCTACGCGCTCTTTCACCTGCAGCCGAGGGGCACGCTCTTCGTGACGGAAGGTACGTCAGTGTATGAAGGCATGATTGTCGGGGAAAATTCCAGAGACAATGACCTGGACATAAATGTCACCAAAGAGAAGAAGATGTCGAATATGAGGTCGTCAGGCGCTGATGAGGCGCTTCAGCTGGTGCCCCCGAGACTCCTCAGCATGGAACAGGCGATTGAATTCATCAAGGAAGATGAGCTCGTTGAGATTACGCCCACGTCGGTCCGCATAAGGAAGAAGGTCCTCGATCCCCATAAACGGCCCAAAATCAGGGACGATAAATAATTATATTCATACAATGACGCAAAAAGAGGCGCCCGGGTAATCCCGGGCGCCTCTTTTTATTGTTTTCTGGCCGGCTTACTTCTTTGTTATCTCATATTTACCGTCTTTGTCTATCTGGATTACCGCATTAAGAAACCTGAGATTGGTGTACCCGTTTTCCTTCAGGTCCTCATACGCCATCTCGGCCCTGATGCCGGTTGTGCAGTGGGTGATAATCTCCTTGTCCTTGGGAACCTCAGAGAGACGGTCCTTGATCTTGTCGGCGGGAATATTCATCGCGCCCTTAAGCATGCCGTTCATCGCCTCATCGAGGTCCCTGACGTCAAGGATAACGCTTTTGCCGTTACCCGTTTCAGCGATGGCCTTGAACTCTTCGATCGATATTTCACCCGGCCTGGGTTTGGGGACATACGATATAACCGTCTCCATTTTGCCGGCATCGACCTTGCCACCGGCGAGTTTCCATGCGTCGAGTCCGCCGCTTAGGGCCGTTGTCTCCTTGAAGCCCCACGACCGTACTGTCTTGAAGGCCTTATCCGCATTGTCTCCATAAAGGATGACCGGGGCCGCAAGGTCGGAAGGGAACCTGTCTTTCGAACCGGCTATTTCAGAGGCAGGAATATTTACCGCTCCCGGGATATGGGCCTTTGCGGCGACATCGGCCGGTCTCAGGTCAATAAGCACAAAGGCGATGTCCTTTTCGATCATGTCCTTGAGGTTGGCGGGTTCAGAGACCAGAAGGTTGCCGCCTTTTTTCCATACAGGCATTCCATCATGAAAGACTTTTACATTGGTGTATCCAAGCGCTTCCGCCCGACGGGCGGAATCAGGGCTGAGTCTTCAGGTCACCCCGCCGCAGTAAAATATTATCAGCTTGTCTTTTTCTTTAGGCAGGACCTTGTCCGCAAGTTTATCAAAGGCCGGCTGCGGCATTGAAACCGCATGAGATATATGGCCCTCAAGATAACGCGGGGCCGGCCTTGAATCAATCAGAACGAAATTGCCTTTGTCAGGACCGAGGGCGATAAGCTTCGCGAGTTCCTCGGCGGAGACGAGTTTTTCAGGCGCCACCTTTGCGGGTGGTTTTACGGCAAGGCTTACAGCGTAAGGCGTTTTATCGCCCCCGGTAAATTTGACTCCGATTTCCTTGTCTTTGGGGATATCGGCGAGTTTGACCGCACCCGTGAGTGCAAGGTCATCACCATATTTAATGACCCATACAAGACTTCCCACCGCAACCTGTACGGTCCTGAACTTGTCGGACACCGACACAAGCGTGCCTCTGACGAGGTCATCCTGCGGCTGATGACATTGCTTGCATGCCGAACCCACGGTCGGTTTCCCTGCCTCCGTAGGGCGGACATTCCCCAACAGAAGCATCGACACTGACAGAACAACTGCTAAAAACGACAACTTTTTTTGCATCATGGTAACCTCCATCCTAAAATTACAGCTTTAAGTTTAGTCTATTCGAAACTGTTTGACTTGTCAAGTGTCAAAAGAAATGGATACCACATGTCCATCGTCACATAAACTGCCCCTTTTTTCCACTTCCGCTTCACGCGATAATTGTTTACTTTTTCAGGGCAGTTGTGAAATACTACGGTCATGGCAACAGGCCTTAAAAGGTATGTTCTCTTGCTGTACGTGGCTTTTTTCATGTACTATGCCTTTTCCCCGATTATTTATGTCTTGCCGGCGCACGGCATCAAAAGCGCGGGCAGAGAAATCAGCGATGGAAGACTTGAATTACCCCTGGCCGATATCATTTCAGACAATCTTAAGGAAGACGCCGGCGCCGAAGCGCAAACGCCTGACGGTGATTTTATTCTTTTAAGAAAAAAACGCGCGGTTATCCGGTATATAAATTTAAGCAAATTACTCTTGCCCAATGTCTCGGCCGAAGGCAGTGAAACTGTTGTCGGTCCTAAAGAAGCGCCGGCACTCTTTACCTATACCCACGAACCGACAGGCGCTTTGTCCATAAATGGATTTGTCCCGCCTTACTCAGGGCATTCCCCTCCCGCAGTCTGATCGTTCCTCTTCTGTAATATACGCAAACCGTGTTCGTAACATAGCGGCGCGCGTCAATTCCCCGGCCTGACCGGGCCGCGGCAGCTCCCGCAAGGGCCGCCGGCTTCGGCGCCGCGGGACAACTCTAAAGAGATTCAGGAGAAATCCATGATTAAACTTTCGGTCCTTATACCGGTTTATAATGGGGAAGCTACGATTGATATCCTTTGTGAGCGCCTCATGACGCAGTACAGGAAAGCTTACGATCTCGAGATTGTATTGGTCAATGATAACAGCTCTGACCGTTCGGGTGAGATCTGCACGCGGCTTCATGAAGACCACCCGGAGACGATAACCTATATTACGCTCTCACGAAATTTTGGCGAGCATAACGCCCTGATGGCCGGGTTGAATAATGTGACGGGTGATTACTGCGTGATGATGGATGATGACCTGCAGAATCCGCCGGAAGAGGTCGGAAGGCTTGTCGGGGAAATAGAGCGAGGGGGTTATGACGTCGTGTACTCATACTACGCCGAAAAAAAAGATGCCCTGCTCCGCAACCTCGGCAGCAAATTTAACGACAAGATGGCGAACCTGGTCCTAAAAAAGCCGGTTGACCTTTATCTGTCGAGCTTTAAGGTCGTCAACCGGTTTCTCATAAACGAGGTAATCCGGTATTCCGGGCCGGACCCTTACATCGACGGCATAATCCTGAGAACCACCTCGAATATCGGCAGGGTCCTGGTCGAGCACAGATCGAGGAACAAGGGAAGGTCGGGCTATACCCTGGGGAAGCTGATCTCGATATGGGGGAATATGGTGGTGAGTTATTCGATTATGCCGCTGAGGGCCGTGGGATTTTTCGGCCTCATAATGACCCTCTTTGGCCTCTATCACGGCGGCAATACAATAATCGAAAAAATATTTTACCCTGATCAGACCAGCGAATATGAGACGCTCATGTCGGTCATCGTTTTTTTCAGGGGCTTTCAGCTGCTCGCCATCAGCGTGGTAGGCGAATATGTCGGAAGAATATACCTCTCCCTTCATAATGACCCCCAGTTTGTAGTCAGGCATCTGTTGAGGGCGCATAAACAAATGAGGACCCCTCAGACGGACAAAATCAGCAGGATAAGGTTGCCCAATGACTGACGCGGCCGGGGACAAACTAAAAGCAGCTTTGAACGGCCCTGCCGGGGCCTCAGCCGCCGGCATACAAGGGGAATCTTTGCGCCATATATGCTTCAGCAGTGAGACCGAGGAGGACCTGCATCTTTCGCGCTCGACGCGCTACGCCGTAAACAGCGACAGGGCCGTGGACCTCTGGATAGAAGGCCACCGTCACCGCACGAGGCTCCAGACGGAGATACTCCCGCTCGCTGAAATATCGGGGTGGCGGACCAACCCTGAGACCGGCAACATCAGTCATGACACGGGAAGGTTCTTCTCCGTGACCGGGGTCTATGCCAGGCACCGCAGGGGCGATGAGGAGATCGCCTGGGACCAGCCTATAATAGATCAAGCCGAGGTCGGCATTCTGGGGATTGCAGCCAAAAAGATAAATAATTTGATGCATTTCTGCCTGCAGGCCAAGGAGGAGCCCGGCAACATAAACCAGATCCAGATTTCACCGACTGTCCAGGCGACCTACAGCAATTACAGGCAGGTGCATGGCGGTCAGCTGCCGCCTTTTCTCGAAATGTTCATGGACCCGGCGGCCGGGAGAATACTCTTTTCAAGGCTGCAGACCGAGGACGGCGGAAGGTTTCTGTTCAAGGTGAACCGCAATATGATCGTCATGGCCGGAGACGCTGAGATGGAGGCCCTGCCCGAGCGGTTTATCTGGCTGACACTGAGACAGATCAGTGCCCTTATAAAGCGGGACAACATGGTCAATGCCTGCGCAAGGAGTGTGCTCTCATGCCTGATATGAAAAAAGTGTCAGAGGCCGGGACGGTCAGGGAGGCCGCTTCAGCTCCTGTCCGATACGGAGGACCAGAAGGCCGGGCAGACTCCGCCTCTTTGGAAAGCCCGATAACCCGCGGATCTTTTGGCCCTCCCGCCGGCCCCGAATCCCTCCCGGATGTGTTGTTGTGGCTCGACAATGAGAAGGCGCGAAATCATATATATCAGAAAAGACAGGGCCTGAAGACGCTTGCCGGCTGGAAGGTTGACGGCGAGGGGTTTCTTTCGCATAAGGAAGGCCGCTTCTTCAGGGTCATGGGGCTTTCCGTGACCTGCCTGGGCCGGGAGGTCGCATCATGGCATCAGCCCATCATCGAGAATATCTCCCCGGGCATTATAGGGCTGCTTGTAAAAAAATGCCGAGGCAGGACGTTTGTCCTGATGCAGGCGAAAGCGGACGCAGGCAACCGCTCCGCTGTTCAGCTCGGCCCGACGGTGCAGTTCACGCAGGAAAACTACGTCGAAAATGAACAGATAAAGAAGCCCTTTCTCTTCGATGAATTTGTGACCGGCAAGGGGCTGGTCCCTCTGCATGAAAGCAGACAGTCCGAGGAGGGCGGGCGTTTTTTCCGCGAGGCCCATATCCACAGGATCATGATGCTGCCGGAAGGGAGCGCTCTCGATATTCCGGCTGAATTCAGATGGATGACCCTGGAGCAGATAAGGTTCTTCCTGCATATGGGGGAATACGTCAACTTCTGCGCAAGGAGTATTCTTGCCTGCATGTGCTGAGGGGCCTGGAATGATCATGATAAATCGAGGATGACGTGAAAAAAAATATTAAAAACTGGGACTATCTGGACCTATATAAAAAAGAACGCGGGCAGATACTTGATATAGTCGACCGGGTCTTCTCTTCCGGCCGTCTGGTCCTCGGCAGAGAGGTCGAGGCGTTTGAGAGGGAATTTTCGGCCTCGTGCGGCGTCTCGTGCGGCATAGGGGTAAACTCCGGGACGGATGCCCTTTTTCTGGCCCTGAGGGCGCTCGGCATAAAACAGGGGGACGAGGTGATCACGGTCTCAAACACGGCCGTGCCCACTGTGGCCGCCATCCGCGCGACAGGGGCGACCCCGGTGTTCATAGATGTCGAGGAAGACACCTTTTTGATGGACATCGGAAAACTGGAGGCCGCCGTCACCGGGAAAACGAGATGCGTTCTGCCGGTACATCTTTATGGCCAGCCGGTTGACATGGCCCCGCTTCGGGAGATCACCGGGAGAAAGGGCCTGCATATAGTAGAGGACTGCGCCCAGGCAGCTGGGGCCCTCTACGGCCCCAAATCCGTCGGGGGATTCGGGGACCTGGCTGCGTTTTCCTTTTATCCGACGAAGGTCCTGGGGGGCTATGGTGACGCGGGGATGGTGGTGACGGATGACAGGCAGCTCTGCGAGAAGGTCCGCAGACTGCGCTTCTATGGAATGGACGGGGACTACTATTCAATAGAAGAAGGCTACAACTCAAGGCTTGATGAGGTCCAGGCCGCTCTGTTGAGGTTCAGGCTCGCCCATCTGGATGAGGCCGTCAGGCGCAGGCGGGAGATTGCCGCAATCTATTCCGATGGGCTCGCCGGGGCGGGCGATTTAACGCTGCCCGTAACAGGCATGGGGAGGACCCATCAGTTCTATACATATACTGTCCGGACGCAGGCGAGGGCCCCCCTGATGAAGCGCCTGGCGGAGGCAGGCATAGAGACACGCATCAATTATCGTGTCCCGGTCCATCTGATGGAGGCATATGCATTTCTCGGATATCGCCCCGGCGATCTGCCGGTTACGGAAAGGCTCTCACGCGAGATACTGTCTCTTCCCCTGCATCAGGGCCTTACTGAGCGCGAAGCCGGAAGAGTGGTTTCCTCGATCAGAAAATTCTTTGGATCAGCCGGCTGAAGTTATGGAAATTTCAGAATACCGCGCAATGTATAATTCCGAGGAAAGGCACTGGTGGTATGTATCCCTTCACGAGTTGATTGCGCACTGCGTCAATCGGGAGCGCCGCGGTAACGGCCTATTGAAAATATTCGACGCCGGTTGCGGCACCGGCCGGTTATGCCAGATCCTTTCGGAACATGGGACGGTCTCCGGCTGCGATGTTTCGGACACGGCGATATCCTTCTGCAGGGAGCGGGGGCTTGAGACTGTCCGCCTCGAAGATCTCAACAGTTTTGACCCCGGCACGGACTGCTTCGATATTATCACGAGCATCGATGTCCTTTATCATCGCGCGGTAATCGACGACACTGAAATTGTGAGAAGATTATACGGCAGTCTTAAGCCGGGCGGACTGCTGATCGTGAATCTTCCTGCCTATGAGGCGCTGAGGAGCGCTCACGACAGGGCGGTCCATACGGGACGAAGGTATACCCGTGCAAGGGTCACCGACATGCTTACCGCTTCAGGATTCGTCATTGAAAAGGCCTCATACCGCGTCTGCCTTCTTTTTGTCTTCATTGCGGCCTTCCGGCTGCTTAAGAACATCTTCCCGAAACCCTCCGCCCTCGGCCAAAGTTCCGAGGTGGAACTTTCCAACCGGATGATCAACAGGATACTCCTTGCAGTCATGAGAGTTGAACATCTTGCAATGAGACACATCTCCATGCCTTTTGGCCTTTCAGTCTTTGCGGTGGCCAGGAAGCCGCGTTGATTTCAGCCCTTATGGGCAGGTTCCTTAAACCCTGGAACCTCATCTTCATATCTTTTTTTGGTCTTTTTATTATTGTTTACGGCGGGCTGGCGGCGGGAACAAAGACCTTCTCCCATGATGCTGTTTTGTGGTTTGGCAGTTTTCACTATTATCTGGAGCATATGAAAAACGGGGAATTCCCCTATTGGGACCCCTATATGCTTACCGGAACTTATTTTTATCCAAACATATCCGGATATGGACTTCTTGATCCCTTTGTTCTTATCTGCACGGGCATTTATAAGTTCGCGGGTGTCTCGACCCTGACGCTCTTTAATTGGTTAAGGCTGTACAGGCTGCTTGTATTTATAACAGGGGCCTATTACCTGTATAAACGTCTCTCCGGATCTCCTCCGGCGGCGCTGGTTGCATCGGGAGTCCTTCTTTTTGCGATTATGCCTGTAAATTCCTTCGAAAATACAATGGATTATTGCTTTACAGTCCCCCTTGGCCTGTATTGTATGCTCCGCATCATGGATGCCGCCAATGCCGCGGAGTCATATCGATATCTTGCGGCCCTCGGTCTTGTGACCGGAATCACCCTGAATGTATTTATCCCGTCCGCGTATCTGTTCGCACTCGTCTGTTTTTTTGTCGTCTCCCTATCAATTGGTCGAAGGGGCCCATCGGCCCTTTCATTAAAAGTTTACGCGACCAAAAGGGGTGTCGCCTTTGTTTTACTTGTCGGCTTGCTTGTGCTGTTTATGGCGGCCCCCCCTGTGACGCTGAAACTGAGCGATGCCTCGGCAGAGGGTGAACTCTTTCCGATCGGGAGGCTCACGGACAATAACAATTACATCTTCAAAAAGATGTTTGCGACCGAGGTAGGTGAGGACGTTTTTTCAGAGTCACTTACAGGAGGGGACGCGGCCTTCGTATCTTTCCTTGATGTCATGACGCTCATTACCCCGGTCCCTGAAGACGTAAAGCGGATTTTTATCCGGTATTATAATGGAATATCCTTTTACTTCGGTATGGTTCCGGTTATTGTCTGTATCTTGGGTATGTCGATGCTCAGGTTCCGGGGACGTGGTGTTGCCGCAATAATGCTCGCCCTTGTTTTTATATGCCTCTTCAGCTATGACAACAAGGTGTCACAATATAATGTCCTTCAGAAATTATTGAATATCATATTCCCGCCGCTTCGGATGATCGATACGAGGATAAATTTCATCTCGCTTGCGCATCTTTTCCTCTGCATGATATTCAGTCTTGTCCTCGCGGAGGTCTTGTCCGGCAGCAGGCTTGCACTGCTGGCGCAAAGGCATTATAAGGGCATCCTGGCCTTTTGCGCCGCCCTGATAGTTATCAAAACCGGGCTGTCTGCGGTATTTTTTTCCGGGACTTTGCTGGCCGGATGGTTTGACGCCGCGGTCATGCTGATCGTCATCTTTTTTGCGGCGCACGTTTATTTGTTCGGCCGCCGGATGATCACCCGGAAGGTCTTTATGACCATGACGATGCTGCTCCTATTGACTGATCTCGGGCTTTACAGTAACCATCAGGCGATCAGGGAACGGCTGCATGAGGCCTCGCTTCCGCAGCAGTTTCTGATGAATAAGGCAGCTTATCGGGAATTCAGCGTTTCCGAAAGCATGCGCGGAAAAGACGGCTTTGAGTATTTCAGACTCCCCCGTCAGGCTAACGAGCTGATTACGGCATTTGAAGAGACACTTATAGAGACCAAGGGTTCGTTCCCCACGGACGTGTTCAGCGCCATATTCATGACAAGGCGCTATTATGACCTGTTTACAAATCTTGAACCGGGGGCGCAGATGGGCGTCAATGGCGTCTATTTCCCGATAATACGCTTTTATCCCGAGGACAAGGTAAAAACAGACTTTGACAAAAGAAAGATTATTGAATATTTTGGACGAACGGCCCCGGGGCGGATGGCGGACGTTTTGTTCATTGAAAAAGAGGGCCGGCAGATAATGCGGCCACTGGCAAAGATGGGTGACTATCAGGACGTGAACTGGTTCAGGTCCGGCGAATATCTGGGAAGATACCAGGAGATGATACCTTCATTAAAAGAGGTACGCATGAATATCGACCGGTATCTGTCGAATGAATTTGCCGATATTTCCGTTAAGGACTTCAGAATAAATGAGATCAATATAAATGTTCGCAGCAAACGGGACGGGTATCTGCTGTATAACGACGGCTGGTCAAGACACTGGAGGGCCTTTGATAAAGGCGGGGAACTTCCTGTCCTTATCGCCAATTATAATTCCAAGGCCGTTTTTCTGGACAAAGGGATACATGAGGTGCGCTTTATTTTTGATCCCGCTCACTACAAAACAGCCCTGGTACTTTATTATACGAGCCTCGCCGCATTTATTGTCCTGATCGGTTTTATTTTATCGAAAAATATTGGCGGCAGGACAGAACGTCTCTAACTTCCATGACCCGGCTGCCTGTTATCCGAGGTGTATCCGGACAGGCCCTGCAAGACAGGACGAAATCCTTCCGCTGGAGAGAGGGCCCTGGAGAATTACCTGATTTTGTATTCCCTGATTTTGGTCCGGAGGGTATTTCTGTTGATGCCCAGGATCTTCGCCGTTTTTAACTGATTGCCCCCGGTCTCTTTGAGCACAATAGCGATCAGCGCCCTTTCGACCTCGCCGATTACTGTATCGTAGAGATTGAAGTTCGTCATCTGCGTCATGTCCTTGAGGTACCGGCGGAGCTTGTCCTCAAGAAACTCCTTTACGGACAAAGAGGAGTCTTCATCGAGGAGAAGGTCTTTTTTTTCTATGACCGACCCTGAGGAGAGTATGCAGGCCCGCTTGATCACATTTTCGAGTTCACGGACGTTGCCGGGCCAATCGTATTTCTGAAGGGCGTCTTTCGCCTCTTTTGCCAGTTCCTTTTCACCTGTTTCGAGCTTTGAGATCGCCTCCCGGAGGAAGTTTTTCGAAAGCAGGGGGATGTCTTCCTTCCTCTCCCGAAGGGGGGGGAGTTTGATCTGGACCACATTGAACCGGTAGTAGAGGTCTTCCCTGAACTGTCCCTTCAGGACGGACGAAGTAAGGTTCTTGTTCGTGGCGCCCATGATCCTGACGTCCGCTTTTTTGACCTCGTTGCTGCCGATCAGGCTGAACTCCCTGTCCTGCAAAAACCTCAGGAGTTTGGCCTGGAGCTCCGGCTCCATTTCAGAGATCTCGTCAAGAAACAAGGTGCCCCCGTTTGCGGCCTCGATCTTCCCCTTTTTGTCTCTCGTGGCGCCGGTGAAGGCGCCTTTTTGGTAGCCAAACAGCTCCGACTCAAGGAGGTTTCCGGGGATGGACGCGGCGTTGATCGCAACAAAAGGTCCCACTGAACGGCTGCTGTTAAAATGGACGGCCTTTGCCACGAGCTCCTTGCCCGTGCCGCTTTCTCCGGTAATAAGGACGGTCACGTCCTTTGATGCTACCTTGCCGATGTCCTTGAACACCTTCAGCATCCCCGGCGTCTTGCCGATCATCTGGGGGTATTCGGACTCGAACGCGGTCTTCTTCAGTTCCTTGAGCTCGGCCCGCATCGAGAGGTCCCTGAAGACCTTCTCGATTACGATCTTCAGCTCTTCAATATCAAAAGGCTTTTCTATATAGTCGTAAGCGCCCTCCTTCATTGCGGTTATCGTGCTCTGCATCCTGGCGTGCGCCGTTATCATTATTACGGCAGCGTCGGGGTGGACCGAGCGGATCTCCCTCAGGCCTTCAAGCCCGTCACCGTCTGGCAGCATCAGATCGAGCAGGACTACCTGCGGCAGGTCCTGGACGGCCCTCAGTCCGGACGCGAGCCGGGACCTGGAGACGACATTGTACCCGAGGGGTTCAAGGGCCTTTTTAACTACCCAAACAATCCCTTCGTCATCGTCGATGATAAGTATCTTCTTAGGCTTATCCATTTTGTCCAAACGGCAGATATATGAGGAACGATGTCCCCCGGTCCTGCCGGCTCTTTACCTTTATCAGACCTTTATGGTCCTTGATGATCTTCTTTGACAGGGCAAGCCCTATGCCGGTGCCGCCCTTTTTTTTAGTGTAAAAGGGCAGGAATATCCTGCCCATGTCTTCGTCGGGAATGCCCTTGCCGGTATCACTGAACATGATCAATGCCCACCTCTTTATCTTGCCGCCCTCGCGGACCGACTCATTCGAGGGGGAGGTCGTTATCTCGATCGTCCCGCCTTTTTTCATCGACTCAACGGCATTTTTTACGATGTTAAGAAAAACCTGGAGCAGTTTTCCCTCATCCCCGTTAATGAGGGGAAGACTCGGATCGTAGTGTCTTTTAAGCGTTGTTCCGCTTTTTTTAAGTGTCAGGTTTAAAACCGACAATGACTTTTCTATCACCTCATGAATATTTACCGGGCTGAAGGAAGGCTTCTTGCACATCGTCAGGTAGTCATGGAGTATCGCATTGAGCCTGTCGGTTTCCCTTATTATAAGGTCCGTATATTCATCAATAGATCCGTCCCGCGCTTTTTGACGCAGCAGTTGGGCCGCGCCCTTGATCCCTCCCAGGGGGTTTTTGATCTCGTGGGCGATAGAGCCTATAAGGTATACCATTGAATCGAAATCATTGTCCTCCCTCTCGGCGATATTAATATTTTTGAACAGGGAAAGGACGGCCCCCTCGATCCTGTTTTCCACAAAAAAAGGGGATAGGTTGAAATCCAGATTTACCTGGGCCCCGATAGTGACGCTGACGGACTTTCCCCTGAATGACCGCCCCTCGGAGATGGTTTTATTTATGAGCGGGGCGATCGTCTTTTCCCCCCTCAGGACCTGCGTGAAGTCCCTTCCGATCAACCCGGAGGAACTCCTTCCGAAGAGTTCCTCCGCGGCCCGGTTTAAGTATGTAATCCTGTGTGTCCTGTCGAAAACAATGATCGCCTCTTCGAGACTGTTTATGATCGTCTCAGGCGTTATCATGACAAGGCATGGCCGTGTTTTTCATCTGAAATATCCAAGCTATGACTCTATCACATCGAAAATATAATTTTCAATGTGATAGAGTCCGGGGTTTGAGGGTAGGGCCGGTCCGTCGCGGCATATTTTTTTTCTTGATTTTCAAAAGGTTTTATTTAAGTGTCCTGATTGACACCAGATCCAAAAACCTGCTAAAATCTAGCAATTTTAAAACAGGGAGGAGTGATTAATGGATGCCCTCGATACGAGTGCGGGAAAGCGATTCGTTTGAAAATGCGCTGAAGAGATTCAAAAAGCAGTGCGAAAAAGAAGGAATACTTTCCGAGATAAAAAAGAGAGAACACTACGACAAGCCGAGCGTAAAGAAGAAAAAGAAGGCCATAGCCGCCCGCAAAAAGGCCATGAAAAAAGTCAGAGTAGCTGTGCGATAGACATCTTTCTCTAAAAGATTACAGACAACTCTCAGGCCGATACGATCAGAATCTTATATTGCAGGACTATACGGTTACGTAACTGCGAAGCGCCATATAAGAAAATACCGTTCTGAATGCCCCTGGGTTTTTCGGGGCATCGGGACTGTTTTATCTATTTCCGGGGAAGCATAACTTCATGAAATTAAGAGAGATATATAAAAAAGCGATAGACGCCGGCATACGCAACGACCCTCGCGGTCGTGAGGCGGTCTCGAGGGACCTTGCCCTCGCGGCAAAAACCCATGCTGACCTTAAGCCCGAAGAAAAAGAGTTTTTCGACCTGGAGTCCCTTGAAAACCCGTACGGTGACTCGAGGATACTGACCGGAGTCGGTGACGAAGAGGTCTCCGATGTCCTTGTCGGAATAGACATTGAAGTGGGAGAGGTCCTGCTGGCCGACAACCTCAGGGCAAAAGGCAGGCGCCTGGACCTGATCATGTCCCACCATCCGGAGGGGACGGCCTACGCGAACCTCTATTCCGTGATGGGCATGCAGGCGGACATCCTCAACAGGTTCGGCCTGCCGATAAATTTGGCTGAGGGCCTGATGGAGGGCAGGGCCAGGGAAGTTGAAAGGCGTCTGATGCCTCTTAACCACACAAGGGCCGTTGATGCCGCTTCCCTGCTGGGAATACCTTTTATCTGTCTTCATACACCGGCCGACAACATGGTGGCTACTTTTCTCCAGAGGCTCTTCGATGATAAAAAACCAGGGACCCTTTCCGACCTGGTTGATATCATCAGGGCAATACCTGAATACAGGACGGGGACATTAAACGGGTCAGGGCCGAAGATACTTGTCGGGTCCGGCGGCAGGAAGGCCGGCAGGGTATTTGTGGATATGACCGGCGGGACCGAGGGCTCTAAGGAGGTCTTCCAGGGCCTGGTCTCGGCAGGGGTCAATACCATCGTCGGAATGCATATCAGCGAGGACCACCGCAAGGAAGCCGAAAAAAATTATATGAATATAGTCATCGCAGGACACATATCGAGCGACAATCTTGGCGTAAACCTGCTGCTCGATGAGATCTCCCGCGAGCAGACGCTGAATATAATCGAGTGTTCGGGGTTTAAAAGAGTCCGCAGAAACGGCCAGGCCTGATTTTCCTTTCTGAAGCGCAGAGCATAACTCCCTTGCCGCTGTTTTTTTGGAATAAACCGCCTGCCCGTTTTCTCTGAGCAATCCGCAGCTGAAGTAATTAGAGAAATGAAAAAGGAAATAAATGGCGCGACACAGTTAATGTAATAATGTAACAGGCTGTTGAAAAAGTGTTTTCAGATGTTTTTCCGTCATTCCCGTGCAGACGGGAATCCATTGTTTTTAAGAAGTTTGGATACCCGCCTTCGCGAGTATGACGTCTCTAACTGACAAAATAAACACTTTTTCAACAGCCCACCTCACCGCACAAAACCTCATCGTCATAATGCTAGAATAGACAGGCAGCTCTTTTAGACCGGGAAGGGTATGAAAAACGACAGGCTCCTCGAAGACATTAAATCCCGCGTGGATATTTTTGACCTTGTTTCAGGCTATGTCCAGCTGAAAAAGGCCGGACAGAACTGGAAGGGGCTCTGCCCCTTCCACGGTGAAAAGACGCCTTCCTTTACCGTCAACCAGTCAAAGCAGATATTCCATTGTTTCGGGTGCGGCGCCGGCGGGGATGTTTTTGCCTTTGTCATGAAATACGACAATGTATCCTTCAATGAGGCCCTCCGGACCCTTGCCCGGAAGGCCGGAATCGCACTGCCCGACGGGAACATTGACAGGAGGGCGGTCCTGCGCGACGAAAAGATCAGGGATGTCCTTGTCGAGGCCGCCGATTATTTCCGGGACCAGTTAAGAAAATCCTCCAGGGCGCTCGAATACCTGGGCCGCAGGGGGATTTCCGCGGAATCGACAGAAAATTTTAAGATCGGGTATGCCCCTGCCGGCTGGTCCAATCTGCTTCGGCACCTGAGGGGCAGGGGTGTAAATGAAAAAGAGATAACAGAGGCTGGGCTTGCCGTCGTCGGCGGCAAGGGGACTTATGACATGTTCAGGGACAGGACCATGTTCCCGATAATGAATATGAGCGGAGGCGTGATTGCCTTTGGCGGACGCGCCTTCGACGACGCCCAGCCCAAATATATCAACTCCCCCGAGACACCGGTATTCAGAAAGTCCGAGACCCTGTTTGGACTCTATAACGCGAAGGAGTCGATAAGGCGCGGCAACATGGTATTACTGACGGAAGGCTACCTGGATGTCATTGTATGTCATCAGTTCGGGTTCGCAAATGCCGTGGCCCCGCTTGGGACGGCCCTCACGCAGTCTCATGTGCAGAAGATCAGAACGCTCGCCGGCAGGGTCGTCCTGATGTTCGACGGCGATGCTGCCGGGAGATCGGCCGCAAAGCGGGCTGTTTCCCTGATCTGCCAGAGCAACCTGAAGGCGTCCGTCCTGATACTCCCCGACGGGGAGGACCCTGACAGTTATCTGACATCCTGAGCGCGGCTCAGGGGGAGAGACTCGACGCCGTGCGTGACGCACTGGGTCTTATCGCCACGGTCAATGATCTATTGCTGGCGGATGAGATGCTGGTTGAACTTGCGGATACCTCCAGGATAAACGAGGCCACGTTAAGGGATGAACTGAGGAAGGCAAAGAAGACCACCGGCCAGGCCCAAAAGCCGAAACAGCCGGGCGGGGCGCCCTCGCGTCTCATAAACAGCGAGGAATACCTGCTTCTGAGCGCCGTAATCACGGACCCGTCAAGGGCGGACTTCGTCCTCTCGAGAATCGATATCCGCGACATCAGGGACAGGACCATCGCCGCGCTTTTTTCGAGACTCTCCGTGATGAAGGACAGGGGGGACCTCATGCGCGCGCTTGAGGACGCCGAAGACGAGGAGCGCACTCTGGTGACAAGACTCGCCGTCGACCCGGGATTTGATCCTGAATATCTCGAAAAAAATATAGAGGATTGCCTCAAGAGGATAGAGCAGCGAAAGTTTAACGAAAAGAGCATGCTGGTCGAGAGATCAGGGGACAAAGAACTGAGCCAGTCACTCCTGATCGAGAAGAAAAAAATGATAAAAGGAACGGACGCATGAAGGACTATAGCAATTATCTGGACGAATACGGGGAAGAGGAAGACCTCGATCCATACGAACCTGACTACGATGACGTCTTAAGGGTCGAAGACCGGCAGGAAGATCTGCCTGACGACGGAACAGACCGTGATCCGGTCAAGATTTACCTCCGTGAAATGGGTGACGTCCCTCTGCTGAACAAGGAAGGGGAAATAGAACTCGCAAAAAGGATCGAGAAGGAACGCGCCCGTGTAGCCGGGGTTGTTTTCTCCATGCCTTTTGCCCTGAGGACAATCGCTGAGTTCGGTGAGATGGTCAGAAGGGGTGAAAAACCCTCGACTGCGTTTACCATTGATTCCGAAGATGAAACCCCCGAGGACCTTGAAACAAAAAATTCCGCCTTCGTCCGTCAGGTCGAAAAGATCAGTGACCTGTACGAAAAAAGGCAGCGGCTTTTGGGTGAACCAGGCAGAGGCGGCCGAAAATCCGGCAGGTCGATTGCCTCACGCGTCGACAGTAACATGGAAGAGATCCTCGAAAACGTGAAACTGCTGAGTCTGAAGGAGGAGGTGATCAGTTCGCTTTCAGATGAGATTAAAAGGGGCTGGGTGGATATCTATGGGCTTAACAAACTGAGAACTTCCGCCCTCAAAAAGACGGCCGGAGCAAGGGACGCCCACCCTTCTGTTTCTTCAGGCAAGCCCGGAGGGCGCGGCCCGGTCACCGATGGTATGGTATTTCATCAGGGGCACGATGCATATGCGGAGGAAATCAGGGAAAAGGAGAAATATTTCGGCGCGTCCTGTGAAGACCTTGGCAGTAAATTCAGGACCCTGGTCAATGCGGAGAGGAAGTGGACGGCGGCAAAAAACAGCCTGATCGAGGCCAATCTGAGGCTTGTCATAAGTATAGTTAAGAAATATCTTGGCAGGGGGATGAGCTTCTCGGACCTCATCCAGGAAGGCAATATAGGTCTCATGAAGGCCGTCGACCGCTTCGAATACAGACGGGGTTACAAGTTCAGTACCTACGCGACATGGTGGATCAGGCAGTCGATATCGAGGGCCATAGCCGAACAGGCCAGGACTATCAGGGTCCCTGTCCATATTGTCGAGGCGGTCAACAGGATGACACGCGTGATAAAGGAGGTCCTTCAGGAAAAAGGGACCGAGCCCTCGGCGGAGGAGCTTGCCGAAACGATGCAGCTGCCCGTCGAAAAGATCAGGGCGATGCTCAAGATCTCGAAGGAGCCGATCTCGCTTGAGACGCCCGTGGGCGACGACGAGGAGAGTTTTATAAGGGACTTTATCGAAGACAAGACCGTGCTGTCCCCGCTTGACATCGTCATGAATGAGGACATGCGGAAGAATATCGACAACGTGCTGTCCGAATTCACCGAAAGGGAACAGAATATCATCAGGAAAAGATTCGGCCTGGGCGAGGACAAGCCTTATACTCTGGAGGAGGTCGGTTCCGAGCTGGAGGTGACGCGCGAGAGGATAAGACAGATTGAGAACAAGGTGCTCAAAAAACTCAGGCATCCCTCAAGGAGCAGGCTGCTCAGGACATTCATTGAGAAATCTTGACTTACACAGCTTGATAGACTGAAGGCCAAAGCCTTTTAAGGGCAGAACCATCTATATTACACGGAACTTTGGGCGACAGGGCTTTCTAAGCGGCCAGTTGTAATTTGTTGACCCTTCATCCTTCAGTCTTCAGCCTAACCACCTGGGCAGTCATTGAGAA
>JACRLQ010000028.1:19163-25645 GCA_016215155.1 Nitrospirota bacterium
AAAAACTCAGGCATCCCTCAAGGAGCAGGCTGCTCAGGACATTCATTGAGAAATCTTGAGAAATCCCTTGACAAGGAGCATTCATTCCTATACCATGGGCTAATCACCGGGTTATTTAAAACAGTTCGGAGGGAGTGGGATTCTATGCGTTGGGGAAGTCAATATAAAGCAAAACAGCATGGTATAGCCTTGTCTTGTTTCTTTGTCATGTCGATTTTTTTATGCATTAGCGCCTTTTTCTCCTCTGACTCTTATGCCTCATCGCAATTCCCTCCTATAAAACCTTCTTTAAAGCCACTGGATCTTTCCACTGCGCCGACGACTGAAGCACTGATGGCGTCCGGCCAGTTGGGCGGTCCGCTTTACCCTACTCAGGACGTGCAGAACAAGGAAAAGGAGCAGACATTCAACCTTTCCTTCGGGCAGGCCATTCAGGAATGGAACAAGCACAATTACAAGGGCGCCGTGGGTCTTTTCAAAAACCATATGGACGGCCATTCCGACAGTCCGTGGATATCAGAGGCTGTCCTTCATATGGGCTGTGAGGCAAACTATAACGGCCGCTTTTCGGAGGCTGAGACACACTTTAACTGGATCATCCAGCATAACAAGGACTTCCCCCATGAAGGGGCGCGTCGATTGACCGGCAAGGCGATGTTGAGGCTGGGCGTGTTGAAGGTGGCCCAAAACAACCCCGATGCCGCTCTGGATATCTTCACCGAACTCAAGGAAAAGAGCCTTGACTGGAGGGAGAGGACCTACGCCAGCCACTGGATACAGAGGATATCGCGGGACAAGACACAGGGGCTTGCTAGGCTCAGATGCGGGACTGAGGCCCTGGCGTATCTCTTCGAAAAAGAGGGCAGGAAAGTCGAGGCGCGGGAAATAGCGCAAATCATCCCCGAGACCGAAAAAGGTCACAGCATTTCCGACATTGTTCGAATAGCTAAAGACTACGGATATGAGTTAAACGGTCTTAAGCTGTCTTCCTCTGAACTAAAAGAAGTCCCGCTGCCTGCAATAATACAGATAGAAGGCAGGTATAAGGGCGACAAGGGCCATTACTGGATTCTTGAGAAGATTGCCGGCGATCATCTTTATCTCTACGACCCCCAGAGCAGGCAAAGGTTTAAACAGACGGTCAAGGAGTTTTCAGGCGAATGGAACGGCAAAGTCCTTGTTTCAGCCTCGAAGCCCGACCAGGAGACGCCCGGCGATGAACTGTCCTCAAGCCTGAAGAAACAGTCCTACGGCGGGTGTTGCGGCGTGCCTCATCCCGAGGAGAACCTGGGGAAACCGAAAAAGAAAGAGCCGGGACCCTGTCCGGAAGGCGCTCCGGTATGGTCGGTCAACAACATCAATATGAACCTTTATATGAGCGACATCCCCCTTTGGTACAATCCTCCGATAGGTCCCCGCGTAAACATCCAGTTGAGCTACAATGCACAGTCGGCCATCGCCTACAACGAACCCTTCGGCAATAAATGGATGTTCAATTACGGCAGTTATCCCGTGGTCGATACTGCGGAAAACGTCACGATCTTCATGCCCGACGGCAGGCGGGACACCTATTTCCCTGATGGACGGGGAGGCTATACCAAGCCCTTCGAGGTCTTCAATACGCTGACCAAGATCGCCGAAAACCACTATGAACTAAAGTTCCCGGAAGGCACTGTCTATGTCTATGACATACCTGCCGGTACAAGCTCGCAGCAGCCTTTCCTGGTGGAAATGAGGGACGCCTACGGTCAGAAATTGACCTTTGGATACAATTCCGATGTTAAGCTGACAACCATAACTGACGCATTGGACCGTGACACCACCCTCTACTATAATGCCGACGGGCTGGTTGATCACGTCAATGATCCCTTCGGTCGTTCAGCCTCATTCGAGTATGACTCTAACGGAAACCTCACAAAAATAACCGACATGGGCGGCATCTGGACAAGCTTTTCTTACGACGCCGATATTTACCTGACAGGCATAGAAAACGCAAAAGGCGCTTGGGGCGTCTACATAGAACCGTCTGATGAAAAAGATAATGGGTCAATCCCGTATCCTGTGCCCGGCAGGAGGATGTGGGAAAACTATCGCATTACAATAACGAATCCGGTTCAGGGCAAGGAAGAATTTTATTATAGCGGGTATTACGGCAAAAGCTGGTATGTGAGCCCGAGGGATTATATCGCTTATGTTGACTCGGGAAACAACAATACAAACGCGACGAAGACTTACTATTATTTAACGCACTCCTACGACAAAGGAAAGATCAGCCGGATAGAGTATCCTGAAGGGGGATATGAGGAGTTCGTATATGATTCTTTGACCGGAAAGCCGACATCCATTACCGATTACCACGGGCTTAACGCAAACAGCGTCCCGATAACTCACACCAGGAATTATTCATATAATAGTAACGGGCTTATCACATCTTTCACGGACGCAAAGAGTATCCCCATAACATACGACTATTACCCGAACAATATCGATCTCTGGAAGGTCATAAACGGCCTTGGAACTGTTTTATATACCTATAACGGGAGCACGCATGACGCAGAGACCGTTACCGAATCTCTCGCAGATAAAAAGAGGCGGGAATGTAGTTCAAAGCTTTACCTACGATAATATCGGGAGGGTCGAGACTCAGACCGATGCCACAGGGCTGGTCCTCGGTTATGATTACAACAACCTGGACCAATTAACAAAAATCCTTTACCCTGATACCGTCTATGATGTCAATAACAACCCCACAGCTAAATTTGTGAGCATAGAGCATTCCTCATGCTGCCCCCGCATCATCGACAGCACCACAGACCGCGCCGGGTTGACGACGTACTATACGCATGACGCCTTAAAGAGGCTGACTCAGAAACAAGGGCCTGACGGGACCATCAAATATGAATATGACGATAACGGGAACCTGAAAAAGATGAGAGACCCCGGCAACAAACCGACGTCCTTTGAATATAACCTCGACAACAGGTTGATAAAGAAAATCCATGCGGACAATAAGTTCATCAAATATGACTATGATTTGGCAAGGCTTTTGACAAAGGTCACGAATTCGAGGGACATAGAGAAGTCCTACACATACGATCCGAACCATAACCCTCTGACCATCGGCTATTCCGATTCAACCCCCGGAGTCGTCTTTACTTATGACGACTATAACCGTGCAGTCACAAGGACCGACGGGATGGGACTCTATCAATTCGGGTATGATGTCGACGGCAGGACGACCAGCGTTGATGGGCCATGGGAGAATGATTCAATAAGTTATCAATACAATGAACTCGGTCAGTTTACAGACATGACTCCCCAAGGGGGACAGGCGATAACATACACATATGACACCATCGGAAGGTTAGAAGATATTCAAGCCGGGTTAAACGTTCACACCTATGGCTATGCTGATGTAAATCCGCTGATCCAGAGCCTCACAAGACCCAACGGGAGTATGACCGAATATCAATATAACGACCCTTTAAAAAGGCTTACGGCTCTGACAAGCAAAAATTCATCGAATCAGGTAATCAACAGCTACGGCTACACATACAACAATCTGGATGTTATCGACAACGAGACGGTAACAAACGGGACGCCGATCACTTCATTTATCGAGGGGGTTACGACTTATGACAACAACAGCCTAAATCAGCTCCTTGCCGCAAGCAACCCAAACAGGACTTTCATCTACGACGATGATGGAAATATGACGCAGGGGTATACGCCTGACGGTTACACACTGACCATGACGTATGACGCCGAAAACAGGCTGAAGACGGCGGAATATACGGATAGCAGCTCGGTGGTCCATAGAACGGAATATTCGTACAGCGGAGATAATCTTTTGGCGGAAGTCAAGAAATATACCGACGGCTCATTGATTAGCGATACGCGATATGTGAGGGCCGGGTTTCTGCCTGTTCAGGAAAGAGACGGCAGCAACGCTGTGATGAGGGAATACACGTGGGGGCAAAATTACGGCGGAGGGATCGGCGGACTGCTTAACCTCAAGCAGGGAGGACTGAATTACTCGTATCTCTATGACGGGAAAGGTAATGTTACTACGCTGCTCGATCCTTCCCAAAATGTCGTTGCCGCTTATGCTTATGATCCCTTCGGTGCGTTAATAACAAAGACAGGCACTTTAAATCAGCCTTATCAGTTCTCGACGAAGGAATACGATCCCGAAACGGGTCTAACTTACTATGGGTATCGATTTTATAACGCGGCCGCTGGAAAATGGATGACAAGAGACCCGTTAGGGGAAAGAGGCGGAGTGAATCTTTATAAGGCAGTCGGGAATAATCCGGTTAATTTTGTGGATCCCTTCGGATTGCACTGGATAGCGGGTTCTTTCGGACCAATTCCGCATACGCATGCTGGTGAAAATGGGCCTGTCACTGGTGTAAACCCGGATGACCCAGGGGCTTGGCCTGGCGATCCGCAGCATGTAGGCCCGTCGTCCTGCGAGAAAGATTGCTCCCAATTCCTGAGCCGCTGCTATATGCTGGCTGGGATCGGTGGTGCTACCACCGGCATTGTCTGTAATACAGTTTGTGTGGCAGGTACTGGAGGCCCGGGCATTGTATTCTGCAGAGTTGTGTGTTCTGGTACGGGTGCCTCAGTGGGTGGTGCTTTACAGGTTTCTTGCTATGCTGCATATCAAAAATGTATGGACAAATGTAACTGCAAACAATAAGAGGGCAAAAATGTATGTTTAAAAAAATCGGGTTAGCTGTCTTCATCATTTGTTTAATCGGCATTTCAGCGCTTCTGCTCAATATATATAGGCATGTAGTGCCGTCAAAATACTTCTATATCTTCATTGCCTTTGCTGGGACATTTATCGTGGCAGAAATATTAATTTATAAATTTATAAGGGAGAGATTTGTCGATAGGCCAATGATAATCAAGTTTTTTGACCTGGTCAGTTTTATTGTTTTGGGTTTCTTTCTGTACTTATTTGCAATTTTTATATATCCGGCTAAGTAGCCTTCCTCACCATCTCGACAGGGGCAGGGAAAAGGGGGCAAGCCACTTTAGTGAGAGGAAATGATCGATGCCGAGAATATGAACGTGCTGAAACAGGGCAACGGATGCTGAAACGATTATGCTGAAATGCGAAAGGTGGAATAATGAAAACTATACTTGCATTGCTTATTTTCATGGTAACTGTCTCGCTCGTTTTTGCCGATGAGTTATATTTCTGGACCGATGAAAGCGGGATTGATCATAGCTCAAAGACGAAACCGGCATGGTGGAAGACAGAAGAAAAATGGACTAAGACTGGGCACAATATAGTTTCTCAACCAGATACGAAGCCAGTTTCTCAGCCCGAAACGAAGGGATCTCAGGCCAGGGTCGGGCAGCCTAGGAGCGAAAAACGAACTGTAGAGACCCGCCCACCCACCATTATGCTTCCATCTTATGTTTACAGAATAGACCAATTAGGTGCGGCTCAGGGGCAGGCAAAGACTCGGAAGTCCCCAATAGCTTTCCTCTACACAGACGAGTATACGGATTGCAGTTTGGCCATAGCGGCAAGCCTTGACGTTTTGAGAGAGTTCAAAGATGGCATCGTCATCATTTATATCTCTTCGGAGGACGACGATACTTGGGCAAGGCTCCCCAGGATCGTTAGAAACGCACTGAATTCTGATGAAGCGGGCCGGTTCATCCCAAAAACCGTGGTAGTCAACTCTGAGATAAACAAAGTCATATCGATCATTCCATATATGAGAAGCTCCGGGGAGAGGGCTGAACTCCTTCGAAAAGTAAACAATACTGTTTCTCATTCTAATTATTGAGCGGGGAGCGCAAAGGACAATGAACCGTAAAAATGCTGTGAGCATAATTCTTAAGTCCGCAATCGCCCTGTTTGTCTTCTCTTCATTAGTTCTGATGAATCCCGTTTCCGCCTCTGCGGTCACTGAAAGCATCCAGTATCTCTACGACGACTCCAGGCAGGTCACAAAGGTCACATACGGCGACGGCACAACTATCGAGTACGTTTACGACAGTTCAGGCAACCGCACGGTAAGCACAATAACCTTTAGCGGCTCACCCGGGAATTCTCCGCCGACCGCCCCGTCTTATCTTTCTCCGGCAAACTCGGCGACCAATATCGATCTGGCTCCTCAACTGTCCTGGACAGGCAGCAGCGACCCTGATATAGGCGATATTGTGTCTTATGACATTTACATTGGCACGACTTCCCCGCCGTCTTTGTTCGTCACGGACCACACCGGCACGAATATCGTCACAGAAACATTGCAGCCGTCGAAAGTCTATTACTGGAAGATTGTTGCCAGAGACAACCATAACGCTACTACAGGGGGGCCGATATGGAGCTTTACGACAGGCCAGGATACGGATGGTGACGGGATCATAGACATTCATGACAACTGCCCGACAGTTCCAAACCCCGATCAGCTCGACACTGACGGTGACGGCATCTGCGACTCCTGCGACAACTG
>JACRLQ010000045.1 GCA_016215155.1 Nitrospirota bacterium
TATATGGAATACTCTTTCTTTCGTCATTCCCGCGCACCGACAGTAGGTGCCTTAAGCAGCGGGAATCCACTGTTTTCATGGCCCAAATACGAAAGACATCTTTCTTATTATATCCATAATCTCGCCGCGTTGTGCTTTTTTATATCCACAGCTACAATATATATAGTTATATGTCTAAAAAATAAGCCTTTCCCGGACATGGAAAATTAAGGAGAAAGACGGCTTGAGATATAGCATTAAAAAGGTCTCAACGATATCATTGCCCCTGGTTCTGGTCTTCTTCCTTTTCGGCGCCTCGACCGCACAGCCCGAAAAAAAATCGAATGATAAAATATTGTCCCGCGGCGGGCACCAGTCCCTTTCGGCAAAGACAGGCCGGGGGGAGAACGTGCGCGTAATCGTCAAGGTTACTGCGCCGTTCAAGCCAATGGCTGAAACTGCCTCTCCTCAGTCCAGACAACAGATGGGCCGTATCGCATCAACTCAGGATGCCCTTCTCTCCGAACTCTCCACAAAAAAAATGCCGCGCGCCCATCACAAATACAGATATGTCCCGTATATTTTTATGGAGGTCGATGGCCCGGCGTTAGAGGCGTTGATCGCATCACCGCTGGTCGAATATATCCATGAAGATACGCCAAAGAAGGCGCACCTGGGCCAGAGCGTTCCCAGAATAGGCGCTCCAACTATGTGGTCATCGGGATATACCGGCTCCGGAAGGGCTGTTGCGATACTTGATACAGGAGTCGATAAAAACCACCCTTTTTTGGCCGGTGCGGTAGTGTCCGAGGCCTGTTTTTCATCAACATCCACGACTTCGACCTGTGCGAATCCCGGCGATCCTTTTTATCCCTGTGAAAGCACTTCTCATCCATGGACTGTCGAATCAATATGCCCGGGCGGGGTAACAAGCTCAACAGCAAATGGCTCTGCGATGCCCTATGGCGGGACCTGTCCTTTAGATCCTGATCATATTCCTCCAATACAGGAGTGCGACCACGGGACCCATGTCTCCGGGATCATAGCCGGCAGGCAGAATGTTACCGGGTCCTCCGGTCCGGGAGGCGCTCCCGGCGCCGGCATCATCGCAATACAGGTCTTCTCGCGGTTCAACCTTGACGCCGATTGCGGCGGAGCAGGCTCTGCTCCATGTGTCATGGCATATGATTCCGATATTATCAAGGGCCTGGACAGGGTCTATGAATTAAGCTCGACAATATCAAACATAGCTGCGGTTAATCTTAGCATTGGAGGCGGCCAGTATTTCAGCGCCGCTGAATGTGATACTAACGAAGGGCCGACAAAAGCCGCTATCGACAATCTTAAGATGGCCGGCATAGCAACTGTGGCATCCTCAGGCAACGACGGCTATTGTGATTCCATGGAAGCTCCGGCCTGCATATCATCTGTCGTCAGTGTAGGCGCAACTACTGACTCTGATACAGTAGCCCCCGATTCCAACAGTGCGTCTTTTTTGAGCCTGCTTGCGCCCGGTTCTTTAATCACCTCTTCAGTGCCCGGAGGCGGCTATGAGGAGAAAAGCGGGACCTCGATGGCTGCCCCACACGTTTCGGGCGCGTGGGCACTGATAAAACATGCCAGGCCTTTCGCATCCGTTGACCAGGTCCTGGCATCTCTCACCTCTACCGGACTTCCCGTCACGAATTCAAAGTGCGGACAAGTAACGAAAAAGCGCATCATCATAAATCAGGCCTTAAACACCCTTAACTCAGGCGCGCCCCTCGTAAAGACCGAAGCGGCAGACGGCATAGGCAACGACTCCGCCACCCTTCACGGGACGGTGAATGCAAACGGAAATAATAACACAACCGTAACGTTCGAGTACGGCACGACTCCGGCATATGGAAACACGGTATCAGCGGCTCCGGGGACGGTCTCCGGCAATGTCAATACCCCTTTAAGCGCAGCCGTTACCGGTCTGGCACCGAACACCTTTTATCACTTTCGTGTAAAGGCAACCACCCCCGGGATCGGGACCTCGTATGACAACGAGATGACCTTTTCCACCTCCGGGCCCTGCGGAAGCATCGCTGACGGGAGTTTTGAAGAAAGCCTTTCCCCTTCCCCGGCGTGGGACGAGCACCTCTCATCCTTGAGCCCATTGTGCGATGTCACGGACTGCGGCACGGACAATGATACCGCAGGCCCGAGGACCGGCAACTGGTGGGCGTGGTTTGGGGGAACGTCTGCCACTGAGTACGGCTCGCTTATTCAGGACATAATTATTCCGTCAGGCAGCGCCCCGAGACTTGAGTTCCATCTCTGGAACGGCAGGTCCAGCGGCAACGGCACAGACGTCTTCAGCGTTATGATCGACGACACGGAGATATTCTCAAGTCTTGAAGGTAATCCCTTGTTTACGGGAGGATATACACTTGCCAGCCTTGACCTGTCTCCCTTTGCGGACGATAATTCCCATACGCTTGTCCTTCAGTCATCCACGAACGCTATCAACTGGACAAACTTTTCCGTTGACGATGTCTCGATGTCCTGTGTGACAGGGGCGGTACCAGCGGTCGCCACAGGGCCCGCCGTTTCCGTCCCCGGAACAGGCGCGACGATATACGGCTCCGTGCTTCCCTATGGGACGGACGCCTACGTGATATTCGATTATGGGACCACGACGCAATACGGGAGTACCGTCACGGCAACGCCGGGAACAGTTGGGGGAAACACACTCACGGCAGTAAGTGCGGCTCTTACGGGTCTGGACCCGGGGGTCACCTATCACTACAGGATAAGGGGGCAAAATGCAGTCGGCATCGCGTACGGCGTTGACGGGACATTCCCTTCGACATGCCCTGCGGCGGAGGCCAAAATCGGGGGCACGAACTATACGGATATCGAGTTAGCGGTAAGCACAGCGATCGACGGCGACGAAATAAGGATGAACACCGCTCTTTTCAGCGGGCCGGGCTCCACTCCGGTAAATCCGGTCTTCGCGGGCAATGGCACTGTGACACTTAAAGGCGGCTATGATTGCGCTTTTTCCCAAAACCCTAATTTTTCCACGATAATCGGCAAGATCACCTTCGGCGGCGGCAAGACCGTCATTATCGAAAATATTGTCATTCAGTAATTTCTGAAACCCACCCCTGCACCCCTCCCAAGAGGGGACTTAACAGGATATTGAAAAAGTGTTTCAGATGGTTTTTCGTCATTCCTATGCCGGCCTGCAACCGTTTCCGGTTGACAAAAAGCAGACCGCTTGCTTATATTTTAATGTAAGTGAACGCTAACATTAATTTTGGGGAACGAAGTGCGCGGAAGGTGCTAATATATAGTCAGCATTTTTACGCGTATTATCGACAGATTTCAGGAGGCACTATGAAAATAATATTGGTTTTTGCCGCGCTCTTCACATCCCTCTTTGCCCCGAGCGTCGGGGCCGAGGAGATAATCAAAACAGGGGAGGTGCTCAATCTCGAAAGGGCGGTCGAAATAGCCCTCAGGAAACACCCTAACATATCGGCTTCGCAGGGCAGCGTATCCGCATTTTTAAGCAGGGTAAAGCAGGCCGAGGCGGGTTACTATCCCCAGATAGACCTTTCCGCGGGCTACAACAGGATAAAGCCTTCCGGATCATCGTCAGTATCATTGGACTCCTCGTCCGTCGTTTTAACTGCCGACCGCGGTTCCTTTGATCAGTATATGGCCAGCCTGTCGCTGAAACAGACGATATTCGATTTCGGGAAGACGAAAGCGCAGGTGGACATCCAGGGACTGAACCTTGAGGCCTCACAGGAGGACTTAAGCGGCGTGACCGATGTCGTGGTATTTAATGTCAAACAGTCATATTTCGGCTTACTGAGGGCAAAGAGAAACAGGGAAGTCGCCGAGGAGACGGTAAGACAGTATGTCAAACATCTGGACCAGGCCAAGGGGTTTTTTGAAGTCGGCACAAAGCCTAAGTTCGACGTGACCAAGGCAGAAGTCGACTTAAGTAACGCAAGGCTCAACTTTATAAAAGCCGAAAACGCGCTGAGGGTCGCGGTGGTGACCCTTAACAATTCCATGGGACTGCCCGATGCGCCCGCGGGCTACATGGTCGAGGACAACCTGTCCTTTCAGAAATATCCGATGACCTTCGAAGAGGCGCTCGATAAGGCCTATAAAAACCGTCCCGACCTCAGGGCGCTTGCGGCCAGGAAGGCGGCGGCGGAAAAAACGATACAACTTCTCACTAAGGGCTATTATCCCTTTGTGACGGGCAGCGCGGCCTATAGCCGCTCAGGAGAAAGCTTCCCCCTTCAATCCGGCTGGAGCGTGGGCGCGACCCTTTCTTTTCCGATCTTCAGCGGGTTTCTGACTAAAAACCAGATAGAGGAGGCGAGGGCTAACCTCGACATCATAAAATCGAACGAAGAAGCTCTAAGGCAGAGCGTACTGCTTGAGATCCAGCAGGACTACCTTGCCTTAAATGAAGCTCAAGAGAGGATAGCCGCCGCGGAGCTCGCGGTCAGGCAGGCGACGGAGAATTTCGAGATCGCAAACGGAAGATATTCAGCCGGGGTCGGAAATCCCATCGAGGTGACCGACGCGGAGGTATCTTTAGCAAATGCGAAGGCCGCGCATATACAGGCCCTTTACGACTACAAAATCTCCAGGGCGGCGATAGAGAAGGCCACGGGATCGAGATAAGCGGCTTTTTATGATATATGCATGTTGACAACCGGTCGAAACTCTGGTAAGTTCACGTAAAATGAAAATCGAAAGGATAACAGACCTTCTGGCACGGAAGAGGACAATAACCGCCCTGAATATGGCGCTCGTTCTGATGTTGACCATCGCTGTTTTTTTCCTTATAAGGGACATCATATCCATCGCCGCGCCGGTCAGGGACAAAACCGGGAAGCCGGTCCAAAAAACCGGCGCCGTCTCAAGGAAGGTCCTTCAGGACTACGCGCCTGTTGTCGCCAATAACCCGTTCGGGTTTCAGGCCGGGGAACTGAAGCCTATCACGGGCGCATCCGGCCCTGCAGCGGCCCACGTTGACCTGATATTGATCGGGACCGTTTCAGGCAGAAAGGACTTAAGTTATGCGATCTTTGCCGACAAGACGGGACAGCAGAATGTGTTCCGGGCCGGCGAACAGGTCTTCGGCCAGGGCAGGCTTTCGAGGGTCGAAAAGACCAGGGTATTCATTACTTCAAACGGTAAAGACACGGAGATCAAACTCAAGGACATAACTGACATCAGGGAGATAAAGCCCCCTGACGCACAGGCCCCTTCTTCGGCATCCTTTGGCAGGAGAATCGGGGAATCGACCTATCAGATCGACCAGCAGAGGGTGCAGCAGGCGATCGAAAAGCCCGATCAGATCCTCACTGACGCGCGTTTTGTGCCGAACATAATCGACGGCAGGCAGCAGGGCTTCGTGCTCCGGGAAGTAAAGGCCGGCGGCATCTATAGCAGCCTGGGCCTCCAAAACGGGGACGTCCTTCTG
The DNA here is from genome assembly GCA_016215155.1 of Nitrospirota bacterium. Classification (GTDB taxonomy): domain Bacteria; phylum Nitrospirota; class Thermodesulfovibrionia; order Thermodesulfovibrionales; family UBA6898; genus PALSA-1316. The sequence goes on from JACRLQ010000045.1 coordinate 5,468, forward strand.
AAGGTCAATGACTTCAGCATCACCAACCCCGAGACGGCGCTCCAGGCCTTCACGGCGCTGAGGGGCATAGACAGGGCGCAGCTCGACGTCATCAGAAACGGGGCGAAGATGACGATGACCTACCAGATAAGATAGCGCGAAAAATCAGGACCCCGGCCTCTCCGGAAAAGACCCGGGAGGGGAAAAGATGACGATCACTTTCCCCCGGATAATTTGGACCAGTTCATATCGGCTTTTTTGATGTTGCCGGGGATGTCCCTGCTCCATTTTTCATACGCTTCCTTGCTGCAATTAAGGTACAGCTTCCCGTCAACGATCGTCCATACCTCAGGGTCGGTAACCGCCTTCCGCTCCTCCGTCAAGGCCCAGGCACAGTAACCGTCGTATTGAGGGGCGTATTTCTCAGGACTGGCCGAAAACAGCTCCCTGTTTTCGCCGGACAGGAAATACCAGGTCATGTTATGCCAATCAAAGGAGAATGCCTCGCTGCCTTTTATCGCCTTGCCGTCCTTGAAATACGCGACAGTATCGTATCCCTTTATGGCTATAACTCTCACGGGAGAATGCCCGGAGGCCATAACGCCCGCCCCTGCAAACAGCAATGATGCAAAAGACAAACACATCAGGGTCCACTCGGTTGATTTCAGTGATATCATTTACGTCCACCTCCTATATCAATTATTCCTGAAAAAACCGTCATGTCAATGAATTTTCTCGATATTTTCAGCCGACAGGGGTAGCCGGTCCATAACATGGCTTTCTTTACTTATAGGCAAACGAGAGGCGGTGCAATTCTAAGGATCATCCTGCGGACGGCCGCGGAATGCGCGGCAGTTATATCGGATACGGGGGCGTAACGGCCCGAGAGAGCCCGAATTATATTGACCTCACCGTCTTTTTTTAATAATATACTAACACTATGAAAAAACAGGTACTTATGCAGAAAAATGCCCCGTATCGTTTTTACCTTCTAATTGTTCTGTCTTTATTTTTATTGTCGCTGTCTCCGGGTTTCTCCGTCTCCGACCTTTCAGCCGAAACAAAAAAATCGAACAACGTCACCTTCAACTTCGTCGATGTGGAACTGCCCGCGGTCACCAAGTTCATAAGCGAGATAACGGGCAAGAATTTCCTGTTCGACGAGAGGGTCAAGGGCAAGATAACGATCATCGCGCCCACGAAGCTTTCCGCCGACGATGCCTTCAATCTCTTCACCTCGGTGCTGGAGATCAAAGGGTTCACACTCGTCTCCTCGGGAGTCGACGCGTATAAAATAATCCCGTCGTCCGAGGCAAAACAGCGCGGACTTAAGATTTCCACGGAAGATATGCCGCTCAATGAAGGCTATATCGCCCGGCTTCTGGCCCTCAAACATATATCCGCCGAGGAATCGCTTAAATTCCTCCAGCCGCTTATCTCGAAAGACGGTCATATCTCGGTGTTCGGCCCCGGGAACCTGCTTTTGGCCGTCGACTCCGGGTTAAACGTCGAAAAGATCATGTCCCTGGTGGAACTTATAGATAAGCCCTCCACGACGGAAACGCCCGAACTTGTCCTGCTTAAGTACTCAAGTTCCGAAACCGTGGCTAAGATACTAAACGACGGGCTCGGAAGGGCAAGGACGCGCGGCGTGCCCGGCCAGCAGGCCGGCGGCGATACCGCTACGGCCTTGAGCGACCAGAGGCTCAATGCGGTCATCCTCTTTGGGGACAGGTCTGTCAGGGAGTCCATGAAGGCCCTTGTCCGCGTGATCGACACCCCTTCGCCTGAGGCCCAGGGCAGGATAAACGTCTATTTCCTAGAAAATGCCGACGCCACGGAGATCTCTAAGGTCCTTGAGGGGATGATAAAGGGCATGCAGTCTCCAAGGCCTGCCACGCCGGGAGTCCAGCAGCCGCAGGCGTCGCCGTTTGAGTCGGCTGGAGGCATAACGATCACCCCTGACAAGGCCACGAACTCGCTGGTGATAGTCGCCTCGCCCGCAGACTATCAGAACCTCTCCCAGATACTAAGGCAGCTGGACAAACGGAGACGCCAGGTATTCGTCGAGGCGATGATCGTTGAGGCGACGATCGATAAACTGGTGGATATCGGCGCAAAATGGCGGGCCATAGCAAAACACAAAGGCGACCCGGTTGTAATCGGCGGGGTCGGACAGATCGATTCAGCCGCCCTACAGTCTGTAGTTACAGGCCTTGCGGGCATGACCATGGGAGGCATGGGAAATTTCATGAATATCCCTCTTACCTCGATTATAAACGGTGAAGCCAAAGAGTCAAACCTGAACGTGCCGGGGTTCGCCGCGCTTTTCAGCCTGAGCGAGTTCAAGGACTCCATAAACGTGCTTTCGACCCCCCAGATCCTCACCTCGGACAATAAAGAGGCCGAGATCGTAGTCGGGGAGAACGTCCCTTTTATAGGGAAAAGGGAACGGGACCTGACGACCTCAAGCACCATCTTAAGTTCGATCGAAAGGAAGGACGTCGGCATCACGCTCAGGCTTACGCCCCAGATCACCGAGGGGAATTACGTCAAACTGGATATTTTTCAGGAGATCTCCTCTTTAAAGGAAGACTCCGAAAACATACTTACGTCCATCGGACCGAGCACCACAAAGCGCTCTACCAAGACCTCCGTTGTCGTCAAAGACAACAGCACCGTCGTAATCGGCGGGCTCATGCAGGAAAGGGACGACGTCAACGTCACGAAGGTCCCGGTGCTCGGGGACATACCTGTACTTGGGTATTTATTCAAACAAAAGAGCGTCGGCAAGAAAAAGACAAACCTGCTTGTATTTCTTACCCCTCATATAATCAGGGAAGAGGCGGTCCTCACGGGCATAACCGCCGCCAGACAGAGAGAGTTCGCCGTTGCCCAAAACAGGTATGTCCAGGGTGAACTCATCCTTCGCTTCAGGGCCGGAACTACCGATGATACGGCGCGCGGAATTATCACGTCGAGGGGGGCGACCGTCATCCGTCTGACGGACAAGCCGATGACCTACCGTATCAAACTCAGGGAGAGACAGTCGGTCGAAGAGGCGCTTCCTGAATTCAGCGCGGTCCCCGAGGTCGAGGGCGCCGAACCTGACTACATTACCGTCATGAAATAGGCCCCCGATGGAGACCCTCGACGTCATAAAAGATGAACTGGTCGAGCACTCACTGATCAGGGAAGTCCCCCTCGCCTTCGCCAAAGGGAACCTCGTCATGCCGCTTCGGAAGGAAGACGGCCTCCTCAAGGCGGCTGTCGCCGACGAAAAAGGCCTGCTGGCGTTGAGGGAATTGTCCATGCATATGGGGCTTGCGCCGGGTCCTGTAATGACATCGTCCGGCGCGGTGCTGGACGCCATCAACAGGTTTTACGGGCAGGTCGGCTCGGCCGAAGAGGTGATGGACAACATCACGGGCGAAGACCTGACCTCGGTTGCCACGGAGTTTGAAAGGCCGAAGGACATACTCGAACTTACCGAAGAAGCGCCGATAATCCGGCTCTTAAACGCCATCCTCCAGCAGGCCGTGAAAGAGAGGGCGAGCGATATCCATATCGAGCCTTACGAAAAGGAACTCGATATCAGGATGCGCGTAGACGGCATCCTTCGACGGGTGCTTACTCCCCCAAAGATCATACAGGACGCCCTTATCAGCCGCATAAAAATAATGGCCAACCTCGATATCGCCGAAAAGCGTCTGCCTCAGGACGGACGGATAAGACTTTTGATCGGCGGCAGGGACGTGGACATAAGGGTCTCGATAATACCCGCCACCCACGGAGAGAGGGCGGTCCTGAGGCTGCTCGACAGAAAACAGGGCGTGATCGGGCTCTGGGAGGTCGGGTTGAACAAAAGGGACATCGCGAGGACCGAAGAACAGTTAAACAGAACGAGCGGGATCATCCTCGTTACGGGCCCTACCGGAAGCGGCAAGACGACCACCCTTTACGCCGCATTAAACAGGGTCCACTCCGAAGAAAAAAATATCATTACTGTAGAAGACCCTGTCGAATACCAGATGAAAGGCATCGGCCAGGTCCAGGTAAATCCGAGGATAGGGCTGACATTCGCCACAGGGCTCAGGTCCATCCTGAGACAGGACCCCGACGTTATCATGGTCGGGGAGATAAGGGACGTGGAGACCGCGGAGATAGCCATTCAGGCCTCTCTCACCGGGCACCTTGTCCTGAGCACCCTGCATACAAACGACGCGCCTTCCGCGGTCATAAGGCTGATAGACATGGGGGTGGAGCCCTTCCTCGTGGCCTCTTCCCTGGCAGGGGTCCTCGCCCAGAGGCTGGTAAGGGTGGTGTGTCCCCACTGCAGGGAGGCCTACGAACCCTCCGTATCCGAGAGAAAATACTTCGAAGAACTGCCCGGCGGAAAGTCGGACAATTTTCTCCTTTACAGGGGCGGGGGCTGCGATAAATGTAACGGCCAGGGATATCTCGGGAGGACCGGCATATTCGAACTTCTGGTGATGGACGGCAATTGCCGGAAGCTTATCACGGAGAGGCCCGATGCCAGGCTCCTCAGAGACGCGGCCATCGCCTCCGGCATGTCCACCCTTCGGGCCGACGGTTTTGAAAAGGCCCTCGGGGGCATCACCACGCTGGAGGAAGTCCTGCGTGTCACACGGAAGGATGCGGCTGATTTATAGCATAACGGTCCTCCAAAGGGTAAGGCGCTGACCATATGCCTGTTTTTCAATATACCGGATACAGACCTGACGGTTCTGAAGCGGCCGGGACTATTGAGGCCGAGGGGCTTCAGGACGCGCTCTCCCAGGTCAGGGCGCTGGGCATTTACCCCAGAGATGTTCACGCCCGGACCTATCGCGAAAAAAGATGGCGGCTGAAGAAAAACGAGAAGTCCTCTCTGCCGCATGTCACCAGACAGCTTTCGATACTTCTTTCCGCCGGGGTCCCGCTCCTTGACGCGCTCAGATCGCTCTCGGGGGAAAACCGCGGTTACTGGCAGGGACTGCTGACCGGCATAAAAGACAGTGTCTCGGGCGGTTCGAGTCTCTCCCGTTCGCTTGAGGCCGAAAGAGACATGTTCCCTGAATTCTATATCAACATGGTATCCGCCGGGGAGCAGAGCGGAAGGCTCAACCTGGTCCTTGAGATGCTGGCCGGCTTCCTCGAAAAGCAGGAGGCCCTGAAATCAAAGGTCCGGACCGCCATGATATACCCTTTGTTTATGATGTCCGTCGGGTTTGTCGTCCTGTCGTTTCTTTTCACTTTTGTCGTGCCGAAAATCGTGAAGATCTTCGAAAACACTAAAAGCGCCCTTCCTTTCATCACAGTGTTGCTTATCGCGATAAGCAACTTCTTCGTCAACTTCTGGTGGGCCATACTCATTGCGGCAGCAGCGATGTACCTCGGCGCAGGGAAACTGCGCGACAGAAACAGGATGTCCCTCGATAAAATCAAACTTGGACTTCCGGGCGGAGTGCTGCAGAGCCTTTATCTCGGACGCTTCAGCCGCACGACCGCTTTTCTGCTCGAAGGGGGTCTTCCGCTTCTTAAAGCGCTCGAGCTGTCGTCAAAGTCCGTAGGCAACGTCGTTATTGAGCAAAAAATAAAAAATGCGGCCAAGATGGTTGCCGAGGGTGCGCGCCTGTCCCAATCTCTGGAGGGGCTGCCTTCAGTGCTTCTGCAGCTCATATCGACAGGCGAAAAAACCGGCACTCTGGCTGAGGTGCTCAACAGGGCGGCCGATTCGTATGAGGAGGATTTCGAGCGGAAGGTGCAGAAGGCCCTCTCGCTCCTTGAGCCTTCGATGATACTTGTCATGGGCCTTGTTGTGGGTTTTATCGTGCTCGCCATACTCCTTCCCATGTTCCAGCTGAACCAACTCGTAAAATAGCCCGGTTATTGTCCATGAAATGTTACTGCCTTTTGTTCATAAACTGTTAGAATTGTATATACCGAGATGAAGAAATATTTACTTGTCATAGTCCTGCTGCTGGTCCCGATTGGTTTGTCCGGCGCGGAGTTCAGGCCGGAATCAATAAATCAGCATATCGACGAGCTTTTTGGAAGGACCGGTCTCTACAGGCAGGGCACGGATGGAGCCGACCGTACATTCTACAAGTCGGGCACCCCTGTCGTTCTCAGGGCCAAGCTGTATCCTGACAGCGTGGCCGACGAAAACAGGTTCATCCTCAGGCGGCCGGCCGACATCAATGACACGGACTTTTACGGGGCCGGAGTAATCGTCCTCTCATATGACTCCCCCGGGGGCCATTTCAGGGTCCACTATACGGAGGACAACAGTCGCGGGGACGCGGTAACGGGATCTGACGGAAACCCGGCGACGGTCCCTCAGTTTGTGACGGATACCGGTTCGGCCTTCGAGAACTCCTACAGCCATATTATCGGGCTTGGCTACGCCGCGCTCCCCGGGGACGGAGTCCGCGGGGGCGACAGCAGGCTCGACGTCTATATATTAAATCTCCCCGGCAGCTTCGGGTATACATCTTTTGACAGAATACCTTCTGAGGCGTACATAGTGATCGACAACGACTTCGCCTCGGCCCCTGCCAACCTCGACCCGGCGGGGGCCAAAAAGGGCGATATAAAAGTGACCGCTGCCCATGAACTCTTTCATGCCTTCCAGTTTCAAATAACTATCGACGTGGTCAATAACGGCTGGTGGATGGAGGCCTCCTCTACCTGGATGGAAGATGAGATATATCCTGAGGTAAAGGACTACCTCAACTACATCGGACTGAGATACGACGATATCAACGACAACGGGAAATGGAACACGGGGGAGCCGTATTACAACGTTGCGGGGACCAGGGCGGGAACGGTCCTGAGGACTGACCGATGGTTTGACAAACCGGATTCGCCGCTGGATACCTATAACGGCAGTTATGAATACGGCAGCATCATCTGGGTCAAATATCTCTCCGAGACCATGGGAGTCAACACAATAAAGAACATCTGGGCGCGGATAGGCGGTCCCAAAACCGCGATAACAGCCATATCGGACGAACTCCCGGCAACAGGGGGGACGCTTTCGTCCGCTCTGAGAGATTTCAGGAAAAAGCTCCTGACGCTCGAGTTTGCGGACAAGACCTTCTATCCGCAGGTCAAAATGGCCGCCGCCTTCAGCGAAGTCCCTCAGGAACTCTCGGGAAGCCTTGACCATCTCTCCGCGGTATATTATCTGTTCAAGGCCGACAATGTGAGCAAGCCCCTTACCTTCAAACTTGCCGATATGAATACAGCCGGTATCGACGCCCTGCTTATGATGAAAAAAGAAGACGGCAGTTATGACAGATTCGATATCGTGTTGAACAGCCCTGAGATAAAGCTGACCGTCCCGGGCTTCGGAGTCAACTCCATATACAGGAAAGTAGTGCTTATAATCATGAATAATTCCGCGGCGGCGGACTCTCTGCCTTATTCCGTTGAGGTGACCAATGACCCGCCGCAGCAACACCAGGGGGGCGGTGGCGGATGCTTCATAGCCACGGCGGCCTTCGGCAGCGCTCTCGCCCCTGAGGTCGAGACACTCCGCGGATTCAGGGACGATCATCTTCTCACGAATGCCTTGGGCAGACGGGTAGTCGGCCTGTACTACCGGCTCTCACCCCCTGTAGCGGAATATATCGCGGACAGTGAAGGCCTTAGGGCGCTGGCCCGTGCCGGACTCTACCCGGTCATTTATGCTGTAAAGCACCCCTATTATTTTCTGCTTCTGGCGGGCATCCCCATTTTCACGGTTCTAATTTCAGGGACGAAAAGGTCACAGATAAAACATGCACGGAGGACAAATGAAAAAAGAAAGTAGAAAGGAAGCGGGGTTTACGCTCCTTGAGATCATAGTGGTGGTATTTATCCTTTCCCTCCTTGCGGCAATCGTCGCCCCCAAGATCATAGGCAGGACGGACGATGCCCGCATCGCGGACGCGAAGGTACAGATAAAAAACCTGGAGACCGCGCTGAAACTCTTCAGAATGGACAACGGCGCGTATCCGGACAGCGAGCAGGGGCTTGAGGCCCTCATAAGTAAGCCCTCGACGGGGAAAATACCTTCGAAGTACAGGGAGGGCGGATATCTTGAACAAAGACGGATACCCGCCGATCCCTGGGGCAACCCCTATCTTTATGTCTCGCCGGGGCTTCACGGGGACTTCGATATCATAAGCTACGGCGCCGACGGCAAGGAAGGCGGAAGCGGCAAGGATGCGGACATTACAAGCTGGGACATGCAGTAAAGGCAGGCTGAAGGTTGAGGCGTTTAGGGACAAAGCAGGCTCAGACCGATGAAACATCCAACTTCAGAGACAGCCGTGCAGACGACAGCAAATGATTGACCCTTCAGCCGCGGGTCCTGGGCCTAAAGGCCTGAACAGGATTTCGGGGTTTACCCTCCTTGAACTGATCGTCGTCCTCTTCATTATATCCCTGCTCTCGGCGGTCACACTGCCTTCATTTTTCGGGACCGCGGCGGATTCGATAAAGACGGATGCAAAAAAAATCGCGTCTCTTGTGCGGTATCTCAATGACAGCGCTATTTATTCAAAAAAAACCTACCTGCTCCAGTTCGACCTGAAGGAAAGAGCGATCGCGTGGAGCGGCCCTGAGGGCGACAAGACGGAAAAGTTCCTGACGCTCTCGGGGCTGAATCTCCAGTCGAGGGGCACGGTAACCGACGGGCAGGTCACCGTCTTTTTCAGTCCTATGGGGCTCAGGGAAAACCTCGATATTTTCCTCAGGGAGGCGGACAAAGGCTCAAAGGTGATATTCAACTCCCTAAGCGGAAGGGTGAAGATTGAAAACGATGAGTAAAAAAAGACCATCACATAGCGGCGGGTTTACCCTCCTTGAGATCATGGTTTCCCTGGCCATAATCGGAGGGCTGCTGGTCACCCTTATATATTCACTTAACTACAACCTCGGCATAGCGGAAAGACATGAGTTCATAACCATCGGGTCCATGCTCGCCAAAAGCAAACTTACCGAACTTGAAACAAACCCCGCCAGCGCAAAAGGGAATTTCCCCGAGCCTTACGCCTCATATGAATTTTCGGCCGAGGTAAAACAGTATCCCCTGCCCGGAATTTCAGAGGTCTCAGTCACGGTAAGCAGGGGCAAGGACGAGGTAAAGTTCAGCGACCTGATCGGCTCAAAAAAATGAACGGGCGCATTGGCTGCAGTAAAGGGTTTACACTGATAGAGCTTCTGATTTCGATGGTCATGCTTAGCATCATACTGGGGGCGCTCTACAGCACTTTTTTTCTTTCCCACAGGGCCGTCACCGGGATGGATGAGTCGCTTCTCAAGCTTCAGGAGATGCGGATGTTCCTCGATACGATGAGCAGGGAACTGGATTCGTTCTCCGGCGCGGAGAATAAAAATTCCGTATTTAAGATCGAAGACAGGGACATATACGGCAAGCATGCCTCCAGGATAAAGTTCACGTCGTTTTCGCCGGGCAGACCGGGGCTGTCGTTAATCACATACTATATCGAGGACCGGTCCGGAAGCCGCACACTCTTCAAAAAGACCGCCGGCGCCTACGCCAGGGATGATGATGAAAAAAACGATACCAATACCGCCGGGATGATCGAAGGGGTCGAGGCCTTCACTGTTGAGGTAATGAGCGGCAAAAAATGGATAAAGACATGGGACACGGCAGAGACAAAAAATACGCCTCAGGAGATCAGGGTGACGATATCCGCCATGATAAAGGACAGGCCGGTCAGCATGTATGAAACAATAAGGCCGAGGATAGGAAAGCCGCTATGAGGCATATGAACAATCGCGGAATGGCCCTTATATTGACGCTGATGGTGGTCGCCATAATAACTGCCATGGTGGTCGAATTCGCCTACGGCGTCTATGTAAGCACAAGCGCCCTCAATAACTGGCAGACGTCGCAGAGGCTCTCCCTTCTGGCACGGTCGACCACTCAACTCGGGGCGATGCTGATTAAAGAGAAGTTGCGGCAGCCCTATACATATCCCGGGGTCTTTGAAACATCACAGAAGGCGCCTGTCGGTGAGATCGAAAGCACCATAACCCTGAGGATAGAAGATGAAAATTCAAAGTTCAATCTCAATACACTTAAGATTAGCGGCACATCGTCTTCTGACTCAGACCCACATGATGATTTTGTAAAACTCCTTGATTATCTTCAAATTAACGCAGACATAGCGGACAGAATATGTTACTGGATTGATTCGACGACATCCCATAGACCTACAGATGCAAAGAGTGAGACGAAGAACTCTCAGCTCGACAGCCTCGATGAACTGCTTTTGATCCCCGGCATCGACAGGGGTAGTTATGAGAAGCTTCTACCCTATGTTACAATATACGGGAACAATTATATCAATATCAATGGGGCTGGAATGCCCGTTTTATTGATGATTCCCAAAATAACCAGGGAAAATGCAGAGAAAATAGTTAGGCAGAGGGAGATCATGCCGTTTGACGACAAAAGTAATACACTAGCTAACCTGATAGGCGTCCATCTCAGTGGCACCATTACCAAAGGAACCGCCTTCCACATTAGTGCCGTTGCCTCCTCGGGAAATGTGACGAGGGTCATAGATACTATTATCTATACGGGAGATGGATCTTCCAGAAAAGTTTTATATTGGAAAGAATTTTAGTCAATGGCCGCCATAACCGTATTCGATCTCAAAACTGATGGTCTTTCGATTTATGGTCTCGACAAAAAAAAAGGGACCGTCCTGTCCCGTGAAAATATAGCCCTCAGTCCCGGAGACGTTTTCCCCCGTGACATAAAAAAGTCTTTTGGTTCCAGTGACGACTGCTATGTCAGTCTGCCCGCATCTCTTCTTAATTTCAGGATACTTGAACTGCCGTTTCCGGACCCCAAAAAAATACGCGATCTCCTTCCCTATGAACTCGACGGCCTGGTGTTAAACGGATCGGCGTCGATAGTCTTCGATGCCTTCGTTATAGGCGGGGAGGCGGGCGCGTATAAAGTCCTCGTGGCATATCTGCCGAAATCGGCGCTCAGGGATATTTTAACGAGACTTAAGGCCATAGATATCGACCCGAAGGCGGTCCTCTCTGTTGAACTTGCTCACGCTGTTACGCTTGGGTCTGAAAGAGAGGTTGCGGACTTCCTCCTTGGGTCTTCTTTGCTGTCCGAGGATGAACGGGCAAAAACATGCGCCAAGCAGATCAAGTCCCCCTCCTTCGACTTCAGGCGGGACGAGTTTGCCTTTACGGCCGACACCGCAAAAAAAGACAAGGCGCTTAAGACCGCCGCGGCGCTTTTAATGCTGCTTGTCCTCGTAGTGCTTGCCGAAGGCCTCTTTCTCGGGAGTCTCCGCCCTCCGGACTCTTATGGACCTCACGAAGATCAGCAGGCCGGGCCTGTCACTGACCGAGGTGACCGTTGAAAGGGACCTCGTGCTTATAAAAGGCGAATGCCCGTCCATGACCGACGTACAGAGGACCAAGACCGAACTCGAACCCGTATTTGGCGAGGTCAATATATCAGATACCAGGCCGTCATCCCAGGGCCGCACGCAATTTACCATCAGGGCGAAGGTCAAAAAGGGATGACTATACCGTACGACAAAAAGTTCTATGCGGTTGCGGCGGCCATTATCGGTGTCATTGCCTGCATCGCGATGGCGATTACGGCGCGCTCACTCAGGACCGAAAACGCCGGTCTCAAGGCCCGTCAGACCGAGCTTATGGCCTTGAAGGACGAAGCCTTAAAGCTCAGGGAGGCAGTCGGATCAGTCACGGAGAAAAAGTCCGTCACCCGGGTCGAAGGAGTCGTGCAGGCGGCGGATGAGATCTTCAAGTCGCTCGGTATAAGCCAGAAGGTCAGATCCGTGAAGCCTTCCGGCTCCGGTGAAAGACAATACGGCATTGAAGAAGAGGCGGAGGTCCAGCTCGAAAAACTGACCATGAACGAGTTGGTCAACCTGTTATACAGGGTCGAAAACGCCCCTATGGTCCTTACCTCAAAAAAGGCGTCAATGAAGACGGCCTTCGATAACCCAACTTTGCTCAACGTAACGATGGTGATCACCCTCATCAAACCAAAGTGAAATATCTTCTTGCCGCCTGCCTCTTCTTTTTTGTGCTGGTCCTCTGCATATGGAACATTTTGGTCCCCCTTGAGAGGATCCCCGACCTCGTTGATCGCTCTTTGGAAGGTAGTTCCATAAAGGCTGAATTTGACGGGCTGAAAAAAGGCTTTTTTTATAACTTCACCGCCGAAAAAATAAGGTTTAAAAAAAATGAGACGACACTGCTTGTTGTCGAAAATATATCAGGCAGGATCGAACTGCTCCGGCTCCTGGGCCTCAGGCTTCCCGTCAATGTCAGGGGAGACTTTGGCGGAGGGTCGATGACGGCCCGGGTTGACCTGATTGGAAGCGACCGCGGCATGGCCCTGAGTGTCAGCAATGCGTCTACCGACCTGATCCCCCTTTTTTCTTTATCGGGAATAAAGGGAAGAGGACTGTTATCAGGAGAACTGCTCCTTAAAAACAATGCGGGTGATGCAAGGTTCGATATATCCGACGCAAAGTTCACCTCCGCGACATTCGGCGGCATCCCGGTCCCCCTCGGTATCTTCCGGAGCGCCAGGGCGGCGCTGAGTATCGACGGCAGGACGGTGAAGGTCGTCTCTTTTTCGATGGAGGGGGAAGATATTTACGCAAGGGTCAAAGGCGACATCACCGGCGGCAGGCCGGACCTTTCTCTTGAACTCATGCCTGAAAAGACCTTTACGGAAAAAAATCCGGCATTTATGCTCCTCGAAAAATACAGGGTCTCACCGGGGTATTATTCGGTGCCGCTGACTATTGGGCCTGACTTCTGATAGAATAAACATCAGGTAATACACATGTTCAACTTGAGATATGCATTAAAAAATCTGAACGTCATTAACATCATCCTTGCCTTTGCCGTTGCCATGTTTGCCGTCTATGCCGTTTTGCCGCTGAGGTTTAAAAACGCCGCCTATACGCCTGCCGCGGTAAAAAGCCCGTCGTCCGCCGCTACGGACACCGGCCAGAAGCATGAGGAGGTCAAGCCGCCTTCGCCGAATGATTACACGGTCATCGCGGAGCAGAACCTGTTCCATCCTGACAGAAAGATACCCGTGCCGCTTCCGCCGCCGCCGCCGCCTCTTCCCAAGCCGGATTTTGTTTTATACGGCACTATTATGACCGACGGGGCGCATATAGCCTATATGGAAGACAGAAAGGCCCCGAAAACGACCCAGGGCAGAGGCAAGAGACAGACACCTGTCAGACTTGGAGATTCGCTCTCCGGATTCGTGATGAAAGAGGTGTCTGTCGATAAAGTAGTGATGGTAAGAGGAGACGAGACTATCGTAGTCCAGCTTTACGATAAATCAAAGCCCAGGGACGGCAGTCAGGCCGCCGCGCCTGCTGCTCCGGGACCCCCAGCGGCTGCATCTTCCCCCGCGCCTGCCGTACAGAAGCAGGCGCCTGCTGAAACCCCTGCTTCCTTGTTAAAAGGGGCCATGCCGGGTTCAGACGCGGGGCCGGGCAAGACCAGACCCGCCGACAGGAAAAGGCGCGGACTGTTCGGGACCGGCGGCTGACAGGGGGGGCTTACCTCTTCTTAATTTTCCCCGATATTTTGTCGAAGAGTGTTCTTCTGAAACTGCCCGAAGGAAGCGCGAGGTCCCTCACGCGATAATATTTCACTGCCGCACGCCATGCCGCTGAATCCGTTATAAGGCCGAGCCTGGTCCGAAGTGCGCCGATCTCCGAGTCCTTGCGGGAGATGACCTCCCCGTATGCGGCGGCGTCTAATCCATATGTGGCCCACCGCAGGAGGCTGAAGACGTCAGCCGGCCCTGAAACGACCCAGAAAGCCTCGTAACTCTCATCTTTCAGCGTGTATAACATTCTGTATCTGTTAAACCCTTTAATGGCCTCACGACACAGCCCGGGCTTGCCCTGAAGGCTCAGGGCATATGACATAATCGCGTTATCCTTGATTCCGCCGACGCTTGAAATATTGACCAGTCTGTTAAAACGGACCGTGCCGTAGACCTCATAAAAGGCGATCGTTACGTCCTTCTCTTTAAGCAGTTTTATGGCCACGCGGGAGACCGCTATATGGTCCGGATGATAGTCCGTCGGTGACGGTGAAAAAATTATATCGGGCTTTATTGACTCGACCAATTCAGATATCATCACCGACATCTCATCCTCACGCCCCTGCAGCGCTCCGTCGGGAAGATCGAGGAAGTGGACCTCCCTGACCCCCAGAATGGCCGCCGCGGCATGGGCTTCCCGCTTTCGCGCCGCAACCAGTTCATCACCGCGCACGGGGTCCGCCGTATCGACCTTGGACCCGTCGGACATTACCGCCACATGTATTTCAGCGCCCGTAGCGGCCATAAGGGCGATCGTCCCGCCGCAGCCGAGTGTTTCGTCGTCAGCATGGGGAGACAGGACCAGTGCCCTGCTGAAACCGGTCATTCCCGACACAGCATCAATCACGTCCCGTCCGATATCAGAACTTGGCGGCATAATTTAGGGTATAAATGAGGGTCCGGACCATGACAATTATAATAAGCTTATATCCGGACTGTCATCAAGTTAAATATGATAAGCCGGCAGTTGCCCTTCAGTCCGGTTTACAATTATCCGTCCGATAGCTTAAAATATGCGAAATGGAAGCGATCAGCACGGATGAGCTTGCGTTATATTAAAGAGATCTCCGCATCTCCGTTCCTCGTACTTAGCAACCTCTATCATTACAGACATATCCTGTCCCAGATGGTGCTGCGGGAAGTAAAGGGACGGTTTGCGGGTTCCATAGGCGGCCTGTTCTGGCATTTTGTACACCCGGTCATTATGGTCCTCATCTATCTTTTTGTCTTTGTCTATATCTTCAAGCTCCGGATAGGCATGGGCGGGGAAAGAGTTTCCTCCGCAATCTACATTATGTCCGGGATCTTCCCCTGGGTCATCCTGTCGGAGGGGCTCTCCCGCGGGACCTCCTCTCTCATCGAAAATGCAAACCTGATACAAAAGACCTATTTCCCGACGGAGATACTGCCGACGAAGGCGGTGATAGCGCCTCTGATAAACTATGGGGTGGCGCTCCTTCTGCTTGCGGCCTTTCAGATGGCGGCCCATGGTCTTTGGAAGATAGCGCTGATATTGCCATTGCTCGTGCTCGTGCAGATTTATTTCACCCTGGGCATCGTTTTTTTCAGCGCCACGCTCTCCGTTTTTTTCAGGGACGTCCTGCAGCTGGTAAATATCGTTGTAGGCTTCTGGATATATGTGACCCCTATATTTTATCCCACTGAAATGCTCCCTGAGTGGGCGCAGACCGCCATGTATATCAACCCGCTGTTTCCTTTCGTCTCGATGTACCATTCGCTTTTTCTCGAGGGGTCCATCGGGCCATGGCATATGCCAGTCCTGGCGGTCTGCTGGACCGCCTTCTTCTTTCTGTCCGGTTCTTTTGTGTTCAGCAAACTCAAACCCGAGTTTGCCGACTGGCTATGATCGCTATCGATGTCAGAGGCCTTGGGAAGACTTACAAAGTCTATCGTTCCCCCGTTGACCGGCTGAAGGAAATAGTCCTCAGACGACCCTTTCATACCGACTTTGTTGCGCTCGATAATGTCGGTTTTTCGGTCTTTAGCGGGGCGACATTCGGGGTCATCGGTGAAAACGGCGCAGGCAAGAGCACCCTCCTGAAAATACTGTCACGGACGCTGAACCCCACCTCCGGACATCTGTCGATAAACGGCAGGGTTGCGGCATTGCTGGAACTCGGGGCGGGCTTTAATCACGACCTGACGGGAGAAGAAAACATCTACCTCAATGCCTATTTGCTGGGCCTTTCGAAAAAGGAGATCGACGAGAGACGCCAGGACATCATCGATTTTTCGGAACTTGGTGATTTTATCAAAAGACCGGTCAAGACATATTCCTCCGGCATGTATGTGCGTCTGGCCTTTTCAATTGCAACCTCGGTGAATCCGGACATCCTGATTATCGACGAGGCGCTTTCGGTGGGGGACGAGTATTTCCAGAAGAAATGCGTAGACCGCATGATGCATTTCAGGAAGGTTGGCAAGACGATTCTTTTTTGCAGTCACAATATGTATTTCGTCCAGGAACTCTGTCAAAAAGCGGTCTGGATCCACAAGGGCGGCATTAAGGCGATTGGAGAGACGGGTAAAGTCATCCTGGAGTATCAAAATCACCAGCGGCACAAGAGTGCAGCACTGAAGGAGAAGACGGACGACGCACTCGGCGCTGCTGGTGCCGGCTGTGACAAGCCCGTCAGTATTTCGGGAACAATGATCATGAATGAGCAGGGCTGCGAGACAGAGGTCCTGCGGACGGGCGAAAACGCCCTCTTTTCTTTTACAGTAAGATGCTCTCAGAAAAATGTCAGGGGGCATATCGGATTTGCTGTTGTAAGGAACGACGAACTGATGTGTTTTGGCACAACAACCCATTTCGACGGACTTTCACCCGTTGAATTCAAAGACGGCCGGGAGTACCTGATAAGGATGCCTGCACTGCCTCTTCTCCCGGGCATGTATTACTTTCTCATCTACGTTGCGGACGAGTTCGCCATGCACGCGTACGACAGCGCGAGGACGCCGTCTTTTTCTATCGCGTCAGGAAAAAAAGAATTCGGTCTTTCCTATATGGACCATGAATGGGTCCTCGAAGGTAGTGGAGGTACAGCGGAATAATGCAGGGCCTCCCGGCTTTATGCCTTACAAAACTCCGGATTCTTAAGACCCTTCTGTGGTTTAGAATTATGCTGCCGCTCCTTGCAACACTCGGGCCACGGCCCGGGTGGCCGATAGCATCGGTAATCGGCAGATGGTGGGCGAGGGATTACTTGCCTGAAACGGTGGTAACCGGTAATCTTTCGGGCAGGCCGTTTCAAGTGAGCACCGTCTATGAGGAAATGTGCCGGCAGTGGGCAGTGGCAAGTGTGATAAATTATTCATTCCCGCAGTGGGACCTGGCATATATCGATGCAAACATGGAAATCAGGGGGGGGGGCAGGGACGTACTCCGGTCGCATTCCGATGGCCCTGCTTTTTTCCTCAGCGGGCATTGCTTTTTGATGTACGCCATCGTAACGCTGCTGGGCGTAAAAGGACGCACAGTTTACGCCGTGTCTTTAGACCCTCACATGACGGTGCCTCAGTACCTGCGCTTTGTGCCGGACCGCATCATAGCCGAGTCCACAGCGCTTTTGCACGGAGGAGGTTATCTGTACACGACACTGGAGGGTAAATACAACAGAAACATCGCCCCTCTTATGCAGAAAAAAACGGTCTATGCGGCCGTCGATTTTCCCAAAAACGACTTCAAGGGTGAATGGGAAACAGTCGGCTTTATGGGCGATTGCATCGAAATACCGTCGCGGCTCTTTAAGTTCATTATAAGACACCGGATTCCCGCCTTCTTCATACATATGAGGTGGGACGGTTCTGTTAATAAAATCGTGTGCGACGTAGAAAAACTCAGTTTCGGGGCGGACGCCACCATCAAGAGTTCCTGCTTGCTCTTTGCCCATGCACTCGAACAGCGGGTCATCGCCTATCCTGGCTCATGGGAGGGATGGAAGTGGGCAAACGTCCTTAAGAGCCCTCAGGGGGACAGAGAAGCGCATGCTGAATCCGCGTAAAAACCAGTCCGGCAGCCTGTTCTCTACAGAAAACCCTGCGGCCCTGAAGCGCGAACTCGGGATCAATGACGATGACAGGGTGCTCGACGTCGGTTCCGGGGGAAGCCCTCTTCCGTGGGCCCAGTGTCACCTCGACAACGACCTGAAACTTGGCCACCATCGCGATGGCAGGGAGATCCCCTCGTGGGCAAATATGGTGCAAGGGGATATCTGCTCCATCCCGTTTGGTGACAAGTCTTTTGACTGGGCCTGTTGCATACATGTTCTGGAACACGTTGCCTCCCCCGATAAGGCCTGTGCAGAACTCATACGGGTCGCGAGACGGGGATTTATCGAGACCCCATGGAAAGGCTCCGAGATCTTCGGGGGCTATCCTTCCCATAGATGGCTGATATCGCTTGAGTCTGACACGTTGGTCTTTGAGCCGAGAACTTATATAGAACATCCCTTTGAAAACTTTATGATGGCCCAGGCCCAGAGCAACCCCATTTTCAGACATCTCTGTGTCGATGTCCAGCGCAATCTGACCTGTGTCCAGCTTGTGTGGGAAGATTGCTTCACTTACGAAATAAGGGACGCCATAGGGGCTGAAGTCTTCGATTATGGGAATCCCGACCATGCCTGCCGCTCACATGCCTCCTACGCTCTCAATGTGCTTCGGCACGGAACCCAAACGGCGACCGCGACTTTTCATGTCGAGCATGCCCTCCGGTTGCTTCCAGGTTCCATCCGGGCTGCCCACATAGCGGCCATCATTTACAGCGTGGCGGGCCGGCCGGACAGGGTGGACGAATTCACCGGACGGCTCCAGCCATATGCGGACTGTGATGAAGCTCTGAACATAAATATACCTCTGCTGCTTTCCGGGCAGCGGCCTGATCTCACAAAGCTTGTGGTCCCGGGTAACCCCGCAGAATTATTGTTCTATGAAAAGACGGACCAGGCATGACAGATTATTCCAATGAAATTGCCGGCAATTCAGGGGACGGAGATGCAGGAGATAAGAGTCTTCTGGAGAACCTGCCCCAGCCTTTTGGTTTTTACCGTTACATCCTGGGGGGAGACCATCTCCACTTCGGCCTCTGGCCTGATGACGAGCCGGGGTTGACGATGGAAGAGGCCCAGGAAAGGATGTTCGAGCGGCTCTTGTCATTCCTCCCGCCGGCGCCTGCGAAGATCCTCGATGTCGGCTGCGGCCTGGGATATTCAGCCCACCTGCTCTCAGAGAAAGGTTACGCTGTGACCGCCATAGCGCCTGCAGCCGGACTTATTGCATATGCCCGACGGACATATGAAAGCAAAAACGTTCGGTTCATTGAGACAGGATTTTTCGGTGATCACCCGGTCCTGGTCGAAGGCCTTTTCGATGTCCTCTTCTTCCAGGAGTCCATGCAATATCTTTTCCCCCTGTCGGCTGTTATGGAGAGGGGCAGGAAACTCCTTTCTGAAAAGGGAGTGCTGGTCATGGGCGATGAGGTCTGCTACAGCAGCGGGATCAGACACCTGACTGCTGTTCATACGGCAGAGGATTTTACAGTTGCTCTTTCTGAAAATGGATTTAAAATCGCCGAACGGGTAAGGATTGGAGGGCAGGTCTCACCTACCTGCCGGTTTATCGTTGAAGCTTTCACCAGCAACTTCGACGCGCTCGTTGCCGGGGGAGGCAAGGAGGCGGAAGATCAGCTCCTTCATTATCTCGAGGGATGGAAAAACCAGCAGATGTGGTATGAAGACGGGCGGATGGGATATGAGTTAATCGCGGCCAAAAAAGACCCCTTTTTCATAAGGCCATATACCGACGGAGACGAAAAGACGGTCCTCCCTATGTTCAATCAAATATTTCATGTAAACAGGAGCATTGGGCACTGGCACTGGAAGTTCAGAGACAACCCATACGGCTCATACAGAATCGCCCTGGCCTTCTCTGACTCCGTGCCTGTGGCAGCCCACTATGCGGGATATCCGGTCCCTTTTTTCTCTTACGAAGACTCGCCTTCTGATTTCCTGTCTTTTCAGATAGGAGATACAATGACCAGCCCCGAGGTTAGGAACATCGGTCTCGGGAAAACAGGACTTCTCGCAAGGACATCCGAGTATTTTTATGCGAAATTTTGCGAGGGAAGAGTGCCTTTCATCTATGGCTTTAACACGGGCCATATCAGGAAACTGGGGATGCGGTATCTTGGATATGTCTATATCAGCCCCGTAACCTATTGGACAAGGGACCTGACAAAAAGCCCCCTGCAGCATCCTCCTCTTCTTCAAAGGCTCCTCGCAGGCTTTACGGTCGAAGAAGTCACTACGGTCGATGCCGGATGGGATGATTTTTTCAGCCGCGTCGGCCCTTCATATCGACTGCTTGTCAGGAGGGGCTCGGAATATCTGAAGTGGAGGTATCTCGATTGCCCTGACAAGGTCCACAGGGTCTTCTCCATAAAAAAAAGAGGCGTCCTGACAGGCTGGTCAGTCTTCACCCTCCGCGAAAATAAGCTGCTATGGGGAGACGCTCTCTTTGACAGGCAGTTACCCGAATCAGTATCATACCTGCTCCATACGGTTGTCCAACGTTTTTTCCCGGATGCAAACACTGTCGAGGGATGGTTCTCTCGCCACCCGGATTGGTGGAGCGGGCTCCTTGAAACAACCGGATTCAAAGTTGTCCCCGAGCCGAACGAGCTCACCCCGTGTTTCGTCATATTTGGCGGCAAGGTAAACAGAGACAAGCTGGAAGATACCCTCTACTATACCTGGGGCGACAGCGACTTGTTTTAGCATGCGACAAAGACGCCTTGTTCATACTGTTTAACCACCTATTTCGGCAGGCGTTCAGGATAAATTTCGACCTTTTCTTCCGCCATTCTTTTTTCCACATACTCTTTCACCTTGTTCATTGTAGTTTCTTTCAGTATTTTTTCCTTTATACCCGTCTTCACTTCCTCGAAAGGTAAAATACCCTGGGCCCTCATCTCTTCACATTTGATAATATGATAGCCGAACCTGGTCTCGACGATATCGCTGACGTCCCCGGGTTTCAACTGGTAAGCCGCCTTTTCGAATTCCGGGGCCATCTTCCCCTTAGGGATAAAGCCGAGGTCTCCGCCCTTGGCTGAACTGCCCTTGTCATCCGACGCCTCTTCGGCCACTTTGGCGAAATCCTCTCCGGCCCTTATTCTTTTGAGTAACGACTCCGCCTTTTCACGGGCGGACTGCCTTATTTCCGCGTTCGCCCCTCTGCCCGTCTTCACTAGGATATGCCTGGCCCGCACCGTCCCGGGGTCCTTGAAATCCTCCTTGTGGAGCTGGTGATAAATAAGCGCCTCCGAGTCGCTGACGCTGATCTTATCAGCCACTTCTCTTTTGATCAACTCAGCGGCCAACAGGTTATTGACAAGGACCTCCACCTGCTCCCTGACCGCGGGGTCTTTGTCTATCCCCTGCTTTTTTGCGTCAGCCGTCAGTATCCTCTCCTGCATAAGTTTGCGAAGCAATTTCAGTCTGTTTTCAGGAGATGACTTTATGGCCACCTGCTGATCGGGCGAATAATATCCGATGACCCTGTTAAGGTCGGAAAGCGTGATGGTGGTATCTCCTATTTTGCCGAGGACCGTATCTTCGGCAGCTGTTGCCGCCACGGCGCCCAGCATAATAAAAATAATGGTCAAGCAAAACAATCCTGTCTTTTTCAAGGGACCTCCTTATTTTTGGGACTGACATTCATCTTCCGGGAAAAAGCCTGTTTTGGGGGTATTAGATACCGCCTCAGAACGGCGCCGGACCCATAGTGTCCAGGTTTTTTACGCATATCGTGAGCGTCGTTAATTATACATCGTTTGATGATTCGAATTCAAAGTGCGGCTTTTTCTGAAGAGATGGCCCGCTCTTCCGGGCGGCATCCTGAGGACGCCGTCCGGAAGAGCGGGGTCACCTATATTTACTGAATATCCGTAAACAGGACATCGTATGAAGCGGTTGTGCTTGAATCCGTATTGAATATAAACATATAGTAGCATCCGATCGGACTGCCTGACATATTCACAGCCTCGTTCTGCCCGCCAATACCATAGTAGAAGTCATAATCGTTGAATTTCTTTCCACCGAACTGATAATAACCACCTGTTCTGGCGATATCGGCCATTATGGCGTTGTAATCATTTATGTCCGGGACCCTCTGTCCGCAGGCCGCGCCGGAATACATGACGATCATGTCGCAGTCAGTCGCCCAGTCTCTGGTCATAAGGCTGAACGCGGCCTTCGTCCCTTTATGGTCGGCGCTGTATATCTTGGACTTCTTTGGTCCAAGCGTTTCCATTCTTCTGGTCACGGCGCTGGTAAGCGACGTGACACCTTCCTGCGGCGCACTAGTGACGGTAAGCTGGACCGGCAGGGTCACTGCGGGGAATGCCGTATTGTCGGGTTTGACCTCGATGCAGGCCTTGTAGCTCCCTACCGTTGCCTGTGTAAAACTGAGGTTGAGCCTCGAGGCGTCCGACGCGGACCTGACCACACTCATCCAGACCGGGATAGGTAAATGTATATGTGGTGTACGCCTTACTGCAGTCGTCCCTCACGCCGACCGTCTGGGAGAGGATACCCGAGGTCGTTCCCGAAACGGACAGGGACGATATCGCCCCGCCTGAGGTGTCATAAAGCTTGACTTTGGTGGGCGTAGTGCATGCCGGGCCGGTAGGCATCGCGGTCACATTAAAAGAGTATGTCACGCCGTCAACTCTCAGGCTGATCGACCCGGTCGTGGTGACGGACGGCATCGAATTAACGGTGACGTCAAACTTGCCCGTCCCGCTCGTGGGGTTTACGCTAATCCAACCGGCCGACGGTGCGACCGAGGAAAAGCTTTTTATATTGCCGCAGGAATCACTGACCGCGACCGTCTGCGAAGAGGTGACTGTGCCCGCGGCCCCGCCGAATGAGAGTTCCGGGAAACTGACGGAACAGGTTTGGGGTTCGGACCCGGAAACAACCAGTGTTACCGGTATATTAAGCGACGCGCCGGCCGCCGTCACCGTAACAGTGCCTCTAAACGTGCCGGTCCCACCCACCCCCGAGCCGTTTACTGAGACGGAAAGAGAGCCGTCGAGCGCGTTCCTGGCCGCCGATAACCAGCCTTTGCTGGCGGTGTCTATCGTCACGCCTAAGCTTCCGGGAACATTGCCGTTGCAATCGGTCACTGCTACCGCGGCAGGACTGTTACTGACGCTCACGACCGGGAAGATCGAGCTTTTGGAACCCGTAAAGTTTACCTGTCCGGGATTGGCCGCAAGCGCGCATGTCGTGGATTTCGGCAGCACGGTGAGCGAGGTGGTGATAAAGTCGGTAGCTCCGCCTGAACTGGTTACCAGTATTTTTCCGATATAGGGTTCACTCCTGGAGGACAGGCCTGCCGAGTTATATGTCAGGGTTATGGTGTTTTCCACGCTCTGCGGCGAGAGCCATTCTCCCCCGCTTTGTACCGATACGGTAAACGCGCTGCTGTTACAGGAATCGCTCACCGCAATCGTCTCGGACTGGACATTCGTCCCCGCGGTTATGGTCTTGGTAGGGATGACTTTTGGCGAAAGCGACAACACGCACGCCGGTTTTTCAACATGGATAGTCATCGTCCCGCAGGCCGACTCAGCTGCGTTCAGACTGCCGTCCATGTTTATGTCGATGCAGACCGTCAAGACTGTGTCCCCGTCCGCAAGCACGGAAGAGTCATTGAAGGCCGTCCAGAGCAGGTTGGCGAAGGAAGGGAGATGGAGGCCCTGATAATCGGGCATTCCGGATGAGATGAGGGGCTGCAGCGGATGCTGACTGTCGTAGGCGTTCCATGCCAGATCACTTCCCAGGTATGTCCCCGAGCCCTCTCCCGTAAATATATATAGTTCAAAAGGTTTGTCGACCCATTGTCCGGCAAGTATAAACGTCATAATATGGACCGGGTCGGGCTTCTTCACGGACAGTGGGCCGGGCAGGTCGTTCATATATACTGCCGGAGCCATGGTATTTTCGTCGGCCGCCTCACTTCCGGAATATACCGCCAATACCGCTATCATCAGAGCAATCAGTATAGTTGTCACTCTTTTTGTCGCCATTTTCCCTGAACCTCCGTTTCTATAATCTCTCATGCCTCTGATCACCAGAGTAATGGGCCTGCTGTCATCGTACTACGTAATATAGTAATGCACGGTCTGTGCCAGATTTATGCGGGACACTTCTGCGGGTGCGCAGTTGATTGCCATCCTTATCGTCCTAAATCTCCCGGCTCAAAAAAAAATCCTGCAATATTGATGGGCCATACGTGAATTGTATTGTAATCATGGTAAAAATGTCAACGTTTACGAATATTTATGAACGGAATTTAATCGTTGCGCCTGGTTATATCGTCGCGCGCGTAGCGCCAGGTGTTGACTAATTGACACAAATTGTGCGTAAGATGACGCAAATCGTCAGGCGGGAGTCGTCGGCATGACTGAAAAAAATAAAAAAAAGGGGGAAGATGCAGAGCATCTTCCCCCGAAAAAACTACTTGCTCTTACTGCCTTCCAGGTGCAACCTGATTGAATCTGATGTACGAATTGTACTGCGTGGAATCCATCGCGCCCATTTCGCCGATGAAACGATTCAGCACGAAACCGAGCGAAGGAAGTCCTACAGACTCAACTGCGCCTGCGTCGCGGCAGGTCGAATTACCGGTTGCGCAGCTGATCGTGCCGGTATTAAGGCCGATCCTGACCCAACCAAGACCTGTAAACGGAGTTACGCCGCTTACGTTGAACTGTGCGCCGACCTTTGTATTGAGAAGGTCGCTCTTTTCGATCTTGATCACATTGACCTCGTTGCAGAGCTCAGGCTGAGCAGGGTTGCCGCTCGGCGAGAAGTCCGTAGTCGAGGTGGAGGTGTTTTCGAGATCGTTGTAGATGTTGATATCAACAGGCTCGCAGTTTGAAGAGGAGACCGTGTCGAAAGGCTTGGTCCAGGGACCAACGCCGTGCAGTGACTTTGTCGGGAAGTTGATGATCACTTCCGTCTCCGCGCCGTCCCACTCTTCCAGATTGTACATTGCGATATGGTTGACCTTTGTGAGAGCATAATCCACACCGGAAAGACCGTTGAAGCAATTGGTCCAGACCGGGAACTCAGCTGACAGATCGAAATCCTGTGTTATATCGCAGTCTGCGATAGCGGCGGCATTGTATGAATAGAGGCCGCTGCCCTGTACGGGCCTGAATACTATGACATCGGCATTACCAGCCAGCACGTTGGGAACTTCATTTACAGGTGACTGGATATTGATACACTGAGAAGCTGTAAAATTAACATGTGAATCATTGGTGTCAACGCCACCGTCAGAACCGGCTAAAAGGGTTGTTACACCGATGATCTCGAAGTAACCTTCCTTCGTGTCATCAGCGGTTACACCAGCCAGACCTGCAGGACCTGTGGCCGAATACTTGAAAGCCTGACCATTTGCCGAAATTGCAGGGGCGGTGATGGTCTTCATTGCTGCGGTTACTGAATCCGGGGGCTCTAAGCCGCCGTCAGTCGGAAGGATAATAGCGGGACCTGCTGCGGTCGGGCTGAATATCCATGCGGACCACTGGTCCTTGTTGCTGAGGCAGATGTTGAAGTCGAGGATTTCCTTACTCCTCTTGGCCTCTCTGAACCTCACCCTGGCCTTTATAGCCTCTGTAGTGGAGGTATTTACAACGCGGAAGAACGTGAAGGCGTCCCTTGCATTATAGTACCCATAAATAAGACCGTCACCCAGACCACCCGGGTTTACAGACACATCGAGGTCAACGGGCAGAACCGGTCCCGTGCCGCTTACCATGCCGTCAACCTGATTCGCGGACGCGATGCCTGCGAATGCGATCAGCAGCATTGTAGCAAAAACCATTAAGACTGCTTTCTTTAACATTTACTTTCCTCCTTTTTAGGAATTCTCAAGATAATTTTACTTATAAAGCTACGTCTATCGTGTCTATTTTATTAACCGACTTATTTGCCGGATCTTTTTCCCGAAATCACCTCCTCCTTTTTCATTTTCGACTTGGGCTTAGTCTTAATGCCCGTCAGAACATCAACCTGCCTATTTTTTATCACCGGATAAGGCCGACTGCTCTCCGATGACATGATACCACACTCCTTCAATCCTGCCCCACCTGTCATTTCTGTCAGTTTCCACTTTAAGAGGCTTGCGCGCGCCAGGCGCCCTTATTTCTATTTTCATGCTGAGGTCGACACTGGCATCATGGTCCTCAACCTTCAAACCGGCTACCTTCACTTCCTTAAGCCTGACCGGATCAATCCCGAACTTCTTAATATAAGTAACGACGGAATGGCTCTTCCTGTATATCGGGTCCTCGAATTCGTACGACTTGTCAAATTCCTGTTTCACCCTGTGGTCCCAGTATGCCATTACCCTCTCCCTTAAGATTTCCTCATCCGTGCCGATTTTAATAGCTTCTTTTTTAACACATCCTATCGAAATAATCAAGAATAAAAACAACAATAAAATTACTGATGTCCTTCTCAACAACACTCTCGTTCTCAATTCCATAATCTTCATGTCACAGAGCGATATGCAGTTATCGGCCAACATACTAAACGCACTGTAACCGTAAATGCTTATGCAAGAAGCAGGCCAGGGCATTATAACAGGGGAATGATGAATTTTCCTTTGTTTTAGGCCTAGTTCCCGCCATCACTCTTTCATTTCTCCTCTCAAATGTGTTTAACTATAGACAGCAAGTGTATTTTATTTACTACACCTTGCGTCAATCCGGCAATACAATATCCGTTTATTGGCTGTCCCTTGAAGGGCCTTATCTCATGTCTCACGTTAAATAATGTCACTGAGGGGCCTTTTTGTCGTCTTCGGGCTGGTTCCCGCTTCTGATGCTTCTGTCTTTCATGAAGTCATCAATGCCCTTGTCCTTGCTGTATCCCCTATATCTGTCCAGATAATCTTTTGTAAGGTCCCCCGCTTCTTTGAGGTTTCTCATGACGTGCGGCGTAAGCAGTATTATGAGTTCGGTCCTGGTACTGTCATCAGTTGTGTTGCCGAAAAGGTTTCCAATGAGAGGTATTTTACTCAAAAGCGGAACGCTGTCTTTCCCCTTTGTGGAGTCTTCTCTTATGAGGCCGCCGATGATTATCGTCTCTCCGTCCTTGGCGACAAGGTTGGAGGTCGCCTCGATTTTATCGATCGTGATATTTTTGAGCCCGCCTACATCCACCGTAATGTCCCCTATCGAAGAGATTTCCTGGGCCAGCTCGAGGAAAATAAGGCCGCTGTCGTTTACCTGCGGCTTCACCTTGAGTATTATCCCGATGTCTTTATACTGGACGGTACTGGTTATCGAAGGCACGGTCCCGGTCGCCGCGGTGGTGGATGTTTGTGAAGTCGTCAGCGGGACCTGGGACCCAACCTGCATCCTCGCCTCACGATTGTCCGACACAAGCAGGTGCGGTGACGCCAGGACCTTGGCCTTGGACTCCTCCGCCAGCGCGGAAAGCACCGCCCTCACCGTCCCCGAGGGGTCTTTGCCCACAAAAGTGAAACCCTTTGCAGGGAGATTTGCCGCCGCGGTCGAAGGGCTGCTGATATTTATCGGGCCTTTGATATTCACACTGTTTTTAAACCCCTGCCAATCCGTTAAATTCAACCCGGCCTCCATGGACCATGAAACCCCGAAGCTCAGGTTGTCCTTCAGCTTCACCTGCACAATAAGCCCCTCAATCATGACCTGCCGTGGAACGACGTCTATTTTAAGCAGGGTATCGTAGATCAGCATATAATCTTCGGGAGAGGCAAGGATTATAATCGAGTTCGTGATTTCATCAGCGATTATCCTGGTGCCTTCCGAGATGAGAGCTCCGGTGCCGGCCTGCCCTCCCGCCACCACCTGGGGCTGCTGTTGGGGGCCCCCCTGTGGCTGGGGCGGCTGTCCCGGAGCGGGCTGCGCAGGCGTTCTGGGGGCAGTGGCCGCCGAAGGCTGGGGTGGCCTTGCCCCAAGGAATATCTGCTGCAGGATCGAAGAAACGTCCTTTGCCTTGCTGTTTTGAACGGGATAGACAAAAACCTTCGGCGTGACCTGCTTTAACTGAACATTGTCAAAGACATCCACAAGCTGAAGCAGTCTCTTTATATTGGCGTCAGTGTCGACAATAATAATATAGTTGCTCTTGGGTATGTCGATTATCAGCGCATTTTTTGACAGAAACGGCGTGAGCACACGGGTCAATTCGGATGACTGACTGTAAAGCACAGGCACAACCTGCACCCTGGACTGCCCGGTCAGCTTCACCTTTTCCGGGTCCCTCCCGATTTCGACAGGCGCCGGCTCTTTGGATATGTCGCCTATGGGGATGATCCTGTAAAGCCCGCTTTCTTCAACAACAGCTATGCCGTTGAGCCTTAAAATAACCTCCATGAGAGGGAACACGTCTTCCCTGGCAACCGGGCTGACTGACCTGAAGTTGACCCTGCCTTTGACATTGGGGTCCATGATATAATTGACCTTCATTACATCCCCGAAGATCGTCTGGATAACAGAAAAAACATCCGCGTCATCGAAGTTAAAACTCACGTCCCCGGCCTTTGCCGGCGGCTTCTTTACCGCAGCTGCCTGGGGCTTTACCGCAAGAGGAAGCTGCTCGGAAGACTTCTGGACAACGGCAGGCTGGGACTGGGCCTGAACAGGAGTCTGCGCGTCCGCGGCCGGCGCCTGCATCACCGCGGGGTTGGTTTGAGTAGTAACGGGGACCGGAACAAAATAGTTTGTGGGCATGGCCTCTGACGCCGCGGACTGTGATTTATTCTGAGGCACAGGGACCGACTCAGTCGCCGTTACGGGCCGGTCCTGCGCTCCGGAAGCAGGCGTCGTCGTTGTGGTCGTGGTGGTAGTTACCGTGGTAGTCTGCTGGGAGTCACTCCGGACGTCGGCCGGGGACTGGTCCTTCTCAAGCGCCTGCTCCGCAGCCTTCTGTCTTTTTGAAAGTCTTTCAAGGCCTTTAGCTCCGAAAAAAGCATTTGAGATTACGGCATCGCCAAGCATCAGGCCTGATACACAGGCGAATATCATGATTGCCGCTAGTTTTTTTCGCATTAAATACATACCTCGACCCTTAATTTCAAACTTAAAATAAGATAATGTATTTAGTAAGTGATGTCAAGGAACCCGTCTGCGTGCCGCGTCACGATCGGCCCCCCCCGCTGACAATGCCCCGGAAGATCCTGTATTTTCTTTGCAGCCGGAGATGAAGGGAAGGGGAAACGGCGGCGGCGATAACCAGCGTCGTTCTTCTCCCCAGCCTGTAAAGGGGCCCATCTTCAGGTAAAAAGTCGTTGAAGCGCAACGCGGCGGTAAACGCCGCCCACCTTTGACCCCTGGCCCTCAGGATATAAATGCCGTATATTTTCGACATCGCCTGCAGGCGCTGTATCAAAAACCGGCAGTCGAGGCCGAGCGACCCCGCGAGACTTTCAACATGGACCATATTCCTCAATATGATGTCCCGCTCCCTGCCAAGTTTCTCAGCGGTAAGCAGATTGCCGCCCGATAAATTACCGCCGTGCATACGGTAGTATCCAAGGGATTTCTTGATTACGGACATTCCCCTTATGTAGAAAGGGAGCATATAATGCATATGAATATCCGCAAATACTCTGAACTCTTCTGCCAGCGGCATGATTCTCTCCAGGCAGGCTTTCCTGAAGGACATTCCGGATGTCGGAGAAAAAACAGGCAGGCGCCCCCGAAGATACGCCTCCAGAAAATCTCCGGACCCGAAATCCGGAAAGGACAGCCGGTCGATGAGGTTGCGGTCATTGTCAACGACATCCATATAATGGTATACAAAATCGACCGACGGGGACCTCCTGAATTCCCCCGATATCTCAAAAAGCTTCGAAGGATGCCAGTAATCGTCTGAATCGAGAAAGGCGATGATCTCTCCCCTGGCCGCCGCAAAACCCGCATTTAGCGCGGATGCCTGCCCGCCGTTTTCCTTGAAAATATATACGATACTGTCCGCGTATTTTTTTGTCCTGACGGAGGTATCATCCGTCGATCCGTCATCGACCACAATGATCTCTATTTCATCGAGGGGGAATCTCTGGGCGAGGACGCTGTCTATCGCCTCTTCGATGAAGCGGCCATAGTTGTACGAATTGATAATGACGGAAAAAAAAGGTTTACCCCGCACGGCCGCTCTTATGATGCCGTCCCCGGGTGAACAGGTCTGCAAGCAGGTCCAGCTGCTGGGTCAGATAGTTATACGTCTTTTCCCTTTTGGCCCTGTCTTGCCGTCTCAGCACGTCACAAAAAAAAGAGATGGAGGCGGACATTACCTGTAACGCCGTGATAGTCAGACCTCTCAAGGTCCCTATGTTTTTTCTGAAAAAAAGCAGCATGCTCCTGCCGAACACCTCCGGCCTGTTGTCCATCGGCGAGGCCGACCCCCAATGCACGACCCTTGCCGAAGGGACATACCATATTTCAAGCCCCCCCCTCCATGCGCGATAACACCAGTCTTGTTCTTCGAAATACATGAAGTAGTCCTCCGGTAAACCGCCCGTGACGTTCAGTGCGTCTTTTCGGACGATCATGCAGCAGCCGTGCAGAAAATCGACCTTGGTGGTCTGGTCCTCGTCCCAGTATAGCCCGGGGAACAGTCGCGCGCGCAGTTTCGGGCCCAGGAGCCTGTCAATTCCAAACAGGAAAAGGAGAGAACCCTTGATTGAAGGGAAGCAAAAGCCTTTGTTCTGCAGCGTACCGTCAGTATTGAGAATTTTCGGGCCGGCCGCCGCTGCGCGGGGATGGTCTTCCATAAACCGGATGAGCGTTTCAACCGACTGCTCCTCGATAAAGGCGTCGCTGTTGAGCAGAAGCAGATATCTGCCGCCCGCGGTTTTCATGGCCTGGTTGTTGGCGGCGGCAAATCCAAGGTTCAGAGGGTTTTTTATAAGTGTAACTCCCGGGAACCCCTGCTCAACCATTTCCGCGCTGCCGTCGGTGGAAGCATTGTCAACTACAATGATTTCATAATTGTTTTTCGGGCCGAAACGCAGCAGAGCTCCGATGTTCTGATTAAGCAACACGGAGGTATTGAACGAGACAATGATAATGGAAAGCCTCGCCTCGGAAACTCCGGAAAACCGGGCCGCAAAAAAACCGTCAGATGTCACGTCTCATTTTATAGATATGCGGCGGTATTATGCAATATATCCCGGCTGCAAAACCTGGACATTATGAGACAGCCGGGTCTTTGCCGATATTGCGCAAATATTCCATTGTGGCGCGCAGTCCGTCAGTCAGGTCCACCCGGGGGCCCCAGCCGAGGGTGTCCCTTGCCAACGCGATATCAAGGATATTTGCCGGAACATCGAAGGGACGACAGGAAGTGTACCGGACATTCGGCGCCAGTCCCGTAACTTTTTGTATTTCCGCGAGAAGGGCATTCAGCGACATCCCGATTCCGCTGCCGATATTAAGAATTTTTTTCGGCAGCCGCGCCTCCGTCATCATGACCGCCGCGCGCGCAACATCAGAGATATGCAGGTAATCCCTGACAACCGATCCGTCGCCCCAAATTTCTATGGTTTCGCCATGCATGACCTTACTAAGGAAAATGGGGACCACCCCCTGGTTCCCGGTTTGACGCTGCCGCTCGCCGTAAGGATTCGAGATCCGCATGACCGCAAAATCGAGCCCATATAATTTATGATATAAAAACAAGTATTTCTCGATCATCAGCTTATGAATACCATAGGAGCAGATCGGCTCTGTCGGATGCTCCTCTGATATGGGAATTTTACGGGGGATACCGTAAACTGTTCCCCCCGAAGAGGACAGTATTATCTTGCGGACCCCGGCGGACCTGGCCGCCTCGAGCAGGTGGAGGGTGGGAATAATATTCGATGTAATGTCATACACGGGATTATCGTTGGAATCCCGGGGGATTGTGGCGCTGATCAAGTGGAATATTATCTCCGCGTCTTTTACAGCGCCGCGCAAACAGTCCGGATTCAAAAAATCCCCCTCCATCCATTCTATTTTTTCGTGCAGGTGAAGGACATTGGCTTTGGATAACCCCACTTTCTCGAACACCCTGACTTCGTGGCCTGCCGCAACCAGGTGATCACATATATGCGATCCGATAAATCCTCCGCCGCCCAATACGAGACATTTCATTTTTTATCTTCCCATCGTATGCTTAGATAAAGATACCTATGGTTTTTCCGGCGCGTCGCTGCGGGCCAGTAATAATATCTGGTAGCCCAGCAACCCCGGGAAAACGGATGTAAAAAAAGCCAGTATCCGGGTCGCCGCCCGCATCACCCCGCTGCCGGCCGGGAGCCCCAAGGCAAGCTCAACCGGCATTACCGTCATCACTGTCGAAAGGACTTGATACCCGGTCTCCGCGAGCAGTTTACGCGCTGTCTTTCTTGTATAAAACCTGAGATGAGTCCTGTCCAGTATCCCTCTTTCACTGTATTCGAACTTGCCGAAAAGGAGGGAAAGACGCACGGAAATATTCGCGACGTTCGGCACCGAGACAAGCAGACGGCCATGGGGTTTAAGCAGGTGATTACAATCCGACAGCAATTGCGCCGGGTTTCCCACATGTTCCAGTATGTCCTGGAGCAGTATGCGGTCAAAGGTTTTACCCGACAAGTCGGCCACGCATTTGTCAAGACCGTTACTCAAATCCGAGCAGAGATATTTTTGGAGGCTTTCCCTGCATTTCGGATCAGGCAACATATCCACGCCGACCACCACATTGTTGTCCTCCGCCAATTTTTTGGCAAAAAAACCCTCCCCGCACCCGAGGTCAAGGACACACTGATTTTGGCCCACCCACCGCTTAAAGTAATAATAACTTGAGTAATTGCTTTCCTTCATGGGATAATGGACGAAGTATTCAGAGTATTCGGGATACCTCTCCAGCGCCCGTACGGTCCTTTTATAATGGACAACGGACGTGAACACGTCCCAGGCGTATTTCATCCCGTTGACGTAGCAGATTTCATTTCCGTAGTATGTGGGAATCGGGACTTCTTTTATGCGGAACCCCTGGTGGTTGAGTTTGATGATGATTTGCGTATCAAAATGAAAGTCGTCGGTCATCCTCGTCATATCTATCCGTCTCAACACATCCAGACTATAGGCCCGGTACCCGCTGTGAAACTCAGACAGGTCCAACCCCAGGGCGTAGTTTTCGATATAGGTGAGTATGCGGTTACCCACGAATTTGTATAAAGGCATCCCCCCTTTGAGCGGCCCCCCGTGCTCAGGCATCATGCGGGACCCGAACACCGCATCGGCTTCCCCCTTCACAAGGGGAGCGTACAGATGAGCAAGGATTTCGGGGGCGTATTGGCCGTCTCCATGCAGCAGGATGACAATATCGAACCCCTTCTCTATAAAATAGCTGTACCCCAGTTTTTGTTTTTTTCTTTATCCAAGATTATTTTCGTTTTTCAAGACTGTAAGCTTGTCGAGATTCGACAGCATTTTCAAACCGACTGCCAGCTCATAGGTGTGGTCGTGGCTGGCGTCATCAAAAATCACCACTTCCTCCACGTTGTTCCAGACATCCGAGGGGATACGTTTGAGGACTTGTCCAATAGTGGTGACGGCATTATAGGCGACAATCAGGATCCCGATTCTCTTGCCCTTGTTGTCCGGTGAAATAATATCTTTCTGACTCATTATATTGATCCTGCTTCCCTAACTCCTGTTAGTAACATTTTTTCCAGACGCAAACAAACCTTTTTCAGCCGCGCCTGCGCCGGGCTCCGTCAGTTCTTCGGCACCGGGACTATCACCCTGCGGTTGTCCCAATCACGCGTGCCGGAGTCGGCATGAAAAAACGCGGACGACGGCGGGTTGTATACCCCGAAAGCCAAAGACCTTAAACCGGCATCGCCAATGCTGGGGAACCTGACTGTATCAAACTGGATCTTACGATCCTTTTGCAGAGGCACGCGGTCCGCCAAAAGGACTTGCTTCTGGTACAAAATCGTCCCCTTATCGTCCAAAAGGTGGCAGAAAAGATACCAGTCCTTGTCCCCGTCGTTTTGTATTTGCTCCCACCAGACCTTGACCAGGACATCCTCTTTTGTTCGCGCCAAAGAAAGCGCATGCACCTTATACCGCGGGCTATAAAGGACGTCCCTTATGGCCACATCGTCCGACCTTCTCAGCAGTTCGGCAAGATCACCCTGGCTCAGCCACCGGTCGGCATTGGCCCCCTCAAAGACAGGCCGCCAGGAGTAGTCTTTCAGTTTCTCTCTAAGAGAGACGGCAAGCCTCTGTCTATCCACGATCTTGAGCAGCCGGACCTCGGTTTCAGAAACAACTTCCACGCCATCTTTCCCGGTAAGGTCGGTAAACAGACCGAGGAAAAGACGCTGTTCCTGCCAATAGTCCCGCGGAGACTTCTGCGCCAGCGCCGCCTCTTTTTCTTCAGCTTTTCTTATCGGAGTGAAAATGACATATTTTGACGTCAGGATATCATCCAGTTTTATTACCGCCGGTCCTTGCCAATCGACGGGCAATCTGGTCAGAAATACGGGCTTCGCCGGATTCATGACCGCTTCGAAGGCCCCCACCCCTTCGAACGCGGACGTGGCGGCATCAGAATGAAGAGAATAAAGAAAGACATTTTTCCCTCCGCTGCTTAAATCCTGGACCAAACGTTTCGCCTGTTCTACCTCCTCCCGGTGTATGCCGGTTGAGAGGTTCACTCCAGTCCATCTCTGCCACGCGCTTGATGGGGCGGAGTTCAGGAGCAATAGTATATTAAGCGCGGGGACCAGCAGCATAAGCCTCACAAGGACCCTTCCCCTCGACGGCAGGTTCTTGACGATCAAGAGCAATAAAGGCACAACCGCAATGGCCGCCATAAGGGGGAAGGGGAAAAAATAACGGACCTGGGTTACCCCGCCTGAAACAACGATCCAGAACCATGCGCCCACGGCAATATAGAGGAATGAGACCGCGGCAAGGAAAAAAAACGCCCCTCTCGTCAAAAGACTCCCGGACAAATCAATTCTTCTGCCATACCCCAGGGCAGCGCTCCACGCAAACAAAAATAAAAGTGGGAGCGTCTCTCCGAAACTGATATGTATCATTTTCAGCAGCAGAGCGGGAGTAAGCTTCATTTCATCGTGCATCACCTTTATCGCGGCCTTCCCGAAGGAGAGATTTTCCAACGATAAATACCGGGAAAAGACCGACATGCCGACGACCGCCCCGTATATCAGACCCATGGCAAGCACTCCCCGGATAAGCAGCCCTGTTTTCTGCTTCCTGGCGCCGGGATCTTCGGTCCCGAAAATACCAAAGAGCATCCCCCCCACCCAGGTTGCGCCGGTCAGGGCCATGACGAGTGAACCAGAGGGTTTAATCAGCAGACAGAAACCAGAAAGGGCCGCGGCCGCAAGCAACCACCTCATCGATGAATACATTATGCTGCGAAGACAAAACGCCACGCCGAGGGCGGCCGAGCCCGCAAGAAAGCTGTCCACCAGCCCCCATATTACGGGAGAGGGGATTCCCGTCACCCTCTCAAAATGGTAGAACATGGGTATCGATGAAAGGAACATGGCAAAACAAGTGACATCCCATTTTTCAGAATTGCTCATTATTTTCGAATAGCCGGAGGTGTATACCGCCAAAACCAGGCAGAGGACAGGGAAAAAAACGGACCTGAAATAAAACGTCCGGTAATCCGCGCTGAACCCGAAAGGATATGACATGACGACCGTCCCGGGCGGACGGAAAGTCGGCGCTGCATTAAACGGATTGACAAGCTTGCCTTCATATATCGCGGTCCATATATTCCTGGCCTTCTGGAAGTATGTCAGCGAATCGTAGATCGGCGGCTGCGCCGCCTTGGCTGCATGCTGCCATATCCCCGCCCCAATCAGGACAAGCCAGACGCCGAGAAGAACATGAGGGAGAAATTTTGCAAAGGACGGCGTGGGAATATCTATGTTGATCTCAATTTTCATATGTCTGCATGTCCGCAACCCCTGTCCCTTTCTTCGTCAGTCCGTAAGCGCCATCCGGGCAGAGAACCCGGGGAGCCCTTTTGACGAAAATTACAAAATAATATATATACCCTCGTGAAACAAATGCAACCTCGCCCATTATTATATTGCATACAACTGAGTTTATTCATTCACAGTCCCGCGGATTACAGCGTTGTATACAGCCAAAACATCCTCAGCCATCATCCTGGTTGTTCTCGCATATTCCGTAGTTGCCGTCATCGCCAGCGCTTTTTCAGGGTCGGCAATGATCCTTCGCAGGACCCTTTCCAGATCATCGACACCGCCACGGGAGAATATATATCCATTCCTTCCTTCTTCCAGAAACTCCGTCATCCCCTCAACATCGGAGACGATCACCGGGGTATGGCTCGCAAGCGCATTGAGAAGCACAAGCGGACTGTTTTCATACCATATCGACGGGATACAGAGAAAATCCATATCGGAAAGCACCTCCGCCATTTTCTCCTTCGGAAAAGTCCCATGATAAAAAATCCGGCGGCCTGCCGACTTTTCCTTAAGTCTCGTAAAATATTCCGGCGACATGTCCTCCGGCCCGTAAATATGGAGTTCGGAGGCCCCTTCCGGAAGTCTGCAGAACGCCTCAACCAGCAGCCCTGTACCCTTATGCGCCGCAATCTGCCCGATAAAGCCGAGCTTGACCGGCAGTTTTTTTCCCTTCTGCTTTTTAGGGAGGCGAGGCAGATCAACGCCGAATCTTATTATATGGACAGGGGCCGTCAAACCGTTTGCGATATAACTGTCTCCCAGAAATTTTGTCGCAGCAATAACCGCGCCGTATTTAGAATAACGGTGCAGCAGCAGGTCTGGTCTCCGTATTACATCGAGCACAATGCCCGCAATTTTACCCTTTCGAAAATAAGGCACGCGCCGCAAGGCATTCAGCGCATGGGCCGCGATAAAAGGATATTTTCCTGCCAGGCGTTTGCTGAACGTATCGGGAGAAAATTGGGCCACCGCCTTCAAAAAACAGGCAAGACAGTTTGTCCGGCCCCTGTTGGGACCGCTGCAAAGCGAACCATCCGCCGCTTCGAGCTTATTGTTATAACAGAAACCAAAAAAATCCGTGCATGACGCGACAATTGGGAGGGCAAGGTCTTCGGCCGCGTCGAGCAGCACGGCGGTATGATTAATCAGATGCGTTACGTGAACGATATCGGGCTTTATGTCCGTAAGCACATCCTTGAGCACACCATACATTTCGGGCCGGTAATAGCCGTCCTTTACCCTGGTATCCGGCAGATAATTCTTATCTATGCAATAAACAGGAATATCTTCGTATTCGTAATAAGTAACCATCTTGTCTTTCATGGGCTCCCCCGGAAATACCGCGGTGACCACCACCGCCTCATGCCCCAGTTCGCGCAGATTACGCGCCAGCTCCAGAGTATAAGTCTCCGTTCCATAAAAGTGGTCCGGGAAAAAACAATGTACAAAAAGGGCGACTTTCATGACGCTTTATTAATGACTATGCCGGAATGTGTTAGTGTCACGCTCTACCCCGCCGCACTTTAGCCTCCATTTGCCGGCCCCGCAACCCGCCTGAGCCGGGCCTTTATTCTTCTCATCCAGTATGCCGCGGTCCTTCTTTCATATAAACGCCTGTACATATTTGAGGTTTTTCTGCAGCTCTCGAATTGTTCGGTAAGATGCGCTATATCTTTGATCTTTTCCTCCGCGGTATACTGCAGGCTCTCGATACGCGCCGCCACATCCGCAATGAAATATTGTTTCATCTCAGGGCCCCTGTGGAATGAATATCCGTATTTTGTCCCTCTTTCGCCGCATATGCCGAGGAAAAGATCCCGTTCGAGTCCGCTCCAATCCGTATCCTCCAGGAATTTCTCTTCATAATCTAACAAATTATAGAAAAGGACCTCGCGCCTGTGTTTGCGCCTGTCATCACTAACGTCAACATATAAGGATGGGGGTATCCGGCCCAGTGTAAACTCAGGCCGCTCGGTCGTAAGGTAAGCCATGGTCCGCCGGCGCTCTTCCTCTTCAAACGGAATCAACTTCCTGAGACGCTCTACGACGCGCACGGTGTCCCGCGTCAGGTCTCTTTGATCAAACTCCTCGAACTGACCTTCCCGCAACAAGGTCCGGGCTTTTTCCCACGCATCGATGCATTTTGCCCATACGACAAAAGACACGATAGGTGGTTCCTGGAATTTTCTCCGGCGTGAGAGCGCCAACGGGACAGGGTTGCGCCGAAGAAAGATAAACCGTCCGTGAGGAAACAAATGAAGCAGAAGATCAACGCAATGGACCATCCGGTCATCGGGTGTTTTATCCATCCATACATAATTCTGAATATCTTTTTTGCTCTGAAGCACGATCTTCTTCACAACGGCATCGAGCATATCATACATAATGTTTTCGGGAAACCATGGCGGCCTTTTATTTGTTGAATCACCCGGCAAAGAAGGCCCCGCGACCTCACGCCACTTCTCAAAGAGCTTATAGAGCAATTGGCGCAGTAGTGGAAAAACATGGCCCTCGTGCCATCCGGAAATATTCAAGCCGTCCATGAGGGCCCCGGTCATCGCGCTGGTTGCTGACCTGCCGGCGCCCAGGACAAAAATCGGTTTTTCCTCGGGGAAACCCGTTAATTTCTCCAATCGGAACTCATATCGGTCCCGCGGGGATTCCCGGGATGCCAGGCGCTCATCCCCTCCGTAGAGATTATCCGGCGAAACGACCTCCGCCCCGCTGCTTGCCGCCTGTCGACGAAGCGAAACCACGAATAGTTCGCGTTGCGCGCCATTCATTTTCATGAAATCCGCCAGAGGCGCCGGACATGATTTAACGTCAGAAGTGAAATAACTTTCGTCCAGTTCAAGATATTGATCGTCATCAAGACTTTTTTTAACGGAACCCCAAACACCGGAAAAGGCCGGGACCTCATTGGCTTCAGCCGGGCGCTCCGCGCGGCCCCCCGCTGGTCCTTCCCGGGTCACGCAAATGAATCTTGCTCCGGGATAACACCCCTTGATAAGCGGAACGAGCCGCAAGCCCGCCACCCCCGGCAATACGTCAATCCGGACACTTGAAACAACCTGCCGGTCATAGACGTCACAAAAGAATTTACGAATTTCATTTATTATTTCGTAGATATCCAGGTGACCAATGCCATATAACCCGAGCATATCCCCAAGATGAGCGAAGTACCCCTTTATTTCGTCATCCCACGTATTCTTTGTCACAGTCACGAGATCGGCCAATAATTGAAAATGCTGAAGCGCGGGGAAATGTTTGGTTTCGAAAGCGCACTGGAGCGCCGAAACCGGCGCAGTGAAAAACTCAGTGTGTTCCCCTATGACAAAAACGGGTCCAAGGGTCGATAGGGATGACAGTCTGGCGTTATCAAACTCCTCAGGATAGCTGAGCGATCCAAGGCCCGCCAGGATGCCCTCTTCCGCTTCAGCGGACACAAGGAGTCTCACTGTTTTTTTCGCCAGCTCGCATCTGCTTTCATCGCGCAACTCTGCCTCAAGGGAAATTTCCATGTTCCCGCCGGCAGGGGGCACGGGCAATTCCGCCTTAAACCCTGAATGTAACGCACCGGGAATCCCCGGATATGCAGCTTTTACGTCGGGGCGCTCCTTTCGGCATTCACAAGGGGCCGTATGACCGTCGGAGCTCCGGACCATGAGCCGGCTAATTTGGTTGCCCGGATCTACGACCCACCCATAGATGTCCAATTTCATGACCGAACGGCAGTCAACAAGGGGGGGCACCTCGATATTACAAAAAATATGCGTCTTCATTTGGCCGGACCCGGGGCGTCTGTACAACGGCCTGCCGTTAAATCTTTATATATCGATGCATAGCGCTCCACCATCGCTTCTACCGAAAAAGAGTCCTGAGCGCGTTTCCGGTTAAGCTTTCCTATGGATAAGCGCTTTGCCCTATCGTTCAAAAGGCCGATGACAATCTCGACCAGGCGATCGCTGTCACCCGGAGGAGCCAGCAACTCCTCATTCCCGAGGATCTCGGAGAGCGCACCCACATTATATCCCGCTACCGGGATTCCCATATTCATGGCAAAGGAGCTCACCTGTCCGAAACTTTCATTCCAAACCGGCGCTACAAAAATGCTCATCCGTTCATAATATTTCGGTAAACTGTTATAGGGGACATATTTCGTGAAAACAAATGATCTACTGACTCCGGCCTCATGGACCGCTTTCCTGTATATTTCAAGGAAAGTCCCGCCGCCGACAATCAGGACCTTAGTGCCGGGGCGGCGCTGGGCAACTTTAATAAACACCTCAATGGCCTTCTCATCAAGCTTGTCGGACTCAAGCCGATAGACCATTCCAATACACTCATCCGGGATATCTTCCTTTTGCCTGACAAACAGCTCAAAATCACTTCCGGGGTACACAATAGAACTATTCCTTTCAGAATGGCCGAACGTTTCATACACATATTTACTGACATAGACATAATGAGAAACGGCATCGCTGATATAGGGCTCAACGGGAGTATTTATATTTTCCACTATCTTGCATCCGGTCTTCTCCGCGGCCTGGAAAACTTCATGATACCAATTATAATCGCAGTCTCCCCAGTAATGTATGTGGATTATATCCGGCTTGAATTTTCTAAAGTAGGCGAGGATGTCGTTATGGTTTCCTCTGTCTCGAAATTCATGCACTGTCGCGCCGCTGTAGGCCGGCGGGTCCGGGACGTAGCTGGTGATTATCTCCTGCTCATATAAATGGCCCAGGTGTTCAATCAGGTCAATGACTAAACGCGATGAACCTCCCGTCATGAAATTCGCAAGGGCATGCGCAATCCTGGGCCGGTCATTATTGTACGGCCTCAGTTTGCGCACCTTATATGGTTTATTGACAATTCTCGGTCTCAACTTTGAGAGCAGTGCTTCCGTCATCTTCCCGATTGATCTCACCGCCGTCCGGAAAAATACAGTTGTCCGCCAGCCGCCGGAATTAAATATCTCATGTATTTGTTCCTTGTGACGAACAAGGGACTTATTCAATTCCACGAGTTGCGCGGCATTCGCGGCGAGCTGCCGGTCCCGTTCGGCGAGTTTATCGTTCTTCTCTTTAAGCTCCTTGCGACATTCCTCCGTTTGTTCCCTGTGACGAACAAGGGACTTATTCAATTCCACGAGTTGCGCGGCACTCGCGGCGAGCTGCTGGTCCCGTTCGGCGAGCTGCTGGTCCCGTTCGGCGAGCTGCTGGTCCCGTTCGGCGAGCTGCTGGTCCCGTTCGGCGAGTTTATCATTTTTCTCTTCAAGCTCATTGCGAAATTCCTCCGTTTGTTCCCCGTGACGAACAAGGGACTGATTCAATTCCACGAGTTGCGCGGCATTCGCGGCGAGTTGTTGGTCCTGTTCTGCGATTGTCAGCCCGCGAGAAGCGGCGACGTTTTCCCAGGCAGCACGCAGGAGTTCCAGCCACAGGAGTTTTGCGGTAACATCGGCATTGACTTCGGGACGGAACTCGCCAGCCGGGGACTCCGGTTTTTTCGAGTAACGGGCTGAGGCGGAAGTCCTCGTGGTCATGGCCAGCGCGGCAGAAATCTCCTGCAACTCAGACTCCGGACTCAGAGCGGGACATGCAACAGCCCCATGCGTCCTCAGGCCCTTAAGCAGCTCCTTCAACGATGTCTGCCAGACTGACTCGTGTTGAAGATATGCACACGTCCCGGATGACGAAGTATATTTCATCATATCCTCGAAGTCCCGAAATTCCCTCGAATAATCCAGCAGGAGGTTTATCACGAAATTCCGTTGAGCAACATCGACAGGATAATTTTCCTGGCAAATCATATTTCTAATTGCCCTGATAATCAGGTCAGGTCGGTTGATCATAATTAAATAGGGGAACAGGAGCCTCGAATAAATATAGACCGTTTCCCAATATTTTCGGGAAGGATCTTTGTGGGTAATGTTTTCACCGTGATATCTATAGAAGGTAAGCCTCTCGGGCATCATGGCGAACTTAGCCCCATGACAGAAGAACCTTATCCAGTTATACCAGTCCGGGGTATACGTCAAACCACAATCATAGTCCCAAAGCTGAGCGGCCAGCGCCTTTTTCATCAAAACGGAAGAATGACAGATATGATTGCCCCAAATCCATGTTTCAGCATTGTTTAGATCTATGTCTTCATTAAACCATAGTTCGTGGACGGCATTTTCAGGGAAATTGCCGGCGCCGTCAACCTCAGTGACATGTGTGGCCACCAGGTCAACATCGGGATTAGACTCCATGAAGTCCACCTGTTTTTCCAGCTTATCGGGGGCAAAATAGTCATCTGAATCGAGTGAACAGAAATATTTACCCCTGCACATGGGCCTTACTTTTTTTGATGAAGCGGCGGCCCCGATATTTACCTCGTTTATAAGCAGATGGATTCGGTCATCTTTGAACGAATTTATTATCTCCACGGAATTGTCTCGTGATGAGTCATCCACAATAATAATTTCAAAATTCCGATATGTTTGACTCAACACCGATTCAATCGTCCGGGCAAGATATACGCCGTAATTATAGGATGTAATTTTTATTGATACTAGTGGTGTCGAAGCCATTCAATCCCCTAATGGATATGTCAACCGCATGATTTTACCCTTTTCGTCAGCGATTGATTAACTTATTTTTTTGCATTTGTCATTATACCACAAATTTTTTCGATATCTCCCGCGGTCAAAGCGCCATATAATGGCAACGATAAGACCTCCAAGGAGATCCTATTCGCATAAGGCAGATTGATGACGGAAGACGACTTATTATCTCTATAGCACGCATAGTTACTGCAAAGAGGATAGAAATATTTTCTCGCAAAAACATTATATTTCTTAAGCTCCTCATAAACCCGGTCCCTGGAGCATCCGAAAAGGTCCTTGTCGATTCTGACTACAAAATATTGATTACTCATCGTTACGTCGGAAATATTCTCCGGAGGCAGCGTAAGACCGTCGCAGCCGCTTAATAACTCCCGATACACATCGGACAAGTACTTTCTTTTATTCTGTTCCTCTCCAATACAGGAAAGCACCTCAAGGCCCAGTGCAGCCTGCAGCTCATTCATCTTCCCGTTTATGCCCACATCGACGACCTCTTCTTCATTCCTGATGCCAAAATTTTTAAGAAGATCGACTTTTTCTTTGAACCGCTCATTTGAAAACGTCAGAGCCCCCCCCTCCGCCGTATGAAAAAGTTTCGTGGCATGAAAACTGAACATCGAAATGTCCCCATAATTACCAATCCCATTCCCGTCGATTTCAACTCCAAAAGCATGCGCGGCATCGTAGACTACCTTCAATCCGTAACGGTCGGCAATATTCTGAATATTCTTTACGTCGCAGGGAACTCCAAACACATGCACGGCCAGTATTCCTGTTGTTCTCGGTGTGATCAATTCCTCTATTTTAGAGGCGTCGATATTCATGGTGGATGAAGTGATGTCGCAAAATACGGGGGTAATATTGTTCCACGCTAATGCGTGCGGCGTAGCTGGAAATGTAAACGGAGTGGTGATAACTTCGCCTTTTAGCCCCAAAGTTTTACAGGCCGTCAGAAGCGCGATCGTGCCGTTGTTAAACAGTGACAGGAACGGGACCTTAAGTTCCTGACGCAATGTTCTCTCCAGCAGCTTGTGCATATCCCCGTTATTTGTGAGTTTCTGAGACTCCCAGACTTCCTTGAGGCGCATCGTGTAGGCGTCTAACTCCGGGAAGATCGGTCTGGTGATATATATCGGGTTTTTAAAAGGTTTTATGCTTTTCATACCGTAACATCCGATCCTGAAAATTTTCTATAGGCGTCAATAATCAGCCTCACCTCTTCCTGAGTTACATTGATGTGGTTCATATG
The DNA here is from genome assembly GCA_016215155.1 of Nitrospirota bacterium. Taxonomy (GTDB): domain Bacteria; phylum Nitrospirota; class Thermodesulfovibrionia; order Thermodesulfovibrionales; family UBA6898; genus PALSA-1316. The sequence continues at coordinate 49,076 of JACRLQ010000045.1, forward strand.
AGCGAATTTTGCCGGTCCGGGATATATCAGACTCCGTTCAAATCCCTGCGAAGATAACTTACTCCTTATGGCTTCAAAAAATCTTTCCGGCGACTCGCAAAACTCCTCATAATCAACTGTCAGAACCCTGGACGCCCCGACCTTTTCCAGACCTTTTTCGATAGCTTCGTTTGTATAGTAGATTTGACCGCTGACCTGCTCATAGGGGGTCAGATCTTTTAAGCTTTCATATTCCGGCGGCTTGAATGAATACCAGCCGTCGAAACTGCCGTAATAATCGAGTCTGGCATTCAGCAGCGACTGGATATTATAAAACGGCCTTCTCTTAATATGCACAAACAGGACCTTTTCAAGTATATTAGCTAGAAACGGTATGTTCCAGTTTGCAATCATCCCTTTCATCGCACATGGCTTGTCAAATACCGATTCCATTGCCGCGAGTTCTGAAACAAAGGTCTCGTGATCAACCGTCTTCAATGCGTCAGCCTCCAGTATCTGGATTTCGCCATAGTTAAAAAAGCGCCTCCAGAAATACCAGAACTCATTCGGCGCAAGGGCTCCTTTTGTTTTACCCAGCCGTGAGCTGAACGGAACAGTCTCGTTAAAATCGAAAATCTCGTTATTGAAGTCGTGTTTTGTCAGCATGAGCTGGATTTTGGCCCCTATGTATGGCGCTCCATAGAACCGGGAGAGAATATTCGTCGGGTAGCAAAAATGGCCGAGACTGGCCAGCCATTGCAGAAACAGCGTCGTGCCGCTACGCGGACAGCCCATAATCAGAATGAGCGGATATTTACTCTTCGTGAATGCCTTGATGGAGCCGATCTCAGACGGCAGCAAAAGGTCATTAACGTCCCTGAGCAGTTCTTCAAGTCTCGGATTTTTTTCGTGCGGCTGTCGTCTTTTCATCTCCTTCGCCTCCCAGTTATCGGCACACCAGGTCGTATGCATCGAGCAGGACCTTGAGCTCATCGGGCGAATTAAACATCATCGCATCAATAATCGATAGATTAGGCACAAATGCGCCTGAAAACTGCCGGTACCTTACATCTTTGCTTCTAAGAAAGCTGAGTGTTATGTTATGTTGCCTGAATGTTTCGGAATTGTACAGGGATACCCCTCCTATCGAATTGATATACTCGCTCGTCCGCAGAATTTTGCATATATTGATAACTTTGTCCTGCGCCCGCAGGTCTTTGTCCTTATCTAATTCAGATGAGTAAATGATCCGCGTTGATGTCTTCATGTATGCGCATACGGCCTTGATGGAATCAGTCAGATATACAGCCAAATTATCTTCACTGTTCATTACGCATTCCGTGATCACCGGGAAGACATCCCGGAACTGCGGCGCTCTGCGATACGCATACTCAATTGACTTGAGGATTTTAGCTCTGTTATTGCCCACGGTGAGATGGTTAATCAGTGCATACGAACCGGCATTATTAAGTCTCAGCGTAATCCTCTTTGCCTCACCGTTAATCAATATGGAGTTCCGGCTGATATATCCCTGTTTAATGTACGTCACATCGTCGTACACAACAAAGATATCCGCTGCCCGTATAAGCTGCCAATACCCTAAATAAGGGAAAAAGTAGGGTTGCATAATCGCAACCTTCAT
>JACRLQ010000057.1 GCA_016215155.1 Nitrospirota bacterium
CGAAAGTATGTCCGGCCCCGATAGTACGGTGCCCGATATCTTTTCTATCCCTATGATGACCAGCACGATGCCGTCGTGCGCGAGCCTTCTTCTGTCCCTGAGCACCATGTCCTCGACGTCTCCGACTCCCTTGCCGTCAACATAAACACGTCCGGAGGTGACCGAGCCGTTTTTCGAGGCCCCGCCCTCCGAGAATTCAAGGACCTCGCCGTTTTCGAGGAAGAAGATGTTGTTTTTTGGGACGCCCGTCTTTTCGGCCAGTCTGGCGTGATAGACCTTGTGCCGGAATTCGCCGTGGACAGGCATGAAGTAGGTCGGCTTGACCAGGTTCAGCATCAGCTTCAGTTCTTCCTTGGAGGCGTGGCCGGAGACGTGAATTTCAGAGACCTTTTCATATATGACGTCCGCCCCGCGCCTGAAGAGGTGGTTGATAATTCTGCCTATGGACCTTTCGTTTCCGGGTATCATCTTCGCGGAGAGGACCACGACATCACCCTCCTTAATCTTTATCTGTTTGTGCTCGTCGGTGGCGATCCTCGAGAGCACGCTCATCGGCTCTCCCTGGCTGCCGGTGGTGATGAGCACGACCTGGTCGTCGTTTAGTTTTTTAAGGTCTTCAAGTTTTAGCCAGGTGTCGAGCGGGATCCTCAGGTACCCCAGGTCCAGGGCTATCTGCGTGTTCGAAATCAGGCTCCTGCCCGAGAGGATCACCTTCCTTCCGAACATCTCGGCGACGTCTATCACCTGCTGGATGCGGTGAATGTTCGAGGCGAAGGTCGCGATGATGATCCTCCCCTTCGCGGTCGAGAAGACCTCCTCGAAGGCCCTTCTGACCTCCTTTTCCGAAAAGGTGAACCCGCCTTTTTCTGCGTTGGTGCTGTCCGACATAAGGAGCATCGTGCCGTTTTCCCCGTATTCAGAGAACTTATGGAAGTCCATGAGCTGGCCGTCCACGGGTGTGGGATCGAGCTTGAAATCTCCTGTATGCACGATCACGCCCTCAGGGGTCTTTATCCCGAAACCGACGCCATCGACTATGCTGTGCGTGACACGCAGGAACTCCACTTCAAAAACCCCGGCGGTTATAACGCCCCTCGGTTTTACGGATATAAGGTCCGCCTTTTCGAGGTTATGCTCGGCGAGTTTCTCCCTCACGAGTCCGATGGTAAGCGGTGTGCCGTAGACAGGCACATCGAGTTCCTTAAGGAGAAAGGGAAGGGCGCCGGTGTGGTCTTCATGACCGTGGGTAAGGAAGACGCCCCTTACCTTCTCCCTGTTTTCGAGGATATAGGTGAAATCGGGGATGACGAAATCGATCCCGAGCATATCCTCCTCGGGAAACATGAGGCCCGCGTCGATGATGATCATGTCATTGCCGTATTCGATGACGGTCATGTTCATCCCGATCTCTTCGACCCCTCCGAGGGGGATAACTGACAGGGTGTTATTCAATCTCTTCGCAGACCTCCACCGCATTGCCGCCTTTTTTGATTGCGGCCGAAAGGGCGGCCTCGGAACAGCGTATGAGGTCTTCCGGGGAATGGTCCTTCATCCGGGCGATACCGATGCTGGCGGTTATCCTGCCCTTCGGCTGGACCTCCCCGTAGAGGAACGGGTAGTCGTGGATGAGGGCATTGAACCTCCTGCCCAGGGTAAGTCCGGCGGACATAGGCGTGTCCGGCAGGATGACGCTGAAGGCGTCGCCCCCGTTTCTGACAAGGATGTCCGAGGCCCGGAGCGACCGCTTCAGCAGGTCCGCGATCTTTTTGAGAATGACATTGCCGTTATATTCACCTTTATGCTTTAAGTAGTTTCCGAAATGGTCGATATCGATCAAAAGCAGGGTAAGGGGGGACTTGTAACGCATTGCGCGGCTGACCTCCTGCGCGAGGCGCAGGTGGAAGTACCTGTGGTTGAAAAGGCCGGTCAGTTCGTCTATGAGCCCCGCGCGCTTGGGATGGAGGACTTCGAGGTCCTTCAGGTGCAGCACGAGATCGTTTTTCATGAGCCCGTCTTTTTTAAGGACGCGTTCTATCTGTCCGGTAAGGTCCATGCGTTCGGACATCGGAAGGTCGCGGTTCGTAAGGGCGAATACCGGGATGTTCATAGTGGCCGGATTTGACTTGAGGGTCTTTATCAGCTCTATTCCGCAGGTGTTGATATCTATCATTATTATGTGCGGTTTGGTCACCGAGGCCAGTTCCAGGCCCTCCTCCGGAGCAGTAGCGGTATGGAAGAGAAAACCGCTGGAGTTCGAGAACCTGTAGATGGACTCCTGTGTCTCCGGGTCTCCGGATATCAGCAGGACCGTTATCGGCAGATGGACCTTTCTGTCGACAAGGGACAACTCGCCCAATTTGCCGAGGAGGGCGGACTTGTCAAGCGGCTTAATGAGATAATCCGACGCGCCGAGGGCGAACGCCAGCTCCCTGTTGTCGATAATCGAATGGATAAGGACCGGGATGTTATTGGTCGCAGGGTCCGCCTTCAGCGTCTGCAGGACCTCCCACCCGTCCTTTTTGGGGAGCATGACATCGAGTGTTATGGCAAAGGGCTTGAGTTCCTTCGCCTTCTGGATGGCGTCCGCGCCGTCATAGGAATGGATGACCCTGTAGCCGGACTTGGTAAGATGGATTGTTAGGATCTCGGATGTCGGAAGGTCGTCTTCCACGACCAGCACGAGCGGGGCCTCTTCGCCGGTCTCCTGAAGCGGGGCGGGCGCCGTCAAATAATCCTCGCCCGGCGCCTCGACAAGGGCATCCGTCCTGGAAGAAGGCAGGGAGAAGGTGAATTCGCTGCCCTCACCGTAGGTGCTCCTGACGCTTATCTGGCCGCCGTGAAGGTCCACCAGTTTCCTGGTCAGCGAAAGTCCGAGCCCGGTGCCCTCAAAGTTCCGGGACATCGAGGAATCGGCCTGTTCGAACTCTTCGAATATCCGGTCGATGTCTTCGGGCCTAATGCCTATACCCTTGTCCCAGACCGTGATAGTAAGGACCTGCTGTCCCTCCGGACCCCAGGCCGCGGGAGTGTTTACGTTGATGACCTGCCCGGCCCGTATCCCTATCACGCCGCCCTCGGGGGTGAACTTGATCGCATTGGACACCAGGTTATAGAGGATCTGCTTGAACTTCAGTTTGTCGGCATTGAAAACCGAGACATCGTCCTGGACCTCGGTCTTTATCGTGATCGATTTTTTCGCGGCCAGAGAGTTCATTACCATTACCACCTCGTCGATCGCCTGTCGGACCTCGAAGTCTTCAAGGAACAGTTCGATCTTGCCTGCCTCGATCTTCGCCAGGTCGAGGATATTATTGACGAGCTGGAGCAGGTGTTTTCCCGAGGAAAAGATGTTCGTCACATGCCGCCTCTGTTTTTCGTTGAGGTCGCCGAAGGTCTTTTCAAGCAGGATCTCCGAGAACCCGAGTATCGAGTTCAGGGGGGTCCTCAACTCGTGGCTCATGTTCGAGATGAACCGGGCCTTGATCTTGTTGGACTTGATCAGCTCAAGGTTCATGTTTTCGAGCTCTCTGGTCCGCTCCATTACCTTGTCCTCCAGGCGCAGGTTAAGATCGCCGAGTTCTTCGTTGGCCTTCCGAAGCTCGGCCCTCAGGCTTTTCTCCCTGGTGATGTCCTTGCTGATGCCCACCGTGCCTATGATCTTTCCCAGCTTGTCTCTGAGCTGGGAAATGGTCAGGCTGATGTCCACCGGGGCGCCGTCTTTCCGGAGGAGTCTGGTCTCGTGGTTGAATATCGCCCCGTTATTGCCTTGCAGCAGCTTGAGGATGCCGGCCCTTTCTTCGCCGTCCACATAAAGGGACGAGGCGTCCATCCCGACGATTTCGTCGCGCGCATAGCCCAGGATCCTCTCCCCGCCTTTGGAGAATTCCACTATCTTCCCGCCGGAGTCCGTAGTGATGATCATGTCCTGGGAGTCGTCAAAAACGTTTTTCAGATACGCCGTCGTCTCGTCCAGATCGGTGATCACCCTGTAGAGCTCATCCAGGATCCTGAATTTGTCTATGGCCTGGGCCGCCTGCATGGCAAAAATAAGGACCAGGTTCTTATTGGAATCGGAAAACTCCCTGACTCTGAAGTCGTTGAGATAAAGAATCCCTACGACCCCTCCGTTGAGCCTCAGCGGGCAGGCCAGAAGCGAACGTATTTCCGGCTGCAGGAGGGACGTGCCGCTGAACCGTTCGTCCGACGTGATGTCCTGTACCTCCACTACGTCCCGGCTGCCCAGTATGAAAGAAGTCATGCCGTCAGGCCTCAGTTTCCATCTCATGCCCGTGCCGAGGGAGGAATTCAGGCCTCTGGAGGCGACGATGACCATCTCGTCTCGCTCTCTGAGGGCCAGGCTCCCGGCAGGTGATTCCGTCAGCTGCATCGCCTTTTCGAGCGTGGCCGAAAGTACGTCGGTTATGTTTTTAGCGGACGTGATGGCGAGTCCGTTCTGATAGATCAGCATCATCTCTTTTTTATCCGAAATCATACGCAGAACTCCTTATGCTGGATCATCATTTCCGTGAAACCGTCGAGCAGTTGCGGGTCCCACTGGCCCAATGGTTTTTCGTTCCCCATTATCTCCAGGGCCTCCATCACCGTATATGACTTCCGGTATGGTCTCGACGACACCATGGCGTCAAACGTATCGGTAATGGCCGTAATACGGGCAAAAAAAGGTATCTCCTCCCCGCTGAGCCTGTCAGGGAACCCGGTCCCGTCCCAGCGTTCGTGATGGTGCCTGATTACAGGAAGAATGTTTCTGGCCGAATTAAGCGGGAAGCAGATCGTCTCGCCGATAAGCACGTGTTCCTGTATGGTGCGGATATCGGCATCGGACAATGGACCGGTCTTGTGCAAAAGAGTGTTGTCAACCCCGATCTTCCCTATGTCGTGGAGCACTCCCGCCTTAAAAAGAAGGTTGCGGTCCTCCTCTGACATGCCCAAAAATGACGCCAGTTCCATCGAAAGCGTGCCCACTCTCTCGGAGTGGCCCTTGGTGTAGATGTCCTTCGATTCGATCGCTATGGCAAGGCTCAGTATGATATCTTCTGAGTGGTCAAGCTCGCTCTGGAGTTTCCTCAGCCTCAGAAGCGACCTTATCTTGGTCATGAGTTCGATGGTATGAAAAGGCTTCGTCAGGAAATCGTCGGCCCCCGCTTCAAGTCCGGTGATCTTGTCTTTGAGTTCATCCAGCGCGGTGACCAGTATGACCGGGAAGAACCGGTTGCCGAAGACGCTTTTTATCTTTCTGCAGAGGTCGAACCCGTTCATTCCGGGCATCATGACGTCGAGCACCGCGAGGTCTACACGCTGTTTGGCTATGATCTCAAGGGCCTCAAGCGCGTTGAGGGCGGTGATGACCGTGTAGCCCTCTTTATAAAGGAACCCCTCCATGACTTCCAGATTAAACGGAAGGTCGTCGACTACAAGTATTCTGGCATCGCTGTTGTCAGTTATCGTCTGGGTACCCATAATCCCTATGTTTGCAATGAGGGTCTATACGAACATCATTTCGAGCAGCGCCTTCTGGGCGTGCAGTCTGTTTTCAGCCTGGTCAAATACGGCGCTGGCCGGGCCGTCCATTATCTCATCGGTGATCTCTTCCCCCCTGTGCGCGGGCAGGCAATGAAGGACTATAGCGTCCTGCTTCGCGCAGGACAGCAGACCCCTGTTTATCTGATAGTCACGAAATTTGCTTTTCTTCTGTTCGGTCTTCGCTTCCTGCCCCATGCTTACCCAGACATCGGTATATAACACGTCCGCCCCGGCGGCCGCTTCTTTGGGGTCACGGAGGACGAGTATCTCGCTGCCGGCTGATGCGGCCGACCGGGAGACTATATCCGCATCGGGTTCGAAACCCTCCGGAGAGGCGACTATCAGGTTGAAATCCATGCATGACGCAGCCTCTATAAGCGAGTTGCATACATTGTTGCCGTCTCCGATGAACGCCACATGGAGGCCTTTTATCTTCCCCTTCCTCTGTTTTATCGTCATAAGGTCGGCCAGTATCTGACAGGGGTGGTGTTTATCACTGAGTCCGTTGATGACCGCAATGCCGGCAGCGGCCGCGAACTCTTCCACCCTTGAATGGGCGGATGTCCTGATTACTATTCCCCCCAGGTACCTCGACAGGGTGGCGGCGGTATCAGGGATACTTTCCCCGCGTCCGAGCTGAAGATCAATGGGGCTCATCGAGATCGTCTGTCCGCCAAGCTGGTATATCCCCACTTCAAATGAGACGCGCGTGCGGGTCGATGGCTTCTCAAACAGAAGTCCGATGCTGATACCTGCCAATGCGGAGGATTTGGCCCTGCCGGCTTTAAGTTCGATCGCCCGATCGACGATACGGGATATTTCATCCCTCGAGAGGTCTTTCAGTGTCAGTAAGTCCTTATTCATCAGACATGACCTGATATCTGGTCGAAGACCTGGTCGAGTATGTCGGCCAGGTGGTCGATCTCTTTTTCAGTCACGATAAGGGCAGGCATAAACCTCAGGACATTGCCTGCCGTGCAGTTGATGAGTATGCCGCGGTCCATGCATGCCTTGACCAGCGGCGCGCCGTCCCTTGTCAGTTCCATCCCCACGAGAAGGCCCATGCCCCTGATCTGGGCGATATAACTCGGGAATTCCGTCTTCAGGTCTTCGAGCTTTGTTTTTAAATATTCACCCATCCGCCTGCACTGGTCCAGGATAAACCCGTCTTCCAAAAGGACGTCCAGCGCGGCGATGGCCGCTGCGCAGACAAGGGGATTGCCCCCGAAAGTCGAGGCGTGAGACCCCGGCTGGAACCCGGCGGCTACCTTGTCGGTGGCCAGCATCGCCCCTATCGGGACCCCTCCGCCCAGGCCCTTCGCAAGCGTCATTATGTCGGGCTGCACCCCAAAATGTTCGTAGGCGAAGAGTTTTCCGGTCCTGCCCATGCCCGTCTGCACCTCATCGAAAATCAGCAGAATGCCGTGCCTGTCGCAGAGTTTCCTTACTTCCGAAAGATAGTCGGGGCCGGGTATCCTGACGCCCCCTTCGCCCTGCAGGGGTTCCAGCAAAACGGCGCAAGTATCCTTCGTCACGGCCGCCTCCAGCGCGCCGAGGTCGTCAAACGGCACATGCCTGAAGCCGGGCACGAGAGGTTCGAACCCCTTCTGGAACTTTTCCTGCCCTGTTGCCGAGAGGGCGGCGTATGTTCTTCCGTGAAATGAATTTAAGGCGGAAATTATCTCGAACCTGTTTTGTCCCAGGACGTCCCTGCTGTATCTTCTGGCAAGCTTTATGGCCGCCTCGTTAGCCTCTGCTCCTGAGTTGCAGAAAAAAACCTTGTCGGCAAAGGAGTTCTCTACCAGGAGTCTTGCGAGTTTGATCTGGGGTTCAATATGATAAAGGTTGGAAGTGTGGATGAGTCTCTGCGCCTGTTTTTGTATGGCGATGACTATTTTAGGGTGACAGTGGCCGAGGACGTTCACCGCGATCCCGCCTACAAAATCCAGATACTCCTTGCCGTCGGCGCTCCATACCTTCATGCCCCGGCCCTTCCGCAAAACGATCGGGAACCGTGTATACGTATTCAGAAGATAATGGGCCGAATCCTCTAGGAGTTTCCTGTTTTCCATCTCAAATAATAACGCAGAAATCGTTGAAAAATCAATCGGATATGCCTGTTGCGGGCGCTCCTTTGCCGTAATCCCGGTCAGGGGCGCCGATGAACATAAATTGCAGGGACGGCGGACTGTATTTTATATGCTCAGTAACGCGTTGAGCGTATCTCTGAGTTCTTCGAGCTGGTAGGGCTTTGTCAGGCGCGCCTTGAATCCGTAAGCGGCGTAGTCTGAAATTATGGCGTCTCCGGAATAACCGCTCGACACGATCGCCTTTACCCCGGGATCTATCGAGACCAGTCTCTCGAGAGTGTCCCTGCCGCCAAGGCCCCCGCGAACAGTCAGGTCCAGGACCACCACGTCGATCGGGCTGCCTGACCTCAGGGCCGCCTCGTATTTCTCTATGGCCGCCTCTCCGTTTTCCGCGATTTCGACATCATGGCCCAGGATCTTCACAAGTGCCGCGGCTATATTCCGTATGAGTTCCTCGTCATCCATCACAAGGACTTTTCCTTTACGGGCCTCTGAGGAACGAGCTGAAGGGCCGCCGCTCTCGGGCGCGTCCCCCGTTGCGGGAAGATAGATCGAAAAAGTACTGCCTTTCCCGGGCTCCGATATCACATCGATAATGCCTCCATGATTTTTGACGATGGAACAGGAAGTAGCCAGCCCCAGCCCGCTGCCCTTTTCCTTGGTTGTAAAATACGGATCAAAGATCTTTTTCAGATTGTCGGCGGCAATTCCGCCGCCGTTGTCCCTGATGGAGATTTCCACATATCTTCCCTCTGCCGGCAGGTGAGGCAGGCCAGTCCCTGGCGACACCACGTTTTTTGCGGCGACCAAAATAGTGCCGCCGGAGGGCATCGCCTGGTCGGCATTGAGCACGATATTCTGGACCACCTGAGCGATCTGCCCGTCATCCGCATCCACCACCCAGAGGTCCTCCTCAATCTTGATCCGGAAGTCGGCACTCGATCCGCTCAGGGCGAACCTCACGGCGTTTTCTATTACGGGCTGCAGAGCTATCTTCTTTTTGACGGGTTTTCCGCCCTTGGAGAACGTCAGAAGCTGTGACGTGAGATTGACCGACATATGAAGGGCCTGCTCGGCCTGCTCGAGCATGGTAAGGGCGGGCTCTTTCCGGTCGAGCGATATCTTGGCCATCGATATATAGCCGAACACACCCTGGAGCAGGTTGTTGAAATCGTGCGCTATTCCTCCGGCGAGTGTGCCGATAGCCTCAAGTTTCTGGGTCTTGAGCTGTTCTTCTTCGAGGAGGTGTTTTTCGGTTATATTTAAGACCGTCTCTATTACTGAGGTGACCGTTCCGGAACTGTCTTTTAAAGGAAAGGCCCTGGTCTCGACGTATATCGCCCCGCCGCCGCCGGGATGTTTGTGGAATGCGGTATAGGGTTCCCCCGTCTGAAAAACATTACGGACGGCGCATACTTCAGCCTCATCGCGGCACGGACAGGACATTTTATGAGAGATCTCGTAGCAGTGACTTCCGATGACCTCATCCGACGACCTGCCGACCTGCTTGCAGTAGGCATTGTTCGCGGTCAGAATCCGCAACTCCCTGTCGATGACTATAAATCCCTCATCCACGGTGTCGAGGATGTTCCTGATGAATTGTTCACTTTCACGGAGCTTTCTTTCCGTCTCCTTCCGCTCGCTTATGTCCCTTATGATACAGATATGCCCCAGGTAGTTACCCATGTCGTCCCAGCGCGCCGTGGCGGTGATTTCGGTCGGGATTATAACGCCGTCCTTCCTTAAAACAGGAAACTCTCCCGACCACATGCCTGTCTCCCTGTTATGCAGTGTGCCTGACAGCTGTTTTTCGATCAGGGGGACCAACTCCGGAGCAACGGTGTCGCGCCAGGACTTTCCTATTAGTTCATCCTGACGCAAACCATAAATACGGGCATGCGCTTCATTGACATAAATGAACCTGTCGCGGTCGTCGGTTATGGCGATGCCGTCGGCAACGACGGAGACCGCCTTGATCAGCCGCTCAGTGGCCTCTTCGGCCTGCCTTCGGGAAGAGATGTCCCTGATGACACTGAAATATACATTCACGCCCTTATACTCCAGAATCCGGCTATTGACCTCGACCGGCATGATGCTCCCGTCTTTTCTCAGATGCGCGGACTCGAAAATGGCCTGTCCCGCCTCCTTTATCCGGGCAAGGCGTTCAGGCACCATGGAGGCGAATTCAGGCGGGTCAAGTTCACTGATCTTCATGGCGAGCATCTCCTCTTTTGTATAGCCGAGACGCTCGTGGGCCGTTTTGTTGACATCGATGAAATGTCCCTGCATATCCAGGATGAAGATACCGTCGGCCGAGGAGTCAAACAGAAGACGCAGGTCCTGCTCGGACCGTTTCAGCGCCTTTTCCAGGTCCGCCTGACTGGCGATGTTCCTCTTTAATTTTTCGTTATGGGCATTAAGAGAATATATGACTATGGGGGCGGCGATGAGCGAGACGATAAGGGCGTCAATGGAACCTATTTCGATCAGCTCCCGTGATATATGTCCCCAGCGCAGGACACTCTGCAGAGAATTCAGCGCGAGCGTAAGGCCCTCAGCCACCAGGATTATTATCCATAGAAAGTGCCAGGGGTTGATGGAAGTCATTTTACCGAGGATTCGGGAAAACATGGCGATATTTCTCCACTTTTTTATCAGGACTTTAAGCGGTTCGTGTGTTATCCATATAACTGACAGGTCTCATCAATTTTTAATTATAGCACAGGAATGTTTTGCGGAGCCGGTCATGCCACCCGCCTTTTTGACACTCTTTCGGCGTCATGATATAATCAAGCCATGAAGATAGCGGTGACAGGAAAAGGCGGGGTTGGCAAAACGACTCTGTCGTCCGTGCTAAGTCATCTTTACGCGGCCGAGGGCAGGAGGGTGATCGCGGTCGACGCCGACCCTGACGCGAACCTCGCGTCGGCCCTTGGTGTTTCACGGGAAGACGCCGCGCGGATCAGACCTATCTCGGATATGGGCGAATTGATCGAGGAACGTATGGGGACGAAGCCCGGAAGTATGGGGGGTGTTTTCAAGCTCAACCCCAAGGTGGATGATCTTCCCGAGGAACTCGGTTTTAAAATGGGCGGGATAACCCTGCTGATAATGGGGAAGTCGAAGGCTGCGTCTTCCGGCTGCTACTGTCCGGAGAACATACTTTTACGACGGCTTCTGAGGCATCTGGTTGTGGAGAGGGATGAGGTCGTTATCGTCGATATGGAGGCGGGGGTCGAACACCTGACGAGGGGCACTGCCGATTCCGTGGATGCCTTTGTGGTTGTGGTGGAACCGGGGCAGCGGAGTATCCAGACCGCCGGCGTCGTCAAAGAGATGGCCAAAGGGCTCGGAGTAAAGAATGTCTTTGTCGTCGCCAACAAGGTCCGAGGGAAGGAAGATCTCGATTTTATCAAAAGCGGAATCGGCGGCATGGACCTTGCCGGGCATATATCATTCAGTAATTCAGTCATGGAATCGGACATAAGGGGCGCGGCCCCGTTCGGCCACGCGCCGCAGACCGTTGAAGAGATTAAACTCATAAAGACCGCGATTGAAAAAATCCTGAATGCATGATAAGGCCTCCCTCAGGAGGGAACTTCTGGGAAAAAGGGACGGCATTCCCCCCGCGCTGCGCAGTGAAAAAAGTCTTGCCATCAGGAAAAACCTTGAATCACTCGACGAGTTTAAACGTGCCGGAGTTATATTCATTTTTGCCTCATTCCGGTCTGAGGTCGATACGTTTACGATAATCAGTGACGCCTTGTCCTCGGGAAAGAGGGTCGTCCTCCCGAAGGTCTCCAAAGGCGATAAGACTCTGGAACTTTATGAAATCAGCGGGACCGACGAACTTGTGCCGGGGTATATGGGCATTCCCGAGCCATTTGGAATTATTACGGGACGAGATAAAACGGGGAGTATGTCAGATCGCCGCCGGACGATAAAACAGTTGGATATTGTTATCATACCCGGCGCCGGGTTTGATGCGGAAGGCAACAGGATAGGTTATGGAGGGGGCTATTACGACAGGCTGCTGGGGGGGGGACAGGCTTCGGTCCCTATTGTCGCGCCTGCTTTTGAAGCGCAGATCGCCGGGTCAGTCCCGACGGAACCTCATGATATTAAAGTCAATATTATCGTGACCGAACAGCGGATCATCAGGTGCGGCTGAACCAATCATTGCCTTGCGCCTCTTCTTTTTAGGTTTATAAGGTTCATCTGTGCATCGGCATAGTCCTTATCGAGGAAGACGGCGGTCTCAAATTCCTTCATAGCGGCTGCCGGGTCACCCTTCTGAAGATATTCAGCCCCCAGATTATTGTGGGCTATCGGGCTGTCGGGAGATTTTATCACCGTATCAGACCATAAGGTATAGGCATTGCTCCACACGCGGACCCTCTCCGTCGTCATAAACGAAAAGACCACGACCGCCGCGCAGAAAAAGGAAACAAGCAGTCCTGCGGTCATCTTTTTCAGTATATTTTTTTCATAAATGATTTTCATTACAATCGCCGCGCAGAGCGCATATCCGGCAGAAGAAAGATAAAGATACCGCTCGGCAAAAACATAATAGCTGTATCCCAGGGCCGGAAGTGTCAGGCAAGGGACTAGGGGCAGGGCGATACAAAGGAGGCCGAAAAAAAGCGCGGGCTTTTTTTTAAAAGACCATAGGACCAGGGACAAATAAAGTCCGGACGCAATCAAGGCCGCAAGGACTACCCCTTCGGAAAAAGAAGAATAAGGGTGGAAAACATAGAGGGCCTTCAGATCTCCCGGCCATAGAAGCAGTTCCAGATATTTGGCAAACAGCGGGAACACATTTATAAATGCCTGCCACGGTCCAAGGGCCGTCCCGCCCTTTTGGGGCACAAATCCGCCCATTGCATAGGTCCTCATAACAAGATATACGATTACAGCTACAAGGTACGGCACATACTTTTTAAAAACATACTTGAAAAAAGTCAGATTGTCGGGCTGATATGCCCCTGCCTGCTTTCTCAGGGATAATTCAAACAAAAAGAAAACAGGGAACCAAAAAAGAGCGGTCACCTTGAACAGTAAAGCGCTGAAATACGCAATGCCTGAAACAATAGGGGTCGCGTCCGCCCTTAGGTATAAATAAAGCGAGGTAAGACACAATAGTGTCATATTCAGCTCGTTGATCCCCGAGGCCCAGCTGACAGCCTCGGTATTGACCGGATGCACGGCAAACAGCAACGCCGCGGCAGCCGGGAATATTGTCCCCTTATAGTTGAAGAATCTGTCGAACAAGGCCCCTCCGACCAAAAAGACCATAATAACGGTCAGGATGTGCAGCAGTATATTTGTAAGATGATATCCCCACGGTTTTATCTCAAACAGGCCATACTGGAGCATCCGTATAATTCCCCCGAAAGGCGCGAAGAGCGGGATTACCTTATTTCCGGTCCAGTCCATCGAGCGGCCGAAAATAATATCAGGAAGATGGCTTATGTCCCTTATCTGCGGGTTCTGCAGTTCGAAAAAAGTGTCCCAGACAAAATCATGATAAAGAGTGTCGGAGTAAACGGCAAGCGCGGCCAGCGATATTATAAGACATAAGGCATACCTCCCAAAGGAGGCGCCTGTCAGGGAGTTAAGCTTTATAATCGGCTGCTCCGGAAGGAGGCTGCCCATCCAGAATATCGCGCAGCTTTCTGGAAAATGAATCAGGACGGAGAGGCTTCGACATGAAGTTAAAGGTTTCGTCTATGACACCTCTATGGGTCAGAATATCAGCTGAATAACCGCTTATGAAGAGGGCCTTAAGGTCAGGCCTGATCCGTTTGAGCGCGGCATATACCTCCTTGCCGTTTAGCCCCGGCATTATGAGATCGGAAATCACAAGGCTGATGCCGCCGGGGTCGCGGGAGAATATCCTGACAGCCTCTTCAGAGTTGCCGGCCTCAAGGACGGTATATCCGAACTCCCTAAGCATGGCCGTGGTCACTTTCCTTACAGCCTCATCGTCTTCTACAAGAAGGACGGTCTCACTGCCCCTGATTATATCCGGAGCAGGTCCCTTGCTTTCAGGTTTCGGGGTTTCTTTTATCAACGGCAGATAAATCCTGAAGGTCGTCCCCTCGCCTGGCTCGCTGTATACATTGATAAAACCTTCATGCTGTTTGACCGTGCCATATACCATGGCCAGCCCCAGACCCGTGCCTTTGCCGACCTCTTTCGTCGTGAAGAAGGGCTCGAACATATTGTCCTTCGTCCTCGTATCCATACCTGAGCCTGTGTCGGCAAAAGAGACAACGGCATATCTGCCGGGTTCACCGTACCGGTACATCTGTATAAACTTATCGTCGATGACCGCCTCATCGGTCGTTATCGTAAGGCGGCCGCCTTTGGGCATAGCGTCGCGGGCATTGGTGACGAGGTTCATGAAGGCATGTTCGATCTGGCTCCTGTCGGCCCTGACGATCAGGTCGCCTTTGTAATTATTCAGGGTGATTTCGATATCCTCGCCTATGACACGGGCCAGGATCTTCTGCATGCCGGTAACGATATCCGGAATATTGACGGCAACAGGGTTTATCACCTGCTTTCTGCTGAAGGCAAGAAGACTGTGTGTTAGACTGGCTGCCCTCTCGGCGGAGGCCAGTATCTGGGCCACGTAGTCATGCATTGCCGACTCAGGAGGCGCCATATTGCCCAGCAGGCT
The DNA here is from genome assembly GCA_016215155.1 of Nitrospirota bacterium. Classification (GTDB taxonomy): domain Bacteria; phylum Nitrospirota; class Thermodesulfovibrionia; order Thermodesulfovibrionales; family UBA6898; genus PALSA-1316. The sequence continues at coordinate 14,317 of JACRLQ010000057.1, forward strand.
CCCATAGCCTATGATGGCGGTAAGGATGTTATTAAAATCATGGGCAATGCCGCCTGCAAGATGGCCGATGGCTTCCATCTTCTGGGCCTGACGCAGCTGCTCTTCGACTTTTCTGTGATCAGTCACATCGATGCCGATACTCGCAGCGCCGGCCAGCTTTCCCTGGTCGTCATAGAAAAAAGCATTGTCCCATACCAGAAGCCTTTCTTTGCCGTCACGGGTGACGATCACGTTTTCGTAGTGGGCGGGCAGGGAAGCCTCCCGGATGGCCCTGTCATAGACTTCCTTTAATTCCGTCCTGCCGGTCTCAGGTATAAAAAGGTCGAACCAGTTTCTGTTTAACACCTCCGCTTTTGTCCAGCCCGTGAGCAAAAGCAGAAAATTGTTGCAGAAAATAATATCGCCCTTGAGGTCCAGCATAACAGCGGCAAGCTGGATGGTCTCAAGCAGGTCCCTGAATCTCTTTTCCGAAAAGGCAAGCGCCTTTTCGGCTTCCCTTCTGTCGGTGATGTCCGCGATATTGCCTATCAGGGCCAACAGCTTTCCGTCTTCCGACTCCAGCCGTCTTCCCGACAGAAATCCCCAAAAATCGCTTCCGTCGCGTCTGATATAATGGCGTTCGACTGAGACGCTGTCGATTTCACCTTTTATCAGCATATGCATACGGGTATCTCCAAGGGTCTTCTGGTCGGGGTGCACGTGGTCGGTATAATACGAACCGATAAGCTCATTCATGCTGCACCTGAGCATATCAGCCATTCTCTGATTGGCAAAGACGATATGTCCGGTCGGATCGACCTGTATTATCCCTGCCTGTGAGGTATCAAATACGACCCGGAGCTGTTCTTCCCTGGCCGCCATCTTCCTGCTTCTATTGAGCGCCTCGTCTTCGGCGCGCCGGAGGGCGGTGATGTCGGTCGCGATATGCATGATCATTTCGAGTTTGCCCTGGTCATTAAAAAAAGGAGTGCAGGAAACCAGAAATATGCCGCCAAGGGCCTCGATCTCCATCTCGATGGCTTCAAACCGGCCGGAACCTATCATCTTTTCCATCGGACAGGCATAGGGAGGGCCGGTCATTCCCTTCTGATGAAATATTTCGTAGCACGGTTTGCCTATTATTTCATCCTGGGTGAGGCCTGTAAAACTAACGCTTGCTCTGTTTGCGGCCAGGATCCTGTGATTGGGGTCAAGAATCATGGCGGGATGACCGATCGCCTCGAACAGATTCTTCCATTCAATATTCATATCCAGTACCCCCGCGTTGTCCTTTCCTGTGCTAAAGTGACCCGGCCGTGACGCTTTTATGGCATCAGCTTATTTAGTGTCTGCGTATAAAATCTCTTTTATTTCGTAAATATCTCATCGGGAAGTTCGTTTGAATCATCATGTTTCAGAGGGAAATGTTCCCTTAGTATCAGTCCCGCGTCGGTCATGGCCCGGCACAGGGCATCGCAGGCGCGGCCCTCTTTTATCCCCTGAGTGACTGTTGACGCAAAATTGTTCAGAACAGCCTGGTCGATCTTTTCATATATGCCCTTGTCGGCCAGCACACGGACTTTATGTTCCAGAAGTGATATATAAAACAGTACCCCCGTGTTGTCCCTCGTGCGGCACAGACCTTTTTGATAAAACGCGCTTAGCGCCCCGCGGACTACGGCGTCATTTTTTCTTCCTTCGCCGACAAACCTGGACTTCAGGTCAGGGACAGCCCTGATCAGCAGCCTGAAAGGGAAGAAAAAAATAAAGCTCAGGGGAACATAATACCAGATAACCCCGCCTGAAAGTATTTCCGTAAGAATGAGAGCGGCCAGGCTCCCCAAAATAACGCCTCCGGATATTTCAGCGTCGGGATACTCGTCACTGCCGTCAACGACAACAACGACGACCTCGCCGGAGGTCGTGGACTCGATCTGCTTTGTGGTCTCGCCGATCCTTCTTTTCTCTTCGTCGGTAAAAAAAGACTCTGCTCTGTTCATTACCAGTCTCCCGAGGCGCCGCCGCCGCCGAAATCTCCACCACCGCCTCCGCCAAAGCCGCCGCCGGACCCCGCCCCCCCGCTAAAGCCTCCGCCGCTATAAAAGCCTCCTCCATGGTAGCCGCCGCCCCTCGATGAAAAAAGAAAGGGCAGGGCCAGACCCCCCAGCAGTCCGACGGCCATAAGGACGACGATTGCGATCAGTCCGAGCGGTATGAGGGTAAGATAGACAAGGGCCGGAAGCCCTATGGCCCCTGCCGCCATGCCCAAGGGTTTCGATATGCTTCCAAGCACACCCAAACCTATAAGGGCGAAGATCAGAAACGTTAAAAACCTTGACGGGCTGCCGTACGACGGTCCGGAGCCGCTTCTTCGTTTTGCGTCTTCCGCCTTGAACTCGCCCCTGGTAGCGTCGATCAATGAAGCGACCGCGGCCTGGAACCCTCCGTCAAAGTCACCGCCCCTGAACTTCGGCTTTACCATAAGGTTTATTATCCTCCCGGCCGTTAGGTCCGTGAGCTTTCCCTCAAGGCCCCTTCCGACCTCTATGCGCATCTTCTTATCGTTTTTCGAGACCGTGAAAATAATACCGTTGTCCTTTCCCTTTTGACCAATCTTCCAGGCCTCGGCGACCTTTATGCTGAACTCCTCGATGACTTCACCCTCGAGTGACGGCACGGTAAGTATTATTATCTGCGTCGAGTCCGTCTGTTCGAAGGCCCTAAGCGTAGATTCGATCCGGGCCCTGGCGGGAGGAGAGATCATATGCGCGTAGTCATTGACATATCCTGTCAGCTTAGGGACTTCAAGCGCATGGACGACACTTGAAGCGTCAGGCAAGAAGGCCGCAAATATGAATAACATTACCCTGATAAATTCCCTCACCCTGGCCCTCTCCCTCCAGGGGAGAGGGGATAATTGGGCGGACTCTCCTGTTCCAGAGGCGCTGAAATATCGCAGGTTTCCCATACACGGACTTGAGAGGGCAAAACTTCTGCACCCTCCCCCTTGACGGGGGAGGGATGGGGAGAGGGTGTCCATATTTATCAACCTATTTGCTGAAGTTGACCTTGGGCGCCTTTTCGGAACCGGCTTCGGCCTTATATGGCTCTTTCAGCTTGAGGTGAAGCAAAAGGCTGTTTGTCAGACTATTTGGAAAAGTACGTATAGATACATTGAACGTCTCGACCGACTTGTTATATCTGACCCGGGCGACGTTGATCCTGTTTTCAGTCCCTTCGAGCTGGGTCTGAAGGTCCCTGAAGTTCTGGTTTGCCTTGAGGTCAGGATATTTTTCGACAACAACCATAAGCCTTGAAAGCGCGCTGCTCAGCCCGCCCTGCGCCTGCTGGAACTGGTTCAGCGCCTGGGGGTTATCGAGCAGACCTTTGGTCATCTGTATCGACCCTACCTTGGCCCTTGCCTCGGTCACCGCGGTCAGTGTCTCCTGTTCGTGCTTTGCGTAACCTTTGACGACCTCCACGAGGTTAGGTATGAGATCGGCCCTTCTCTGGTAGGAAGACTCGACATCTCCCCAAGCCGCCTTGACCGCTTCTTCGTTTGCCTGCATCTGGTTATATCCGCACCCCGAGATGCCGAACAGCGTCACGGACGCCACAATATAAAGTAATATTTTCTTCACGATTCCTCCCGGTTTTTATTATACAGCCATACTCGATATTATCACGTAAAAAAACTTATAAGTAAAGGCACGGGGCACGTCCGTGCCTTTTAAGATGGCAGAGACCGGGCAGGGCAATCCATGAATTGCCCCTACTTGATGATCGTGGTGTCCGAGATTTCGATCAGTCCTTTTGTGACCACTTGCTCGATTTCAGGGAGTACCTTTGAGATCTTCTCCCCGCTGTCGACAATTTCAAGTTTTACCGGCATGGTGCTGGAGAGTTCGAGCATCTTGGATGTATGGAATATCCCGTCGCTGCCATAGCCGGCCACGCCCCGAAAGACGCTTGCGCCGGAGATGCCGTGCCTGTTAATAATGTCGAGCAGCACTTCGTACACAGGCTTGCCGCCATGCCTGTCCGTCTCATCGACATAGACCGTCAGTTTTTTCCCCGGACCCTTTTGGATCATGTCATTTCTCCTATATGCCTTTGGCTATCATACCACCCATTTTAAGGGCGGCAAACCCGACGAACACACTGAGGACGACATTCAGGGCGGCGATCATCCACTCACCGTCTCTCAGAAGGTTGCCGGTTTCGAACTCGAAGGTAGAAAAGGTCGTATAGGCGCCGAGGAACCCGACCGCGAAAAACAGGCGCCATTGAGGGTTTGCCATGAACCTTTCGGTCAGCAGCGGCATTACAAGACCTATCAGGAAGCTTCCGCTTATGTTGATGATGAAAGTCCCCATCGGGAAACTTCTTCCCCAATTCTGGCCTATCCAGGCCGAGGCGGCGTAGCGGGCGATGGCGCCGAGAAATCCGCCTGCGCCAATAACAATATAGTCGAGCATATAACAGGATATAGTATGAAAAGCGGTTAAATCAACCACGGAAGCTTAAGCTGGGAGGGCGGGTTAACCCTTTGGATCGGCTTCCTGTTCAGTTTCGGTGATCAATCTTTTTCCGCCGATGAAACGCTTCAGGTAATAGGGGGTCTCCAGGCTGTCTATAGTTACTCTTCTGCCTTTTGAGGAGGCATGTATGAAGAGGTTGTTGCCCAGATAAATACCCACGTGGGAAGGGAACGAGGCATATGTTCTGAAAAATACGAGGTCACCGATAAGAAGTTCGTCCCTGTCGATCGTCTCGCCTTCCTTGAACTGCTCACGGGCAGTCCGGGGAAGATTGACGCCGAGAAGTCCATAGACTTTTTTAACATACGCAGAGCAGTCGATCCCAAGGATGCTCGTCCCTCCGAATTTGTACGGAATATTGATCATTTTCTTGGCGAAGGTAATCAGTTTGTCATTTGTGCTCTTTTCGGCAAACTCCTCTGTTTCGGCCACCTTCTTGATCTCTTCTTCCACATTTCTGCCCATCACCTGCTGGATATGCTCAGCTGAGGACTCGTCGAGCCTGTCCTCCAGATAAAGCTTCTGCCCCGCGTGGAGGTCCTGGGATTCCAGTTCGTTTAAGACCATGAGGTCTTCGGCATCCATATCAAATTTCCGGGCGATCTTTTTCATCGTATCGCCCTTTTTCACTATGTATGTTTTTGGGCCGATATGTCTTACAAGGACCTTTTGTCCGGTTTTCAGCTTCCTGGACTTAAGGTTATTGAGGTCCTTAAGTTCGGAGAGACCGATCTCATATTTCTTCGATATGGACAACAGGGTATCGCCTTTTTTTACGGTGTGGTAAGGATTCTCCCTTGAGGCCTTTGTGACCTTTACCGTTGCGGCCTCGGGGGTCTTTTCCATGGTTTTAGCCGACGCAACTTTGGCCCCTCGCTTTTTACCCGCTGAGGCTGTTTTTTGTTTTTTTCCCGCCGCCTCTCCTTTTGCGGGCACCTTAATGACCGTGCCTATTTTCATGTTCTTTGGGACGATAGTGTTGGCCTTTAATATGGCATCGACTGAAACACCGTGTTTTTTTGCGATGGATTTCGGGGTATCGCCTTTTTTTATTACATAGTCTGTTGCGGCATGGGCCGGATATGTGAGCGAGAGCGCTATAAAAAATACCAGCGCAACCAGAGGACCCCGAGGAAAAAGACTAAACGCCATCACGCGGCCTCATCCCGGTTCAGTTCTTTGAGTGTGGGAAGTTCCGAGAGGTCCTTGAGCCCGAAATACTGAAGAAATTCTTTTGTCGTGCCGTACAAAAGCGGCTTTCCCGGCACTTCCTTGCGGCCCATTATCTTGATCAGCCGCTTGTCAAGAAGACTCTTTACGACCCCGTCGGAATTTACCCCCCGTATCTGCTCAAGCTCGGCCTTGATAATAGGCTGATTATAGGCGATTATGGCGAGGGTCTCAAGCGCGGGCAGGGAAAGTCTGTTGGGGGTCCCCGATGCGAAAAGCTTCCGGACCCAAGCTGAGCATTCAGGGCTAGTGGTCATTTGATAGCCGTTTGCGACCTCGACGATCTGTATCCCCCTAGCGTCGTTCCTGTATTCGGAGATCAGCTCATCAAGTATCTGCCTGAGTTCCGTCTCCGGAAGTTCGGACACATTTTTGATCGCATCCATCGTGATTGGATCACCCGAGACAAACAACAACGCCTCGACCAATGCTTTTTTGGCTTTAGTATCCATACGAAACGCAATAACTATAACAAAAAAGGCCGAAAATTTCAACCTCGGACCATGTTTGTTACGCCAATAAGGACGAATGAGACTTACCGGCTACAATCCCAGTGCTTCCATAAGTTTTACCATTACCGTGTTCGAGACTATAAGGCCTTTCCTGGTGAGTTTTACGAAGCCGTTGTCTGTCTCGACGAAGCCCTGTTCCGAGAGGCCGGCGGCGGCCCTGGCGATGTCGATGCCCAGGTCCCCGGCCTTTGCTATGCTTATCCCCATCAGGGTCCTCAACCCAAGGAATATATATTCTTCGACCGCTTCCTTATCTGTCACGACGACTGATTTTTCTTCGGGGATTTTGTCTTTTGCAAGGTCGTCAACATAGCGTGCAAGGTCTGTAGTGTTATATGCCCTGCGCCTTCCGGTGAAGGAATGCGCGCCCGCGCCTGCCCCGATATACTCGCCCCTGTCCCAGTAATTGAGGTTATGGATGCTCTCACGTCCGGGAAGGGCAAAATTTGAAATTTCATAGTGTCTGTACCCCTTCGACCCCAGGTAATCCAGCGCAGCATAATACATTTCTATTATTAACCCCTCCTTCGGCATCATAAGCTCTCCCGCCTCGATTGAACCCATAAGCGGGGTGTTTTTCTCAGGCGTGAGCTCATAGGTCGAGATATGTGAAGGAGAAAGTTTGACCGCCTCTGAAAGCGATTTTCTCCAGGAAGAGAGCGTCTGTCCCGGGATACCGTATATGAGATCGACCGATATGTTTCTGATCCCGGCGGCGGAGGCGGCTTCATATGCGCTGACCGCTTCGGCGGAGCAATGGACCCTTCCGAGCGTCTTGAGCTCGTTGTCGTTAAACGACTGCATGCCGATACTCAACCTGTTAATGCCAAGTTCGGCAAGCAGGATAGAGGTTTCGGCGGCGGAAGACCCGGGGTTTGCCTCCATGGTTATTTCCGGAGAGGCTGAGAAATCGTAATGTTCCTTCAGAGCGTCAAACAGGTTTGTCAAAGAGCCCCTGTCGAGAAGGCCCGGAGTGCCGCCTCCGATATAGACGGACTTGAGCGGCCCCGCAAGAGCTTTCTTAAGTCCCAGTTCGCGGCATAATGCCTCAGTATATCTTACAGCCCGCTCTTTGTCGAAGGGGACGGAAAAAAAATCGCAATAAATGCATTTGCGCGCGCAGAAAGGGACATGAATATAGAGGTAGTCCGCCATGGTTTATATTACCTCAGACCGTTTGACAATATCCCGCGCGGCGCCTAATATAATTGCCTATGGATATCAGTGAACTGGTAAAGATAATGTCTCAGCTTCGCGGGGAAAAAGGCTGCCCATGGGACCGGGAGCAGACCCCTGAGTCCCTCAAGCCCTTTATTATTGAAGAGGCCTACGAGGTCCTTGAGGCGATAGACGAAAAGGACCCTGACGCCATAAGGGAAGAACTTGGGGACCTGTTGTTCCAGATCGTTTTTCAGTGCCAGATCGCCTCTGAGCGCGGCGAATACGCCCTCCCGGATGTAGTGGAAGGCGTCGCCAAAAAGATGGTCCGCCGCCACCCGCATGTTTTTTGGACTTCTTCACTTAAAACATCTGATGAAGTCATCGCAAGCTGGGACGGCCACAAGCAGAGGGAGGGGAAACAGCGAGACTCTATCTTCGAAGGGGTGCCCCTGACTCTTCCGGGGCTTCTTCGGGCCAGAAAGCTCCAGTCCAGGGCCTCGAAGGTCGGGTTCGATTGGGAGAGGCCGGGGGACGTTTTAGAGAAGCTCGACGAAGAGGTCGAGGAGTTCAAAAAGGCCTTTTCCGAGGACAATGCCGATGGGATCGAGGATGAACTGGGCGATATCCTGTTTACGCTCGTAAACTTATCCAGGTTCGTCGGCGTCAACCCTGAAGAGGCGTTAAGAAAGACGATCAGCAAGTTTATCTTAAGGTTCAGGAAGATCGAGGATGCCGCCAAACAGCAGGGCAGGGAGCTCAGGGATATGTCACTGGAGGAGATGGACGCGATCTGGGACGAGGCGAAGAAGAAATAGTGAGGACTACTTTACGATTATCCCCGCGTAGCCCACGACACTGTCATAATCCCCGCTTATGTCGCCCGAAGTGGCATATTTAACTAAACGGGCGGACCCCGCGCCTAGCAGTTTTGACGCGTATAGCATCACAGTCGCGGGCAGGTAGCCGCACATCGAAATCCTCTCCGTCAAGACCGTCTCGTAAAGTCCGTGCGGATCAAGGTCGAGAATTCTGTCGATCGCAAGCGAGTCTTTTTTTCTGGCGACCGAATCAGGCAGGTAGTGGCTCATATCGGAACTGGCAAGTATCACTACGGGATAATCCGCGCCCCTTATTGCGGCTGCGACAGCATCCGCCAGGCCGGCGCATTCTTCGTATGAGGCCGACAGAAGCGCTATCGGGACGATTTTTGCGTCCGCGGACAGGTATGAGATGAAGGGCAGCTGCACCTCCAGCGAGTGTTCGAAGATATGGGCCTTACTGTCTTTTGTTACTTTCTCATAGTTCGCCGCTATCTTCACGGCCAGTTTCCTGTCTATCTGTAAAGACCCTGTCGGGATCTCCCACTCCCCCTCGTCCATGATCGATATGGCCGGGCCGAGGCCCGTGTGGTTCGGACCCAGGAGTATAAAGGTCTTGGGGATTTTTATCGATGAAAATACCGCGCCCGCGACATGACCGGAATATATAAGCCCGGCGTGCGGAGACATTATCCCGATGGCCTCTTCCTTGAGGGGGGCCGAGACGATGTATTGCGCCACCTGGTCTTTAAGACGGGCGGCGCTGCCCTGATAAAACTGCCCTGCCACTGCCGGAGCCCTTTTCATATTAAGCCCTCAGTCGTCAGAATGTGTCATCATCCATATCATGGAATTTGACATCCGAGTAGTTCATAAACCGGGTGCAGTGAGAAAGGAAAGTAAGAGGTATCTCCCCGGTCGGTCCGTTTCTCTGCTTGGCTATGATGATTTCCGCCTTGCCTTTGTTGTCCGGGCTGTTTTTATTATATACCTCATCCCGATAGAGGAAGATGATGACGTCGGCGTCCTGTTCGATGGCCCCCGATTCCCTAAGGTCGGCGAGGGTGGGCTTCTTGTTGCCCGTCCTTGTCTCGACGCCCCTGTTAAGCTGACTGAGGGCTATGACAGGGATCTTCAGTTCCTTCGCGAGCCCCTTGAGGGACCTGGATATCTCGGAGATTTCCTGCTCACGCCTCTCGGAATTGCCCCGCCCCCTCATGAGTTGGAGGTAGTCAACAACGATAAGGCTCAGGCCGTGTTCAGCCTTCAGCCGCCTGGCCTTGGCCCTCATCTCGAGGATCGTCACTCCCGAGGAATCGTCGATGAAAATGGGCGACTCCGCGAGCTTGCTGGCCGCAGTGGTAAGACTGTGCCAGTCATCTTTTTTTATAAACCCTTTTCTTATTGAATTGGAGTCCACCATGGCTTCGGAGCAGAGCATCCTGAAGGCCAGCTGCTCCTTGGACATTTCCAGGCTGAAGACGGCAACGGGCTCTTTCATATTTACGCCTACATGCTGGGCTATGTTCAGGCTGAAGGCGGTTTTTCCCATGGAGGGCCTCCCGCCGATGATGATCAGGTCGCTTTTTTGGAAGCCGGTCGTCATTTCGTCGAGCTCTTTGAAGCCGGTCGGGACCCCTGTGACCGTCTCCTTCCTGTCATAGAGCTGTTCGATCATCTGGAAGCTGTCTTTGATGACCTGCTTCAGGGTGAAGAAAGAGACGTTTATCCTGTTGTCGGAGAGCTCAAAGATCTGCTTTTCAGCGTAGTCTATCAGCTCTTCAGCGTCGAACTCGCTTTCATAGACATTGCGGGCGATGTCGGTGGCGGTGTGAAGGAGCCCCCTGACCATCGCTTTTTCCCTCACTATCTTGGCATGGTACCTGATGTTGGCCGAGGTAGGCACCATCGACACAAGAGATGTCAGATACGCGACCCCTCCGATCAGTTCGAGCTCATTTTTTTTCTTAAGCTGGTCGGTGAGAGTGATGATGTCAATGGGCTCATTTTTATTGAAGAGGTCGATCATGGCCATAAAGATCCTGCGGTGAGAATCTTTATAGAAGTAATCTTCCTTGATGAGCTCGAGGCAGGCGGTCAGGGCCTCGTTGCTTATGAGCACCGCACCCAGGACAGACTGCTCTGCCTCGATGTTCTGGGGAGGCAGTTTGTCCAGGGTTGATGCGGTATCTTTCATTCCGAGACTACGTTAATTTTTACCGTTGCGGACACGTCGTGATGAAGCTTGATCTCTGCGGTGTAAGTCCCAAGCCTCTTTATAGGCTCAGCTATTACGATCTTCTTTTTGTCGATATCGTAGCCCTCGGCCTTGAGGGCCTCGGCGATGTCCATATTTGTTACCGACCCGAACAGCTTCTCCTCTTCCCCCGCCTTCGCGCGGAGAGTGACCGTAAGGGCTGAGAGTTTATCGGCCTCGGCCTTGTTCGCGTCCTTTATCTTTGCGGCCTTCTCCTGGATCATCTTCTTGTTGTGCTCAAATTCCTTGATGTTTCCGGTATTGGCCTCGACGGCGAATTTTTTGGGAAGCAGGAAATTGCGGGCGTAGCCTTCAGCCACATTAACGATATCACCTATCCTGCCGAGGTTCTTGACGTCTTCCTTCAAAAATACTTTCATATATGGTCTCCTTGGTTTTGTTTTTCACAATTATAACATAATAGGGGATATTTCCTGAATAATCAGGCGTTATTCACTAGAACCTACCTCAAAATTGTCGATTCGAGAAAGGCCGTCACCCCCGTGAAGACGGGGGTCCACTTTATATGGCTTCAAACATGGATTCCCGCTGCTTAAAGCATCTACTGTTGGCTGCGCGGGAATGACAAAAAGAAACCCCGTCGGTGAATGGTTCGATTTTGAGATAGGGTTTACATAATCGTAATAGGAACAGGGGTGAAGGTCAGTATGAAGATAACCAGTGTCAGAAAGCCGGTAGTCTTTCTCCTTTGATCGAGCGGAACGTATGACGCAAGGACCGGCGGGTGCTTGATGCCGAGTATGAGCAATAATACGGCCCAGACCAGCCAGCCCTCGAAGATCAATATCCCAAGCGCCACAAGTACGGCAATAAGCAATTTTGAAACAACATGATGCCTCTCCTCAAGGAGGGCGTAGGCGATATGACCGCCGTCGAGCTGCCCGATAGGAAGGAGGTTAAGCGAGGTCACAAAAAAACCTATCCATCCGGCAAAGGCCACAGGATGCAGGAAGATATCATGGTTTTCAGGGACCTTTCCAAGTATCGCTTTCGACAACCCGCTGAAAAGAAGCGAGTCCCCGAGAGTGATCATCTCCGCCCCCTTCGGGACAGGCATGATCTTCGAAAGAGACAGCCCGACAACTACCGCCGCGACCGATACGATGAAACCTGCGATGGGACCGGATGCGCCGATGTCCATCAGGGCATTTTTTGTAGTAATGGGCGATTTCATCTTTATGAACGCGCCCAGGGTGCCGAAAAGCGTGGGCGCCGGTATGAAATAGGGAAGGGTGGCGTCAACGTGATGCCGTCTCGAAAAAAGGTAATGAGAAAACTCGTGGCAAAGAAGAATAAGGAGCAGTGTCAACGAAAAAGGGAGCCCCCTGTAAATCTCGACCGGGTCTTTTAACAGGTCCGCTCCCTCATTAATGGCCCCGACCAGGAGCGTGGAAAATAAGGTCAGAAGGAAAAGCACGATATGGAGGTAAGGCGCCTTCTTCACCTTATCACTTTGCCCTCAAGGTCATAGTCAAAGGCCTTTGTGATACATACGTCAGTGAACCCGCCGGCCGCGATGCGGTCATCTTTGATTATTACGACTCCGTCTATCTCGGGGGCCTGGGAATAGAGCCTGCCGATTGCAATGCCGTTTTCGGTCTCTTCCACAAGCACCCTCAGGTTCTTCCCGACAAGGGCCTTGTTTTTTGAAAGGGAGATCCCGGCCTGTGCCTCCATAAGCCTGTTAAACCTCGCCTGTTTCGTCCTTGCGGGCAGGTGGCCCTTAAGACTTACGGCAGGCGTGCCTTCCTCCTTTGAGTATGTGAAGACGCCGAGACGGTCGAACCTGATCTTTTTTATGAAGGCGAGCATGTTTTCAAAATCCGTGTCAGACTCCTGGGGAAAGCCCGTTATCAGCGTCGAGCGGAGGGCGACATCCGGGATTATCTCCCTGGTCCTTTTTATAAGTCTTTCGAAATAGGTCCTGTTGCCGCCCCTTTGCATAAGCCCCAGAATCTTTTTTTCGGAGTGCTGAAGCGGCATGTCGATATAGTTACAGACCTTGTCGAGCGAACCGATAGTCTCTATGAGCCTGTCGTCGATCGAGGTGGGATAGAGATACAGGAGGCGTATCCAGAAATCACCTTCAATGGCCGTGAGCTCTTTTATCAAACGTGAGAGGTCATACCCCTTTAAGTCCTTACCGTAGGAAGTTATGTCCTGCGCGATGACTATAAGTTCCTTAATCCCCGACCGGACCAGGGCAGAGGCCTCCGACAAAATCCGGTCAGGGCCGGAACTCCGGTAGCTCCCTCGTATTGCCGGGATCGCGCAGTAGGCGCATGTCCTGTCGCAGCCCTCCGCGATTTTAAGATAGGCGTAAGGTTTGTCGGAAAAAAGTTCCGGCGTATCATGCCCCTTCTTTTTCGAAAGGACAGTGCTGCAGTATTCGATGATCTTCTCGTCTTCTCCGACCCCCCACAAGGCGTCGATTTCAGGTATCTCACTCCGTAATTCATCCCCATATCTCTTTGCGAGGCAGCCATATACCACAAGTTTCTTCGAGCCGTCCTTCGCCTTAAATCCGGCTATCCTCAGTATTTCGTTTATGGACTCTTTCTTCGCCGCCTCTATGAAGCCGCAGGTGTTCACCATGATAAGGTCGGCCGAATCGGGGTCCGACGTGTAACATATGTTTTTCTCGGCCATTTTTTTAAGCAGTTTTTCGGAGTCCACCTGATTTTTGGGACAGCCAAGACTAAGGAGATATACCTTACTCACGGGCCCTCTTTACGGCCTGGAAGATAAGAAAATAGGAGACAGTCGCCGACAGCAGTCCAAGGACCGTGTTGCCCACTAAAAAAGGCATGAGAATATGACTGAATTCCGTCATGAGCGAGTTGATGGTCACATTCGACCAGTCTATGTCAGGCATGATGTGGTCGATCATAAGAAGTTTTGCCCCGAGCCAGGTGCCGAGCGTGTAGATAGGAATGATGGTCCAGGGATTTGTCACGAAAACCCCCGCGAGCGTCACAAGCCGATTCAGCTTCAGTGCCCATGCCACGGCGATGCCAAGGATTGTGTGGAGACCAAGAAGCGGCGACATCCCTATGAATACGCCAAGAGAAAAGGCCGCGGCTATTTTCCCGGGAGACTCGCCGATCGATAAAATCTGTCTAAGTCTGTCCCTAAGATGCAAAATGCTGATATCCTTTCCCGCGCATAATTCTTTCGGCGCCGTCTTTATCGATAATGTGAAAACCTGAACGGATTATTTCACCGACAGGCGTGGCCCCCGCAATTTTTTTTGAAGCGGAGGTAAAAAGCAGCTCATAGTCCTCACCGCCCGCCAGAGCAAGGTCCACCGGGTCTTTCCCGAGGTATGCGGACGCCGTTATCAGTTCCTTCGACAGCGGCAATTTGTCCGTATATATCCTTGCGCCTGCGCCGCTTTGAAGACATAACCTTGAAAGGTCCATCATCAGCCCGTCGCTTATGTCCATCATCGCCGTGGCGTGCCCTATGAACCTGTCAGGCTTGACTGCCACAGGCATCACATGACGCCTCATGATCCGAAGGGAATCCCTGAATATCGGCCTCATGCCGGAGACTTCCCTCTTTCTGTCCGGTATCGGGCGTTTCATCTTCTTCAGAAGTTCCAGCCCGCAGGCCGAGTCCCCCGGATGACCTGTCACGTATATGAAATCGCCGGGCCTCGCGCCGGACCTCAGTAATGGCTTACCCTCGGAATATCCCGTGACAGTGGCAGACAGATTCAAGGAACCGGAGGACGAAATGTCCCCGCCTACAAGCGTCACCCCGTATAAAACGGACGCCTTGCTAACCCCGTCGAAGAAATCCTCAAACTCATCCAGAGTGAAGTCTCCAGGAGCTGAAAAGGCGATCAGCATAAATTCGGGCTTTCCGCCCATGGCGTAGATGTCGCTTACGTTAACGGAGACGAGCTTGAAACCCAGCTGATACGGGGTGGTCCACCGCAGGTCAAAATGCACTCCTTCCGCCATCAGGTCAGACGTAAGAAGCATATGCCCGGCCGAGGGGGCCACCACTGCGGCATCGTCCCCGACACCTAAAATGAGGCCGGGGGATTTCCTGCCGAACCTGCTCCTGAGCCTCTTTAAGAGATAGTTCTCTCCCTTGTCGGCAAGTTTCATCTCGGACAGGAAGCTTACGCCATCCGGATGGCTATTTTTTCCTTGAAGACGGTTTCTGAGGGGTCTTCAAGGCGATCTTCAGGACCTGGTCCATATCGCTGGCGAACACGAACTCCATGTCCTGTTTTATGTATTTTGGAATGTCTTCCAGGTCTTTTTTGTTCCTGGCCGGTATTACGATCTTTTTTATTCCCATCCTTTTGGCTGCCAGGGTCTTTTCCTTAAGTCCTCCGATCGGCAATACCCGGCCGCGCAGGGTCACTTCTCCGGTCATGGCAATATTCCGGCTTACAGGCTTGCCCGTCAGCACGGATGCAAGCGCCGTTGCGATAGTGATGCCGGCTGAAGGACCGTCTTTTGGGGTGGCGCCTGCCGGGACATGCACGTGGATGTCCGTTTTTGAAAATACATCTTCCTTGATCCCGAGAGATTCGGCCCTGGATCTGATATAACTCAGGGCGGCCTGGGCGGACTCCTTCATGACATCCCCCAGCTGACCCGTCAGGGTGAGACTGCCCTTGCCCATCATGGTAGTGGCCTCGATATAGATGATGTCACCGCCGGCTTCAGTCCAGGCCAGGCCGGTGGCGACTCCTATTTCGTCATATCTCATCTCCTCTTCGCGCTGATATTTCGGGACCCCAAGAAAGCTCTTCAGGTTCCCGGCGACAATCTTGAACTTCTTCTGCTTGCCTTCCGCAAGCCTTTTTGCCACCTTCCTGCAGAGGTTGGCTATTTCACGTTCGAGGTTCCGCACCCCGGCCTCCCGCGTATACTGAGAGATAAGCAGCAGAAGCGCGGCGTCCGTAAGGTCAAGGATAGTTTCGGTAAGGCCATGCTCCTCCAGCTGCTTGGGGAGCAGATATTTTTTTGCAATGCCGAGCTTCTCCTCGGACGTGTACCCTGACAGGTAAATGAGCTCCATCCTGTCTCTTAAGGGGCCGGGTATGGGGTCGGCCAGGTTCCCCGTGGTTATGAACATTACGTTAGTCAGGTCGAACGGCACCGCCAGATAATGGTCCGCGAACGAGAAGTTCTGCTCAGGATCGAGCACTTCAAGCAGGGCAGAGGAGGGGTCTCCCCTGAAGTCAGTCCCTATTTTATCGATCTCGTCGAGCATGAACACGGGGTTATTGGTACCGGCCTGTTTAATTCCCTGAATTATCCTGCCTGGCAGAGCGCCTACATACGTCCTTCTGTGCCCGCGAATCTCCGCCTCGTCGCGCACTCCTCCTAAAGACATCCGGACGAATTCCCTGCCGAGGGACCTTGCGATCGACCGTCCCAATGAAGTCTTGCCTACCCCGGGAGGTCCAATGAAACAGAGTATGGGCCCCTTCATCTTTTCTTTGATCTTCCTTACACTCAGATATTCCAGGATCCGTTCCTTGACCTTTTCGAGATCGTAATGGTCGTCATTGAGCACCTTTTTGGCCTTCTTGATATCAAGGTTGTCTTTGGTGCTCTTGGACCATGGCAGTTCAACCAGCCAGTCGAGATACGTCCTTATCGTTGCGGACTCGGCGCTGTCAGGATGCATTTTTTCGAGACGTTTCAGCTGTTTTTCCGCCTCCTTAGCGACCTTCTCCGGCATTTTTGCATCTTCGATCTTTTTTCTGAACTCGCGGGCCTCTTCGGACCTTTCATCAATGTCGCCCAGCTCTTTTTGGATGGCCTTGAGCTGCTCACGGAGGAAATATTCCCTCTGGGTCTTGTCTATCTCACCCCTTGCATCCGACTGTATCTTCTGCTGGACGATAAGGAGTTCGATTTCGTGGCTGAGGATCTCGCCGACGCGCTTGAGCCTCTGAACGGGATTCACCAGTTCGAGGATCTCCTGGGCCTGTTCGGCCTTGATCCCGATATTGGACGCGACCAGGTCGGCAAGTCTCCCCGGGTCTTCGAGGTTTTCTATCACGACCATAATGTCCGGCAGGACGGTTTTCCCGAAGGACACGGCCTTGTCCAACTGCTCCTTGAGGGTCCTGATCAGGGCCTCATCCTCGATGCTGAGCTTGTCTATCTTCACATCTTCTATCTTTTCGATGGCAGCGGAGAAGAACGCCTCACCCTCAAGGAACTTCGTTACCCGGGCCTTCGCAAGCCCCTGAACGAGTATTTTGACCCTGCCGTCGGGCAGTTTGAGCATCCTCATGATCATGCCGACGGTCCCGACCCTGTACAGGTCTTCAACTGCCGGGTTCTCAAGTCCGAGGTCTTTCTGGGTAAGCATGAGGATCATCCTGTCGCCGGCCAACGCGCTTTCAATTGCCTTGATCGAGATGTCTCTGCCTACAAACAGCGGAATTATCATGTAGGGGAAAACAACGATGTCCCTGACCGGCAGAATAGGGAGCTTGTCGGGTATCTTCACTTCTTTTTCATTTTTATCTGAAGATTTATCCAGTTCGGCCATTTATTCTCCTTGTAAAGTTATATCTGCTTCTATTTTAAATCAAAAACGGCGTCTTGACAAATCGGCCGGGAAAATATACCCGGACCCCATTTAACTCAGCCCCTGAAACGTTTTACAACTTCCAGCAGATAGGGCCTGAAAACCTTCGAAAGCTCGGGGTTTTTAAGCGCGAAATCCACTGTGGCCTTCAGGTAGCCGAACTTGTCTCCGGCATCATATCTCTTGCCGCTATAAAGAAAACCATATACCTGTCTTGTCTTTAAGAGTGACCGGATGGCGTCGGTCAGCTGGACCTCGCCGCCCCGGCCGGGCCGCGCCTTCTCAAGAATGTCGAATATGTCGGGTGTCAGGATATACCTGCCGATAATCGCCATATCGGAGGGGGCATTTTTAGCGTCGGGTTTTTCGATCAGATTATTAATCCTGAATACCTTGTCGTGCTCCTTGACCCCGTCTATCACGCCGTACCTATGGATCTCGGACATCGACACTTTTTCGAGCGCGAGGATAGGACACTTCATTTCTTTATAAAGAGCAAGCATGTCCTTAAGGAGCGTCTCCTCCGGAGGAATGATATCGTCGCTCAGAATGACGGCAAAGGGCTCGTCTTTTACAAAGGGCTTTGCCCTGAATATGGCATGGCCCAGACCAAGGGCATAGCCCTGTCTTATATAGGCTATGTTGATCCTGTTGAGGCGGTTTATCTCGTTGATGAGCTGCTTTTTTCCGCTTTTTTTGAGTTGGGCTTCAAGCTCGTAGGAGTAATCAAAATGGTCCTCGATGCTGCGTTTATGTTTGCCGGTAATTATCACGATCTCATTGAGGTGACAGGAAAGGGCCTCTTCTACCCCGTATTGTATCATCGGTTTGTCGACGATCGGCATCATTTCCTTTGGTGACGCCTTGGTCGCAGGCAAAAAACGTGTGCCCAGACCCGCGGCGGGAAAGATGGCCTTTTTTATTCCTTTGGTCATTTGCTCGCTCCTGCTCGCTCTAATAAATTTTTTAAATTATAGCATATATTGAGACACTGCAATTTCTCGTGTTATGGGTGGTCAAGTGAAGCGGCATCAGGAATGACACGCCTGTAGTCATCGTATGTCACCGAGGAGTTCCATTTATCGGAAATAATGCCTGTCAGGACCGAACCGAAAAAAAGAAGGACCACAAATAAGGCAAAGCCCAGAGGATGGAGTTTCTTTCGTTCAGACAGTGAAATATCCAATGCGCCTTTTGACGGGCATTGGCTCACGCAGGTCAGGCAGCCGGTGCATTCCGGTGTGCGTACAATTGTCAGGTCTTCCACTGGTATCAGGGATGGACAGCTCCTGGTACACCGGTGACAGTGTATGCAGGCCTCATCGGCCCGTCTGATTTTCAATGGGCTTACCATGCTCAGAAGTCCCAATAACCCGCCATAGGGACAGAGATAACGGCACCAGAAGTTACGGTAAATGACGGACAGGACAAAAAGTAACGCGAGGCTGTACATCGTCGTTTTTGTCATCATGGTAAAAAAATAGAGCATTTTCACATCGGCAACCCTGTAATAATCTCCCTCGATAAAGGAGAATATCGCCGGGGGGTCCATTTTAATGACGATAATATAGACAAATAACGACAGCAGCAGGTATTTTATCGACCGGAGGGGATAATCGACCCATCGGTTCATTGCAAACCGTCTGCTGAAAATCCGCAGGCGGATTCTATAGAGCGCGTCGGACAATGCTCCGACGGGGCAGATCCAGCCGCAGAAGCCTTTTTTTAAGAGGACGGCCATGAGAAGCGCCGCGATGAAGATGACAAGCCCGGCCGGGTGGATACGGTCGAACACGCCTGTTGCAACCCATAGTTTCAGGGACATCAGCGCCCCGATAGGAAGAAACCCTTCGATCGACGGAGGCCGGCTGCGTAACACCGCTTCAATGGCGCCGGCGGAATTTGCAGGTTCGTTCGCGACAAAATGCTCCACGAAAAGGTAAAACTTATAACCGGCGAAAACCAGAAACAAAAAAACATACAGCTGCACGGCGTATCTGATATACCTGACATACGACCTGTCAATTTTTTCCATATCTTATTGTATTAAAAAATGCAGGGGCAAATATATGATGTATCTCAGGGTTTTAATAGGGGAGGGATCATGCAATTCATGATAAGTGGACCCCAATTTATACTTTTCCGTCATGCCCGAGATCCTTAGTCGGGCATCCACTATTACTATAGTCAGTTACCAGATTTTCCGTATGGCTTTCAGGCCTTTCAGGTAATCCTCATGCTCCAGATTTGCTTCGACTCCGTTTTCCTTGAATATGTCCATCATTTTCGAGATTGAAACTCCAGCTATCCTGGCTGCTTTTTCAATGGATGCTTCCGATAGTTTTCGCGCAGCTTTATCGGTCTTAACCTTTCAGAAAGTTTCATCACCGGCACGCATCTCGGGGTCCGCTTTGGTCCAGAATAAACAGTGAATTCGTTGTTTGATCTCCCAATTATTCATTAAGGGCGCTAAATCCTATAGAAATAGCGTCAATCCTGTATTGATGTACAACAGTGCCGGCCACACCGGAATCGTCGAATATTGCGTAATTGACCCCCGGTCCCAATGCGCTCGCATAAATTACGCCATCAAACGCACAGTCTTTGATGAATTCGCAAATATACTGGCTTGGGAGATATTCAAGGTGGGCCACCTTGGGCAAAATTGGCATTGTTAGTTCTTCACCGAGGCGACATAGATAGTCCATGTACTTGAAAAGTAATTCAATTTGCAAGTCATCAAGTAAAAAAGGAGAAATGGATTTTCTCGGATTGCGCAGATCTGCGAGTTGTATTCTTTCATTAATTGCAAATTCAGCGACACACACCAATTCGCCCTTGTGCGGCCGAATTTCGGTTATAGCTGTGTCTGCATCTGAAGCAACATACAGGCATGGTATGCCCACCGGATTTGCGCGTCCATTCCCCGAAAACCTTGCCGGGGGTTTTCCCATCTGGTCTAAAGAATAAGGATCGGGATGCTCGCATATCCTCGCCCGATAGACTTTTGCTGGAATATCTTCGGAGCGCGCGGTTAGGAAGCCAAATAGCTCCTTGAGTTCTTTGGTCGGCTGAAACTTCTTCGGAAAAAAGCGGTTATGATGTTTCAGCTCCTCCCGAAAATCGTCCCATTCCTGAATGGCAGAGAAATCGGTTTCCTTGACAGGCATGTATTTCTTTTTGATGAAATTGTCATCTTGAAAAATGTTACTCAATAACAGCTCTGCCTGATGTGGCTCTAACTTCTCAAATAGTGCCCAGTCTTTCCTCAATAATGCCTCTATTCCATGGGCAGCAGAATCAGTGCTCTCCTTATAGACCCCTAATGGTTTCTCTAGAAAATCGATTAAAACGGCAGGGTCAACGAGTTTTACGTCAACACCCCCACAATAATCACAGTGGCCTGATACTTTGGCCCGCTGTTCAATTTCTCCTGAAAGAAAGGCATCCCCAAAACAACTGCCACAACATTTCACAGCGTTACTCTCCGAGATAGTGCGCGATTAGTTCAATGTGATGCTGCATAGATAGTTTTTTAACGTATCCAAGTCCGGGATAGTGTTCTCTGCTATGAAAGCTTTCAAATTCCTCTACAGCCTCAGAGCGATATATCTTAGATTTTGGTCGGTTCACATCTCTAACAAGCTTCCTTAGTGCTTCCAGAAATTTTCCTCCTGGGTCGGTCGGTGATTGTGTTCGATCAGAAATATAGTGTTTAACGAACATGTCGTTGTCTTCATCGGTATCGATGAATGTAAGATGTATCGCAACAGCATAGGCCGGCCCCCCGCTCTCCATAAATTCATCGCCTACAATCAGATAATCACCGAACCCATTTACGCCTTCATCGGCATAGGTTATGTGTAAGTCTGAAAAATGCTCAATTTCAGGGTGCTCCCTATTTTTTCTATGAACAAAACCATCACGAATAAGCACGCGCTGTTTGTCTTTGAAATGTCGCCGATATAATCGAGTCGAGAATTCCTCAATAAAAATATGCTCCTCGACCGTTTCAAACTTATTCAATGTGTCCGCCAGTTCTCGTCCATGTGGATATCCATAATGGATAATACTGATAGGTCGAACCTGGCTCCTGCAAAATCTCCTGACAGCATTTATATCTGAGTCTGTGTTCACAACATAACCTATCAAATAGTTGTCGTATTCAGGCAGCAAGTCTATCATTATTTCATTAGATAATGCAGACGCTCCATCACAAAGCTCGCCGCATTGAGGATTAACTATGAGCACAAAGCGGGCGTTATGCTCAATAAGAGCCTCTACTGCTCGGG
The DNA here is from genome assembly GCA_016215155.1 of Nitrospirota bacterium. Taxonomy (GTDB): domain Bacteria; phylum Nitrospirota; class Thermodesulfovibrionia; order Thermodesulfovibrionales; family UBA6898; genus PALSA-1316. The sequence continues at coordinate 35,701 of JACRLQ010000057.1, forward strand.
TTAAGCCGGAAAGATTTTGTTTGACCGGCTCAATAATAGGAACGATTTTAGCGCGAGACATGCGTTCCGCATTTTCACGTATAGTTATTAACTCATATTGCTTACCGCGAAAATAGGGATAGTACATGCCACCTCCATTCAACGATTCCCATCATATTGCCAAACAGGTGCCAATTTCAGCATCAAGCAATTTTAAAAATTGGTTTTGCTGAGATGAACTAAGCTTGCAAGAGATCGCGGCGGCTTTAAGCGAATAGGGGACTGAATTAATAAATTCACGTAACGGTTTACTATTACCGCGCTTCTTAAGTACGGTTACCATAGCATCGTGAGCCACTGTCGGCGCAAGCGAGCAGAAGAGATCACGGCATGCCCGGTACATTCGAGTATTCGGCATGTTTGGCATCACCCCAAAGTGCATTTTGATGATCTGTTCGTATTCATTTTTTCTGAGAGAATCAAAGATAACAGATGGTTGGACAGTCACTTTGAGCGATGCCGGTTTCTGCACAGTGCTTATAGTGTTGCGGTCAGTGAGTAACATCAAGCCAATATCAGGGCCAACGACCTCTCGTACTTTCACCAATTGAGAAGCTGCCGTTATTACATTGATATTATCGAATAGTTGTCTGTAAGCCGCTATTTGCCGCTTCAATCTCTCAATGCTGTCGTAAGCCGATTTAATCTCGTAAACTGTACTGGTTCCGTTCAGAAGCACTACATCGGCCTTACAAATACCGGTACGAAACTCAGTTAGCATAGAAGTTGTATTGAGTGAATGTTTCCCTATCAAAATTTTCTGGGCAATGACATTTTTATAGATGTATTCATTCCGATATGCCTGGAACAATACCTCATATATTTGATCAAAAAAATCTCGCAAAGGAATTGTGGGGGTGTATTCATAAAAAATGCCCGATTCTCGCAAAATGCTGGCTGCAAGAGGCGAACAACCCTGTATGGACAATTCTTTAATAACTGCAGAGGAGAAAAGGCGTGCAAGAAAGCCAGGCTCTATACTTTTGCTTGTCAAATTAATGTCCCTCACTATGACAAATCCGCTCCCGTAACATTATAGATTATGATACGGGATATAGAGATAAAGAGCAAGGAGAAAACTTTTCGCGGCTTGCCTATTATATAGGGCAGTTTCTCCGTCATTTCCAGCCGCCGGGAAGGGGGTTGCTCCGGCGGTAGGCAAACAGGGTGAAATCATGATAAAGCCTGTCCTGCCTGAGGCTCACAAAGGGCGTAAGTTCCTCGATCGTAAACCTGAGCATCTCTTCGGGCTGGACATAATTGAACTCGAAATCATGATGCGCGCAGTGCGAGGACAGGCCGTTATACGCAAGGCCTACCCTGCAATGTCCGAAGAGTTTTTTTAAAGAGAATTTTATCAGGTCTTCAATGCCCTCGATCCTCAGGTTGAATACGCCGCAGAGAAAGATATAATCGAATTCGTCGGCGAGGCTGTCCTTCGTGATATCAAAGACGTAAAAAGGGACTCCGGGATATTTCTTTCCGGCGAGGTCGATCAGGTTTTGGTTTATATCGACACCCGTGTAGGACACATTGATGCCGTTTTCTTTCAGAAAACCGTAAAAATCGCCCTTGCCGCAGCCGAAATCAAGGATGCGGGCGCCGTCGATAGAAGGCGCGATATCGAGCATGCACTTGAAGTGAATGATCTGGCCGGAGGGGGTCCATCTGAGCGCCTCAGGACTGTCGCCGTGCATCCGCAGCCTGTCGTTAAAATACGAGATCACATATTCTTTCGAAAGTTCATCCATCGGCTATAAACATCTTAACATAACCTTGATGAACCCGTAAAAGGTCGTCATTGCCGCGCAGGCGGGAATCCGGGTGCGCGGGAACTTTCTCAAAAGAATGGGTTCCCGACCACGGACTTCGGGAATGACGGCCTTTATAAGGACTTTTTACGAATCCCGCAAGTTTGCTTCAAGGGGGAGCTTTGTTTGACAAACCATGCCGGTATCCATTAAGATTTTTTCCTGATGCATGGAGGAATGGGATGTATTTTCAGGACATAATTTTAACTCTTCAGAACTTCTGGGCAAAAAAAGGCTGTCTGCTTCTCCAGCCCTATGACATTGAAGTCGGGGCGGGGACGTTCCACCCGGCAACTTTCTTCAGGGTGCTTGGGCCGGAGCCCTGGAAGACGGCGTATGTCGAGCCTTCGCGCAGGCCGACCGACGGCAGGTACGGAGAGAACCCAAACCGCCTGCAACAGTACTATCAGTATCAGGTAATTATTAAACCGTCTCCCGCTGACAGCCAGGAGCTGTATCTCGAAAGTCTCGCCGCCCTCGGCATAGACCCTCTCCAGCACGACATAAGGTTTGTGGAGGACGACTGGGAATCTCCGACTCTCGGGGCCTGGGGACTCGGATGGGAGGTCTGGCTTAACGGCATGGAGGTCACACAGTTCACCTATTTTCAGCAGGTCGGCGGAATAGACCTCAGGCCCGTTTCCCTTGAGATCACTTATGGCCTGGAGAGGATAGCGATGTACCTCCAGGGTGTGGACAATGTCTATAGTTTGAGGTGGAACAAGGACCTTTCTTACGGGGATGTGCACCATGCGAGCGAGGTCGAGGGTTCAAAATACAATTTCGATTTCTCGGACGCGGAGCAGCTGACAAGGCATTTTGAGGACTGCGAAAGTCAGTCGATCAGGTTAAACAGAGAGGGTCTTGTAATCCCTTCGTATGAGTTCTGTCTTAAGTGTTCTCATCTGTTTAACCTCCTTGACGCCAGAGGGGCCATTTCAGTGACTGAAAGGACAAAATATATCGGCAGGGTCAGGCATCTCGCAAAGCTCTGCGCCGAGGCTTATTATAAGCAGAGGGAAGAGATGGGTTTCCCCCTGGTGAGGGACGGCAAATGAGTCAGGATAACACGGTTCAGAAGATGCCGCTGCTGCTTGAACTCGGCACCGAGGAGATACCCGCGAGGTTTCTTCCTCCGGCCATAAAGGACCTTGCCAGGATCGCCGCCGAGACGTTTGCCGAATTCAGGGTGCCCTGTGACGGGATAACGACCTATGCCACACCCAGAAGGCTGGCCCTTCTTATCCGGGAAGTCTCCGCTATGCAGCTTGACAATGTCCGGGAAGTCTTCGGGCCATCCAAAAAGGCCGCCTATGATCAGGACGGCAATCCCACGAAGGCCGCCGAAGGCTTTTCAGCGTCTCTAAACCTCCCGGTCTCTGACCTTGTTATAAGACAGAAGGGCAAGGCGGAGTATGTGGCGGCTGTCGTTGAAGAAAAAGGTGTTGAGACGAAGACCGTACTTCCCGATATTCTTGGCAGGATTATCATGTCACTCCGGTTTCCCAAAAACATGAGGTGGGGCGACGGCGCCCTGACATTTGTGAGGCCGATACATTGGATCGTGGGAATTTACGGCTCCGATACAGTGCATTTTACGATCGGCAATATAAAAAGCGGGGCCATAACAAGGGGGCACAGGTTCCTTTCGCCGGCATCGTTTCATATAAAAGACATTTTGTGTTACACGGGACTTCTGGAGAATAACTTCGTAATAGTCGATCAGGACAAGAGAAAAAAGATCATCAGGGAGGGCATATCGTCGATAGCGACAGGTTCGAACGGCCACCCGGTCATGGACGAGGAACTCCTTGATATCGTAAATTTTCTGGTTGAATATCCCGTTCCCGTCCTCTGCGGCTTCAGCAGCGAATACCTTAAGCTCCCGAAGGAGCTGCTCGTTACCGTCATGAAGGACCATCAGAAATATTTCGCCATTGAGGACGACAACGGCGGTCTTATCAACAGTTTTGTGGTCGTGAGCAATACAAGGGCGGAAAACAGGGACAATGTGCGAAAAGGCGCGGAGCGGGTCATAAAGGCCCGTTTTGATGATGCCAAGTTTTACTTCCACGAAGACCGAAAAGTGAGGCTGGCAGACAGGGTTGACGAGCTCAGAAAGGTGATGTTCCACGACTCTCTCGGGAGCGTCCATGCCAAGACCGAAAGGATGGTCTCGATCGCCAAATATCTGGGAGACAATATCGATCCAACCGCTTCAGAGACGATACAAAGGGCGACACTCCTTTCGAAGACGGACCTGATAACCGGGGTGGTCAGGGAGTTTCCCGAACTTCAGGGCATCATGGGCAAATATTATGCGACGCTCGACGGCGAAAGGCCTGAGACCGCCCGCGCACTGGAAGAGCAATATCTGCCGAAATCATTCGGAGGAAGTCTTCCCTCGACCGATATCGGGTCGGTCCTGAGCCTCTCCGACAAGATCGACAACATATCGGCTTTTTTTGCCATAGGCCAGATACCTACCGGTTCGGAAGACCCTTTTGCCTTAAGACGGCAGGCGATGGGGATAGTCTCCATTTTTCTTGAAAGAGGCTATGGGATGACCCTCAGGGAAATATTCGAAAAGGCCCTCGAAAACCTCTCAGGGATAAAAGTCAGAGAACGCACACTCGAAAATATCACCGGCTTTATGGAGCAGAGGGTCGAGTTCATATTGTCATCCATGGGATACCAACAGGACCTGGTAAGGGCGATGCTTCCGCTTTCGATGTCCAATCCGCTCAGGACGGTCTCAGGCAGGATAGCGGCCCTTGATAAGTTCAGGGGCGAAGAAATATATCCGGATTTTCTGCTGGCGATAAAACGCGTCGGCAATATCATACAGAAAACTTCCCCGTCAGAGATCAGGGAAGACCTTTTCGGGCAGGACGAAGAGAAAGCGCTTTTTTCAGCGTATCAGAAAATAAAGGAGCAGGTCACCGATTGCGTTGCCTCGGGAGATTACCCTGCCGCCCTTAAGACCCTTGCCGGATTGACCACCCCGGTCAATAACTTTTTCGACAAGGTGCTCGTTATGGATAAAAACGAAGAACTGAAAAACAACAGGCTTTCGCTTCTGTCCTCTATCTGGTCAACCGCGGTGCTGCTTGCCGATTTTTCCAGACTGATTTAGCGGACGCATGTTATTTTCTCCTGTTCATTGCCATATCTTCAAGCGTCTTCAGCTTTGAGCTCTCGCCGAGCCCGATCAGCGTGTCACCGGAAGCGATATTGGTCTTGAATGTCGGGTTGAACCTCATCTCCCCCGAGGTAGTTTTTATGGCGACAATTATAATGCCCAGGTCCCGTCCGATGCCGCATTCATCCAGTGTCAGACCTACCAGACCTGACCCATCCTGAATGACGATCTCTTCCATCTGGAGGTCGATGTTACCGCTCTTGGTGGCGAATTCTATGAAATCGACGACAGCCGGTTTCAAAAGGGTGTGGGCAATTCTCAGTCCTCCGATATGATAGGGGGAGACGACCCTGTCGGCCCCGGCGCGAAGAAGTTTCTGTTCCGAACCCTCATCCACGGCCCTTGCCACAATGGTCAGTCCGGGGTTCAATCCCCGGGCGCTGAGCACCACATAAAGATTTTCAGCGTCGGTAGGCAGCACTGATATAAGACCTCTGGCCCTTTCGATCCCGATCCCCCTTAGGACCTCATCTTTTGTCGCGTCACCCGCAAAGATAAGAGGGGCCTCTTTGTCTTCGAAGTTATCAGGCGCCCTCTCGACGACGATAAAATCGATATTCTTTTGCTTTAGCTCCCGGCATATGATCTTTCCCATCCTGCCGTATCCGCATACGATATAATGGTCTTTCATGTTTTTGATCCTGTTTTCCAATCTCTTCCTCCCGAATATCTCCTGGAGTTCACCCTCCAGGATAATCTTTGCCCCGGTGCTTAACGCATAAAATACCGTCCCGACACCGCCTATAATAAGGAGAATCGTAAAAATTTGCCCCTTCAGGGAAAGTTCGTGGACCTCCCTGTATCCCACGGTGGTGAGAGTTATGATAGTCATATAAAATGAATCGAAGAAAGACCACCCCTCGATGAGCATATACCCGGCGGAGCCGAACGAGATTATAAGGACTATCAGTCCGAGGGTAAGTACCAGCTTTTTCCTGAATTCTTCCACCGTCAGTAATCCTTTCCTATGACTTTTCCCTCATGCGGTGACGGACATATTCAATTACGCCGGGCATGACCGATAAAATAATGATCACCATGATTACAAGCGTGAAGTTTTTCTTTACGAGAGGGATATTTCCGAATATGTATCCGCCTATTATAAAGACCCCTATCCATAATAATCCGCCGGTTATGTTGAAAAGGATGAACCTTGAATAGTTCATGCTGCCGATGCCCGCCACAAAGGGCGCGAAGGTCCGGATGATCGGCATAAACCTGGCTATGATTATTGTCTTGCCTCCATATTTTTCATAGAAGGCATGTGTTTTGACAAGATGCTCCCTGTTTAAAAATCGTGACTTCTCCCCTGAAAAGACCCTGGGGCCCACAATATGACCCGCTGCGTAATTTACCGTGTCTCCCAGTATCGCGGCTATCGAAAGAAGAACGCACAGCAGAGTGACATCGAGCACGCCAAGTCCGGCGAACGCGCCCGCGGCAAACAGGAGCGAGTCACCCGGAAGAAAGGGTGTCACCACCAGCCCCGTCTCGCAAAATATTATCAGAAAAAGTATCGCGTAGGTCCATAGTCCGTAATTCTGAATGATCACGCTCAGGTGTTTGTCAAGGTGCATAAAAATGTCTATAAAGGTCTTTATATATTCCATCGTCTCCCCAGGTTCAGTTATTTATTTTTATAACCATCTCTTGCGTCTGAAAAAAAAGAGCATCGCAAAACTGATGACTATCATTACGATCCATAACGCCGGGTACGCCCAGGGCCATTCCAGTTCAGGCATATGCTTGAAGTTCATGCCATAAACACCGGCGAGGAACGTCAACGGCATGAATATCGTGGCGATTATCGTAAGCACCTTCATCACGCTGTTCATCCTGTTACTGACGCTTGAAAGGTATATGTCAATCATGCCCGACACCATCTCCCTGAACGTCTCGACGGTGTCTATTACCTGAATCGAATGGTCATAGACGTCACGAAGATAGACCTTTGTGGGCGCTTTTATCAAAGGCGACTCGATCCGCTCGAGCTTGCTTATGACCTCCCTTAACGGCCATACGGCCTTCCTCAGAAAGATGAGCTCCCTTTTGAGGTCATGTATCGACTTGAGGGTCTGGGCCTCGGGGTCGGTGACCAGCCTCTCCTCAGTCACTTCGATGGTCTCACCCAGCTTTTCCAATATGCTGAAATAGCTGTCAACGATTGCGTCTATAAGTGAATAAACGAGATAGTCGGGGCCCATCTTCCTGATCCTGCTTTTTTCGTTCCGGATGCGTTCGCGCGCCTGGCCCAGGACGTCGCCCTCGATGCCTTCCTGAAAAGATATCACAAAATTCTCCCCAGCGATCAGACTTACCTGCTCCGTGACTATGGAGAGCCCGTCTTTGCCCGGGTAGAGCATCTTCAGGACAATGTAGAGATAATCGGTGTAATCATCGACCTTTGGCCGCTGGTCCGTATTGAGGACATCTTCAAGCACGAGAGGGTGAAATCCGTAGCATTCGCCGAATTTCCTCAGGATCTCAACCTGGTGCAGGCCATCGATGTTTATCCAGGTGACCGTCGGACTCTGCCTGAAGATGAAACATTCGTCCACCGACGTCATCTCCTTTTCCTGATAGCCGTGTTCGTCGTAATCGATGACCGTGATTTTAACGGCATCGCTCTTCGTTTGTCCGATATGAATAAGTGAACCGGGCGGAAGTCCTGATTTTTTCGATCTCTTAATTGTAAGTCTTTTCATTCGGTATATATTGTACCATCGAGTGAGCAGCGCTGTCAGACAGTATTTGTTGTTGTCAATAATAATGCTTTTGTCCGGCGCTGACACCTTACACGGTCCTGTCATTTTTACCGTTATTCGGAAAACAAGGATTGCTTGCGGATCATGACGGCGTAGGCAGCCGTGCCCTGACGGGTCTCGATAAAGCCCATTTCCCGGCAGTTTCATATCATCCCAATTCCATGGACCAGAGGGGGGACGGCTTTTTTCCCTATTTCCGTATTTTCGTCTCTGCTTTGGTTTTTACCGTCATTATATAAATTTTCATAATATCTTTAATTTATTGGCGTATTTAAAGTAAAATAGACATATTTTCTTTTTGGAGAGGTGGATTTATGGGTCACATAAAAGGTCTTAAATGCAGGGAGTGCGGCAGGGAATACGCCATAGAGCCCATTTACGTATGCGAGTTCTGTTTCGGGCCGCTTGAGGTGGCCTATGATTATAAAAGCATAGCCGGTGATATCAGCAGGAAGAAAATAGAAAAGCGCGACAAGAACCTCTGGCGGTACAGGGAACTGCTTCCGATCGACGGCGAGCCGCAGGTCGGCCTGGATTCAGGGTTCACACCGCTTATCAGGGCCGACAACCTAGCGCGTGTGCTGGGCGTCGATGAACTGTACCTCAAGGATGATACCGTGGTCCATCCGACCCTTTCTTTCAAGGACCGGGTGGTGGCTATAGCCCTTACGAAGGCCAAAGAGTTCGGGTTCGACACAGTGGCCTGCGCCTCTACAGGGAACCTGGCCCACTCCGTTTCGGCGCATGGCGCGAAGGCGGGCTTTAAGAGGTTCATCTTTATCCCCTCGACCCTTGAGGCCAGTAAAATCGTGGCTTCTCTTGTATATGAGCCTAACCTTATAGCGGTCGACGGCAATTACGACGATGTCAACAGGCTCTGCAGCGAGATAGCCAATAAATATAAATGGGCCTTCGTGAATATAAACATAAGGCCTTTTTACGCCGAGGGCTCCAAGACCCTGGGGTTTGAAGTCATCGAGCAGTTGGGGTGGAAGGCCCCGGACAACGTTGTCGTCCCCTGCGCCAGCGGTTCTCTTCTTACGAAGGTCTGGAAGAGCTTCAAGGAGTTCAGGGACGTGGGCATAATTAAAGACCTCAGTACGAAGGTTTTCGCGGCGCAGGCCACCGGCTGCTCCCCCATAGCCGCGGCGATCAAGCAGGGAAGGGACGTCATAAGGCCTGTAAAGCCCGACACCATAGCCAAGTCTCTTGCCATAGGCAATCCGGCCGACGGCTTTTATGCCGCGCAGGTTGTGAGGGACACGGGAGGTTACGCGGAGGACGTCAGTGACCCCGAGATCATCGATGCCATAAAACTTCTTGCGAGGACCGAAGGTGTCTTTGCGGAGACGGCCGGGGGGGTCACTCTCGCCTCGACGATAAAACTCATACAGAGCGGCAGGATAAAACGTGATGAATCGACGGTGATATGCATTACCGGCAACGGCCTCAAGACGCAGGAGGCGTTACAGGGGCATACGAGTTCCCCTCACCACATCAAACCCAGTCTTGCTTCTTTTGAAGAAGTTCTCGAAAATATCAAAAAAGGCGAGTGATCGGACAGATCCGCGGCCTGCAAGGAGGACAATACATGGCAGTCAAGGTAAGAATACCAACCCCGCTTCAGAGATTGACACAGGGCAGGGAGGAAGTAGAGGGGGTTCCCGGAACGGTTATGGAACTCATCACGTCTCTCGACAGCGCCTTCCCGGGGATTGCGGAGAGAATTTCAGAAAACGGAAAGGTCCGGAGGTTCGTGAATATCTATGTAAACGAAGAGGACATCAGGTTCCTCAATGCGGAGGAGACGGCCGTCAAGGATGGCGATGAGGTTTCGATCGTGCCGGCCATCGCGGGCGGCGGGCGCTAAAGATGAAAAAGCGGGTCAAGCTGACCTTTCCCCAGCAGCTTATAAAGGAACCTGTCATCTTTCTGATGGCGAAAGAGTTCAATGTCATGCCGAATATCAGAAGGGCCAGGGTGACGGAGACAGTCGGTGAGATGGTCCTCGAACTCGAAGGGGCCGGGGCGGACCTTGACAACGGCATAGAGTGGCTCAAGGTCAAAGGTATCGAGGTTGAACTTGTTGAAGGAGACATAATCGAGTAGCCGCCTATGAAATATATAGTTTTAATCGGCGACGGCATGGCGGACCGGCCGCTTCAGGAACTCGGCGGCAAGACCCCTCTTCAGTACGCAAAAACGGATAATATGGACAGGCTTGCGTCTGAAGGGACGGTAGGTCTGGCGCATACCATCCCTGCCGGCATGCACCCGGGCTCTGACGTCGCCAACCTCTCGATACTCGGCTACGATCCGGCGCGGTATTACTCCGGCCGCGCCCCTTTGGAGGCCGCAAGCATAGGTATAAGTCTGAAGGATGCCGATGTCGCCTTCAGGTGTAATCTCGTCACCCTCAAGTATAACAAGGAACGCACACGGGCGATCATGGAGGACTACAGCAGCGGGCATATCACGACGGACGAGGCATGCGGGCTCATCAAGGACATAGACGGCGCTCTGGGGTCTTCCGACCTGAAGTTTTATCCGGGGGTGAGTTACAGGCATCTCATGGTATGGAGCGATGGCCCATTGGACCTTGAATGCGTCCCGCCGCATGACATAATAGGCAAGGACATCGTGGACTATCTGCCGGTCGGTCACGGAGAAGACCGCCTGAGAAGGCTGATGATCGATTCAGTGGACATTCTGGAGAGCCACCCGATAAACAGGGAGAGGGTAAAAAACGGCAAGAGTCCAGCCAACAGCATATGGCTTTGGGGACAGGGAAAAAGACCGGGGATGCCCCTGTTCGAGACCAAATACGGGGTGAAAGGGGCGCTGATTTCGGCCGTCGATCTCACCAGGTCAGGGCGATAGAGGACTTTGACCGGATCGTCGTCGGCGCCGTAATCGAGGGGGCGAAGAAATTCGGGGAATACAAAATACTGCTCATGCCGGACCATCCGACTCCCGTCGAGTTAAGGACGCATTCCGACGACCCCGTTCCCTTTGTGATATTCGACAGCAGGTCGGTAAAGTGCAACAGCGGTTTCGTCTATGACGAATCGATCGGACAAAGGGAAGGGATAAAGATATTTAAAGACGGCCATAAGCTGATGGACTATTTTATAAAAGGCGAATAAACGGAGGAGATAGTGGCCCTGATAGTACAGAAATACGGCGGCACCTCGGTCGGAAGCGTCGAGCGGATCAAGGCGGTCGCTGAACGTGTAGTAAATACGGCGAGGGACGGGCACAGCGTGGTCGTTGTCGTTTCGGCGATGTCGGGCGAGACGGACAAGCTTATCGCCCTTGCCGGTCAGATAGCAGCGAGGCCCGCGGAGAGGGAGATGGATATGCTCCTTTCCTCGGGAGAGAGGGTCACAAGCGCCCTTACGGCCATGGCCGTGAACGCGCTGGGACAAAAGGCCGTCTCCTTTACCGGCAGACAGGCCGGAATAATAACCGATAAGGTCCATACGAAGGCCCGGATAGAGAAGATAAACGGCGACAGGATAACGAAAGCGCTGAAGGATGGGTATGTCGTCGTAATTGCCGGATTTCAGGGCGTCACTGAAGGGGCCACCGATGTGACGACCCTCGGCAGGGGAGGCTCTGACCTGTCGGCCGTGGCCATTGCCGCTGCCGTCAAGGCCGATCTTTGCGAGATCTATACGGACGTCGACGGTGTATATACGACAGACCCCAACATCGTCCCCCAGGCCAGGAAACTCGCCAAGATCTCTTACGAGGAGATGCTCGAACTTGCCAGCCTCGGGGCGAAGGTGCTTCAGACAAGGTCCGTCGAATTCGCGATGAAATATAACGTTCCCGTTGTCGTAAGGTCGAGTTTTAACAATAATTCCGGCACACTGGTTGCGGAGGAGGACAAGGACATGGAAAATGTTGTGGTATCAGGGATTGCATATGATAAAAACCAGACCAAGATTACGGTGGTGGACGTGCCGGACAAGCCTGGGATAGCCGCCAGGTTGTTTAACGCGATAGCCTCCGCGAATATCGTCATAGATATGATCGTTCAGAACATCAGCAGTGACGGCAAGTCCGCGGACATATCCTTTACAGTCCCCAGGACCGACGCAAAGACCGCAAAGGAAGTCGCTGAGACCGTGGCCGGTGAAATGGGCGCGGGCAGGGTGGACCTGAGGGATGACATAAGCAAGGTATCCGTCGTGGGTGTAGGCATGAGGACCCATTCCGGGGTCGCCGCCAGGATGTTTCAGGCGCTGGCCGAGCATAACATCAACATCTTCATGATAAGCACATCGGAGATCAAGGTGTCATGCATCATAGACCTCAAATATACAGAGCTGTCCGTCAGGGTCCTGCACGATATTTTCGGATTGGCCCAATAGCCTGCGATGCGCTCAATCGAGATATACGACACCACACTGAGGGACGGCGCCCAGTCGGAGGACATATCCTTCTCACTTGAGGACAAGATCAGGATCACCGAAAGACTCGATGACCTGGGGGTCCATTATATTGAGGGCGGCTGGCCCGGGGCCAACCCAAAGGACATCGACTATTTCAAGAAGGCCTCGAAACTAAAACTCCGTAACTCCAGGCTTGTGGCCTTCGGCAGCACTCACAGGCCGAAAAAGAAGGCCGGCAAGGACGAGACGATGAAGGCGCTCCTTAATTCCGGGACTTCTTTCATAACAATATTCGGAAAGACGTGGGATTTTCACGTTACCGAGGCCCTGAGGGTCCCCCTGGAGGAGAACCTCGGCATTATTTACGATTCGGTCAGTTTTCTCAAAAAGCGCTGCGACAAGGTTTTTTTTGACGCCGAGCATTTTTTTGACGGATACATAAACAATCCCAAATACGCACTCAAATGTCTCGCCGCCGCGGCCGACGCCGGGGCGGACCGCCTCGTGCTCTGTGATACCAACGGAGGGACGCTGACGGGCAGTGTTTCCGAGATCGCAAAGACGGTCATGAAGAAGTTCAAAACGCCTGTGGGGGTCCATGCCCATAACGACGGGGACTGTGCCGTCGCCAATTCGATAGCCGCCGTCGAGGCCGGGGCAATGCAGGTGCAGGGCACCATAAACGGCCTCGGCGAAAGATGCGGCAACGCCAATCTGATTTCCATAATTCCCAACCTCCAGTTGAAACTGGGCATGAAGTGCATCAGCGACGACCAGATGAAAAAACTGAGGGACGTCTCGCGTTTTGTAAACGAGATAGCGAACATAAGGCATTTCAAGCGCCAGCCCTTTACAGGCGACAGCGCCTTTGCCCATAAGGCCGGGATACACGTCAACGCAATCAGGAAGAGACCGGAGACTTATGAGCATATAAGACCCGCTCTCGTCGGGAATTCCCAGCGCGTGCTGGTTTCCGATCTCGCCGGCAGGGCCAATGTCTTAAGGAAGGCCGAGGAGTTCGGCATTAAGATAGCTACCGATTCGGCCCAGGTCCAGGCCATAGTGACGAACCTCAAAGAGCTCGAAAACCAGGGTTTCCAGTTCGAGGGTGCGGAGGCCTCGTTCGAGCTGATGATGAAGAAGGAACTCGGGCTTCATAAGAGGTTCTTTGACCTGATAGGCTACAGGCTGATAATCGAAAAAAGAAAAGAGGGGGAATCTCCGCTGAGCGAAGCGACGATAATGCTCAAGGTGGGCGGTCATATAGAGCACACCGCCGCGACCGGCAGAGGCCCTGTAAACGCACTGGATAATGCCCTCAGAAAGGCGCTCGAAAAGTTCTACCCGCAGCTAAGGGAGGTGAGGCTGCTGGACTACAAGGTCCGCGTGCTCGCCGCCGGAAGCGGGACGACGGCGAGGGTCCGGGTCCTGGTCGAATCGGGCGACAAGGAAAACAGGTGGGGCACTGTCGGGGTTTCCGAAAACATAATGGAGGCCTCATACCAGGCGCTGGTCGACAGCATAGAGTATAAGCTTTTGAAAGAAGTGGTGTAGCAAGGTTTAAGATCAAACAGGCTGTTGAAAAACTCTTGTTTTTGTCAGTTAAAGCCGTCATACTCGTGCTTAAGGCACCTACTGTTGGCGAAGGCGGGTATCCAATCTCCTTAAAAACAATGGATTCCCGTCTGCACGGGAATGACTGTAAAATATCTGAAAACACTTTTTCAACAGCCTGCAAAGATGTGACTCTGAGTTGCCTCCCCGTCCGTTTTATTAACGGGCGTGCCCCTGTTCCCAGTCCTTTACCCGAAGCCAGGATTAAAGTTCATCCCCTATAATAGGTTTGCGACTTGGGACTTTAGCTAATATTTTCTTGAAGTCCTCTTTTTTTGCTCTTTTTGCTCTCTGTTTCAAATAGTCTTCTGTCATTAAAGCGGAGATTTTTTCAGATACAGCGGAAGAAATAAACTGATTGATGGATACCCCTTCTTTTTTTGCAATGTCCCTGATATGCCGATGTATTGATTCAGGCAGACGCAAACTTAAAGTGCTCATACTAATTCCTCCAATAGGTTTTTGGGAGTTATTGTTTTAACGTTAAATCTTTCCACACCTTTAAAGTCTTTTGTATTGTGAGTTGTGATAAGTCCTGCGCCGGAGGCGACGGCTAATTCCAGCAAATGGTCATCATTAGGGTCGGACAGATATGGACGCCACAAAAAATATATCTTTTGATGTTCACTCTTCAAACATAAATAATCCAATATTTTTTCAACTTCATGGTCTGATAAACCTAATATCGCCTGATTTCTTTTCAAAATATCTTCGTACTCAAAAAGCAACGTCGTGGATAAAACTGCCTGAAGTTTTCCTTCATCTATTGCTTTCAATATCTTAAAAGAAGCGCCTTGTGAAGAATAAAGCCCTGCAAATAAAACGTTCGTATCAAGAATAATCCTTAATTTCTTTCTCGGCATATAATAATACTATATTCGGTATCACTAAATTGTCAATATCTTATAATTATTCTTGCAAAAAGCTGCACTAAATCAAAGGATTCAAAAGTCTGACCCCTCATTGCCCATTGTCTTTGAAACAAAGAAACCTGGATTCTCCATTTTCCCTAGTTCTCTCCCTAAAAGCTGCTAGATAAACAGGAAGCTCTCCGGGTTTTTGTTGCAGAACTTGTCCATCAATACGACGCCCAGAGACGACGACATGAAGTTCTGCATATATTTCGAGTAGGAGTCGATCGCCATCAGATTTATCATGAAGTCCGACCCGAATATTATTTTGTCTTCGAGCCTCTTTTGGACCGGATCGGTCAATGATTCAAAAAGCTTTCCTAACTCCTCGTAATAGCCCGGCTTCACCCCGCGATAGGATATATCCACATAGACGTTGTCATATTTGCACGCGAGGTCAGCCGCGGCCCTTCGCCAGCTCTTCTCACTGAACAGTCCGGTCATGTCCTCGTTGTCGCGGTCGTCATGACCCAGGTGCGCGAGGTTTAAGCGGAGCTTGGGATACTCCTCCAAAACCTTTGCCCAGCGCGCCGGATCGGCATAGTCCTTGTAGGCCGGGTCGGTCAGAAACCCGCCGTTGCTGCAATGCGTGGTAACGGGGATATTTTTAGCGACGCAGTATGAGTAGAAATCCCTCAACTTTTTCCAGCCGGCATTAGGGATCATGTCCGTCTGCTCTTTGTTGTTCATCGGCCACGGGTTAAAGCCGGTTGGAGGATAGACCTTGATACCCAAAAACACGTCCGGGCCTAACGCATCCAGGTCGCCTTTGAACGTCCGCCAGTTATATGCGAGAATCCTCTCCCTGCGGACAGAGCATGACTCAGCGCCGGTGAAGTTAAGGAAATATTTGTCGAGCACCTGATTGAGCGTCTGACTGTCGTCGCCATTAGGGTCAAGGTTATATATCAACGGGTTTATGCCCATGAACGGATGGACCTCAAGCATCGGGACCTCCTTCTTGGATTCCTTTTCTCTGTAATAGTCGGCGATGCCAAGACAGACGTCCCTGACCTGATCGGCCATCGGCTTCCAGCGGACGGAATACACCAGCTTGCTGTTTTTTTTCTCGTTGCCTCTAAGGGCAAAGTCCATCAAAAGCGGGGTGAGAAATACTTTTTCATATGTCTCCTCGCTGTTAGGTATGCAAATGCCTTTGCCCCATACCCTTTTCTGGAGGTCCTCCTCCATCTGGAGCAGATAATCGCCAAGCGGGGTCTCCATTATAGCCAGCAGACTCAGTATCCTTTCGTCCTTCCTGGTCAGGCTCAACAGGAACTTCTGAGCCCCGGGAAAGCCCGTGAGCATCACCGCGACCCCAGCAGCAATCCTGGTCCAAGGACCAGCCTCGCCGAGGTAGCGGTTGATTACGGCTGAAAGGTTCGGATGTCTCAGGTTCATTACGTGACAGTGAGCGTCGTAGAAATATGACATTTTGATTCCCTCCTTGCGTTTCATATTATGAATAAAAGACAGCCGCCGTTTCCCGAGCCATTATATTCACGCGGCCTCACATAAATGGGCGCTGTCCTTTTTAACTATTTTTTTATACCCCATAATTCAAGATCAAAGACCTGACCCCTCATTGCCTTATACCCTCTGTACTTCTGGATCGCTGCCGGGTTCGCCAGATGCACTTCATATCCTTCAATTATAGGTCGATTCCACCGCCACTCCTGCGATCTTCTTCCTGTGCGGCGCAAGTGCCGTCAGTATCTGCTCCGGATCGTTGGCAAGCTTCTTCGCCAATATCTTTTTGCCCCCCTCATCAATCACTGCCACGTAACTGTTGCTTGAATGTAAATCGAAAGCCGCGTACAATTTCATCATGCACCTCCAAGGGTAAAGTTTGAGCTCTTTCCCTTAGCATATCAGGTGTCTTGCACTTGGTATGCTTCGGAGGCGCCTTTATATGATTATCAGGTCTTGTAAGTTGACGTAGGTCCCGCAAATGAAGAATGTTAATTTACAAGACCTGACCCTGTTGAGCTTCAGGGAGAATAAGGTTGCATCAAGTTTCTTTAAGTCTTTTTCGGCGCGACGTTCAATAAGCAGATCAAACGGCATTATTGTTTTGCTCTGCTAAAAAATCCTCAAATTTTCTATAGGACGGAGTGCCAGTGCGTATCTTTGCCAGATCGTCGAGGTCCTCCTTGTCTTCAAGACGCTCAAGCATTTCTTTGTAGTCCTTGATGTCAATAATAACGGCATTGGCCTTACCGTTTTTCATAATAAGCTGTGGTTTAGTTTTTACTATTCTTGACATTTTTCCTCCATTAAATCAGGACTTGGTTGTAGTTTAATTATAACGTGTTACCAAAGGATTGACAATGTCTGACCCTTGTCCGGCACAGTTTTTGGGGTAAGGTTAGTCCTAATCCTCTGTCACGTTTATGTTGTCTAAATTGGCAACGTCCCCTACTTCACGTCCCGGTGGCGAATGATGCTCTGCTAACAGGTAACGAGATTTCAAGTAGATCGGCGTGCTAGAAACGCTTAAACTAGCGCCATTCTAGCCTGTCCCCTTATCATTGACCCCGGTCGGATTCCTCTTTTGGATGTCTACAGACCTGTATTTTGAAAAAGCCCCATTGAGGATAACTTTTCCTTGACGATTTCACCGCACTCAATAACATATCTATTGTTCCTTATCATTGGACTTGCTGCAAGGTGACGTTTTTCAATTTCAGAAAAGATTCCAGCGAAGATTTTGATTTGGTCGGGTGCCAATTCTTGTTTCCATTTATTGAAAACCTTAAATATGCCTAGCGCCGCTCTAAACGGATAGTGTCTATCCTCTTTATGCATTTGGGGCAGAATTATTTTCTTTGCCTTATCTAAGAGAGCAAGAGAACTGTCTTTTGAATCATCCAATAACGCTTTAGCAAGAAGAAGCCGAGCATAATGATTGTCAATCTGATAGCAATCGTACCCCTTGATTGCCCTGGCAAGACTGTATGCATCCTCGAAATACTTTTCAGCCCTATCCAACTGTTCAAGAGTCAGCGACGCAATTCCATATTGCAACCAAAACTGTGGATCTTTATTGGTAAAGTGAAGGTTCTTAATGCCTTCATAGAATGTGATAGTAGTTTGTAGCCTCTGTTTCTCAGGCAGCATTAACGCGATATGTTTAAAGCGCATCAGATTCTTTAATATTTCCTTGTATTCGCGTTCAGTAGCTCTATCGTCTGCTTCCTTAGCCATTTGTATCAACGTTTCTACCAGAAATTTCGGCTGGAATAGTGTGTGCAGTAAATGAAGCCCTAGTACTGCTGAGCGCGCTTTCACCTGATTTGTAGAAAAATCAACTATCGATTTTAGACCTTGATATAGCTTTATATATGACCATCGTATATTTTTACCGCCAAGGAGCTCTTGAATATGAGAATATGATGGATAATGGTTCATCACCTCCAGTACAAAAAGACAGATTAGAATTCTTTGAATCTCTTTCGGTTCTGACGCATCATAAATTATCTCGCGATATTTTTTTGTTATGTGCCCGGATTTCAGCACATCTACCAGCAACGACGGCAACTCTTGCCCACATTTGGCCTCTATATAACTTATCTTCCTCTCAGTTGGCCATGAGAGGTGCTTCCCCCATAGGCCGTATTTATCAAGGAGTGACACTGCATCCCTTATTTCTTCATTTGTAAGTTTGGTACAATCTACTTCCACGCATGAACTTTTCAGCTTTTCATATATTTCAGGCGCGAAGATCTCATGCACATCCGTTCGTGCAGTCAGGAGTAGTATTACGTTATCCTTCTTCGCATCTATAACCCATTTAATCAAACGCATATGACGGTGATAAGATTCAATTATAAGAATGATCTTGTCGCCCGTCTTTAGGATCTCTTCCGTCTCTCCGATCTCTTCTCCACCCTCAGCACGAAGTGTATATACGCTCCATCCAGCGCCATAAGCCATGAGTCCAAAAGCATCGACTATAAACGATTTGCCACACCCTAAAACACCGTGAAGTATCACATGTTTCTTATTATTCAGGAGCATATTTTTTATCTTTGATAATGGCTGTCTTCGCACTACATAGTCATTCGCCGCAGGTGCATTAATTTGTGCAAGAATCGACTCATTAATAATTATAGGTTTATATGATTTAGAGACGTCCCTAACGAGGTGGGCAAAGGCTTCCACGCCGATCCGAAAAACCTCTCCAAAGTCGTTCAGCTCTAGTGCTTCTAGTTCTGTCTCAGCGCTAGGAGGTGCTATGATAAAAATAGCCTTGTCGATGACATTTTCTGCGAGCAAGACTCTTGCAATGTCTATGTCGTATAGAGAATAGCCCACAAAAACAATGACTGCTGAATTCCGCACATCATTTCTAAAATGAAATGCCCATCCTGATTCCTCGAAAGATTCGGCTGCGTAACTAGCAGAGGTCAGCTTAAAACTTTTTGACAACTCATCTTTTGATAAGGTATCCACAGACCCGTTGATATGAACAACCAGATTTTGGAAAGACACTAAACCATGGGGGTAGTCTTTTGCTGTTACACTTCGCGTAGATCTACCTATGGCTTTGCTTGCATATTCAAAGACTGTGTCGTAATTCGTGGTATAAACACGCTTCCACTTGAGATGTGCAAGTATCTTGTGCGATTCGGCAATATTTTTTACCGTGTAATTATCTTTAAGCAGCGAGACCAACTCATCTGGTGTTCTTTTCCGCAGAAATGCTGCAGACGCCCGATCAAGGTCAGCTTGACTACTGAGGCCGCTAGCAGTAATCAGCATTTTTGATAGCTGTACGCCGGAAGGAATAGACTTGTTAGATATGCTTAGTGCACCGTATGAAAACCCTGCGCCAGTAAAAAGTAGGCCTCTTCCATCTATCACGAGTTTTATTGCATCTTCTATCTTCACATTAACCTCCAAAATTATGATCTATAAATACTAAGCCATGGCAGTAGACAAGTCGAGGTCTCAGTTAACGCGGCCCTCAGCCGACCCCGGCAACCAGCGAAAATAAAACATAACAAGGCCCCACGGGGTCGGCTGGAAGCGCCTTGTTATGTTTTATTTTGGTGTAATTCCACCAAATTAGAAAGGGAGGATTAACGTGAAAATAAGAGTTTTTTTGGACGGGCAAATATACTTTGGGAAAGAACATAAAGCCACTGCAAAGGCAGTTATGACTTAGGTAATGCATGCAATATTGGAAACGGCCGTATTCATCCATGCGCTGGAAAACGGAGAGGCACTTTTGCTGCACAAATCGCAATTTGAAAGGGCACATCTCATTGTTTCGGAAACATAACCAGGCATTAACCCATTCACGCGCGCGTGAACTCGATGACAGCGCATTTTGAGATAGACGCTTTATTAAAACAGAGCTATTAGGAAAAGTAATTAGAGCGCTAAAGGTAAGTGACAACTGAATTCTGATATTTACCGCCCGGGTTTGCGATGCCACCCGACCTGATAATATTGGAATTTGCATGTGAGTTCGGAGATATTTATGTTTCGTCATTATTGATTCCCGCTATTAAAGTACACTATTTTCAAGTTTTTGGGAAGAAGAAAGTTATGGAGGAAAGCAGGCCTGTCCCGTCACCCCGCTGTTATCGGCTTTAGCCCCGCCTTTACAAGGAGGGGTTGGGGAGGTATTGGTATAAATTGTCTGCGCAAAAAAAGCGCTTTTACCAGGCCGTCGTTCCCAGCGCTCTGTATTGACATCAGTATAACCAACCAGTATTCTAACAGTATGAAAACATCGCAGCTTCTTGAGGCCATAAACAGGGCATGTACGGACATAGAAACTCCGGATGACAAGATTCTCAGGCAAAAGGCATTACTGCATTATGAAAAGAAAGTTCTCATAGAAAAGTATTGATCTCGATAAAGCATTTCTTTCTGAAAAAATGGGCACACTACCGTCATCCAGAATGAAACAGATTCTTGAAGGAGTGGCGCTCCTGATGAATCCCAGAGATATTTCTTATTAATAATGGGAACTTATAACGTCCGTTTTAATCTATCACATACATTGTTTCTTATAAAAAAACGGGGTCTTATGCTGATAAGATAGACGGATTATGTATGGTGTGTTATAGTATGTCCATAAGGTGTATATGAATACAGCGCGACTGAACATTACTTTGCCGGAAGATGTTGCCAACATGCTGTCTGATGTGAAAAACAAGTCCTCCTATATTGCAGCCGCCATACGGGAAAAAAAACTGCTCGAAGAAAAAGCAAAAATGAAGAAGAACCTTGAGCTTGCCTATAAGCAGGCCGCATCCGAGGATTTGGAAACTTATGGGGATTGGGAAGACACGCTGAAGGACGGTCTGGAAGATGATGCGTGGTGATATATATTTTGTGGATTTTGAACCCTCAGTGGGTGCCGAAATCAGGAAGAGAAGACCCGCGCTGATTATTTCGTGCGACGAGGCGAATAAGCATCTGCGGACTGTTATGGTAATTCCTTTTTCCTCGAAAACAGCAAATGTCTATCCATTTGAGGTTTTTGTGAGGAGTGTCGATACCGGACTCGAGGTTGATTCGAAATTGAAGATCCCACAGATGAGGGCGGTTGACAAGGGCCGCCTGAAAAAATATATCGGCGCTCTTGATAACGACATTATTGGGGAAGTTGAAAAGGCAATAAAACTGCACCTAGCCATGGACTAAGGGATATTGGTATAGTTGAAAGTTCTAAGTCCCCAAAGATTATTGAAAAAATAAAGCGGACCAGGGAGGACCAGTATGCTGACAGCGAAGATAAAATATACCGATGGGATGCAGTTTGTGGGGGAGGCCGGGTCCGGACATGCCATTGTCATGGATACAGATGGGAAATTCGGAGGGGTAAATACTGGGCTCAGGCCGACCGAGCTTCTGCTGATCGCGGTTGGCGGTTGTTCGGGGATGGATATCGTGTCGGTCTTAAAGAAAAAAAAACAGCAGCTTACCGGGCTTGAAATCATTGTCGGCGGGGAAAAGGCCGAGGAGTACCCGCAGAAGTTCACTGATATCAATATCGAATTTATCGTAAAAGGAAGGGGACTTTCCGAGGAAGCGGTAAAGAAGGCGGTCGACCTTTCGATGGACAAATACTGCTCTGTAAAGGCGACGCTCGAAGGCTCCGCCAAATTCACATTCTCATATAAAATTGTTGAAGACCTCCCGGCTGTTTCTTAAAAACATCGCCACCCTCGGCTTTATCGGGTATCTTCCCTATGCCCCCGGAACCTGGGGCAGTCTCGCCGGGGTCCTTTTCGTAGCTGCGCTCAGGCCGGCGCTTCATACTGAGCTGATCATCATCGCGGCAGGGACAATCCTGGGGGTCATCGCCTCCGACGCTGCTGAAAAGGTGATCGGCGAGGCCGACAGCGGGCATATCATTATAGATGAGTTCGTGGGGATGGTCATATCGGTAACGTATCTTCCGCCTTCGGCGGGGTATCTCATTGCCGCCTTTTTATTGTTCAGGCTCTTTGATATAGTGAAGCCGTTTCCTATCGGGTACGTCGAGTCCTCGCTTAAGGGTGGAACAGGTGTCATGGCCGACGACATTGTTGCCGGTATCTTTACGAACGGGGTATTACAGATATGGGTCGCATATTCAGGCTGATCATAAAGGACATAGCGCAGATTCTCTCCGCAAAGGGCTCTAAACTGGCCGTTGCCGAGTCATGTACCGGAGGGCTCATAAGCCACAAAATAACAAACGTCCCCGGGGCCTCGGAATTTTTTGTGTTGGGGGTTGTCTGTTATTCGGCGGATGCAAAAGAGAAGGTCCTGGGTATCAGCCATGCGTCATTAAAAAAGCACGGAACGATAAGTAAAGAGACCGCCGTTTCGATGGCGCGCGGGGTCCTGAAAATAAGCGGCGCGGATTTCGCTATCTCCACCACCGGCGTTGCGGGGCTCGACAGAGTCGAAGGCAGCGAGTCGGGGATCGTGCATATCGCCGTCGCCAGGAAAGATACCGTGGTCTCGAAGATGTTGAAATTCGAGGGCGGCAGGGAAGAAATCAAGAGGGCGGCCGCGCTTGAGGCCCTGAATTTCCTTGCCAGGATGCTCGACGAATGGACCTGAGATGTTTCATAGCTGTCGAGATTCCGGCGGAACTTAAAGCGGCTATCGGCGGACTGATAGAGGCCCTGAAGAGCTCAGGCGCGGACGTAAAATGGGCCAGGCCGGAAAATATACATATAACGCTGAAGTTCCTGGGGAATACGCCCGATACGAAATTAGAGGGGATAAACAACGCGCTTGCCAGAAAATTGTCACATTACAGGCCCTTTTATATTAAAATAACTCACACCGGATATTTCCCTTCAGGCAGGCATCCCAGGGTAATCTGGATAGGCCTTGAAGAATCTGAAACACTTGTCCGTATTTATGAAGCGGTGGAAGAAGGCATGTCCGAACTGGGGTTTAAGCCCGAGGACAGAAAGTTTTCACCGCATCTTACCATAGGCAGGGTAAGGTCCCAGGTGAAGATGAAGGAGCTGTTGAATAAAATGAATGAGATGCGGTCATATTTAAGCGGCGGACTCGAGATCAGTGGTGTCGTTCTGATGAAAAGCGAGCTTAAACCCATGGGACCGGAATATGAAAGACTGGCTGAAATAAATTTTCCGAGGAGGGAAGATGTCTAGCAAGGAAGTCAATAAGGACAAGATCAAGGCGCTGGAGATGGCTATCTCGCAGATCGAGAAGAACTTCGGCAAGGGTTCGATTATGAGGCTCGGGGAGGGGGCGGTGCCTGAAGGGATCCAGGCCATATCTACCGGGTCTCTTACTCTCGACATAGCTACCGGTATTGGCGGGCTGCCGAGGGGCAGGGTCGTAGAGGTGTACGGGCCGGAGTCGTCCGGCAAGACTACGCTTGCCTTAAATACCGTTGCGCGGGCACAGGCCGAAGGCGGGACCGCCGCGTTCATAGATGCCGAACATGCCCTTGATATCTCATACGCAAAGAGGATAGGGGTCAATATCGACGACCTGCTTGTGTCCCAGCCCGACACCGGGGAACAGGCCCTTGAGGTGACTGAATCCCTGGTCCGCTCCGGCGCTTTGGACATAATCGTGATCGATTCCGTTGCGGCCCTGGTGCCGAAGGCGGAGATAGAGGGCGACATGGGGGACTCGCTGCCGGGTCTTCAGGCCAGGCTTATGAGCCAGGCGTTAAGAAAGCTTACGTCCGCGATTTCCAAATCCAATACGACGGTGCTTTTCATAAACCAGATCAGGATGAAGATAGGCGTGATGTTCGGAAGCCCCGAGACCACCACCGGCGGTAACGCGCTTAAGTTCTATTCGTCGATGCGTCTGGACATACGAAAGATAGAGAACATCAAGGACAACCAGGAGATAATAGGCGGCCGGGTAAGGGTGAAGGTGGTAAAAAATAAAATGGCCCCCCCGTTCAAACAGGCCGAGTTCGATATATACTTCAATGAGGGGATCTCGAAAACCGGCGAGTTGGTGGACATCGGCGTCGAAAAGGGGATCATCGAAAAATCCGGCGCCTGGTACAGTTACGGCGGCGCCAGGATCGGCCAGGGCAGGGAAAATTCCAAGGAGTACCTGAAGGCCAATCCCGCGACCGCGCTGGAGATCGAGGAAAAAATCCTCGAAGCCGTTAACCTGAAAAAATAGACCATGAGGAATTTATGGACATCAATGAACTTCTGAAAACCGCTCATTCCCAGGGGGCCTCGGACCTTCATGTAAAGGTCGGGTCCCATCCTATTTTAAGGATAAACGGCGCGCTGTCACCGATGAAGACCGTAAACAGGTTCTCACAGGAGGACACCCTGAAGATGGCTTTTTCGGTCATGAGTCCGACGCAGCGGGAGGTATTCAAAAAGAAAAACGATATCGACCTCGCATATAGTGTGCCCGGACTTGGCAGGTTCCGCTGCAATATATTTATCCAGAGGGGGACGATAGGACTTGTATTCAGGGTCATACCCACCAGGATCCCGACGATTGAAGAGCTGTTTCTTCCCGAGATAATACGAAAGATATCCCTGGAGCCCAGAGGGCTCATACTGGTCACGGGAACTACCGGAAGCGGAAAATCAACGACCCTCGCCTCGATGATCGATAACATCAACGCGAACAAAACCGAGCATATCATGACGATCGAAGACCCGATCGAGTACCTCCACAGGGACAAGAGCTCGATTGTCAACCAAAGAGAGATAGGAAACGACACCGAGTCCTTCAGCAAGGCCCTGAGGGCGGCCCTGCGGCAGGACCCGGATGTGATCCTCGTCGGCGAGATGAGGGACTTCGAGACGATACAGACCGCGCTGACCGCGGCCGAGACCGGACACCTGGTCCTGAGCACCCTTCATACAAGCGACGCCACCGAGACTATAAGCAGGATCATCTCAGTGTTCCCGCCATATCAGCACAAGCAGGTGAGGATGCAGATAGCCTCTGTCTTAAGGGCCATCATCTCCATGCGGCTCGTGCCCAGGGCCGACGGAAACGGAAGGGTTCCGGCCGTCGAGATCCTCATCGCCACGGCGACGATAAGAGACTGCATCCTCGACCCCGACAAGACGAAGGCTATAGTCGATTATATAGCCCAGGGCGCGCTTCACTACGGCATGCAGACCTTTGACCAGTCACTGTTCAATCTTTATAAGGCCGGTTATATCACCTATGAGGAGGCGCTAAGGAGGGCGACAAACCCCGACGACTTCGCGCTGAGGGTAAAGGGCATACATTCCACGAGTGATATGGGGTTTGACGGTTCGTCCTCCGATCAGTATAAGAAGGACGAGATGAAAATTGACCGCTTTGGGACCTGACGCAAAAAAATATTCCCTGAGACTTCTTTCGGTCAGAAGCAGAAGCGAGAAAGAAATGGGGGAGAAACTCGCGGCCAGAGGTTTCGCGCCGGAGGTAATTGCTTCCACTCTCGAATATCTTAAAAAGGCCGGATTCATAAATGATTGTCTGCTCGCCGAGACCCTCATAAGACGGGCCTTCGAAACGAAACTCTGCGGATACGGGGCCGCAAGGCTTATGATGTATAAACGCGGGCTCGGCAGGGACGTTGTCGAGTCTTCGCTCAAATATGACCAGGAAGCGGAACTTGAGACACTTAAAAAGCTGCTTGAGAAAAAAATGAGGTCCAAGGAAAAATATCAGTCGGTCATCGACAGGAAGAAATTATGGAATTTTCTTTTGCGGAAGGGATACTCCTCCGCGACGATAGGAAAGGTATTGAAATACCCTGATAACACGGAGGAGGCATAACGATGCGCGACAGATCATTTCTGACTATTAAGGGGCCCTCGGCATGACGAGCGCGGAGATAAGAAAGACCTTTCTTGATTACTTCAGCTCGAAGGGGCATGAGGTCGTCCCAAGCTCTTCCCTTATTCCGGGGAACGACCCGACGCTTCTATTTACCAATGCCGGCATGGTGCAGTTCAAGTCAGTGTTCCTCGGGCAGGAGAAGCGCGCCAACAGCCGCGCCGTTTCGAGCCAGAAGTGCGTCAGGGCGGGCGGCAAGCATAACGACCTGGAGAACGTCGGCCATACAGCCAGGCATCATACTTTTTTTGAGATGCTCGGGAACTTTTCCTTCGGTGACTATTTTAAGAGCGAGGCGATCGTCTTTGCATGGGAACTGCTGACGGAAGTTTACAGGCTGCCCAGGGAGAGACTTTGGGCGACTGTCTATGAGGAGGACGACGAGGCGGCCGGTCTCTGGCAGAAGCTGACCGGAGTCCCCCAGGACCGAATTGTGAGACTCGGCGCAAAGGACAATTTCTGGCAGATGGGGGACACCGGGCCCTGCGGCCCATGCTCGGAAATCCTCATCGACCAGGGCGGCGATATCGGCTGCCGGAGACCGGAATGCGCGGTAGGTTGCGACTGCGACCGTTTCCTTGAGATCTGGAACCTCGTTTTTATGCAGTATAACAGGGACAGCTCCGGCGGCCTCAGCCCTCTTCCCAAGCCCAGCATAGATACCGGCATGGGGCTGGAACGGCTTTCATCGGTGCTTCAGGGAAAGTATAACAATTTCGATTCGGATATCTTCGGCCCGATAATAGATGCAATCTGCCGGCAGTCGGGTAAGGCCTACCACTCGGACCGCAATACTGATATAGCGATACGCGTAATAGCCGACCACATACGTTCCATCACGTTTCTTCTTTCCGAGGGGTTGACGCCTTCAAACGAGGGCAGGGGATATGTGCTGAGGCGCATAATCCGCAGGGCGGCCCGTTATGCAAAGTCGCTGGATATATCTGACCCTGTTCTTTTCCGGCTCTGCCGGTCCGTATCAGAGGCGATGGCCGGGGCCTATCCCGAGCTTGAATCTGATCTGCCGAGGGTAGAAAAACTCCTCAGGATGGAAGAAGAGCGTTTCAACAGGACCCTGGAGCAGGGCCTTCATCTTTTAAATAATGTAATTGGACAGGTGAAATCGGCCGGGCACGACGCGGTCCCTGGCGAGGAACTCTTCAGGCTTTATGACACCTATGGTTTCCCTCTCGATATCGCCCGCGACGTCGCCCAGGAAAACGGTCTTACGATCGACGAGCACGGTTTCCATACGGAGATGGAGGCCCAAAAGACAAAGGCAAGGGCCTCGTGGTCGTCCGAGGACGCGGCTGTCGCGCCGGTATACAAGGAACTCATGGACAGGTATAAAGCCACTGAATTTGTAGGCTACGACTCCATGACATCCGAGTCGTCGGTGCTTGCCATCGTCAGTAAGGGTTCTCTGGTAGACCAGCTTCGGGAGGGTGAAGAAGGGGAGGTCCTTCTGGACCGGTCGCCCTTTTATGCCGAATCAGGCGGACAGGCAGGGGACGCCGGCCTGTTCCTGGGTCCTGAGGTCAGGGCCGTGGTGACCGACACCAGAAGGCCTGTCGAGGGATATCCCCTGCACAAGGTGACCGTAAGCAAAGGCCTGTTGAGCCTTGGAGTTAGTGTAACCGCCGGGGTCGATGTCGCGAAGAGGACCGCGACCATGCGGAACCATACCGCGACGCATCTCATTCACGCGGCCCTCAGAAACTCCCTGGGGACCCATATTAAACAGGCAGGTTCCTTCGTCTCATACGAGCGGCTGCGCTTTGATTTCACTCATTTCGACGCGCTGGACCATGACACGATCGAGGCGGTCGAAGACGAGGTCAATGACAGGATACTCAGGAATCTGGCCGTAACTACGACTGTCATGGAGACAAAAAAGGCGATTGAATCCGGCGTGACGGCCTTATTCGGCGAAAAATATGGCAGTGAGGTCAGAGTAGTCGAAGTCCCGGATACAAGCTCAGAACTCTGCGGCGGCACCCATGTCCATGCCACCGGGGACATCGGTCTATTCAAAATACTCTCTGAAGGCAGTGTGGCCTCGGGCATAAGGAGGATCGAGGCGGTCACGGGAAGGGCGGCCTTGCAATATTTCAGGGACGAAGAGAATGAACTCAGGCTGGTTTCTGAACTCCTCAAGACCACGGAGAACCCCTCCGAAAGGCTCAGGAAGATGATTTCTGAAATGAAGCACCTTGAAAAGGAACTCGAATCATATAAGGGAAAATCCGCGGCCGAGAAGTCGGAACAGCTGATTAAGATGACCAGGGATATAAACGGCGTCAAAGTGATCTCCTGCCGGGTTGACGGTCTTGATGGAAAGGACTTAAGGACGATGGCCGACAACGTCAGGGAGGGCATGGGCTCCGGAGTCCTGCTGCTGGCGTCCGTAAAGGACGACCAGGCCTCAATGGTGGCGATGGTGACCAAAGACCTGGTCCAGAAATATAGCGCCGGCAGTCTGTTGAAGCAGGTCGCGGCGATGGCAGGCGGGAAGGGCGGGGGCAAGCCGGACCTTGCCCAGGGCGGCACAAAGGACCTCGATAAGATAGACAGCGCCCTTGAAGCTCTATACGATATAGTCAAACAGCTGAAATGATTAATATGCTTCTGCTTACGGAGTAACGTCATCCATTCAGGCAGGGAGGCCATATGTACGCGGACGTGGAAATAGTAGAGGGCGGGAAACTGATAAAGAAAGAAAAGATGAAACTGAAGCTGGTAAAAGAGTTCAAAAACGGCATTGTCATATATGAAAACGAGGGCGGGGAAGCTGTTATGTATTTAAAAAATGAGGGCAGATACACCCTGGTCTCCATAGATTTGGCCTAGCAGGCTGTTGAAAAAGTGTTTTCAGATGTTTTAGCGTCATTCCCGCGCAGGCGGGAATCCAAGTGTTTGATTTTAATGAGAATGGATTCCCGACTACTACCTCGGGAATGACAACTACTAGATTTTTTTTGTGACCTATCATATAAATGTATGTATGAGACACTACGTTAGTCTGGAGAGAATGTGACAAAGAAAATCCGCTGGTCGGGGACTGATATCAGCTATGAACCGCCGGAGCGTTTCGGTCTGTAGCCCATATTTGACAAAACAGTAATAACGGCGCCGCAGTGATCACCCTGTATTTCAATGGATGAGTCCCTGACTGTTCCGCCGGCGCCCAACCCGGCTTTCAATTTCTTCAGCAGTGTCTCCGTGTCCTTCACAGACAGATGGAGGCCGTCTATTATAGTCACTGATTTCCCGCCGCGCCTCTTCCGGTCGAGCCTGACAGTCACCTTCCGCTGATGCGCACCAAGCGCAGGCTTGAGGCTTTCTTTGGCCGGTCTTTCCTTCCGGGCAACAGCCTTTTCCGTGGAGTAGACCAATTTAGAGGCTTCTTCAGGCATGATCTGTCCCGGACGAATTTCGGAGCAGGTGGTCTATTCCCCGATCTGCCATTTATGTTTCAGATACAATGTCTCGACTTTCTTTCTGGCCCAGGGTGTTCTTCTTAGAAAGTGAAGGCTGGATTTTATATTCGGGTCGTAATTGAAACATCTGATGCGGACCAACTTTCCCATTTTCTCCCAGCCATGAAGGTCCACAAGCCTGGTCAGAATCATTTCCAGGGTGACGCCATGGAGAGGATCAATAGATCTATTTTCGGTCATCATTAAACGCCATGCAGGGCATAGTAGTTCATTATACAGTAATCCATGGGTTCCCGGCTAACTTGTTGAAACCGCGCATATTGGAATATAATTCAAAAAATGCCAAAAAGGAGTTCAGATGCAGTTACTGCGGAAGATATTGAATGCCGGTAAAGCGCGGGCTGAAATGGATGCATCCATACAGGACGTCATCGACAACCTAAGGCTCATTTCGAAGGGGGAAAGGGACGTGGGAGAGTTTTACCGGCTCTGCGGGGAGGTCCTGACCGATGATAAGGAATTCTGGATTAAAATGGCTGCCAGCGAAAGGGCCCATGCCGAGATCGCGCTCAGGATGGCGGCCCTTGTAGAGACAGAACCATTTAAATACAGGCCCGGACGGGCCTTCAGTGCGGTGCTGATCAGACTGTTCGG
Organism: Nitrospirota bacterium; assembly: GCA_016215155.1. Classification (GTDB taxonomy): domain Bacteria; phylum Nitrospirota; class Thermodesulfovibrionia; order Thermodesulfovibrionales; family UBA6898; genus PALSA-1316. The sequence goes on from JACRLQ010000057.1 coordinate 65,856, forward strand.
ACTTCATCTGAGCAACCTCGTCGAGAGCATGCGCGCCGGAGAGATAAAGAAGGATGAGCTTTTGACCCTGGCGGCCGATATCGAGAATTCAGTGGTTGAATTGAACTACGGAGAGATCGTTGAGACCGAAGTGCCGGAATTCCTCGCAATGGCGCGCCTGCTGGAGGAGGAGACCGGGGCGCACAGGCAGTCGATTGAAAAGATGATAAAAAATTCGCGGGACTGATTAGAATACTCAGCCTGGGTCCTAAAAGGAAGGTCAGGAAATGGAAGGAAAAAACAGGAGCGATATAAGGCCGGGCATGGCGGTATCAATAGTCCTTAAAAAGGACCAGCGCTCAGGCACGTTAACGGAAGGAACAGTTCAAAATATACTTACCAGCAGTCCCTTTCATCCTCATGGTATTAAAGTAAGACTCTCAAACGGCGCGGTCGGACGGGTAAAGGTCATAAGGCAGGGCTTCTCCACCACACGGGTTGACGGTCATCGGGATCCATGATATAAGGTAAACAGGAGAAAGGGGCATACACCATGACGGATGTCGTTTTATTTGCTGAAGCCTGTTTACGCGGTTGGGAGATAGATACTGGTCCGGCCGGCGCGGCCTACTTCTTTAGCGGCTTCCCTAAGCGCCTCTCCAGGGCCTTCACCTTTTCGTCGATCCGCTTCGGCATACCTTTTCTGTCGTCAATTTTGATGTCGGTCAGGACCCTGTCTCCCTTTTTCATTATCGCCAGGTGACATTTTTTTATGGTCTTCATCACGTCGTCCCACTCACCCTCGATGACCGTTCCCATGGGGTTAATCTTATAAGGCAGTCCGCTTGCGTCGACGATCCTCAATACGTCCGCGACCTTATCGCCCACGCTGCTGCCCGTCCCAAGCGGCACGATGCTGAATTCCACCAACATAACTACCTCCTCAAAAAAATTAGTCAACTCTGCTTCTGTTTATTATATTTATAATTATAAATTAGTGATATAATGTACTCGAAAGAAAGAGGGATTTTATTGCTCTTAGGCAGCATCAGTCGCAGATAAAACAGAAAGGAGATTATCATGTCGGTATTTGATGTATTCAGAAACGCAATGCTCGCCGGGCTGGGGATGCAGGAGAAGGTAAAGGAGTTCGTTGACGAGCTTGTAAAAAAGGGTGAATTGAGCGAATCACAGGGGGCGAAGCTTGTGAAGGAATGGTCGGAAAAGGCCGAGAAGAACACGGAGGACCTTTCAAAAAGCCTCAATGACGCGGTAGGCAGCGCCCTGGACAAGATCAGGCTTTCGACGAAAGAGGATATTGACAAGTTAAATGCAAAGATAGACGCTCTTGTAGAGAGGATGGAGAAAATTGAAGGGACCAGGCAATAGCGAGGGTCAATCCATAGATGCCCTTTAGTCTTCTCAGTCTCAGAAGGACCTACAAGAACGTCAACAGGGTAAGGCAGATCGTCAACGTCCTTCTGAAGTACGGTTTCGGCAATATCATAGACCAGCTCCACCTGAACCGGTTCGTCCCGTTTAGAAAAAGGCTCAGGTCGTTCGGCCAATGGCCGCCGCTTAAGGGGCCGAACTCCGCCGAACGCCTGAGAATGGCCTTTGCGGAACTCGGCCCGAGTTTTATCAAGCTCGCCCAGATACTCTCCACCAGACCGGACCTTATTACCAGGCAGTTTGCGGACGAATTCAAAAAACTTCAGGACGATGTGCCTCCTTTTGCGTCCTCCGAGGTAGTCAGAATCATTGAACGGGAGACGGGGAAAAATATCGACGCCATATTCAGGGATTTTGTCTATGAACCGATCGCGGCGGCCTCGATAGCGCAGGTCCACCATGGAACATTGATCGACGGCAGCGATGTCATTATAAAAGTTCAGCGTCCGGACATCAGCGTGCAGATCGAGACGGACATCAGCATTTTGACCTCAGTCTCCCAGCTTATGGAGAAGTACATACCCGAGAGCGTCTTTTATAACCCTGTCGGCATTATCGAGGAATTCGCCCGCACGGTCAGAAAAGAGCTCGATTTCACTGAGGAGGCTCGCAATTGCGTCAGGTTCGGGAGAAATTTCGAAAAGCACCCTGATGTGCATATTCCAAAGGTCTTCAACGAATATACGTCGGACAGGATCCTTGTCCTTGAGATGATCGAGGGCGTCAGGATTGACGATATTGAGGGCATTACAAAACTCGGGCTTGACAGAAAGAGGCTCGCCAGGGTCGGGGTAGACGCCTATTTCAAGCAGGTGCTCGAAGACGGTTTCTTTCATGCCGACCCCCATGCAGGGAACATATTCGCGATGCCCGACGGCAGGATCGGGTTTATGGACTTCGGGATCGTCGGGAGGGTGTCGCCCGAGATGCGGGAGACGATGGCGAATACCTTCCTTGCGTTGATTCACAAAGACTTTGACAGACTCATCGACCAGTATATCGAACTGGGGCTGGTCCCGGAGCATATAGATTTAGAGGGTTTCAGGCGGGAGTTTAAAACAGACCTCGCGGATTTCCTCGAGCCTCTTTACGGGCTGACACTCTCGGAATTGAACTTCGCGGAATATATGGACACGGTGACCCGGCTTGCGATCAAGCACAAACTCAAGATCCCCTCAGACCTTATTCTCGTGAATAAGGCCATGCTCATACTTGAGAACCTCGGCAGGGAGCTTGACCCCCAGTTTGACTTTATCGCCGCGGCTGAGCCATATGCTTCGAAGATAATCGGCGACAGGGTCAGACCCGGCAGGCTTTATGAACGGGCGCGGAAGAACGTCATGGAAGTGAGCGACTTCCTTCTGCTGTTCCCGAAGCAGATGAAACAGATAATCAGAAAGGTCCTGAAGGACGACCTCCATATCAAGATGACGCATATCGGTCTTGAAAAACTGATCAGGGACATGGACCGCTCGAGCAACCGGATATCCTTCAGCATGATAATAAGCGCCATCCTGCTGAGTTCGGCCATAATGCACGCCATGAATGTAGGTCCCACTTATCACGGGATGTCTCTGCTTGGTTTTATTTCTTTCGGGTTTGCCTTCATTATGGGGATCTGGCTGTTAATTTCGATCATCAGGTCCGGCAGGCTTTAGCGGGCCTCCCCCGTTCGACGCGGATAATTCGAGTCCGGATGCCATCACCGAATTAGAAAAAAGCATGCGATTGTAATATAATAATAAGCCGTCAAATACAAATGTTCAGGAGGAAGCAATGATAAAGGTATATTATGACAAGGACGCCAATCCGGGTATTCTTAAAAAGAAGAAGATCGTGATCATGGGATACGGAAGCCAGGGCCATGCCCATGCCAATAACTTAAAGGAGAGCGGCATGGACGTGACGATCGGTATCCGAAAGGGCGCCAGCTGGGACAAGGCCAAAAAGGCCGGGTTCAAGGTCATGACGCCCTCTGAGGCCTCAAAAATGGCCGATGTCATTATGATCCTGCTGCCGGATGAATATCAGGCCGACATTTATAAGGCTGAGATCGCCCCGTATATGAAGAAGGGGGTATATCTCGCATTTGCCCACGGGTTTAATATCCATTTCGGACAGATCGTCCCTCCTTCGGATTCAAATGTCTTTATGGCTGCGCCTAAAGGTCCGGGGCATCTGGTAAGGGCTGAATATACCAAAGGCAGCGGTGTGCCGTGTCTGATCGCCGTCAATCAGGACCCGTCGAAAAACACCAAGGAAATAGCGCTTGCCTATGCCTCCGCCATAGGCGGCGGCCGCGCCGGGATCATCGAGACCAACTTTCGGGAAGAGACCGAGACGGACCTCTTCGGCGAACAGGTTGTGCTGTGCGGAGGATTGTCGGCTCTTATCCAGGCCGGGTTCGAGACCCTTGTCGAGGCCGGATATTCGCCCGAGATGGCCTATTTCGAGTGCCTCCATGAGGTCAAACTCATTACCGATCTCATCCATGAAGGCGGCATAGCCAACATGAGGTATTCGATAAGCAATACGGCCCAGTACGGTGATCTCACCAGAGGCCCCAGAATAATCAACGAAGATACCAAAAAAGAGATGAAAAAGGTGCTTCAGGAGATCCAGGACGGTGTCTTCGCGAAGGAATGGATGCTTGAGTGCAGGGCCAATAAACCCACCTTTAACGCGCTGACCAGAAAAGGCGAAAGGCACCTGATAGAGGAGATCGGCGCCAAACTGAGGGCGATGATGCCCTGGCTTAAAAAAGGCCGCCTCGTTGACAAGTCCAAGGCATAAAATAAAGTGAAATGTGAAAAGTGAAGTGTAAAGAAAAAAGTGGAAACATGAGACGTTATGTAAGGGGCACGGCGCGACGTGCCCCCTCGGCGCCTTTCACTTTTCACTTTTCACTTTTTGCTTTTTGCTTTTTACCGAACGATGTATAAGTCAGCCCCTGAGGGTCATCCCTTTATCGCGGTTTCAGGCATAATAACGGCGGGGGTTTTTTTTGCCGGTCCCGTATACTCGGTCATACCCATGCTTTATTTTTTCAGGGACCCGGAGCGGTCGGTGCCTCCGGGCGATGTGATCATATCACCCGCGGACGGGCGGGTCATCGTGATAAGGGACACTACCGAGGACAGGTATCTACACGCAGAGGTCAAGCAGATAAGCATCTTCATGTCGCCCCTCGACGTGCATGTAAACAGGTCACCCTGTGACGGGCGGGTAATAATGGTCAGACACAACAAAGGCAGGTTCCTTGCCGCGTACAAAGACGAGGCCTCTTTGAGGAATGAAAACATCGAGATGGTGCTTGAGACACGGCATGGCAATATTCTCGTGCGGCAGGTGGCCGGATTCGTGGCGCGCCGGGCGGTATGCCGGAAGGCGCCGGGCGATCTCCTCAAAGGGGGGGAGCGTTACGGAATCATAAAATTCAGTTCCCGCCTGGATGTTTATCTGCCCAAAGATGCTATGATTAAGGTAAAGACGGGTGATATCGTAAGGGCCGGTGAGACGATACTGGCCTGACCGGAGACTAAACGACATTGAACGCGGAACATAAAGACCGACCACAGAAGCAGCCTAAAAAAGGCGTGTATCTTCTGCCCAATACCCTGACCCTGTGCGGAATGTTCTGCGGGTTCTTCGCGATCCTTTCGTCAATAAACGGCAATTATGTGTACGCGGCATGGGCCATAATCGCCGCCACTATTTTTGACGGTCTCGACGGCTGGATAGCCCGCCTCACCAACACATCGACCAGGTTCGGGGTTGAACTGGATTCCTTGTCTGATCTTGTGGCCTTTGGCGTCGCGCCGGCGGTCATGATGTACAAATGGACGCTTATGCCGTTTGGCCGGCTGGGATGGGGGGCGTCTTTTTTATTCGTGGCCTGCGGCGCCCTCAGACTTGCCCGATTTAATGTCCAGACGGGCTCCCCTGGCTCCAAGGCCTTTAAGGGGATCCCGATTCCAGCGGCCGCGACGATCCTCTGTTCAGTCGTGATATTTTATTACGGGTATGACTTTCATACAGGCCCCCCGGCGAGACATATCTTCTACCCTGTTTTTACCATCGTGCTGTCGCTCCTTATGGTAAGCACATTGAGGTTCCACGGCTTAAAGGAGATCGACTTCAGGGAAAAAAAACCTTTTTCGGTGCTTATAGTCTTTGTCCTTATACTTTTTGTTTTCCTTATACACCCGTCGAGCGCCGTATTTATTTTTGCAATGGTCTATCTTGTTTGGGGTATAATTGAAAATGCCTTTTTGTTTATAGCGAAGATGAAAATGAAAAGACTTGAACATCACCAAACAGGAGCCGGGACCGATGAGAACAATTAAAATATTTGATACGACACTCAGAGATGGAGAACAGTCTCCCGGGGCGTCAATGAACGTGGATGAGAAGATACAGATCGCAAGACAGCTTGTGAAGATGGGAGTCGATATCATAGAGGCGGGTTTTCCCGTTGCGTCTCCGGGGGATTTTGAGGCCGTAAAAAAGATCGCCGGAGAGGTGGGAGGCGCGACGATCGCCGGGCTCGCCAGGGCAAGGGAAGAAGACATTAAGCGCGCCTGGGAGGCCATCCGCGGGGCGCAAAAAAAACGGATACATACCTTTCATTCGACGTCCGACATTCACCTTAAGTACCAGTTCAGGGTAAGCCGCGAGGAGGCCCTGAAACGTTCTGTCGAGATGGTCAAATATGCCCGCAGTCTTGTTGAGGACGTGGAGTTTTCTCCTATGGACGCCACAAGGACCGACGTCTCATATCTTATCGAGGTCGTCATGGCCGTCATAGCCGCGGGGGCTTCCACGGTCAATATTCCCGATACGGTCGGTTACACCGCTCCGGATGAATTCGGCAGACTTATCAGGGCGGTCAAGGATAAGATCGGCGACACGGCGGTCATCTCCGTCCACTGTCATAACGACCTGGGACTGGCTGTCGCGAATTCTCTTTCGGCGATCTTAAACGGCGCGGGACAGGTAGAATGCACCATCAACGGTATCGGCGAGCGGGCGGGCAATTGCTCGATGGAAGAGATAGTCATGAACCTGGTCACCAGGAAAGATTTCTACAAGGCAAAAACGAACATAAAGACGAAGCAGATTATCCGGACGAGCCGGCTGCTTACGAGAATAACCGGCATACAGGTCCAGCCGAACAAGGCCATCGTGGGCGCAAACGCGTTCGCGCACGAGTCCGGCATTCACCAGGACGGGCTGCTGAAAGAGAAACTCACTTATGAGATAATGAAACCGGCGGACATAGGCCTTAAGGAGACTGAGCTGGTGCTCGGAAAACACTCCGGTCGGCATGCCTTCAAGACGCGGATAAAGGAACTGGGTTACGAGCTGGAGCCGGCCGGCCTGGAAACGGCTTTTGAAAAGTTCAAGCGTCTGGCTGATCAGAAGAAGGACATCTTCGATGAGGACATAGAGGCGCTGATCTCGGAGGGTGTCGGCAGGATCCCCGAGACCTACGGCATAGTGGACCTTTCTATTATCAGCGGAATCGGCATCAAACCGACAGCCGCGCTGAAACTCAACGTAAAAGGCAAAGTGGTTGACAGTGTCGGGCATGGAGACGGACCGGTGGATGCCGTGTATCGGGCCATTGTCGCGGTCACCAGGACCAAAAGCGTGCTGACCAAATTCGAGGTCAAGAGCATAACAGGCGGGACTGACGCTCTCGGCGAGGTGCTTGTCTCGCTCGAAGAGGGCGGAAGGAAGGCCAGGGGCCAGGGCGCCGACACCGACATCATTGTCGCCGCCGCCAGGGCCTATGTCAACGCGCTTAACAAACTCGCGGCAAAAAAGCTGCCACAGGAGATGGATAAATAATGCTAAAAGCCAGGGACATAATGACGACCGCGGTGATAACGGTCAGCCCGGACACTTCGGTTGAGGAACTTGGGAGGCTATTTCTTGAAAAAGGGATCAGCGGGGCGCCGGTCCTTGACTCCGACGACAGGCTCGTAGGCATCGTGACGGAAAACGATCTGATTCGCCAAAACAGAAGGTTTCATATCCCCACGCTGATAAGGCTGTTTGATGCCTTTATTCCACTTGAGGGTTCTTCCTCCATCGAAAAGGAGATCAGGCGCATGTCGGCCTCAAAGGTCTCTGAAATCTGCACGAAAGAGGTGATTACCGTCACTCCCGAAAGCAGTCTTCAGGACGTCGCGACACTGATGTCCGACAGGGGCGTCCACCTGATACCTGTGGTGAGTGAGGGGAGACTCTCCGGCATCATCGGTAAGATAGACCTGATCAAAGGTACACTGGGTGAGGCTCAAAAGCGGCAGCCCGGCTGACACTGAGGAGATCGGACAGAGGCTCGGCAGGACTTTAAAGGCAGGGGATGTGGTCTGCCTTTATGGAGACCTGGGAGCTGGTAAGACGACAATGGTCAAGGGCATCGCATCGTCGTTCGGCATTGATAAACGGGATGTGACGAGCGCTAGCTATACGATAATCGCGGAATATCCCCTCGACCCCCCTTTTTATCATATTGATCTTTATCGCACCGAAAGCCCCGAGGACCTGGAACACACCGGTTTGTGGGATATCCTCGACGGCAGGTCAATCGCGGTGATAGAGTGGTCCGAAAGACTGAGCGCGTACAGCGCTTGCTGCAGTGTTAAAGTAATTTTAAGTGAAGCCGAAGAGGGCCAAAGAGAGGTCCTGTTGGAGGGCGTCGATGAAGAAGCTTGGAATAATCTGTAAGCCGGGGAGGCCCGAGACGATCGAGATCCTGCGCGGCCTGCTTCCGTGGCTTTCTGAAAAGGGCTGCGAGGCGCTGGTAGATAAGGCCGCCGCCTATGGCTCAGGCATAACCGGCTATGAAAGGGCCGAGATCGCGACGGCTGCCGACATGGTCCTTGTGCTAGGTGGCGACGGCACGATGCTTAGCGCAAGCAGGCTTGTGGCTGAAAGGGGGGTCCCCATATTAGGTGTAAATCTCGGGAGCATGGGGTTTATCACCGAGATCAACAGAGAGGAACTATATGCCGCGCTCGAAAACATGTTCTCCGGTGAATGCGACCTGGAAGACAGGCTTATGCTCACCGCAAAGGTATACAGGGGCGGGGAGATCGCGGCTGAGTATTTTGTGCTCAATGACGTTGTGATAAATAAAAGCGCGCTGGCCCGGATCATCGACCTCGACGCCTTTATCCACGGCACATATGTTACGACGTTCAAGGCGGACGGGCTGATCATCGCGACCCCGACCGGTTCCACCGCCTACTCGCTCTCGGCCGGCGGACCCATAATCTACCCGACCCTTGACAGCATTGTGCTGACCCCTATATGCTCCCATACGCTTACGAACAGACCGATCGTACTGCCCGGGGATTTTCAGGTGCGCCTGATACTCAAGACCCACAGCGAGGACGTGTTTCTGACGCTTGACGGACAGATCGGCCTTCCGCTTATGGTCAATGATGTCATAGAGATAGAAAAATCCGCTTTTAAGACAAGGCTCTCGATGCCATGTGAAAGGGACTATTTCAAGGTCCTCCGTAACAAGCTTAAGTGGGGTGAGCGATAACCATGTCTGACGAAAGTAGCGCTCCGGAACGTGAGATGGTCCGCGGCATCGTCGATGTCCTCAGGTATTACGGGGCGATGGGAATTGAACGGTTCCCCTTTCCCGTCTCAAACGTCAAAGCGGACGGCGTGAGCGACTCCCCCGACTGTCATACGGCCACTATCGATCTGGATTTGACCGTGCGTGAGGAAAGCGCTTTATATGTCACTCAGCCTTCTCCTTCGGAAAAGGCGAAGCAGTTGTCGGCGCTAAGGGACAAAATCGGAGACTGCGCGCGCTGCAAACTTTCGGCGGGAAGGACTAACATAGTTTTTGGCGAAGGCAACCCCGACGCCAGGCTTATGTTTATAGGGGAGGGGCCGGGAGAGGATGAGGACCTGCAAGGGAGGCCCTTTGTGGGAAAGGCCGGAGTGCTTTTGACAAGGCTGATAGAGAAGATGGAACTCCGACGTGAAGATGTCTATATCGCCAACATAGTCAAATGCAGGCCGCCCGGCAACAGGGAGCCGGCGCAGGACGAGACCGGGTCATGCCGGGGCTTTCTGGAACAACAGATCGAGATCATAAGACCGGCGGTTATCATGACGCTTGGTAACGTAGCATTGCAGACTCTTATGAATAATCCGGCCCTGAAAATATCCGCCGTCAGAGGGAAGCTGCTGGAATTCAAGGGGCATACGGTCATTCCGACATTTCATCCCGCCTACCTCCTCAGAAATCCCGCTGATAAATGGAAGACCTGGGCCGATGCCCAGAAGGCCCTTGAAAAACTGCATCACGGGCACTGATCCATTCTATAGGGGCTGTTTTCAAATCATGCCCGGGAGTAGCGTGTATGAGCAGTAAGTGCGCAACATGTAAGTACGCTCACGAACTTAAGCCCGACGGACAGAGGCCGCCTCAAGGCACGATCTGGTGTTCACAAAGGGTGATCCAGATCGCCAGACACAGGAGCATGCCCTGTTATGTCCCCCTGGTCCTTACGAAGGCAAAGCACTGCATTAACTGCAGGAAGGCAAAGATCACGAAGCCGTCCGGCGAGACCCCTCAGCCCGGCAACGTCTGGTGCGAAAAAAAACATGACGAAATCAACAAGCACCGGGGCATGGAATGTTTCGAGTAACGCAGACCATGCCGATGCTTCTTTATCCAGCTTTCTTGAGCTTTGCCTTGACCATGGGTCTGACTTTAGCCTTGCTCTTCTTTTCACTCTCACGCAGGCTTTGAAGCATGCTCTGCAGATTATAGTTTGATTTTTTTGCCAGTTCTTCACCGGCTTTGCGGACTTCCTCCACTATTGGATCTTTCCACATAATATTATTCTCCTTTCATCCTTGGCATTAATTCCTCCGGGGTACATATCACGGGAGTCCTAATTCCATAAGACGTATTGACCTTAATAAGTTTCTTAATAATTTCTCCGTTCGCTATATGGGCGCAATTCCAGGTTACAAGATAATCAACACTATGTACCGAGGCAACAGCAAGGTGAACAGCATCACGGGAAGCTTTCATCGGCAGTTTGAGTTTATCCATATAGATTTGGGCCATTTTATCTACCGTAGGGTTAAGATCAAGATGCTCGAACCTCTTTAATATTGCCAACCGTTTCTTTGCCGCTTCAATATCTCCGGCCCTTGCTTCTTCAATAACAATTTCAGAAATAACCGCATCGTATTTTCTCAGCGCCCTGTCCCACCATTCTCGCGTGATTTCCTGATGAGCAAGAACTATTATGTCCCGGCTCGGCTTAGCAGTGTAATAACTTATAACCGATGTTTCAAGATATATTGTTTCTTTCATGCCCTGCCTCCGAACAGCCATGGTCTAATTTTATCATTTTATTCCAATCGTCGCTCTTTCTTCGGATATATATAGCGTTAACAACACTGGCCCCGGTGTAATCCGCGGCCTTTTTTTGGCACAACCAGAGGGAGTAATCACAATCCAAACTCTCGCGTCTCAAACCTGTGCCTGCGGACCCGGTGTTCTGTAGTTTTAAATTTAACCGCTTCAACAATATGGACGTGTACAGATTCAAGGTCAATCTTTAACGTCGGAGGTCGAAGATCGAGGTCCGGATGGCTCCAGACAGAGGCAAAGTCTATCAGATGTCCAAAGCCAGCTGCTTTTTTCTTATCTTGGTCTTCTTTTTTGGCCTGGACTTCCTCAAATACGGAGTAGTCGCCGTCCCAACCGTCTTCGGAGATATGGCCCAGACTAGAGCTGATCGTTGTTCCCTCGGGCAGATCGATATCCTGAACGCGTGCCGACTTGTGAAACAGCACAACGTTGAGTGATTCACCTGCGGTCTGAACAGATGGGAAGATAATCCCATCCAAAGGGGGAACGTTTTCAGTAGCAAGAAAATCTGCGATTGCCTGAGTGGCGAGATATTCAAATGTCTCATCGTCCGGCATAACCGGGACCGTGATCCTGCGACTGAGATTCCGGAGGAACATCGTCCGCTCAAGACGGTTAATGAAGGTCGGATCAAATATGCTGCCTCGGGTCGTAACATCGTTCAGCGCGGTCAGGTCAAGGAGCCTGATAGGCCGGATTATCTCGAAGCGTCCGACAACAACTTTGCTACCCACAGGCGGACGAACTTCAGAGAGTGCCACCATTGGCTTATTTGCGCCGTAGAACACGGAAATTCCAAGTGCGTTCATACGTCCTGCACTGGCCTGAACTGACGGCGGAGATCCGAGATGATTATCTGGACGCGCAACAGCAAGTTCGAGGCTATCACGAGACTGGAAGCTGCGGGCACGAAACACTTCCGAAAATTCCGTGTCAGCGCCAGCATTAACGATCAGAGACCGGCCGTCCCGTGTCTTCATCGTGTCGATGCCATCAAATACGGATGTAAGTAAATGAGAGGCAGTCCGACTGAAGAAGCGAGCCTCGGTTTTAAGCGAGCGCTCAAACTCGCGCCACTCATCCTGCCATCGCTCATCATTCGCATCACTTTCCTTATAATAGGAGTCAGACGAAAATTCAGATTCTTCACCCATTTCTGCTGCATCGCGGTCGTAGAACTTGTCTTCGAGGATTTTCTGAATGTCGGATGCTGCTTCATCGGGAATGTCTGCCGCGTTCATGATCGCATCAACAACAGGTTCCCCATCGCGCTCCCAATCATAGCCTGACTCCTTGTCAGCCAACATTGCGTATTGATATGACGACGGTTGATCAGAAGTTCGAACGTAGTGCTGTTCAAAAACTGTTTCAATGCGTTCGGCCAACGTCTCAATACTGTAATACTTCGATCTTCTACTACAATACGAGCAGGTTCCCAGTTCCCCTTGGTTACGAATCTCGTCCTTTAAATAGTCTTCGCCAACACAATCGCAGCAAAGTCTACGGTTATTGAGCTCGTCGAGGGTGTAATCTCTGAGCATTTTTTAGATACCTAGTCCTCAGCTGCTAATTCCAGAGTTTTCACTTTCAATAAAGTCACTCTGCCTGCTTTATCTTTCGTCACAGCCCCGGCCACTTTAACCCGGAATCTAATTTCAGAAAACATGCTATTACCAAAGAAAGTTTCAAATGCCGGAAGGAGTTCCAACATGCCGGGAAGATCCCAATAACCGGTTGCAATCGAAAGCTCAGTATATTTATCTGAAGTAAGAAGATCGGAAAGATAGGTCCTTAACTGGAACTGAGGGATCGAATTATCAAGTATTTTAGGATTATCCACAAGTGTAAAACCCCTCTCCTTTCCAGCATTCTAAGTGATTATAATTATGAGATATTTTATATGAAAGCGCTGATTATTGCACCATAGGTTTTTGGGGGAAAGTAAATTTCCCCCCTTATGACAAGGGCGTGGACTCGCGCGGGTCGGATGAGTCTTTGTTTATTTCCTGAGATGAAACGGCACACTCGTCGATACCACCCCTTTTTTGAATAACAGAATACCCTTTAGAAAGAGGGCTGTCTGGTTATGCAGTAAATGGTGCCACCATTTTGTAGGTACAAATTCCGGCAGAACCACTGTTATGATTCCGTCCTTGTATTGCTCTCTGATGCTTTCTATGTAATCTATTATGGGTTCTGTAACAGATCTGTAAGGTGAATGCAGGATTTCGAGTTTTACGCCCATGCAGAGCGTGTCCCATTTCTCTTTCACCTTCTGGGTCTCAGCTGGGTCTATATATACATAAACGGCAGTGACATCGTCAGATAGCGCCTTTCCGTATTTTATCGCCCCGATGACCGCCTGTTGCACACCGGAAACCGGGACAATGACCGAGTGATGACTATAAGCATTCTCTCCGGTAATACAGGATGTAAGGGAAAGCTGTTCGGCAACGGCAAGGTAATGTTGATGCATCTTCCGGGTCAAATAAACCAGCATGGGGATGGCTATGAGAATTATCCATGCTCCATGAGTAAACTTTTCGACCGCGATTATCACGAGGACTACGCCTGTGACAAGGCCGCCTACTCCGTTTATTACGGCGCTCTTAAGCCATCCCTTCCCCCTGTCTTTATACCAGTGTTTCACCATCCCTATCTGAGACAGAGTGAAGGCGGTGAATACACCGACCGCGTAAAGGGGGATCAGTAAGTGGGTCTCACCCCTGAAGAGCACTAAAAGCAGGGCCGCCAGTATTCCAAGTATAAGTATGCCGTTGGAAAATACAAGCTTGTCGCCGCGGTTGCTCAGCTGTCTCGGCAGATAGCGGTCATTCGCCATGATCGAAGACAGTCTCGGAAAATCCGAATACGAAGTATTGGCCGCGAGGATAAGTATAAGGGCCGTTGCAAACTGGATAGTATAATAGATGGGACCTTTCGAAAATATCGTCCTTGCAAGCTGGGATAGCACCGTCTCGTTTTGATTAGGCAGGATACCGTAATAATGTGAGAAATAGGCTATGCCTATGGTCAGGACGGCGAGCATAAAGGCCATCCATACGAGAGTGACCCCCGCGTTCTTCGCCTCGGGGGCCTTGAACGCCTTCACGCCGTTTGAGACCGCCTCGATGCCTGTAAGCGTGGCGCAGCCAGAGGCAAACGCCTTCAAAATTATGAACACCGGGAATATGTTTGAAGTCGTCTCTTTCAGTTCACTGTACTGGACCTGCGGCAAGGAAAAGGATTTCATCAAACTGGCCCCTATAAGGAGGAGGAGGCTCCCGATAAAGATATATACCGGAAGAGTAAACACCTTGCCTGTTTCCCTCACCCCTCTGAGGTTTACTATCGTGATGAACAAAATGGACAGAAGGCACAAAAAAACGGTATGCGCCATAAGCGTAGGGAAGGCCGAGGTGACCGCCGCAATTCCCGCCGACACACTGACTGTAACGGTGAGGACATAATCGATAAGAAGGGCCGCCCCTGCGACCAGTCCCGGATAGGTGCCGAGGTTGTCTTTTGCGACGATATACGCACCGCCGCCGGAGGAATATGCATGAATTGTCTGGTAATAAGAAGTGGCCACGATACCGACAAGGATGACTATCCCAACAGCTATGGGAATCAGATAGTTCAGAAACGCCGTGCCGCCTACGACAAGGGCGAATAGTATCTCTTCAGTCCCGTAAGCTACGGATGAGAGCGGGTCGGATGCGAAGACCGCAAGCCCCATTGTTTTAGACAGTCGCTCATGTTTTTCCTTAATAGTTTCAATCGGGCTTCCGATGAGAAAACTCTTGATCGACATATTTTCCTCCCTAATGGGCAGATGCAAATAAAAAAACCGCCGGGCAGCGGTTTTGATTTCCGTCTTTGCCCTTCCATACGCCTGCGAGGTTAGCTGACGGGCTGGGGAAAGGAAGTTCCCTGTCCCTGGAGGTCAAAGACCTGCAGAAACTGCGCCCCTTTGATTGGGTCCCCCGCGTCTGTTCCCATCTCAGATGGTAATAGACTTCGGCTACATATGTATTTTGTTCAATACTAACGCGCAGAATCAGTGGTGTCAATAGGATATGCATATGAGCTTTAAATCTTTACGAAATCTTTACGCCGCCTCCTATTTTCTTTACACCTGTTTTACTTATTTTCATGATAGGCTGAAAGCGGGAAATTCCCAAGACCGGATAATAGAGAAGGAAGTGAAGCCCATGAAAACGTTTGCTGTCATGTTATCGTTGCTAACTGTCGTCAATCCCCCGGCTGTTTTTGCAGTGGCCTATCCGCCT
>JACRLQ010000060.1 GCA_016215155.1 Nitrospirota bacterium
AATCGCTATAACCGGCGCTCAGTCCAACGGTCACATCTTTAGATACAGGGATGCTTATCCTTGAATAAACATTGTCATCATTAAAAGTCCTGTTAAACCGTAAACCGTCAGAGTGCTGGTGTCCTGCAAATAAATAATACCCGACCGTCCCTGCCTTGCCTGAAATTCCTGCACTGTAATCCTGTGAATTCTTCTGGCCATAAGATGCGCTCACGGATCCTGAAGGCGCATCTTTATTACCCGCATTCTTCGTTATGATGTTGACCACCCCGCCAAGTGATGACCCCCAGGCCGATGAGGCAGGTCCCTTGATTATCTCTATACGTTCGATAATACCGGCAGGGATCAAACCTGTCAGGGCGTGGTTGTCAGAAGGCATGCTCCACTGCATGCCGTCCAGAAGGACAAGCACATGCCTGTCGGCAGATCCGTCAATCGATAAAGAACTGTGAAAACTCCCGAAATCCTGGCCCTCAAAAGTCACGAGAAAACCGGTCACCCTGTTTAATACCTCGGCGACCGTATGTGCGTTCATCTCCTCGATATCTTTTGCGGTGATTACCGCCATATTCTCGGCAACCCTGGAAATAGGTTTCGAATGCCTCGTTGCGGTCTGGACGAAGAGGTCCTTTTCTTCCCAGAACATGAGCAGGTCTGTGACTGCCTCTTTTGATTGGGCAAAGACGACGGTTTTAGCATCATCGTTGCCGTGTAGCTTATTGTCTTCAGAGGAAGCGCGCACCGCGGGAATTAATAAAAAGACGATCGAAAAATAGAGGCCCCATACCCTAATGTTCATAAACGCTCCTGTATATCAGATATTTCGACTTTACTGAAGAGCCCTTTTTGCTCCTTAGACTAGCAACAAAGATTATTATTGTCAACGGAAAAATCGTTTCGGCGCTGACCCCATGGGTAGGCTGGCGCCGCGGGACCTGAGCTATGGTTAAATGGGGTATATAAAAAACGACGGGGTTTATGGTCCGGCAAGAGGCATCGGGTGTTTGAAAAGCGCGAAGGTGCGCCTAAGAAGCGATCGAGTCATTGTTTAAGCCTGAGGGCCGCCTTTAAAAGCGTCCGGAGCTGTGTAAATCCGCTGCTTTTGTTGGCCATAATCTCATCGTAAAGCGCCTCTTCATTGAGGGGAGGGGCCACCTCAGGGGCTTTCTTTTTCAGCCTTATCGCCTCTGACGGACATGTTGTAACGCAAAGGCCGCAGCCGATACACCTGTTTAAGTTGACCTCAGCCCCACCTGATGCGCCCGCCAGAGCGACTGCGTTTACCTGGCAGCGGGCGACGCAGGCGCCGCAACCGGCACAGACCCCGGCATCGACCTCCGCGAAATAATTGTTCGCCCAGAAGCCGACAGGGGCAGGCAGGAACTTCTGATAAGAGAGCATGCCGCAGCAGCAGCCGCAGCAGGAACATACGAATTCAGGGTTTTGGGCGTTGGCCGGCTGCAAAACAAGCCCGTCATCCTCATTTTGCTGAAGGACCGAGAGGACCTCGTCCCTGGTCAACTGACGTCCGTGATTGCGGCGGAGGACCGCAGAAGCCATGTCCCCCATCGCGAGGCATGTCTCCTGTCGCCGTGTTTTTGAGCATGGCTTGTCTTTGAGCGCCTTGCCCTGCCTGCATATGCATTTGAGGACCACAAACGGGCCCGGGGAGTCGCGGACTATGGCGCGGATCTGATCATAGGTCGCCACGTGATGTTCGACTGCCAGGCTCCTGTTGATCGGTATGGTCCTCATCTGGGAAGGCCTGACTGACAGAAATGACATCGCAAAGCCCATCGTCTTCATGTAAGCTTCCGCGTCACCCAGGAAGTCCAAAGAGGGGTCGCCGTCCTGGGCCTCATACATGCCGATCAAAAGAGGCATGAGATACCAGTGGTCCGTTCCGTCTTTTTTCTTCCAGCCGACGGCGCCCTTTGAAAACATAGTGTTAAGCAGGCTTCTGATCTGCCCGGGAGAAAACCCTGTATCGGGCAGTTCATTGATCCTGGCGTCAGGGGCCGGTTTGTACGAGAGGCAGAGGGCGACCCGGGCCTCATCAGGAGTAAAAAGTCTTTTTAGCAGACGGACATCCGCGCCGGCTCCAGCAGCCGGGAACCCGACCGCCTGACTGTCCAGATGCCTCTGTAAAAGGCGGTATATCTCATCATCAGTATTCATGCGTAAGTCCCTCCGATAATGGACTTATTATATATGGAGGTTATGCATCGAGGCCAAATTATAGAGCCACACCGGGAGGATTTTTATTTAGACCGTTACCTGCGGCCTTGCGCCGCTTTGCTAACGGACATCCTGGTTTCCTGCGTGGCCCCAGTAAGTTTTGCGAACCCCGGATCCGGGATGGCCCGAGCTCTTTTTCTAAGTGGGTGCTTCGACGGATGCTTTAGGCTTCCCTCTGCTTCGAAGGCCTGCACACCGCATCCGACTCCCGCTCCCTAACACAATGGCTTGATCCTCTGTCTGTCCCGGACCCAAAGCCGCATTTCCTTTTCTTCCTGATTATATTATAGCTCGTCATTACCGGTCAGTCAAATGAGAGGAGGAGAGTGATAGTGGATAACTACTTGATATTATTTGCTAATTTGGATACAAAATGAAATTTTACACTTATGGTGTAATCCTGAAATTTCGAGGTGTCCGGTGTGCGAGAGAAGCGGCCGGAATTTAAGAAATAATGTTAAGTGTATTGGATGGAAACTTCATAGACAATGCTTGAGTGCATGGCGGCTGGCGTCTCTCCCTTACAGCTCAGGGTCCCCTTCGAGGCCTCTTTGCGGGTTTTGATCATGCCTGTTATCACCTTCGTGAGGTCAAACCCTCCGTCAACGCATTCCTTGTTCAGGCAGGCCACCCTGAACAAAGCGTAACTTCCGGGAAAAAAATTGACGACCCTGGGCAGAGATTCCTTCATATTATTCTGATGGTACATCATGCTTATACTGATGGCCGTGACCTCGGGGAATTGGGCGTCCAGGAAACCTGAGTCAAGCTTCAACTGCTTCTTTTTTAACCTTGCCGCGTTTTTTCTTTTGCTTAAGCTGTTATTCATCGTCCCCTTTTAATAAGAATACCCCTCCCGCTATGGAAGGGGTATTCTTTCGTCAATTATAATTTAACGACGTTGATTGCCTTGGGGCCCTTAGGGCCTTTTTCGGTATCGTAGCTGATCTTGTCACCCTCAGCAAGACTCTTAAAGCCATTGCCCTGGATTGAAGTGTGATGCACAAAAGCTTCAATCCCGCTATCACCGGTGACGAATCCAAACCCTTTGCTGTCATTAAACCACTTTACTGTTCCTTGTTCCATTCCTGTACCTCCTTTTCGTGGACTCAAATCTCAGAAGGTCTCAACAAAAAAGACCACAAAGTCAAAAGTCTTTGTGGCCTCATAAACGGCAAAAACTTCTAAAATTCTATCTTTAGAATAACATAACAGCGCTCATTTAGCAAGGAGGCGGCAGCCGCGCTTTAAATCGAAGATAGAAGACGGGTAACATTTATACTATTTGCCAGGATAGCCGGCGATCAAAGAGAAACATCCGAACTGGTAAAACAACTCATTCAAGAATCTCCATTACAGCAGACAAGGTTTTCATCATCTCCCGCCTTGTCCTCTGAATCCGCGATCCGCTCCTCAGTGTTGTCCGCAAAGAACGCGCGGGCCCTTTCCCTTGCCTCTTGCATACTCCTGCTCGACTGGACGCTGCAGGCCAGGGAGTGTCCGAATTTATAGTTCCTGGCGAAGTCGTGGGTAAACGCCTTCAGCCTGCCCAGGTGGTAAACCGCCCGATAATCCGCTTCCAGGGCTTCTATAAAGGCCGCATACATCGCCGGCAGCGACACCGCCGGCGCCGGGATGTCCCTGCCAAACACACCTCTTGCAATTTCAGCGAAGAGCCAGGGCCTTATCACCGCCCCCCGTCCGAGCATCAAGCCGTCGGCGCCGGATACGTTGAGGCATCTTTCCGCGTCCTCTGCCGAGAATATTCCTCCATTGGCGACAACGGGTATTTTAATGCGCTCCTTTATTTCGGCTATATATGCCCATCGCGGATTTCTGGCAAAGGGCTCCTGCCTGAACCTCGCATGCACCGAAAGCATATCTATGCCTTCACCTTCGAGCATGGCGCAGAAGTCCTTTAATTTCCCGCTGTCGGCTTCGCTGCCCAAACGGATCTTCGCGCTCAGGGGCAGGTCCGTGCGCCTTCTGGCCTCGGCCACGATGCGGCGGGCCTCATCCGGACGCTCCATCAGCACGACGCCCGCGCCGAACCTGCCGACCGCCGTCGAGGGGCAGCCCATATTCAAATCAACCGCGTCGGCCTTAAACGTGTGCAGCTTATCGATCGCCCGTGCCATCTCTTTGTCCGTGGAGGTCAAAAGCTGATAGGAAAGAGGGTTTTCCCTTTCCGCCCTGATCAGATACGGGGAGATGCGGGGGTTTTCCGTCGGCAGTCTTTTTGCCGAGAGCATCTCGGTCGACAACAGACCGACCTCGCCGAAATCGATCATAATCCGGCGGAGGGCGCTGTGGGTAAGGCCCGCCATCGGCGCAAGCAGAAGCGGTGGATCGATCATAAGATCGCGGACCCGGATCGCCTGCGGCCGTCCTTGCGCTTTCGTTTCGGTGTTCATCGGCAGTAAGGGGCCTGAAGATTATTGGTGTTTAGATTCATCCACCTTCTTTTTCCGGTTCTGGACAAAGGCGTCACGCATCGAGACATACGGGTCGATCGCCGCGTCCTTGAAGGATTCGTAATCTCCTATTTTGAATGACGCATCATTGACCACTTCGTGCGCGGATATTCCGGCGGCCTGCCAGAAGGTGAGATCGGAGCTTGATACATAGGTCAGGGGATGCATGAACCGGTCTCCCACAAGCCCCACCCCGTCACGGAGAGAAGATGGCCCGAACAACGGCAGCACCAGATAGAACCCATGGTCCAGGCCGTAACGGCCGAGCGTCTGGCCGAAATCGGCCTCCTGTTTATGTATACCGAAGACATCTTTTCCGGCGTCCCCGATGCCCCCGACGCCTATAAATGTGTTGGCGGCAAACCTTATAAGCTCATTGCCCGCCGCCTTTAATCTCAGCTGCATCAGGTTGTTCAGTATCCTTGAGGGCGCCCAGAGGTTGTCATATATATTGCTGAATATGACTCTCAGGTCTTCGGGAAGGCGTGAATAGCCCTGGGCCACAGGCTTGAGCACCCGGAAATATAGCTTGTCGTTAAAATTGAACATTACCTTGTTTGTTGGGGCGAAAGGGTCCTGGATCTGAGGTCCCTCATCGTCGTAACTTTCGGAAATGCCGCTGTCTCCGACAATCATCCGCCCTTCGGTTGTCTCCCTTTCGGGCCCGCCCTCCACAGGTGTCGATGCCGGCGGATTCTGTGCGACCTCATCCGGAGCGGAATGAATCAGCGGGACCACAGGGGTCGCGGGGCTTTCCGACTTTGCCGGGTTATCCGGGACTGCTTCGGGTGTATCCGCCAGGAGGTAGGCGGGACAAAGCAGCAGTATAAAACCCAATAGTATAATTTTGAGGGACCTGTTGTTTTTTATTGTTTCTATTTTGCTAATGTTCATCTTATTTCCCTGCCTTTTTCCTCAGGGTTTCGATCAATGATTCCGGAGGTTTGTTAGCGAGTATCTCTTTGAACTGGGAGCGGTAGTTGCTGCTGAGGCTCACGCCTTCAACGACCACGTCATAGACCTTCCAGGAACCATCCTTTAGTATGACCCTGTAGTAAATCGGGACCTCCGAGGTCTTCCTGAGGACGGAACTTCTCACCTCGACCGTCTTTTCCGTGAGCGGGACCTCCTTGCTGAAGGTTATCTTTTCATCGGTGTAAGCCAGGATCTTATCGTTGTAGGCATCCCCAAGTATCGTTTTATAAAGCTCGGTAAACTCCTGCTGCTGAGCCGGATTAAGCTTGTTCCAGTTCTGGGCCAGGGTCCTCTTTGAGAGTTCCGTGAAGTCAAACATCTTCTCCGAGATGGCCCGGAGTTTCTCCTTTTTGGTCTTCTTTGCGGCTTCCCCCTTGAGGGAGGGGTCCCTCAGCACATCCAGCACCTGGTCGGCGTGACCCTTCACCGTATCAAGCGGCAGGCCTGCAAAGGCGGCTGCAGGCATTACCAGCCAGAGAATAAATATCATCAGCATGAGGTATTTCTTCATCGCTTTGTTCTCAATAATCATTTGGTCTCCTTCCTGTCTTCCTTTTTGTCGTCTTTTTTTACATCTCCGAAGGCGTATTTGCTGATCAGGTCCTCTATATCGATCGGGGAGGTAGTTTCAGTGATCGTCCCTCCGGGTTTCAGGATTTCGCCTGACCCTCCCGGTTCAATCTTGACATACTTGTCCCCGATGAGACCTGCTGTCCTGATTGACGCAGCGGCGTCGTCGTAGACCTTGATATCTTTTCTGATCTTCAAGTCAACCACCGCCATCTGTTTTTCCTGGTCTATGCGCATCTGGTCAACACGACCGACCTCTATCCCTCCGATTTCGACGGGGTTGCCGACCCTCAGTCCCGATACTGAACCAAAGCTTGCACGGATAGAATAGTAATCATCTCCGAAAAGGGATACCTTACCCAGTTTTACGGTCATATACGCCACGCAGAGCAGGCCGATGACCACAAAGATGCCGACAACCGTTTCGATCTTATATTTATTCATTTGGAACCACCTTCCTTGCCGCACTGATATCGTGCGATGATCTTCTGGTCAGCCTTGGCCTTTTCCATTATCTGTTCAATGTCATCAGAGACGCCGGCGGTGGCCATGCCTGAGGTCACGAGTATCTCGAAGCATTGGCTTGTCCCGGACCTGCTTTTGGCGATCGCCTGGAGCTCGGGCAGGGCCTTTTGCTGAATCTCAAGAGCCATTTCCCGAACCAACTGCCCGGCCTCATCAAGGCCTATGTGGGGCAGGATTGTCAGGATTTCGTCTCTGCTATGGCGTGCCGAGAACCCCCCCATAGGACCGAAATAGTTATTTATATGCTCTCCCAGGGTCTTAAGTACTTCTAAGGCGGCCTGGGCCCCGAGCGCCGCGGTCAGCGCGTCAAACTGGACGCAAAAGAGCACGGCGCTTATCGTGGTGTCTGCTTGTCCGCCCCCCAGTGTCAGGGCATATCTGGACCTGAACATCTCCTTTGACAAAAGCCCTGTCAACTCGTCCCTGAGGCCCTCGATGCTCTGGAGAAATTCATCAATCATGGGGTGTCTGACCCTGGTCAACTCCGCGTACGTGCCATGAAAACCGATCTTCCCTTCCCACAGAAGAAGTATCCGGTCGGAGATGAAGAAGACATCGGGGATGTCATGGCTGATCAGAACGGCGGTAAACCCGAACTGTCTCCGGTAATGGGCGATCATGCTGAGTATTATGTTTTTTCTGATCGGGTCCTGGCCGGTTGTCGGTTCGTCAAAGAGTACTATGGCAGGGTCCGTTACAAGGGCGCGGGCCAGGGCCACCCTCTTCTGCATTCCGCCCGAAAGCTCCGAAGGATACTTGTCAACGGAGTCCGTCAATTCCATCTGTTCTATCCTGGACATCACCTTACGGTCGACCTCCCTTTTTTTGAGCCTGGTAGTCTGACGAAGGGGAAGGGCGATGTTTTCATAGACCGACATGGCGTCGAAGAGGGCGTTATTCTGGAACATGTAGCTGATCTTGCTCCTATAGTCCTCCCATTCGCCTTTTTTCATCTCCTGAACAGGTCTTCCCCTGAATAATATGCTGCCTTCGTCAGGAGAAAGTATCCCGATAATATGCTTAAGCAGAACGCTTTTTCCGCTGCCGCTTTTGCCTATTATCGTCGTAATCTGATTTTCACAAATCGAGAGATTCGCCTTATCGAGAATGGTCTTTTCGCTGAAGCGTTTTGTGACCTCCCTGAATTCTATCAATGGTGTATCCAACATACTCCTTTACATCAGAAATGAGGTGACTACGTAATCCGAGACCAGGATCGTGACGCACGAAAATACAACTGCCGAAGTTGTCGAGATACTGACGCTCTTTGAGCCATAGCTGTCGGTCCGGAGGTGCGTGAAGTATCCGTGGAAACAGCATATAGTCGAAACGAGCACGGCAAACACCAGTGACTTGATAAACCCGCCCCTGATATCGACCAGGTCCACATACTCACGGATGCGGTAAAAGTAGGCGCCTTTGTCCACCCCCAGGAGGACGACGCCGGTGAGATAGCCGCCCAGGATCCCGATCAGATCAAAAAAGGCGGTCAGCAGGGGAAAACTGATGATAGACGCGGCCAGACGCGGACTTATAATATACCGCACCGGGTCTATCCGCATGGTATATAATGCATCGATCTGCTCGGAGATACGCAGAATACCTATCTCAGCCGTCATCGCCGAGCCTGCCCGCGCGGTTATCATTATGGCGGTAAGAACGGGCCCCAGCTCTCTGATGAGGGTCAGGGCCACGACAGAGCCCAGGACCCCCTGGGACCCGAATTTTACCAGGGTGTAATATAGCTGAAGACCGAGGACCATGCCGGTGAACAGGCCGACCAGCATCACGATATTCGATGACCTCGCCCCTATGTAAAAAATCTGCTGGATTATCTCCCGTAACTGCTTCGGCCGGAAGATTTTAAGTGTCGCAAGCGCAAAAAAGACCGCTATTGCGCCAAGGCTGTTTGTGATGTCCATCGCCCTTTTGCCAAGAGAATGAAAGAAAGGCACGAAAGGAATATTTTTTGAGATAGGCTCCATTTGAGTCATTGTATCACGTCCTGCAGGCAACCACAATATTGTGTATGGGCATATCGTGTATGGGCCTTTTTCAATTCCCACTATTCAAGGCAAACAAAGAAAAAGGTGATACAATCTATTTATGGCTGAGAAAAACAAAGACACCGGGGACGGAGTTCCCGGTTTGTATTGGAGGTACATCGCGGCGTTTTTTATCACCACGGTGGTCATCTTTGCCTGGGACATCTTTTTCAACGTCGGCCCCCCGCCTCACTATACGATAAATTACAGCCAGTTTATGGAGCAGCTAAACGCAGGCAATATAAAATCCGTTTCAATAAAGAAGCTGCTTGTAAGCGGGGAGCTGACTAATGAAGTGGGTCTGCCGCTGCGGGCGGAAAAGAGACCAGTCCAGGTGAAATACTTCCAGACAGTCCTGCCCGCTTTTCAGGGGGATGGGCTGCTGCCCCAGCTGCAGGCGAAAAATGTGGTCATCACAGTCGAGTCCACTGAACAGGGACAACTCTGGCAGGTCCTGATCGGCATCCTGCCGTGGGTCCTGATCATCGGGTTCTGGATACTGATGACAAAAAGGGCCCAGCAGCTCCAGGGGGGGCCGGGGGGGCTCTTTACGTTCGGCTCCAGCAAGGCAAAATTGTTCGACACGAAAAAACCCGGTATATCGTTTAAGGACGTCGCGGGGATGGAAAACGTAAAGATGGAACTGAGGGAGACGGTCGAGTTTCTGAAAGACCCGTCCCGGTTCGCAAAGCTGGGGGCAAAAGTCCCCAAGGGGGTCCTTCTCATCGGACCGCCCGGAACGGGCAAGACCCTGTTTGCGCGCGCGGTAGCAGGTGAGGCCGGGGTGCCTTTCTACAGCATCAGCGCCTCCGAGTTTATCGAGATGTTTGTCGGGGTCGGCGCCTCCCGCGTCAGGGACATGTTCAAAAAAGCAAAGGAGACCCAGCCAAGCATCATCTTTATAGATGAAATAGATGCGGTAGGCCGCACTCGCGGCACAGGGTTTGGAGGCGGCCACGATGAACGGGAACAGACGCTCAACCAGCTTTTAAGTGAAATGGACGGATTCGACCCCCACGAAGAAGTGATCGTAATGGCGGCCACCAACAGGCCGGATGTGCTGGACCCGGCGCTCTTGAGGCCGGGAAGGTTCGACAGGCATATTGTGATCGACAGGCCGGGCTGGAAAGAGAGGCGGGCGATCCTTGAAATTCATGTCAGGGGCAAGGCCCTCTCGGACAATGTGGACCTCGATGTCCTCGCGAGGGGGACTCCCGGCATGACGGGCGCCGACCTCGAAAATCTGGCGAACGAGGCCGCGCTCGTCGCAACCAGAAATAACAAAGATAAAATAGACATGCACGACTTCGAGGAGGCCCAGGACATAATTCTTATGGGAGCGGCCAGGGAGGACACGATAAGCGATGCTGAAAAGAGGATAACGGCATATCACGAGGCAGGGCATACCCTTGTAGCGTGGGAGCTGCCGGGGACCGATCCGATATATAAGGTGAGCATAATTCCCCGTGGAATGGCCATGGGAGTCACCCAGCTCCTGCCCGAAGAAGACAGGCACTATTATCCCCGGACCTATCTCATGAACAGGCTGAGTGTGGCTCTCGCGGGCCGGGTGGCGGAAAAAATAGTCTTCAACGACTTCAGCAGCGGCGCGCAGAACGACCTCAAGGAGGCGACATCTCTGGCCGAGAAGATGGTGGCGCAGTGGGGCATGAGCGACAGGGTAGGCCCGATCAATCTCGGACGCGGGGAAGAACACCCGTTTCTGGGCAGGGAAATGTCACTGCCGAAGCGCTACAGCGAGGAGATGGCCTGGGTGATGGACCAGGAGATCCGGAAGATGATCGTCGATGCCGAGTCAAAGACGGCTGAAATACTGGCCGGAAAAAGGCATGCGCTCGATATGCTTGCGGAGGCCCTGGTAAGTGAAGAGATGCTGGTGAGGGCCGATGTGGAGCGGATAATAAAGGAGTCAAATAAGTAGAACTATTGTTGCATAAGGACCGGGCAGGAACGCCGGAAAAGTCTTGTAATGACACAACGGTAAGATAAACTTATCTGCAAAAGGGAGGCGGTATGGTTGAAGATTGGCTTGAAAATGCGTACGAAGGCATGTCCCGTCGGCAGTTCCTCGCCCGGCTGACTGCGGCGGGAGCCGGCCTGGCCGGGTTCGCGATCGCGTCAGGTTCGGTCGGCGGTGAGGTGATCGCGACCCCTTCGACGGGTCTTACCGTGACCGAAACTAAAGTACCGTCCGGGGATTTCGCTGTCCCGATCTACGAAGCACTTCCCGCGGGCGGCGGCAAATTTCCGGTCCTTTTGGTCATACCCGAAATATTCGGGATGCATGAACATATAAAGGACGTCACCCGCAGGTTTGCCAAAGAGGGATTTCTCAGCATAACGTTTGAACCATACGCCCGCGAAGGGGGGGTACTCAATCTTTCCGACATTAAGGCGGTGCGGGCCGTGGCCGACCAGGTCCCCGACGAGAGGGTCATGGGCGATCTGGACGCCATAGCTGCCTATGCCGGGCAGCACACCTCCGCCCGGGCCGATCGTATCGGAGTAACGGGCTTCTGCCGGGGTGGGATGTATACACTCCTGTACTCCGCCCATAACAGTAATATTAAAGCGGCCGCGGCGTGGTACGGGCAGCTTCGACCTGAAAAGAAACCGGGGGTCCGTACCGACGGGCCGCTGGATATAGCCGGGAAGATCACCGCACCCGTTCTCGGTCTCTATGGTGAGGCTGATCTGGGCATCCCTGCCGCCGATGTCAGGGAGATGGAGGCAAAGCTCAGGGCCGCAAAGAAAACGGCGGAGTTTGTGATATATCCCGGAGCGCCGCACGCTTTTTTCGCCGACTACAGGCCCAGTTACCGTGCGGACGCGGCCAAAGACGCCTGGGACCGTTGTCTGACGCACTTCAATAAATACCTCAAAGGGTAGCGCGGTTGTTGCGGACTGATACCCCGGTAATCGCGTGTCACGGGCGCTCCACCCAAAGGTCATTATCCCCGCCCTGACCCTCCGGAAATTTAGACTTGATGTCAGGCAGGCTTTATGGTACAAGGAAAGTAGATACCGGCATTTCCGCGGCCTTTCAAACAGTCGGATTTTTATTCCCGGCTGGCAGGAGACAGTCCGGTAAGTCATCAGTTCTATAAAACATTATCAGGGGGTGTAACATGCCGGTGCGTAAGGCGGAAGCGATATGGGAAGGAAACCTCAAGGACGGCAGCGGAAAAATGAAGTTCGGAAGCGGCGCCTATGAAGGCGCGTATTCATTTGCGTCGCGTTTCGGCGACGGCAAAGGCACGAATCCGGAGGAGCTTATCGGCGCGGCGCATGCAGGCTGTTTTTCGATGGCCCTTTCACTGTTTCTGGAGATTGCCGGATTTAAGGCTGAACATATCCATACGACCGCGAAGGTCCACATCGACAAGGTAGGCGACGGGTTTAAGATTACCGGCATCGACCTTGAGACAGAGGCCAGGGTACCCGGCATTGACGAAAAGACATTCCTTGAGCAGGCGGAGGCCACGAAAAAGGGCTGTCCAGTTTCCCAGGCCCTCGCTGCCGTAGATATCAGGCTCAAGGCGACGCTGTTGACCTGAGGGCATTACATCTCGGGGCGGTTTTTTTATGAGCGCTCAATACTAAAGCCAAAGGAGAAAGAAAATGGACCTGAAATTGACGAATACGGAGGCGGTTGCCGTAATGAACGCACTTCAGCATTATCTGAAGGAAGTAGAGAAGATGGGGGATGAAAAGGGCGTCCAGATCGAGAAAAAAACCCTCAGGGGCCTGATCGGAAGGATAGAATCCATGCCCGCGGGTGAAGTCCAGTAGGCAATGAGCGCACCCTCCGATACCGGTCTTCACGTGTCGGTGTCGGAGGGGTCGGAATGAGACATCCCTTCTTCAGCATCACTGTATTGACACGTTCATTTCAAACGATGGGCGCTGTTGTGTGGTATAGTTAACTATGAGAAAGGCGGCCCTCCTGTTTTTTTAATGCATTATTCCATCATTTTTCAGTCGGCTGCCGCACTTTCTTTCCCTCACAGGGCTTCCATTATATAGACCACAGGCCCATTTTATACCGGGCCTCATGCAGCAGCAACCATTTCTATATGCGCGGGAATTTTGTTTTCAGCCATGCCGGATAATTTTAAGGTTTTCAAAAAACAGCATTGCTTCCGCCGGTATATGGGACGACAATATATGAATAAGTAACCTTGGGCCATAACATGCCGCCGGATTTCGGAAAAAGGAGACCTCAACGTTGAAGGAGAGGCAGAAAACAGTGCACTGGAGCAGGCCTCATTTGAGAGCAAGCTTTCACGTTAAAGAGCTGGAAAAAAAATGCGCGGTCTGCGAGCCGCCGCTCCGGTCGGAATTGTTCAGCAGGGACCAGATGGAACTGCATGGCAAGACCCTGGCCGGCAGGCACAAACTGAGCCCTGCATATCCGCCTGATAAGCTCCTTTCGCGACTGGCCGAAAATGAAGACATCCTTACCGGGACCCGTCGTCTGCTGATGGAGGCGGTCATGACGGACCGCCGGATCACGCCGGCAGGTGAATGGCTGCTCGACAACTTTTATCTGATCGAAGAACAGGTCCGCATGGCCAGGAGACATCTGCCGAAGGGATACAGCCGGGAGCTTCCCCGCCTGCAGGACGGCCTCTCTTCCGGACTTCCCCGTGTTTATGATCTGGCTCTGGAGACGATCTCTCACGGAGACGGCATGGTGGACCCGGAAAACCTCAGCAGTTTCGTTGCGGCCTACCAGACGGTCAGTGTACTGAAACTGGGCGAATTATGGGCAATCCCCATAATGCTGCGTCTGGCCCTGATCGAGAACCTCCGGCGCGTTGCCGTCAGGATTGCCTCAGACAGGACCAACCGGAACCTCGCTGATTACTGGGCTGACCGGATTACGGAGACCGCGGAGAAGGACCCCGGCAGCCTGATCCTGGTGATTGCGGACATGGTGCGGTCGGACCCCCCGATAGTGAGTTCGTTTGTCGCGGAATTTACCCGCCGGCTGCAGGGACAGAGTCCGGCACTGGCCCTGCCGCTGACCTGGCTTGAACAGCGGCTCTCGGAGAACGGTCTGACGATTGAGCAGTCAGTGCATGCCGAAAACCAGCAGCAGGCCGCCGACCAGGTTTCTATAAGCAACAGCATAGGCAGTCTGCGATTCCTTGGGGCGATGGATTGGCCAGAGTTCGTCGAGAAGATGAGCCCGGTCGAAGAGGTATTGCGTGAGGACCCTGCCGGGGTCTATGGGAAGATGGATTTCGCCACCCGCGACCGCTACCGTCACGTCATTGAGAGGATTGCCAGGGGCAGCCGGCTCTCGGAAGTCGAAGTGGCGCTCAAGGCCGTAGGCCTTGCCCGCGAGGCCATAGACGATCGCGAAGCTCATGTGGGTTATTACCTGGTCGACAAGGGATTGCCGAATCTCGAAACACAGTCGGATTTTCGCACGCCCTTCACCGGGGCCCTTCGAAAAACAGGCTCCCGTTTCCCTTTGACCCTATATCTTGGCGCGATAACGTTCATGACGGCGGTCCTTACCGGGGGGGCACTGGTTAAGGCGCATGGTGATGGCTTGCCTCTTTGGGTGTTTGTAACGACCGGCATATTGTCGGCCCTTTGTGCGAGCCAGCTGTCGGTTTCAGTAATAAACTGGCTTGCGACATTGCTCGTAACTCCTCAGCCCCTGCCGCGAATGGACTTTTCGAAGGGTATTCCGCCTGAATCGCAGACCCTGGTAATCGTGCCTGCAATGCTCGCAAACGGCCAGGGTGTCGAGGACCTGATCGAGAAGCTTGAGGTCAGGTTCCTCGCAAACCGCGATGATAATCTGCGTTTCGGTCTGCTGACCGATTTTCAGGATGCGGCAGTCGAGACGACCCCGGAGGACGGGCCTCTGCTGTCACATGCCAGGCAGAGAATCGGGGAACTCAATGAAAAATACCATAACGAAAAAGGAGATACGTTCTTCCTTTTTCACCGCCCCCGCCTATGGAATGACCGGGACCAGGTCTGGATGGGTTACGAGCGGAAGCGCGGTAAGCTGTCGGAACTGAATTCCTTGTTGAGAGGCGGCAGTCGCGTGAACTTTTCGCTCATAGCCGGCGATACCCGGGTCTTGTCCGGCGTAAAGTATGTGATCACACTTGACACGGATACACAGTTGCCGCGCGATGCCGCGCGGCATCTGGTGGCGGCCATGGCGCACCCCCTGAACCGCGCGCAATACGACGAGGGCAAACAGCGCGTTGTCGCGGGATACGGCATACTTCAGCCGCGGGTCGGGGTGAGTCTTCCCGGCTCGAACCGCTCTAGGTACGCCCGCATGAACGGGAGCAACCCCGGCATCGACCCTTACACGCGTGCTATTTCCGATGTGTACCAGGACCTGTTTGGTGAAGGCTCGTTTATCGGCAAGGGGATCTATGACGTCGACGCATTCGAGCGGGCCCTTGCCGGACGCTTCCCCGAAAACCGCATCCTGAGCCACGACCTCATAGAAGGATGTTACGCGCGGTCCGGACTGTTGAGTGATGTGATGGTGTACGAGGATTATCCCTCCCGCTACGGCGCGGACGTGAGCCGCCGGCACCGCTGGGTCCGCGGAGACTGGCAACTTTTGCGCTGGCTTTTGCCGGCAGTACCGGGCCCTGACGGGCAGCGGCTGAAAAACCCTCTGTCACTGCTGTCCCGATGGAAGCTCTTAGACAACCTCAGGCGGAGCCTCGTGCCTTCTGCATTAACGCTTCTTCTGCTTCTGGGCTGGACGGTCCTGTCGTCGCCGTTGTTCTGGACCCTATTTGTAAGCGGGACCCTCCTGATTCCTTCTCTGATATCCTCTGTCCAGGACCTGTTTAAGAGGCCTCAAGACCTGCCTTTTGGGCGTCACCTCGCTGACGTTGGCCGTTTTGGGGTCAGGCGGTTTGTTCAGGACGGGTTTACGCTTGCCTGTCTTCCGTATGAGGCATATTTCAGTCTGGATGCGGTCCTGCGTACGATCTGGAGACTGCTGGTTACCCGCAGACTCCTCCTCGAATGGAGTCCGTCGGTAGATCCGGACCAAAATATAAGCAAAGCCCGCGAAGGGAATTTCCTCGGCGTCTGCCGGATTATGTGGGCCGCTCCCGCTCTCGCTACAGCCACAACTCTTTATCTGGCGTTTTTGCGGCCGGACGGGTTGGTCGTGGCCACGCCTCTGCTGGCGCTCTGGTCGGTCTCCCCCTTTGTGGCGTGGTGGACCAGCCGGACCCTGACCCGCCCCGCGGCTAGGCTTACGAATGACCAGATTATTTTTCTGGGGAGGCTTTCACGAAAGACCTGGGCCTTTTTTGAGACCTTCGTGGGCCCTGAAGACCACTGGCTGCCGCCTGATAACTATCAGGAGTATCACATTGATTCGGTGGCGCATCGCACTTCGCCGACGAACATGGGGCTCGCGCTGCTTGCGAATCTTTCGGCATATGACTTCGGTTATATATCGGCCGGGGGATTTATAGGGCGCACGGAGGATGCCCTTCGCACGATGGGGTCCATGGACCGATACCGCGGCCACTTCTATAACTGGTACGACACGCTGACGCTGAAACCGTTGCTGCCTGCCTATATCTCTACCGTCGACAGCGGCAACCTGGCTGCCCACCTCCTGACGCTGCGGGCCGGGCTGCTTTCGATCCCGGACCAAAAGGTCATGGGCGCCCGGCTGATTGAAGGGCTCAACGATACGTTCAGGGTCCTCGAGGACTCCGCTTCGGCAATTTCCCCGGAAAAAAGCGCTTTTTCAAGGATGGCCCGCCTCCGGAAGACGTTCGGGTCTGTACGCAATTCCCTTCAGGAGACACTTGAGTCTGCGCGGCGCGGTCTTGAGCTGCTGGCCGCGGACGCTTCCGGATTGACGGAAAGTCTCGGGGCCCGGAATGCCGATGAGACGGGTCCGGACAAGGAATTCGCATGGTGGGCGCACGCCTTTGCCGTGCAATGCCGGACCCTTCTTGATGACCTTGAGTTTTTCATTTCACCGGCGGTCAGCGGCATGGATATTAACCCAACGTTGCGCGAACTGGCGGAACTTGGAGACGCGCGCGCCATCGAAAGGATCGCGGTCATCGAGCGCCTTGCGCTGAAAGCGGGCGAGCTCAGCCGCATGGACTATGATTTTCTGTTCGACCCGGCGCGGCATCTTCTTTCGATAGGGTACAACGTAGGCGAGCGCAGGAGGGACCCGGGTTTTTACGATCTTCTCGCCTCTGAAGCGCGCTTGTCCTGCTTTGTGGCGATAGCGCAGGGGCAGCTGCCCCAGGAGAGCTGGTTTGCCCTTGGGCGCCTGCTCACCTCGGCCGGCGGAGAGCCGGCCCTGCTTTCATGGAGCGGTTCAATGTTTGAATACCTGATGCCGCTTCTCGTGATGCCGGTGTATGAACATACGCTTTTGGACCAGACCTGCAAGGCGGCCGTGAACAGGCAGATCGAGTACGGCAGGCTGCGCGGGGTGCCGTGGGGGATATCTGAATCAGGCTACAACACGGTCGATGTGCATCTAAACTACCAGTACCGCGCATTCGGGGTGCCGGGTCTCGGGCTCAAACGGGGACTCTCTGATGATCTGGTCATTGCGCCCTATGCCTCTGCGCTGGCGTTGATGGTGGCCCCGGAGGAGGCGTGCAGTAACCTGCAGCGGCTCAGCGCTGAAGGTCTTGAGGCCCGGTATGGTTTTTATGAGGCTGTTGACTATACCTCCTCGCGCCAGCTGCGCAGCGAATCGAGCACTGTGGTGCGGTCATTCATGGCACATCACCAGGGTATGACCCTTCTGTCTCTGGCCCATCTTCTCCTGGAGCGGCCGAATCAGAAAAGGTTCGGATCGGACCCATTGTTTCAGGCCACGATGCTTCTTCTTCAGGAGCGGGTGCCGAGGGCAACCGCTGTTTATCTGGAGACCCCCGAGCTCCCCGACATCCGTGCGACCTTCAGCGGGACGGAAATGCCGATGCGCGTCTTCAGCAGCCCCAATACGCCGGTGCCGGAGGTGCAGCTGCTGTCCAACGGCAGATACCACGTGGTTGTGACGAATGCGGGCGGCGGATACAGCCAATGGAAAAACATATCGGTAACGCGCTGGAGGGAAGACACTACCTGCGACAACTGGGGCACGTTCTGTTACCTCCGCGATGTGGCGAGCGGGAGGTTCTGGTCGACTGCGTATCAGCCCGCTCTCAAGGCGGCCGACACATACGAAGCGATTTTCTCGGATGCGCGGGCGGAGTTCCGCCGGCGCGACTTCGACTATGACACGCATACGGAGATCGTTGTCTCGCCGGAAGATGACATTGAGCTGCGCCGGACCCGCATTACGAATTACTCCAGGACCCGAAGGACCATTGACGTAACGAGTTATGCGGAAGTCGTTTTGTCCATGGCCGCCCCGGACGCCCTGCACCCGGCTTTCAGTAATCTTTTCGTTCAGACCGAGATCATCGGCCGGCAGCGAGCCATTGTCTGCAACCGCCGGCCCCGCTCCCTTGAGGAGCATACACCATGGATGTTTCACCTCATGACGGCCCACGGCGGGGAGATCACGGAAGTTTCTTATGAGACCGACCGCATGAAGTTCATCGGTCGCGGGAGGTCTGCCGCCAATCCAAGGGCCATGAGCGGCCGATCGACCCTCTCGGGGGCACTTTCAGGAAGCGAGGGGTCGGTGCTCGATCCGATTGTCGCAATCAGGTACCGGATAACTCTCGATCCCGACGCCTCGGCGACAATCGATATAGTCTCCGGCCTCGCGGAGACCCGGGAGGGCTGTATGGGCCTGGTCGAGAAATATCAGGACCGGCGTTTTGCCGACCGCGTCTTCGATCTGGCGTGGACTCACAGCCAGGTGCTGCTCAGGCAGCTCAATGTCACGGAGTCCGACGCGCAACTATACGGGCGTCTTGCGGGCTCTATTATTTATGGTAATGCATCGCTCCGCGCCGAAACGGACATCCTCAATAAAAACCACCGCGGCCAGTCCGGTCTGTGGGGATACGCCATTTCCGGGGACCTGCCGATAGTGCTTCTGAGGATCGGAGACCCGGCCAATATCGATCTTGTGCGGCAACTGGTCAAGGCCCACGCATACTGGCGTCTGAAGGGACTGGCGGTGGACCTTGTGATCTGGAACGAAGATCGCGCAGGTTACCGGCAGCTTCTTCAGGACCAGATCATGGGGCTTATCGCCGCCGGCCTTGAGGCAAGCGTGACGGACCGGCCGGGCGGCATTTTCGTAAGACTTGCCGAACAGATATCGCAAGAAGACCGCACGCTGCTTCAGACAGTGGCCCGCGTCGTACTTAGCGATAATTGGGGAAAACTGGAGGACCAGGTCAGCCGCCGCCGTCCTGTGAAGACAACAGTGCCGCGCCTCAAACCGACCCAGGCCCTGCGGCCCGAGTCCTCAACGTCCGTGGCCATGCCCCGCCGCGATCTGCTTTTCTTTAACGGGTTGGGAGGATTCAGTTCGGATGGACGCGAGTACATCATTACCACCACCCACGGACAGGTTACTCCGGCGCCCTGGGTCAATGTGATCGCGAACCCGCACTTCGGGACGGTCATTTCAGAGAGCGGTTCTGCCTATACCTGGAGCGAAAATGCGCACGAGTTCCGCCTTACTCCCTGGAATAACGACCCGGTAAGCGATTCCGGAGGAGAGGCTTTTTATCTGCGTGACGAAGACAGCGGGCTATTCTGGTCTCCTTCTCCGCTGCCGTGCCGCGGCGCGGCGCATTATGTCAGCCGCCACGGATTCGGGTACAGTGTATTTGAACACACGGAAGACGGCATCAGTTCCGAGGTCTGGGTTTACGTGGCGATTGACGCATCCGTCAAGTTTACGGTCCTGAAAGTAAGGAACGGGTCAGGCCGCCCCCGCCGTCTCTCCGCCACCGGGTACGTCGAATGGGTGCTGGGAGACCTGCAGCCGAAATCGCGGATGCATATAATCACAAAAGTTGATCCCAATACCGGAGCGCTCTTTGCGTCAAACCCATACAACACCGAGTTCGCTGAACGGACCGCCTTCTTCGATACGGCCGATGCGCCCCGGACTTTAAGCGGCGACAGGACCGAGTTTCTGGGCCGTAACGGCACGCATCGAAACCCCGAGGCGATGTCCAGGTCGCGGCTTTCCGGCAAGTTGGGGGCAGCCCTGGACCCCTGTGGAGCTATCCAGGTCCCCTTCGATCTGGCCGACGGGCAGGAACGCGAGATCGTCTTCATGCTGGGCGCGGGACGGGACTCCGATGACGCCATCAGGCTTGTGCGTCGCTTCCGCGGACCGTCCGGCGCGCGCAGAGCACTCGAAGCGGTCTGGCAGTACTGGAACAAGACCCTCGGCACGATACAGGTGGAAACACCGGACCCCTCGGTCAATGTGCTGGCCAATGGCTGGCTCTTGTACCAGACCCTTGCGTGCCGGCTCTGGGCCAGGAGCGGATACTACCAGTCAGGGGGCGCCTTCGGCTTCCGCGACCAGCTGCAGGACATTATGGCGCTCATTTATTCCGAGCCCCGGCTTGTGCGTGAACACCTCCTGCTTTGCGCGGGCCGTCAGTTTCCGGAGGGAGATGTCCAGCATTGGTGGCATCCCCCTTCAGGCCGTGGTGTGCGCACGCACTGTTCGGACGATCTCCTTTGGTTGCCCCTTGCCGTATGCCGGTACGTTCTGACTACCGGAGACACCGGGGTGCTGGACGAAACCGTCCGCTTCATCGAGGGCCGCGCGGTAAACGCGGACGAGGACTCGTACTACGATCTTCCCTACGCGTCGGATGAAGCTTCGAGTCTCTACGATCACTGCGTGCGGGCTATTTTAAAGGGCCTCACGCGCGGCAGTCATGGCCTGCCCCTCATCGGCTCGGGTGACTGGAACGACGGAATGAATATGGTAGGCGGACAGGGCAGAGGCGAAAGCATCTGGCTTGGGTTCTTCCTTTGTAAAGTACTCGAGGAATTCCGCGGGATTGCTCATATGCACGGGGACCCGTCTTTCGCCGAACGCTGCAGGGACGAATCCGCCCGGCTTCGCGGGAATATCGAAGAGCATGGCTGGGACGGCAGGTGGTATCTGCGAGCCTACTTTGATGACGGCTCTCTGCTTGGGTCGGCAGGCAATACCGAATGCAGGATTGATTCTATCTCGCAAAGCTGGTCCGTCCTGTCGGGGGCCGGCGACGCCGCACGCTCTCTAATGGCAATGGAAGCCGTCGACAGGCATCTTGTCCGGCGGGACCATGGCCTTGTGCAGCTTCTGGATCCGCCATTCGATAAATCGGACCTGAACCCCGGCTATATCAAGGGATACGTTCCGGGTGTAAGGGAAAATGGCGGACAGTATACCCATGCGGCGATCTGGGCGGCGATGGCCTTCGCTCAACTGGGCGACGGCGGCCGGGCCTGGGAGCTGCTTTCCATGATCAATCCGGTGCGTCATGCCGGCTCCCCGGAGAAGATGTCGGTCTATAAGGTAGAACCCTATGTAGTCGCCGCGGACGTATATGCGGTTTCCCCTCACACCGGCCGCGGCGGGTGGACGTGGTACACCGGATCGTCCGGCTGGATGTACCGGCTTATTGTGGAAGCGCTTCTGGGGCTGGGGCTCGAAACGGACAGGCTCCATATCGCGCCCTGCCTGCCGGCGGGGTGGGGGTCGTTCAGGATTCATTACCGCTACCGTGAAACCGTGTACCACATCACCGTGGTCCAAACGGGCGACGGCAGCGCGGAGGGAGTGACGGTCGATGGCGTTGAACAATCCGGAATGGCCGGTATGGCTATATCCCTTGTTGACGACCGGCAGGAACATACGGTAGAGCTGAGGATACCCGCCAGGGACAAAAAAAATGGAGCGCCGTCGGTGTGACCTCGCGCGGAAACACAAGGATATATGAGGGCCCCCCGCCTGCATCGGGCCGCCCCCCAAGGCCATATGGCGGGGAAACTGCCGTTTTGTTATGTTCAGTGCCTACATCTTCGGCCCCTTTTTCCCTGTCCTGTCTTTTCGGGCCGTGTGTGTAATGATGAAATTTTCAGGTTCGAGGTCAGGATTTTTCTCAAGCTCCTCAACAAAAATGGCGATCGCCTTTCGCATGAAGGCTGGGAAGTGTACGCGTCCCGGCAATGCCTGGATCCTCTGTCTTGTCGCCTCGTCGATTGATGCCGTATACTTTGCCATTATTGGTTCTCCGTTTCTATAAAAGTTATTATACCTGAATTAGCCTGCCGTCCTGTTGCAGGCGCAAGAGGGCAGCCGCGGACAGCGGCACAGACGGCATTACGTGCAAGACATAGGGCAAATGCCTTAAGATAGACTGCAGGGGGCCCGGGCACATGTAATATAGTAAGAGGAATTTTCAAACGGAAGCAAAATTAATCAAAAAAGGAGGATTACAAATGGCAATGAAAGTCGAGGTCAGGGACAACAAGCTTTATATCGAGATCGACCTGGAAAAACCGACCCCGTCGGCATCAGGAAAGACCCTTGTCGTAGCGAGCACGAGGGGGAACGCCGTCACAGACGCAAAAGTGAACGACAAGCCCGTCATCATCGGTCTTAACGCCTATATCAAGCCTTAAGAAGGGTAAATTAAGTCTGACGCGTAAATAGTGGGAACATAGTTTCTCCGGAGACGGAGTCGGGCCGGTCTGTATTTTCTTTTTTGAAATGCAGCCCGGCCCAACCTTTGCGTTTTGGCGCGGACGGTGATATATTTTATTTAGGATGGAAGATGCCGGACTAAAGGTCTCAGGCAGCATATTGTTATACAGACTCTATGATGTGGCCTGGGACATAAACCTCGTCAGGGTAGAGGAGAAAGTAAGGGACCATAAACGCCAGGGCATCGACAGGAAACGTTTCAGCAAGGCCTTTGAATTTGTAAACCCTCCGCTTTCGCTCACACTGAAGACCTTCGAAAAGGACCTGAGGGGACAACAATATACCGTACATGTCTATGCCAAGGCGTATGACTATGGCGTCCTGAGCATAATTTTCGAAATCCCGGTAAAAGAGATCGGGATAACGGAATTTCAGGTCATAACCGGAAACCTCGAAGAGTTATTTCCGGAAGATTTTTCAAGGGTGCTCACCCGGCTTGTCGAAGACCTGGGGGACGCCCTTTATCAGGTCAGCCCAAGCAGGTTTGAAGAGGACTACACCATTTATTACCTGAGGCATCTAAATCCTGAAAAATCCGCGAAAGAACTGCCCTCGCTCTTTGATATCGGGGGCCTCCTGCTGAACGAAGCCGGGGAAAGACCTCCCAGCCGGGAAACAAAGGAAGAACTGCTTTCGTTCAGTTTTTCTTATTCAGACAGCGACCTGGTTGTTCTGAGCTGGGACAAGGCCCTTGTGCTTGAGCCCAGCGGGAGCATGGACATACCCGACCTGCTGGAGTTTGCCAACGCTCAGCTTCTTGAATTGAGGGTCTATGACGACATGCTCGACAGGGAACTGGACATCATAAACGCCCGGATCGCCAAGCAGGTGTCTCCGTCGATGTGGAAGATCAAACGCTACGAGGAACTCGCCTCAAAGGTCATGCTCACGGTAACTGACCTTACGCATATCACGGAAAGGATCGATAATTCCCTTAAAGTGACCGAGGACGTTTATTACGCGAGGGTATATGCGTCCGCACTTTCCCTCTTTAAGGTAAAGGAGTGGGAGACGAGCGTTGAAAGAAAGATAAATATAGCCTCAAGGGTCTATGACATGCTCTACAGAATGATTGCCAACAAAAGAACGGAACTGCTCGAAGTCGTGATCATCGTCCTGATCGCGCTGGAGATAGTGCTGTTTCTCATCAATAAAAAATAGTGTATACTACGTGATATTTTTTCGGGCTGAAGGGTGATTTATCACGGATGTTTAAAAAAGATGACGTGCAGATCAGGCGGGAATTCAAGGTGCGCAAGGTGCGCCAGGTCCGCGCCATAGCGGTCGCCCTTTTTCTGGTATTGCTGCTTGCCATGCTTTACAGGCGTCCGGTCTTTGGAGAATTATCGAAAACTGCACTCTTTGGCGCGCAGGTAATGGTTATTTCGGCTTTTATCGGGTTCAGCGGTTTTAACTGGAGATGTCCCTCGTGCAACAAATTTCTTGACAGCGATATCGCCAGACGAAATTGCCGGAAGTGCGGGGCCGGATTAGAATAAGGGGATTGCGACATTGGTATCACCGTCCCTCCCCTTGGGAGGGGAGTTTACCCGCCTCTGGCGGCGCCGAAGGCGACCAGGGGTCAGGAGGGGTTACTTTCATAACTGCCTGTTTCGCACTAAAGACCGGAAAACCCTTTCAGCCTCAGTCTGAT
Organism: Nitrospirota bacterium; assembly: GCA_016215155.1. GTDB lineage: Bacteria > Nitrospirota > Thermodesulfovibrionia > Thermodesulfovibrionales > UBA6898 > PALSA-1316. Next base: position 24,184 of record JACRLQ010000060.1, read on the forward strand.
TATTTCTGAGTTCCATGAACAAGCGCCTCCTAAAGAAACCTGTTGGTTTTGGGCAACGACAGAAAAGAAGCTGAAGTCCTGGTCTGAGCGGCTTTTGCGCCTCTCCGTCCTGAGAAACGGGTGACCGGTCGATGTTTTATAATGAGGCGCCCTTTCAGAGCCTCACAATCCGCTTCAGGGTTGTCGTCCCTTGTCGCAAGGACTACCGCGCTGGCAATTACACATATCACAAATGCCAATGCTGTAATCAGATATGCGTAAACACCCCAGCCGTTTTCTAAAATGATTTCATTTACATTTTGGAATCGGCTGACCGCTTCATATATAAAAATTAATGTTTTCATCTCCGCCTCCTTTTTTTCGGCTTCGTTTAGTAGTTACCAATTAAAATGCAAGGGCCTTGCCAGTTTGAGGCGCTTAAAAAATGCTTTAAAAACAGGAGATTATGAAAAAAGGGACGACAGGCGGGCCGGAATGGACGGGCCATCCGGGGGGGGCGTCAGGTCATTTTCAGGCCATATTCTTTTATTTTTCTCTTGAAAGTAGTAAGAGGTATGCCGAGGACCGATGCTGTTTTGGTGATATTTCCGGAGAATCTCTGAAGGGCAAATCTGATGTGCTCCTTTTCTACTTCCTCCATAGTCAAAATATCTTCGCCGCGCTCCCCGGCAGGGCATGCCCCGGCGTCAGCCGTTCTTTCCGGCAAGAACTCCGAAGGCCGGAGTTCGGGTCCTTTTTGAAAGATGGCGGCCCGTTCCAGAACGTTTCTGACTTCGCGCACATTGCCCGGCCAGTCGTAAGCCATGAGTCTCTTCATCTCCTGCTCCGGCATTTTTCCATCGCGGCCGTTCAATATTTTTTTCAGGAGATGCTCGCATAACTCAGGGATGTCGGCCCGTCTCTCTCTCAAAGGAGGGAGCTGGATCCTTATCACGCTCAAGCGGTAATAGAGGTCTTTCCTGAGGCCCTTCCCGAGCGCGCTCTCAGGGTCGGTCCCGGTTGCCGCCATAATGCGCACATTTACAGCTCTGGCCGATTCTCCTCCGAGCCGCCTTATTTGCTTGTCTTCGATTGCCGTGAGGAGCTTGGCCTGAAGATGAAGCGGCATCTCGCCTATCTCATCGAGGAAAAGGGTCCCTTCGGCAGCCAACTCGAAGAGCCCCTTTTTCGGGGTTACCGCCCCCGTAAACGCGCCTTTTTCATAACCAAAAAGCTCCGACTCGACTATATTTTCGGGAAGGGCCGCGCAGTTGATGCTGACGAAAGGGGCGCTGCGCATGGGGCTTTTATAATGGATGGCCTTTGCGACAAGTGTCTTGCCCGTGCCTGTCTCGCCCGTGATCAGGACCGGAGAATCCGTCGAGGCGGCCCGCTCGACAAGCTCCACGACTCCGGCCAGGCCCGCGCTGCCGATAAGGACAACCTCCTCTGATTCCCTTTCGCTTATCATTTTGTACCGGTCTTCGGTCTTTTTCATCTTAAGCGCCTTTTCGATAGTGGGCAGCAGAAGTTTCAGATAGTTCCGGTCAGGATCTTTGATAAGATAATCAAACGCCCCTGCCTTCATGGCCTTTACGGCCACCTCCTCGCTCCCTCCGCCGGTCGTCATGATGACGGGGGCGTCCAGGTCGAGATCGAGAATATCGAACCCGGTCCCATCGCCAAGAAGATAATCGGTCACGATCACGTCAAAGGCCTTCTTTTCGATTATCTGCCTGGCATCAGAAACAGAGTCGGCGAGAGTGTATTCATAAGGCGTATCTTCATCCCAGAAGATGCGCTTGAAGGCAACCTGGTCTGAGATGTCGTCTTCTATCAGTAAAAGCTGTTTTTTGTTCGCCAAGCGAAAACTCCTTTCAGGGTACTGCTTCCCCGGCCGCGGGAAGCGAGAAAAAGAACCGTGAACCTTTTCCCTCCTCCGACTCGACCCAGATTCTGCCGCCGTGCAGCTCGACGATCTTTTTGCAGGTTGCAAGCCCCACGCCGCTGCCGGGCGTCCGTTTCACTCCGGGAATCCTTTTGAATATCTGGAAGACGGCTTCCCTGTGTTCCTCGGGTATGCCGACGCCGTTGTCTCTTACGCAAAAGACCTGTTGATCGCCTCTCAGTTCTACTGATATATGAATTTCCGGCAGCCTGTCCGAGCGGTACTTTATCGCATTGCCGATGAGGTTCTGAAAGAGTTGAGACAAAAGAATAGGGTCCACGTAAAGCCGCGGGAGTGGATCATGGGTGACGACGGCCCCTGTTTTTTCGACGAGAGACGCAAGGTTCCTCAGAGCAAGCTCAAAGACTTTGTCCAGGTCTGCATGTTCGAAGGACGGCTGCTTGCCGACCCTTGAATACGCGAGCAGGTTCCGCACCATCTTCTGCATGTTTTCAGCGCTGTTCGTAGCGTTGGAGAGGACCTGGAGTGTCTCTTCGTCCGTCTTTCCCTTCAGCCGCTTAAGGCCGAGTTTAATGGCGCTCGCAAGCGAGACAAGGGGCTCCTGAAGGTCATGGGAGGCCATGGATGCGAATTGTTCGAGTTCCCTGTTGCTTGACTTGAGCTCGCCTGATTTTTTCTCCAGTTCCGCCGACTTCTTTCTCAGATCGGTTTCGGCGGACCTGCATTCTTCATAGAGCTGGGCGTTTTCGAGGGCCAGGGAGAGAGAGGCCGCTATTTTGCGCACCGAATCGATCTCGAGGTCGTCGAAAGTCCGGGGCGAAAAATTAAAGAAGGCCAGGGCGCCGGCGACGGAACCTTCCACAAAAAGAGGAAGGAACATGGCGGCGTGGATCCCGTACCTCTTCGCCACTTCCGGGTTGACGCAGCCATCCGTCTGGGCGTCCGCCGAGATGACCGGCCTGCCCGTCTCCTTCAGGGCGGCAAGGGCCTTGAATTCTTCCTCCGGCATAACATAGCCCTTTGACGTATCAGGGAGACCATAATAGTTCCTTACGGCAAAGCCGCCTTCGACATAGCTGCCGATCAGCCCCGCCTCGGCGGCGATGGATTTTGCGGCCTCGCCGATAACACGGTTCATGATCTCGTCGAAGTCGAGCGTCGAGGAAATGACATCGTTGATCCTGTTGCGGGCCTCGCTCAGCGCCTCGGCTTTTTGCAGACGCAGCTGGCCATGCTTGCGGCCGACTGCGTAGCGAAGGACCCGGCGAAGCGCGTCGATTGTGAAATGGCCCTTTACGAGGTACTCCTGCGCCCCCAGTTCTACCGCGCGTTCCCCGATGTTTTCGTCATCGAGGCCCGTCAATACGATAAGGGCGGAGTGCGAGGCCCTTTCCTGGATCTTGCTGAGGGTGTCCAGTCCCATGCTGTCGGGGAGGTTCAGGTCGAGGAGCACGGCGTCGAAAGAATCGGCATCGACAAAAGAAAGGGCCGATGACAGCCTGTCGGCGCTGGACAGCTCCGTCCGGGCGTCGACGGACTTCAGCATAATTTTAATGAGCTCCGCATCCGAAGGGTCGTCTTCAACAATGAGTATCCGCGATATTTTCACCTCTGTTCAGTCTCCCCTCCCGCCGGCAGCGAGAAATAAAAGGTTGTGCCCTTTTCCGGCCCTGATTCCACCCATATCCTTCCCCCGTGGCGCTCTACGATTTTTTTGCAGATAGCCAGCCCGACCCCGGTCCCCTGAAATTCTTCTTGAGTATGAAGGCGCTGAAACAGCATGAATATTCTGTCGAACTGTGCCGGGTCTATGCCTATGCCTATGCCGTTGTCCCTCACAGAAAAAACCCACTCCCCTGCCTGTTTCACGGCGGATACATGCACCTGAGGCCGTCCGGCGTTAAACTTCAGCGCATTGCCGATGAGGTTCTGGAGCAATGAAACCAGTTGTGATTGGTCGGCCTTGACCACGGGAAGAGGACCGTGAGTTACGACAGCCCCGTTTTCTTCAATCGCCGCGTGAAGGTTTGCGATCGCCTGGTTCAGGACGGCTTCGCAATTGAGGACGGTAAGTTCTCCGGCGCGTGTGCCGATCCTTGAATATGCCAGGATGTCCTCTATCATGCGCTGCATCCGTTTTGCGCCCGCGACGATGAAATCGAGGTGCTTATCGGCGTCGGCGTCGAGCTTGCCCCTGTAATTTTCCGTCAGGAGTTGGGCGAAGCCTGACATGGAGCGCAGCGGCGCCTGCAGGTCGTGCGACACGGCATAGGCAAATTGTTCGAGGTCCTTATTGGAACGGGCAAGGTCCGCCATCGTCTTTATCAGGCGTTCCTCTGCTTGCTTGCGGGCCGTGATATCCTGACAGACGACAAGGACGTTTAAGGCCCCGTTGAGATCGCACACGGACTGAGCTGTTTCCTCCACCCACAGCGTGGTCCCGTCTTTGCGGACCTTGCGAAATTTGTTCCTGTAGATTCGACCGGGGTTCTCCAGGCATGTCCCTAACTGTTCCGTCAGGGCGGTCCGGTCTTCTTCATGGACAACCTCTGAGACCTGCTTGCCCTCAAGTTCGGCCGTCTCGTAGCCCAGTTGAGTCGCGGCGAAGGGATTGACCGACAGTATGGTCCCCCTGGTGTCGAGGGTGAAGATCATGGTTGGATTGTCACAATACAAGGCCTTGTATCTGGCTTCGCTGACGCGCAGCGCCTCTTCGGCCCGCCTGGCCTCCGTGATGTCTCTGAAGACGATCACCGCGCCGGAGATTTTGCCTTCCTCCCAAATGGGCGCAACCGTGTAGTTGACCGGAAAGGGGCTGCCGTCTTTTCTCCAGAAGACTTCGTCGGTGATGTGTTTGACGACCCCGTCGCGCAACGTGGCGTAAATCCGGCATTGCTCCTGAGGGTAAGGCGTGCCGTCCGCCCTTGTGTGGTGCCAGATGGAATGACTGTGTCTGCCGATAAGCTCGCTGACTTCGTAACCGAGCATCTGCACGGCCGCCCGGTTCACCATCGTGTGATCTCCTTTTATATCGATCCCGTAGATCCCTTCCCCCGCCGATTCGAGAAGAGACGAGAGTATGGTCTTACCCTTCGAAACTTCCTGAAGGGCCAGTTTAGTCCCGGAAATTATATAGGCGAATACGCCGAAGACGACAATATGGGCCTCGGTGCTCCAGATCTCATCATTTGCATGTTCGAACATCTCGGCGACCCCGAGTACGCCGGCGCTGATGACCGCCATAATAATGCCGGATTTCCTGCCGATAAACCAGCTCGCCATGGAAACCGGTAAAAGGTAAAAGGCCTCGAACCCCAGGTACTTCCCCATCCTGTAGTCGGAGTATCCGATAAGACAGTTCAGTATTATGCCCGCAGCGAAAAGAAGCCCTTTGGGCCGGGTTTCGAGCTTTGAAATATAATCCTTTATTTTCACCTCCACTGCCCCCTTTGCGGCAACCTTACTATGGTCGCCCAGTAAGCCGCTGCTGCCTTCAGCACATGTCTGAATTCATGGAAGTCGATCGGTTTTGTCATATAACATTTCGCGCCTGCCCGATAGGACCTCAGTACTTCTTCGAGTTGAAGCCCGTAAAGACCGCTACGGGATGGCCTTCAGTTCCGGGTCTGCTTCGATCTCTTCTGGGGCTTCCCTGCCATACTCCAGGCTTTGCCTATGCTTATGCTATAGCACTAACCGCTTTGTGTGTCAAGACCGTGAGCTTGTCGTCTGAGAAAAACCATGATCATGGAAATGCGGGGACCGCCTATCGAGGCGCGTTATTTCAATATTGTCCCCTGCCCCAATCCTTACGGAACTCTTCATCAAGACACGAGCCAGCGATGTGGTATGCCTTATTACCGAACACGCGTCGCATACAGTGCTCGAACTCTGTCCCATATTCCCAACTTGTTCTTGATTCCTTCCCCGGAGCAGCGGCGACCTTTTTACCTTTCAGTTTTTGCCATGTGACATTATAGGCGAAAGTCGAGGCTTCGCGGAAGAGTTTCTTCCCGGTGGGTGGGAGGGGCGGAAAGCAGCGCGCTCCAGCGGGGCGGACGTGGAAGGAACCGGACAGGAGAAATCGCAGCAGGGGCGCACTGCAAGCACGCCCCTGCGTCTTACCGTAATGAAGGCCTTATCCCTCGGGAATTAGATCTGTGCATTCATCGTCGCCTTTTCAGCGGCCCTTATCATCCGCAGTCATCGAAACAGACGCAAAATTAACGCTCTGCTCGGTCTTGCCGTCACCGCCTGAGACGACCATGGTGCAGCGGTGCTTGCCCGCCTTCGGCGCAACGACATACACGTCAAGGCCTTCGGCAACCTCCTTGCCGTCTATGAGCCAGCGGCACTGAGCCGATTTGAGCGGCCTTCCATTGCCGCCGTTTGCAACGCCGAGGAGCCTGAGCGTCCTGCCCGCAATCAGCTTTTGTCCCTCCTGCGGATGCTGTATGGCTATCGTGGTCCTGCGGGGAGGAACCGTCACCGTAAGCCTCTTCGACTCGGCGGTAGAGAAACCGTCATGCAGAAGCAACTGAACGACTACCTTGCCCTGAGGGAGCGCAGACATGTCCAGTCGCAGCTTCTTGCCCCGCAGATTCACTCCGAGTGGATGCCAGGTTAACCCCCGGTCTTCGGACCAAAGCAGCCAGTAGTTTGTGGTTTCGGGGCTTGCAGATTCCGTTTCGCATTCGACCAGAAGCTCGCTCTTCTCCCCGATCGCAACATCGAAGCGACGGATCTTCGGCTGTTCCTTAGGCGCCTGTCTGGACCACAGCCGCTCCCTGTTGCGCGAGATCTGAAGCGCCGCGCCCGGCGCTGTATCCGGGAGAAAGGCCTGAAACGCGTACGAATCGGCCTCTTCATCGCAGCCCTTTCCGCAATCGGATCGCATCGCCCGCTCCGGCAGGCGGAAGACGACGCCACGGGAGATGCGCTCGCCCTTGCTGCCGAGGAGTTCGGCCGAGAGCTCCGTGCGTATGCCGCCGGCCACATTCCTTACGGCCTTCACCCTTGCAACATGCAGCACCTGCACGTCGTCATACTCGCGCACTATGCCGATAACGGAGATAAGCTGTTCAGGTCTCACAAAATAATCCCTCCATGGTCCGGGCTCCGGCGGCTCTGGGAGCCTGCGACGGATAATGTGGCGCGGATCGATCCGCCTCCATTCGTCCCACCTGATATGGTCTTCCCCGACTATGTCGGGATGGAGCAGTTCATGGTCGATAAGCCGTCCGTAGTTGTAGAGCGATATCCAGCCGGGACCGCAATACGACATGTAGTCCTTGTAGGTGACCGGCGAGTAGATCGTGCCGTCGTTGATGTTCAGGCCGTACTCTCCTATCGACGCGGAAGGGGTGCCGGCCGGATCGTAGGGCTCGTATGCCGGATAGGTGGGATCGCCGCCCACACCGCACGGAGAATGAGGAAAGCCCATAACGTGGCCGATCTCATGCGCCATCACAACCTGGTCGCCATTGCTCCCGGAACTCACCCCTCCCGATGCGCATCCGATAACAGGCCCCATCGGGATGCCTGACGCCATAATCCCATAATAGACGTCACCGGGCTGATTGCCGTCAGCGACCCGGGCCTGCTGCACTGCGGCATTCAGGGCCACCCAGTTGGGCGAGCAACAGCCGTTGCATGAAGGGGCATCCGTAAGCGGACTGTCCCACGTCACGGTTCCGGCTATTCTATAGGTAGCCTCCGATATCGGATAGGTCGTCAGCATCCAGGCTGCGGTCGCCTCAAGATCGGCCAGTCCTGGCGCAGGCAGGTTGAGGTCTGCGGTGTCCGCAGCGTTACGGCCCTGGTAAGCCACGGCGATTCCTGCGATATTGATCGTCTGATGCAGGGTCGCATCGAGCATGACGCTCATTTCATCGGTATGCGCGGCCGAGGCATCCTGAATGCTTATATCCAGCCGCAGATGACCCCTCATCATGTCTGCCGGTATGATGAAATTGAGAGTGGCCCCGATATCTGACCGCTCGGCGGCATAATCGGGATGGCGCCATGCGGTCACGACACCGGGGGGCTCGGCGGTAAGGTCGGCCTCATATTCCCAGATAAAGCCCAGTTTTCGGCGGTTGAGTTTTATTGCGCCCGAGACGTTGTCAATCTGGGTCACAAATGAGGTCCGCACGTATACGCGCACCCAGGTCGGCTTGTTCGCCACCAGCCTCATCGAGTTATCCGGCCCCCGGTCGGCCGCATCGGTGAGATGCCTGTGGGCGTCGTAATACTGTATCGCCTGCGTCATCTCGACCCCGACTATGCGCAGGGCAAGCTTCCCGAACTTGTCCTCGATACCCTCCAAAACCGCGTCTTTGAGCTCATCCTGCAGCTCATCCTTGAAAGAATCATACTTACCCAACCCCATAACCTTGTTTCCTCCTTTGATACGTCTATGATACGTGGGCGAAACGCCCATCCTGAATTTCTACATATTCAAAATCTCCGGAACACGCCGCGCCGCTAATACACCCCCCTGTCTAACGTCCTGTACTGTATGGCCTCCGAGATATGATGAGAGCCTATGCCCTCCGAGGCGTCCAGGTCTGCAATCGTTCTGGAAAGCTTAAGTATCCTCGCGTACGCCCTTGCGGAGAGTCCGAGCTTGTTCATGGCGGTCTCTAAAAGACCCTGGGCGTCTTCTTTAAGCCTGCAATATTTCTTTATATGCCGTGTCTTCATCTGTCCGTTACAGTAAATTCTGTCTCCTCTAAGCCGTGCAAGCTGTCTGTCTCTTGCATTTACGACCCTCGTCCTGATGTCTGAGGATTTTTCACCGGAATATTCAGAGGAAAGTTCTTTGTACGGCACAGCCGGGACTTCAAGGTGGATGTCTATCCTGTCGAGCAGCGGCCCTGAGACCTTTCTTCGATAACGCTGGATATGCCCGGGCGCGCATGAGCACTGATGCCGTGGATCGGACAGGTATCCGCAGGGGCAGGGGTTCATCGCGCTTATAAGCATAAACGAGGCCGGGTAGGTCACTGAAGCGACGGCCCTCGAAACGGTCACGTCGCCGTTTTCTATCGGCTGTCTCAGGACCTCCAGGACATTTCTTTTGAACTCCGGGAGCTCGTCCAGAAACAGGAGGCCGTTATGGGCGAGGCTCACCTCTCCGGGCCTCGGCACCTGCCCCCCGCCGATCAGGGCCACATCGGAGATTGTATGGTGAGGAGACCGAAACGGCCTCGTTGCAAGCAGGGCCTGGTCGTTTTTGAGGATACCCGCGACGCTGTGAATCCTGGTCGTCTCCAGCGCCTCGTCGAAGGTCATCGGGGGAAGAATTGTGAGCAGTCTTTTTGAAAGCATTGTCTTTCCTGATCCTGGAGGGCCGACCATGAGTATGTTGTGTCCGCCTGCAGCCGCTACTTCGAGCGCGCGCTTTGCGTGTTCCTGACCTTTTACCTCGCTGAAGTCATCTTCATAGACCGAGTGGGTTTCGAGCGCCTTTTCGAGGTCAAAACAAAGGGGGGAGATCTCCCTTTCGCCCCTTATGAAGTCGATGACCTCCGGCAGGGACTTTATCCCATAGACGTTTACCCCGTTTACTACGGCCGCCTCAGGCGCGTTTTCCGCCGGAAGAATAATGCCCCTAAGCCCAGCCTCCCTGGCCATTAGCGCCATCGACAGGGCGCCCCTGACAGGCTTAATCCTTCCGTCGAGGGAGAGCTCCCCGGTAAACACATACCCTTTAATAAGGTCCTCCCCAATCAGGCCCTCTGAAGAGACGATCCCGATCGCGATAGGCAGGTCAAAGGCGGAACCTTCTTTTTTCAGATCAGCCGGCGCAAGATTTACCGTTATCTGCTTTAAGGGGAAGTTGAACCCGATATTCTTGAGCGCGGCCCTGACCCTGTCCCTGCTTTCCTTGACCGCGGCGTCGGGCAGGCCGACCATCGAAAAATGCGGAAGGCCGCGTGATGAGATGTCCACCTCCACCTCGACCATAAATGCCTCGATACCGATTACGCTGGCGCTTAGAACCTTTGAAAGCATGGATCCCCCTTGCTGTCACGATTTATCAGATTGAATGTATTTTATAACCCCACCTCAGGATAGCATTAACTCCCCTGTGATGACAAGGATTATTTAATAACACAATTAATAAATTCAGAGTAATCAGCAGAAAATCAGTAGTTATGTAAAGCCTCGGCAGGGTCGATCCGGCCTCAGCGCCTCGATAGCCGCAATACCCAGGGTCTTAAAATGACATTAAAGCAATCAATGGCGTCCCCAATAGTATCTAAACTGAGATATAATGTGGGCATGGATATTCCAAAAAGGCTGCTCGGCAGGACCGGACAGGACGTTACGATCATTGGCCTTGGGGGCGAGGGGGTGCTCCGGACCTTCGGCCGGGAAACTGAGGCTTACAGGCTTATCAACCGTGCGCTCGATCTCGGAATAAACTACTGTGAGTCGGCCCGGGCCTACTCGGGCAGCGAATCATACTATGGCCTTGCGCTAAAGGAGCGGCGGCAGGAAATATTTCTCACCAGCAAGTCCCACGCGCGTGATAAGAAGGGCGCCCTGGCGCATCTCCATGAGACCCTCAGGAACATGGATACCGGCCACCTCGACCTCTGGCAGGTCCACGACGTCAGGACGGAGGATGAGATCGAAGAGATATTCGGCGGAGGAGGGGCGATAGAGGCCTTTGCGGAGGCAAAGGAACGCGGACTGGCACGTTTCATCGGCGTGACCGGACACCACGACCCGCGGATCATCCGAAGATGCATCGAGCTGTTTGACTTCGATACGGTGCTTCTGCCGGTAAACCCTGCCGAACCTCATTACAGGAGCTTTATCGAAGAGGTCATTCCCCTTGCCGTTGAGCGTGGAATGGGGGTCATCGCGATGAAGGTCTACTTCCGGGGAATGGCCGCTCAGATCGCCCCTGGAAAGCTTGACCTGTTCTACCGCTACGCCCTTTCGCATCCCGTGACCACAGCTGTTATCGGCTGCGATACGATCGGCCAGCTCGAAGAGAACGTACGCTTCGCCTCCGCATTCACCGCCCTGACTGAAGATGAAATGGCGCTGCTCAGTGAGCGGCTTTCCCGGGCCGCCCGGAAGCTGATGTATTACAAGCCGTAACGTATGCGTGCGAAATATTGGCTTTATGCTATAGCGGTTTTTGCGGGCAACCCCTCCCAACCTCCCCTTATCAGGGGAGGCGTAAGATTGTCACTGCCGGCCCAACTCATATCACAGTAATCGTGTCCGGTATTTCATCCCCCTTGATAAGGGGGGACCGAGGGGGGTTGGCTGTTGCCTCTAGCTTCACAGTGCCTCCCGCAGCGTCGCCTCAAGAAGTTTCCGGCTGATTGTCGTATTGGTCGTAAGACGTGCTTCCGTGTTAATAAGCCGTTGAACTATACGTGTGTAAATGATACTATTTGCATATGAGGAAGCCCAGAGCTATAGTCTGTGATGATGCCCCGTCGATTCAGGAGGTCTTAAGGCAGATCCTGGAAGATATGGGCTTTGAAGTTTTAACCGCCGACACCCCCGTTACGTGTGCTTTTTACAGGGAGGATGCCGCCAGTTGCCCGCGGCATAACCGTTGTACGGATGTCTTCATAACTGATTACAACATGCCTAATATGACGGGGATGGAGCTACTTCGGATGCAGCATGACAGGGGATGCAAACTCACAAGTAAGAACAAAGCCCTGATATCGATGATCGACGACCCCGCGCTTCGAAATGACGCGGAGGCATTAGGATGCCATTTTTTCCATAAGACTAAAATTGTAGCAGCACTTTTGCCCTGGATCAAAGAGTGTGAAAAACGCTTCGACCTCTCAGAACCTCTCGCGTCGGATCTTTATCTGCCCGCCCAAAAAAAGTCCCTCTGATTCACCCTTCATGAAATAAACTTAACTGGATATGCGGGCCGATATTTTATAAAATTTATAAGGTGCGGTAACGCACCGGCATATTTCACACAAGCAGAGGACTTCGGTCTTAGGTCCTGCGGAGGCGAAATGGCTATCGAAAAAAGAAATTACAGAAATCCCTGCCATGAGTTAATTCGTTATACAGCGGTTGTTTTACAGGACGGAAAGGTCAAGTTTCTGGATCTGACCGGCACGGCCATAAATAAATCGAAAAACGGGCTCTGTTTCATAACACGGTATCCGCTTAGGACCGGCCTGGTACTCGAATTCAAAAACCAGCTGGTCGACTGCAGCCATGGAGTTGTCGTCTGGATCAGGAACCTCGGTGGATGCTATATGGCCGGCACAAGACTGTTCCCAAAAGACAGCCTCGAATATCGTATTTGATTAGACCCTATCTCAAAACCTCATTATTTGCAACCCCGGGCCCGTTGTCGTCATTCCCGCGAAGGCTGGAATCCATGTTTCTCGGACCTTTAAGTGGACCCCCGCTGCTTAAAGCACCTATTGTTGGCTTCGCGGGGGTGACGCTTCTTTGGCGAATTACCGATTTTGAGATAGGCTCTATTGTTCCTCGGTCCCAAGCCCGGCATGTCCGAGACTGAAAAAGAGTTGCCTTCTATATATCAAAACATGCCCGGCTCTTTCTGAATATTTATCGGTATCGGGCTTTCATCGCAAAATGACTTCTCACAAGACTCCACACCAATATCGCTCCGGATAATCCTGCAAGTTACAAGCGGTAATATAAATGAAGAATGAAGGTTTGACCACGCTTACACAGGCTTGTCAACATATTACAGGCTGTTGAAAAAGTGTTTATTTTGTCAGTTAGAGACGTCATACTCGCGAAGGCGGGTATCCAAACTTCTTAAAAACAATGGATTCCCGTCTGCACGGGAATGACGGAAAAACATCTGAAAACACATTTTCAACAGCCTGATTAGATTTGACCCCGTACCCCGTAAATATAAATACGTAAATACCTTAAGATCAAACAGTTCGATCAATTGCTTTATACCTGCTTACCCTTTCCATAGTCTTCAATAATCTTATTTTTTAGCGCTATGGTTAAGGAAGGTCCTTTAGCTGTTTTGTCATCCCCGCCGAGATTCTTGAATGTATCTGATAACCAAGTATAACAATCATCCAAAACGGGATCAGTCAGAAACGAGATATCAAGAGACGCGATCCGCGTGCGTGTGGGCTTAACAGACCTTAGCGCGGAGCAGGTTGCATGCATGGAGAGATAAAATACTAAGTTTAATTTTGTTCCTTGGGCTATATCCTTATTATCCAAGTATGAGTCAACACGCTTCATAATCTGCGCACATTTTGGATAAAGCAGAATGGGATAATCATCAGAAAATAAATTTTTATAATTTTTCTGAGCAACCGTCGTCGGTCGTGCCCTTGCATTATCAGGTTGCTGTAATACAATTGCCGCAATAGCCTGGGCCATATAGCCAATTGTCACGATTTTGGCAGCTGATTTCCCTTTGTTTCTATAAAAATTCTTTCTTCTGTCATAATATAAGTCAACTGTCTTTAAGGCTGTTTCTATGAATCGATGAATATTTTCTGTAGCATGAAGATTAATAGGCTCAATTTTCGTTTGGCTGTTTGTTGCATTGATGATGCGGTCAGATGTTTCCTCGTCAATATTTTCGATTACTCTTACCATAAGTGTGCGCTTATCGTCCTGTGAACCCCCGGCTGAAAAATGATTAAACACTTCATAGGACGTTTGTAACCCGTTAACAATCAACGGATCTGTAACCTGTAGAGCTCCGTCATTATAGGAAACGCCAGAAGCGAGAATAGTGATACCATTATTTAACCACCAGAAGTCTTCATTTTGCGGCACTGTGAGCGTTGCCCGAATGCCCTTATTAACTTTAACATCGGGCGCATGATCACGCACATTTGATTCAAATATATATTCGAGAAGAACGCCTTCATTAGTGATGAACTGAAAAAAATCATAGAGTTGAACGACACAAACATAAGCACTTTTCCCAAACGATTTCCAATCAAAATATTTAGGTGTGCGCAAAGGAAGGGTTCTCTCTGGTTGCTGGTGAAACAATTTAAGCAAATCATTTCCATGAATAAATTCATAAGTACATTCGGCAGTTGGGAAAAACTCTTTAACTTTTGTTACTAACAAATTGGCGCGCTCCTGCACTTTTGAATCAACCGTATCCGCAAGACTCACATGAAAAAAAATAACGCTCAATTTCGGACGCAACGACAGAGAGGGCGTGTAAATATCGTGAAATTTCTTAACAAGCGTAAGAAGGCTGTCGCTATAAAGCAGTTGCTGGCTCGCTGCGCCAATCTCAGCATTTAATCGGAGACAGTGTTCCGTGAAGTCCTTTAATTTAGTGGGGACCGATTCTTCAAATGACGCCTTATTCTTTCCCTGTATAATAATTAACTCAATGGTAAGTTGTTGATCCTTAAATGTGGCGGGATCGGTATCTTCACGGATGAATTTTCTGTTAACAAAAAGGTAAAATCCATCTACACCTCCGTCACCATCACCGCCGACGATACCTGACTCTATCTCTCTCGGGTCGGGATTAAATCTACGCGATTTCAAGACTTGCTGAGCACTAAATAGTTCAAAGAACTTATCGGGTTTCAGTGTGGGATAGTCGGATACTCTTGACTGCTCTAACACTTGCCTGAGAAGGAATTGGGAATCCTCGGTCATGAATGCACCCTCCTTTAGCCCACCACTTACAAATATGAGGCAGGACGTCATTAAATTATTCAAAACGTGCCTCCATTTTACTTGTCAAATTGCGGACGAGTCAAGTGACTTATTGCCAAAGGGAGACTTTAAGTGACATAAGGAGAATGTATTTAGATCAAGCCGTCTGGCCTAAGGGGCACCCTTTTAACCAGAGGTACTCGCTCCTTGGCTGGAAATAAACCCCACTGAAAAATGATAGAGGCGATTTTATAACCGTTCGGCGGGGATGTCGAATAGGTGGATCAATCATCATTGGCAATAGCACCAGCTTAAATCACCTCATTTAGAGGCAGGGAAAGCTCCCTCGCTAACTACTAAATGTCAGGACAAAGAAATGTTATCAGGAAGGGGCGTAGGCACGAGGTTATGATGGACTGGAAAGTATTTGCTTCAATATCTGTGCTATTCTAACGCGGCTCTTTATTCTTAAAGAAATGCAATGTATAATTAATCTAGAGGTGCGACCATGGCTGACGTATCTGTTTTCACTATAGGTTATGAAGAAAGAACTCTAGAGGAGTTCATTGGCCGGCTCAAGAGACATGATATCAGAGTGCTTATTGATGTTCGAGAAATCCCGGCGAGCAGGAAGCCAGGGTTCTCGAAGAACAGGTTATCGGAAATTCTTCTTGATAATAATATTAAGTACGTCCATATAAAGGATCTTGGCAGCCCCAAAACTATCAGGGAAAGGCTTCATCGGGACAATGACTACAAAACCTTTTTTATCGAGTATCGCGCATATATAGAATCCAAGACAGAAATCTTAAAAGAGCTTTACAATGATGTTGTTAGTCAGAAGACAAGCTGTATCATGTGTATGGAAAGATTTCCAGAATATTGCCACAGGAAGATCGTTGCTGAAAAAATGAAGGAAATAAACGGGAACGGGTTGGTAATCACACATATTTAGCATTAACCAGGGGATCAAAATGCTTTTGGGATCGAACAAAGGATATGCAATGTTTACGAGGGGACGTGCCGAAGGAACGCATTCTCGTTACTGTTAAAACCTATCCGACTCTCTCCAGAAAATACGGGGAAACGGTATGCACAGCGGGCATACGAGAGAACGGGTCTTGGTTACGCATCTATCCCGTGCCGTTCCGCAGATTGGGTGAGACGGAACAGTATAAAAAATACGATTGGTTGGACTGCGACTTAGTAAGGAATACCAGTGACCCCCGACCAGAGACGTTTCGTCCGGCAGACGTTACTCAATTATTCCCAGTCGATCACTTGGATACTCGTGACAATTGGCTACAGCGGCGGAGAATAATTTTACAAACTTCCACTGTATATACACGCATGCAAGAGTTGATTCAGGGCGCCAAGGCAAATGCATTTTCGCTTGCGGTTTTTAAGCCAGCTCGGATCCTCGATTTTATATGGGAGGCAGAGGACCGCGAATGGGACCAGGCCAAGGTGGAGGAAATGAGAAATCGCACTAAACAAGGGGTCTTATTTGAAGAAGATGCCTGGAGGCAAACTTTCAAATTAATTAATAAATTGCCGTACAGCTTTTCTTATCGATTCGAAGATGCTGAGGGGACGCGTAGCGAACTGCAAATACTGGACTGGGAAACAGGACAACTATATTGGAACTGCCTGAGGCTGGGAGGCAATGATGAAACGGCAGCTCTGGCGAAAGTTCGAGAGAAGTACTATGGCGATTTTTTGACAAAAGATTTGCATTTCTTTCTTGGTACAACACAGCAATTTCACGGGTGGGCACCTAACCCATGGGTTATTATTGGCGTATTCCCAATTCCACACGAGCATCAAGCACAATTATTTTGACATCATCTCTCGCATCGATGTTATTGTCTCGCGTCAATTCCTATGGGATTGCGCATAAACTGCAATTTTACGAACGACAAATCAATGGGTTACAAGATTATTTTGCGCATAATTTGCAAACAGTTTGCACATATACTGCAATAAACCAAAAGATTTTGCGCATATACTGCAATTTTCTTAATTGGGCTGAAACAACGATAAAATGCATAGCCTCTCTTCAGGCCGGAACTGACTGCACAGAAAACGTGAAGGCCCGTAGAGACCTGACCTATCAAGAAAGACCGGCACAGGATCGGGGCGTCCGGCCTCTTGTGGGAACTGTTAGACCTCCCAAGGACACCAGACGATCCAAAAAAACTCAAGGCTGCATAAAATGAATTCTAACCTGTCTGCATTTCCTAACAGGGGTTGAGTTTCTAAAAGGAATACGATATTCTTACTATATATTATGAAATGGATAAGGACAGTTCACCCGGGGTTAATGATTTGTCTCCCAAAAGCAATCGTAACAAAACCCTCTGTGTCAATATAGTTGAGACACCCACCCTATGATAAATTAGAGTAGAGGGCGGGAAGGAGAAACACAGTGATAGCTGAAAGCCTCAGAGAGAAACAGGGCCATGAAGGGCC
>JACRLQ010000067.1 GCA_016215155.1 Nitrospirota bacterium
CGCCCGGTACATGTTCGACTGTGGGATAACTCAATACCCCGCCGACAGATATGGTTTTTGGATTTACAGGGAAGATCACCCCGCTGAAGCCGCCAAAGAGCAGGTTTCTGAAGACCTTGCCGCCGACCCTGTCAGGGTCGCGAGAGGCGCCGATGACCGCGACGCTTTTGGGATAAAATATCCTGCGCACACCGGCGGAACGCGCGATATGCTGACGATACTCCTGACGCTTTGAATACTCCTGCTGCTCCTCGAGGTTGAAGATCAGTTCGTACGCGCCTTCATGTATCCGTTTGGTGATCGAGAAACCGCTGGACTCGAAGACATCCAGCATCCTGGTATTTTCCGGCAGTACGCGCGCGATAAAGCGCTTGATCCTGTACTTCGCCGCCGCCTCGGCAAGCTGTTCGAGCAGGGCGGTGCCTATCCCCTTGACCTGTATCGTGTCTTCGACCACGAAGGCGATCTCCGCGCTCCTTCCGTCGGGGGAGAGGAACCAGCGGCCCACCCCGACGATACGCTCCTCTTCCCCTTCGCCCGTGAGGGCGACATATGCGTAGGTATCGGGAGGGACCACCACGGAGAAATAATCCAGCTCCTGATCGCTGATATAGGCCTTCATGTACCCGAACCTGAGGTACCTTGTCTGGGGACTCAGCCGGTAGAAAAGGTCTCTCAGCTTCTCCTTGTCGGCATGGGTGATCGGCCGGACCTTCAGGCTCTGGCCGTCTCTTAGTATGAGACTGATTATTGAAGACCCGGCAGCAGTCGGCTCCATTTTTTAGGCCCCCCAGGCAATACGGTATTTTCCATCGTTATTCAACCGGTGCGTTTCTCGAAAACCTTTCGGAAATGACACCCGTCTCACAGTGTCTTTTGAATCCTGCGTCCTTATCTTTTTTTGGGATTTTCCTCATCCTCGGAAGGTTTCTTCTCCTCGGACTTGCCCTGCTTTTTTTCAGGTTTCTGTTTGTCCGCGGGGCCGCCCTCCGGTATAACGGGTTTTTTCTCGACAGGCCTTAACTGCTGTCTGTCGCCTCTGTCCTGGGGTCTGCCCTCAGGCGCGGCGGGTTTCTTTTCTTCCGGTTTGACCTGCGGCTTTTCGCGCCGGTCAAACAGGCCTCTTAGAGGCGCCGTTTCTTTGACTTTGTCCTCAGGCTTGATCTGCTCCTTTGACGGTTTCCCTTTGTCCGGGGGGCTGCCTTCAGGCGCGGCGGGTTTCTTCTCCTCAGGCTTGACCTGCGGCTTTTCGCGCCGGTCAAACAGGCCGCCCGGCGGTGTTTCTTTCTTCCTGTCGTCAGGCTTGATTTGCTGAATCACCGGCTTCCCCTTACCCGGGGTCCGCGGCGTTGTAACGGTAGTGACCGGCAGGGACTTTGGCCTTATGCCGGGGGTAAAGACGGATTTATCAGCTTCTTTGACAAACGGCCGTGACTGTTTCAGTTGTTTAGTCTGGATGTTCCTGATCGTCTCAGGAGGCATTTTGGCACTGGAGGCCGTCTTGCCCGAGGCAAAATGACCCTCTTTTGCAGGTTTTATTGAAGGTGTCCCGACGCTGAGATTGTTTTTAGTAAATATCTTCTGCAGGATGTCGCTCCGGGGAACGGTAACGATTTGGGGCGAGGCCGTTGCGAAGGTATTACGGTTGACGATCGTCACCCCGTTATTTACAGTCACGTTTTTGTACACATTTATGTTGACCTGGCTGACGGTTATATTGGTAATGTCCATGCTGTGCCGGCCGTAATGGCCCCGTCCGTAATATGTCTCTCCCGGAGCAAGCGGGACCCAGCCGACGTAGTCAGCGGTCCTCACCCAGCCCACATATCCCGGACTCCAGTAAACCTCTCTGGTGACAGGAGGCACCCAGAACCAGCCTATGCTTATACTAAAGCCCCATCTGCCGAAATGGTATGGCGCCCATCCCCAGGGCTCGAAACCCACCCATACATAGTCGCCACCCCTCCAGATCCATCTGCCGTCTCTGTAAGGGGCCCAGCCCGCGCCGGCACTGACCGTAGGCGCCCAGACATAGCCGTACTCAGGCTCGAGCACCCATCTGCCGTTGTCGTCAAAATCATTGGAATAGGCGGAGAGTTCAGAGGGAAGATGAGCGGCGCTTGCGCTCCTGCCCGAGACTATTCTCTCGTTTCTTTTTTTGTTCCATCGCTCCCAATCGTCGGGAGGCCCCATCGGACCGAGTTCTCCGTCAGTGTTCTGTCCCAGGGAGACCATCTGTCCCTCGCTTACCCTTGTCCTTCCGATTTTATTTTCCGTCTCGACGCGACCCCTGTAAACCGCAATATCGGTGTACTGATCGGACATATCGATTCTGAAGACAGCCCTGTCAAAGGCACGGGTCGAGGCATCGGGGGTATCGACCTGTATGACACTACTGTCGGGCGCGTCGAAATATATATACGCCGAGCCCTGCGAGAGATAAAACTGGGAGGCGTCCCTGTCCATCGACAGTATCTGGAGGGCCGAGTTCCCGTCGAGCCTGATGTAAGTCCCCCCGTTTAACTGGAGTTCCGCCCTCGACCCCTGAGGCGCCCATAACTGATCGCCTTCCGCGAGGGGCGTATTGACGGACGCGAGTCCCCAGTCCTCCGCCTCAGGCGTATTTATCTGTAGCTCTCCTTCGATAAGGCTTATGCGCATATGGCCGATATTCGCGGAGAAGGCGCAAACCGGCGCTAAAAGCAGTGCTGCCAAAAGAATCACCGTCTTCACTATCTTCATGATGTCCTCCTTTGAATGGTAAATCATCAGACAGGTAATCTATTAATACTTACAATACTGAACTGAACCCTCAGAACGGTTTGCGCCCCTGAATGATTCTGATCAAGACCGCGACTATTGCGATGACCAGCAGTATATGAATGAACCCGCCGATCGTATGACCGCTCACCAGCCCCAACAGCCAGAGTATCATGAGTACTGCAAAAATAGTCCAAAGCATTAGTTTCCCTTTCAGGCAACAAGAGAGTCTGTTTGTGTCATGCCATTGTTTAAATTGTACCGTTCCTGAGGGAAATGTCAAAATCAGGATTTTTCGTTCCGTTTTTTTGCGTCATATTTCGTCCGCGAAATTTGCGCAGTCGGGGCCATAAATAAACATTCAAGGCGCGGAATTTGGGCGCCGCAATGTTCGCGGCCGTTCCTCACGAATATAATAGGCAACGGCCCCGGACAGGAGCAGCCCCTGGTTGCGCTTAAACCCACGCAATACGCCCAGCAGGGAACTGAATAACCGACCCGGTATCCAACCTGAATTTTGCCGTTTTTTCATCATGGCGCAAGAATTAGTATATACGCAAAAAGTCTGCTCTTTACAATCATCCTATCATGGCCCCGGCGAGGCGACAAGACATTTTACAGTTCACCGGCCGTCCGTGTGAAGCTTTCTCCGCAACCGCGGTCTTCGGTCCGCGGCGTCTGATCTTGTCCCCCCGCCTTGTGATAGAATAGACTACTAAAAGATTGATTGAGGTCGGGTCCTTGGCCGGCCCTGAAGTTGACCTCTCAGGATATTATTATGACCCGGAAAACGGAGCTATAACTCTTAACTGAGCCGAGAAGGAGAACATATGTCCAACCCGAAGGTCCTCGCATTCATACTTGCGGGAGGAAAAGGAGAGAGACTCTTTCCCCTTACTTCTTTCCGCTCGAAGCCGTCCATCCCCTTTGGAGGCAGATACCGTATTGTCGATTTTGTTCTGAGCAACCTGGTCAATTCCCAGATCTACAGCATCTATATGCTGGTCCAGTATAAGTCGCAATCCCTCATAGAACATGTCCGCCAGAACTGGATACTGTCGTCGGTGATCAAAGACCATTTTGTGACCGTGGTGCCTCCCCAGATGCGGATGGGGCCTGAGTGGTTCCAGGGCACGGCCGATGCGGTATTCCAGAATATCGGGCTGATTCGCGACCACAACCCTGACCTCGTGGTGGTCTTTGGCGCCGACCATATATACCGCATGGATATCAGGCAGATGATCAATTTTCACCTGACCAAGGGCGCAAGTGTCACCGTGGCCGCAAGGCCGGTCCCTATTGACCAGGCATCGGCCTTCGGCGTTATACAGACCGACCCCGATCACAGGATAACCGGTTTCCAGGAGAAGCCCAAGAGGCCCTCTCCCATGCCTGGCGACCCGGCAAAGGCCTATGTCTCGATGGGTAATTATGTCTTCAGCCGGGAGGTGCTTCTGTCGTCTCTCGCCGACGCGCAGAGAAAAAAACAGCACGACTTCGGGGCCCACGTCATCCCCAGTCTCGTGGGTAAAGGCAGGGTCTTTACCTATGATTTTGCCACAAATGTCATCCCCGGAGCGTCAGTATATGAGGAACCGGGGTACTGGCGCGACGTAGGGACTATCCCCGCATATTTCGAGGCCCATCGTGACCTCCTCGGGAAGAAACCGAAGTTTGAGCTCGACAACGGATCCTGGCCCATACACTCGTCGGGGGGGTATGGCCCGTCGGCAAAGTTTCTGAGGGCTGAGATACGGAATTCGATCATAGCCGACGGCGTGGTGATCAATAAGGCGAAGATAAAGAACTCTGTAATCCGGAGCGGCGTTCAGATAGAAGACAACGTGGTCGTGGAAGACAGTATCGTCATGGACAAGGTCGTCCTCCGCAGGAACTGCCGCATCAAAAATGTGATCATCGACAAGCTCAATGTGATCGACGAGGGTGAGGAGATAGGTTTCGACCCGAAGGCGGACCTCTTCAAATGCCATATCGATAAATCGGGGATAGGGATCGTCCCAAAGGCGGGACGAAAGAGGAAGCCGCGTCAGGGTTGATCTGCGGTGAATCAGGGCGCTAAACCGGAAGAGGGCGCCGGAATCCCGCTGTTTTTATTTGACAGCACCCCGTGATTCTGATATTGTGAAATCATAAATTCATAAGAGGAGGAGAACAATGGCCTGTAAAGGAAAGGGCGCCGGATGCGGCGCCGCAAAAAAGACCGCTGCCAAACCCGCGAAGAAGACGACAAAAAAGTAACAGTACGATCTGTAATCGCGAAAAAGGATGGGCTGCCCCGTCCTTTTTCGTTTATGCTGATAATCCGCAAATCATTCTCTTTCTCAGTCTCAAAAGTCCCCTCTTCGGAGGGGCGC
Source organism: Nitrospirota bacterium (assembly GCA_016215155.1). GTDB lineage: Bacteria > Nitrospirota > Thermodesulfovibrionia > Thermodesulfovibrionales > UBA6898 > PALSA-1316. The sequence goes on from JACRLQ010000067.1 coordinate 5,136, forward strand.
GGTCGAATCGACCCTCGGATGAGACCCGACTCGGGGGGTGGACCATTTACTTTTATAAATATAATCCGTTTAGACTATATTCATCCATGTTCAAAGAAGAACTCTCACAACTTAAAAAACAGAACCTGCTGAGGCAGCTTGTTTCAAGGTCTTCGGCCCAGGGTCCCGTCATTACGATCGGCAGAAGGAAATATATCAATTTCTCCTCAAACGACTACCTGGGTCTCGCCTGCCACCCTGAAGTCATCCGGGCAGCCTCTGACTCCCTCGGGCGGTATGGTTTCGGTTCCGGCTCTTCACGGCTCCTCGGGGGAGGCAGTCTGCTCCACGAACGGCTTGAGCGTGAGATCGCGTCGTTTAAGTCCGCCGAGGCGGCCATGGTATTTAATTCAGGATATGCCGCCAATACCGGCATAATCCCGGCTCTGGCGTCGGGGAAAGACGTCATTTTCAGCGATGAACTCAACCACGCGAGCATCATAGACGGCTGCAGACTGAGCAGGGCCAGGATGTTCATATTCAGGCATAAGGACGTCACGGCGCTGGAGGGGCTTCTGAAAAAAGAGAAAAAGGCGAGACGCCGTGTCGTCATAACCGATACGGTCTTCAGCATGGACGGGGACATCGCCCCGCTCGACCGGATCGCAGGTCTCTGCCGCAGGCATAACGCGTTTCTTTATATCGATGATTCCCACGGCACCGGGGTCCTTGGGGACGGAAGGGGCGCACTGGCCCATTACGGCATCGGGCCTGAGCCCTGGATCATACAGATGGGGACGTTTTCGAAGGCGCTGGGGTCCTTTGGCGCGTTTGCCGCGGGAAGCGGCGACATCATTGACTACTTTATCAATACGGTCCGAAGCTTTATTTATTCTACCGCTCTGCCGTCGTCTGTCATCGCTGCGTCGCTTAAGGCCCTAAAGATCCTGAGGAAAGACGAAGACGATATCGTCGGAAGGCTGTGGACAAACAGGACTATTATCGCGGAAGGACTAAGGGATATGGGGTTTGATATCATGGGAAGCGAGACGCCTATCATCCCGGTCATGACCGGAAGCGTCAAAGAGGCGGTGAATCTCTCCGGTTATCTTTACGAAAACGGCATATACGCCCCGTCGGTCAGGCCGCCGTCGGTCATTGAGCCACGTCTAAGGATAAGCGTCAGCGCCGCGCACGGGGAAGTCCATCTTGAAAAACTGCTGAAGACCATGGGAAGGGCAAAGAAGACCGCGGGGACGCGGCAATCGGCTCAGGGCTAAGCCCTGGGGATAATGTACAGGCAGCAGGGCGCCCCTTCGGAGATGGTATGTTTTCTGGTCACGTTTTTTCCAAGGAGTTCTTTGTACATCTTAAGTTCCTCTGCGCAGGCCACTTTAAACTCGACGGAAATGCTTCTGATCGGGCAGTGATACTGTTTCAGGTGGTAGTTGCCGTTGACCCTGTTTAGGTCCACGAAATGTCCGTTCGCCTCAAGGAAACTCCTCAGCCCCTCCAGGATATCGTCGATTCCGGACCTTCCTGAGAGCGCCTCTTTTGTCGTCTTGAGCAGCCGTTCTCTCCTCCAGGCGAAAATCGTGTCCACTTTTCCCTGACCGTCGTGGGCTTTTATGTCCCTGAGCATCCCGAGCGCCAGCTCGTTATAGGTGCTTGGGAAATAATTATTGGCGGCCTCCGTCAGCATATATATGAACCCGGGCCTGCCGATGCCTTTTCTCTTTGGTAAATAGGTCACAACGCCTTTTTTTTCGAGCGCCAGAAGATGCTGGCGCACTCCCATGGGGGTTATCTTTATCTCCTTGCAGAGATCGTCAATAGACATACCGCTGTTTTTCTTCAGGAGATTGATGATATTTCTCCTTGTGGAGTTCTCCTCTTCAAACATGTTCATGCTGGAACTTTAACATAAAGATGATTATTTGTAAATATATAAATATATTAATTATCAAATTTTAATAAAGCAGGTCGGCTTTACACAACGTTACTGCGTCGCTTATTACATACTATTCATAGATTTGCGTTATATGATAAGATTAAGACATTGGGCGCGCGGGATGACTGTCCGGCGTACTTTAATCCTGAAAACAAAGGAGCTTTATCATGATCACCGGGAAAGAGGACCTGCTTGAGTCTCTGGTTGAGGCTTTCTTGATGGAAAAAGGGACGAACATCTTTTACTGCGACGCGGCATTGAAGGCCTCTGACCCGGCGGCAAAGAAAGTATTTGAGGACCTCTCGGTCTGGGAAGAAAAGCATATGGATTTTATACAATTCCTTTATCATTCGGTCCAGGGGGACCTGGACATTGAAGGGTTCAAGGCCTTTGAGGCAAAGACGGAGGCCCCCTATACGGAGGCGGGAATACCGGTGAAGGACCTGGAAGCAAAACTCGAAAGGTACAGTTACATAGACGACAGGGCCGCGCTGAAGATCGCCCTGGATATTGAGGCCAAGGCATATAACCTTTACCGGGGGCTCTCTGATACCGCCTCCGACGGAAATGCCAGGGTCGTTTTCAGGGAGATGATGGACCAGGAACATAAACATATATCCTATCTCAAGGCCCTGGAGAAGAAGCTTGCTTAAACTCCGCGACGGTATAGTCGAACTCTATAGAAAGGTGGCCACGTCCATCCCCCCGGATGTCGAGGAGGCGTTAAAGGCCGCCCTTTCCAGAGAGCAAGAGGGGTCTGCCGCAAAGTCGGCCCTCGCGATCATTCTCGAAAACATCAGGGTCGCCAGGGAGACCTCACGCCCGATATGCCAGGACACCGGCGTGCCTGTTTTTTATCTGCAGGTCCCCTCGGGACTGAGTCAGCTCGATCTCAGGGAGACCGTGATCGAGGCGACGAGATTAGCCACTGAAAAGGTCCCGCTTCGCGCCAATGCCGTTGATGTCATAAGTGAAAAAAACTCGGGAGATAACACAGGGGACGGATTTCCTGTCATATATCTGGAGGAGACCGGCGGCAGCACCCTCACGATAGACCTTATGCTAAAAGGCGGAGGGTCTGAGAATGTGGGACAGTTATATAAATTGCCTGCGCCTGAACTCATGGCCCAGCGCGACCTTGACGGGGTGAGAAGGTGCGTGCTTGATGCAGTACAGAAGGCCCAGGGCAAGGGGTGTCCTCCCTATGTGATAGGGGTCGGAATCGGCGCTTCAAAGGACCAGGTGACGAGGCTTTCCAAGGCCCAGCTCATGCGCAGGCTGAGCGATACCAATAAATCAGAGGAACTTGCAATATTTGAAAAGAGGCTTCTTGAGGAGGTCAATGAACTTGGGATAGGCCCTCACGGTCTTGGAGGCAGGACCACGGCCCTTGGGGTAAAGATAGGCGTCAACCACAGGCACCCGGCCTCATATTTTGTGGACATTTCAATGAGCTGCTGGGCCGACAGGCGCGGAAGGCTTATATGGTAAGGACTGTAGCGCTGAATCTGCCGATGTCGAAGGCCGACGCCCTGTCCTTGAGGACCGGAGATATCGTCACTATGACCGGAAGTATTGTAACGGCGAGGGACAGGGTCCACAAATTTCTTGTTGAGCAGAAGCCGTTGCCTGATGAGCTGCCTTTCGGCCTCTCCGGCACGGTGCTTTACCACTGCGGCCCGATAATGAAAAAGACCGAAAACGGATTCAGCGTGGTCGCTGCCGGTCCTACCACGAGTCAGCGGGTCGAGATGTATGAATCAGATGTAATCAGGCAGTACGGTTTAAGGGGAATAATGGGCAAGGGCGGTATGGGGGAGAAGACCCGTCAGGCCTTAATAGATAATGGATGTGTATATCTTAATGCCATAGGCGGCGCTGCCGTCTATCTTGCCGACAGGATCAAAAACGTGCTCGGTGTCTGGAAACTTGAGGAGTTCGGCACGGCTGAGGCCATGTGGCACCTTGAGGTCGTGGATTTCCCTGCTGTCGTGACTATGGACTGCCACGGAAACGACATGCACAGGGTCCTTGAGGCCGAGTCTTATAAAAAATTCCTTGAGCTTACGGGCGCTCAAAAACATTGATATTCATCGCAGGCGCCTCCGGTTTTGCCGGAGGGCATCTTACAGAGCATCTTCTAAAAAGCGGCAGGGAAATAAAGGTCCTTCTGCGTTCGTCGCCCGAAGCGAAATTTCTCCGGGAGGGAGTCCGGATCATACGGGGGGACATTACCAAGCCTGAGACCCTAAAGGGCGCCCTTTCGTCAGATGATCTTGTCGTTCACCTGGTAGGGATAATTGAGGAGAAGGGCGGATCTACTTTTCAAAAGGTACATGTCGAGGGGACCAGGAACCTCCTGGACGAGGCCCGCTCGGCCGGCGTCAGACATTTCTTTTACCAGTCGGCCCTGGGCGCCGACATAAACTCCTGGTCTGGATACTTAAGGACAAAGGCCGCGGCTGAAGAGATGGTCAAGGAAAGCGGGCTCAGATATACCATATTCAGGCCTTCACTTATAATCGGTCCCTGGGACGGGTTCACAAAAATGATTGTGGGGATGCTGAAAGTCTCGCCCGTCCTTCCCATCCCCGGTGACGGGATGGCGAAGTTCCAGCCTATATATGTCAATGACTGGCTTAAGTGCATCGAAAAGGTGATCGATCACCCTGAGTTATACCAATCGGTGTATGAGCTTGGAGGCCCCGAGCATATCCCTTACCACGAACTGGTGGGGCTGATCGCGGAGGTGTCCGGCCATAAGAGGCCGGAATTGAACATCCCTATGGGTCTTATGAAATTCGGCGCCGCGCTGCTTGGCGGCCTGACGTCTTCGCCGCCGGTCACATCCGACCAGTTGAGACTCCTCGAGCAGGACAACGTTACGGAACCCGGAGCAGTGAAAAGGGATTTCGGGTTTGAGCCGATGAGAATTAAAGACGCGCTTAAAGAATTCCTCCGGTAGATTTTCAGTCCCGCATGTTTTCGAATACCCGGAATATCCCGGGGTCGAGGTGCGTTCCCGCCGTCTCTTTCATGGTCCTGAGCGCTTCCTCCTTCGACAGGGCGGACCTGTAAGGTCTGTCTGAGGTGAGGGCGTCAAAGCAATCGGCTATCGCTATTATACGGGAGGGTTCCCCGAAGAATTACAGGGTCCCGGGGCCTGTCGGCACGCGCTTCATTTTACGACCAGCACAGAGCATTCCGCATAGTCCACCAGCTTGGACGATACGCTGCCCAGGAGGAACTTCTCCGCCCCGTGCCTGCCCTGTGAGCCTGTTATTATCAGGTCTGCCTTCATCTTTTTTGCGGCGTCCAGGATCTCGGACGCCGGATTGCCCTGCCGGATCATGGTCCTGACGGTCCTGACGTCTTTGACGGAGGCCTTTATCTTTTCCATTGTGCGGGTGGTCTCGCCCGTAAGCGTTTCGAGTATCCTGGCCCTGTCGATATCCATGAGTTCCGTCAGGTACAGCTCGGGAATTACCGAGATGACGGTCACCGATGATCCGAATTTCCCCGCCAGTTCGAACGCCTTCCGAAGCGCCTTATCGGAAGACTTTGACCCATCGTGCGCGATCAGTATTTTTTTCATGGCATCCTCCTTACAAAAAGCTTAGCAGATAAACGGGGGGTTGTCTTTATTTTTTTTATGACATAAAGTTAATATAAAACCTTGAATTTCCGTTCAGTTTAAAAGAATTTCACTCGGATAAGGAGACGCTTATGGCAAAGAAGGACTATTTTTTCACCTCAGAGTCGGTTACGGAAGGCCATCCCGATAAAATAGCCGATCAGATATCTGATTCCATTCTTGACGCGATGCTGGCCCAGGACCCGGTGGCGAGGGTGGCGTGCGAGACGCTTGTGACTACGGGATTGGCCTTTGTGGCCGGTGAAATCACGACTTCCTGCTATGTCCATATCCCTGACATCGTCAGGGAAACCATAAAAAATATCGGTTACACGAGGGCCAAATACGGGTTTGACTATGAGACCTGCTCGGTCATAACCTCTATAGACCAGCAGTCGGGTGATATCGCCATGGGCGTTGACACCGGCGGCGCCGGCGACCAGGGCCTGATGTTCGGTTTTGCCTGCAACGAGACGCCCGAACTCATGCCGATGCCGATTATGCTGGCCCATAAAATTGCGATGAAACTGTCGGAGGTAAGGAAACAGGATATCCTCGGATATCTGAGGCCTGACGGCAAATCGCAGGTTACAATTGAATACCGTGATGGCAGGCCCTTCCGCATCGACACGATTGTCGTCTCATCTCAGCACAGCCCGGACGTTCACATGAAGGACATGCGCGAGGATCTGATCGAGAAGGTTATCAAGCCGGTCATCCCGCATGAACTGCTGGACGAGGAGACCGTGAAGTACTATATCAATCCGACCGGCCGCTTTGTCGTGGGCGGACCGATGGGCGACACCGGCCTCACAGGCAGAAAGATCATCGTGGACAGCTACGGCGGCGTAGGAAGCCACGGCGGCGGCGCCTTCTCGGGCAAGGACCCCACGAAGGTTGACCGCTCCGGCGCGTACATCGCACGGTACATCGCCAAGAATATCGTTGCTGCGGGCATTGCCGAGCGGGTCGAGGTGCAGCTTGCGTATGCCATTGGCGTGCCCGAGCCGGTATCGATCCTGGTGGATACGCATGAGACCGGTAAGATCGAAGAAGATAAGATCGCGAAGCTCATCAGGAAAAACTTCAATCTTACGCCGAAGGGCATCATCGACCACCTCCAGCTGCGGAGGCCGATCTACAAGAAGACGGCTGCATACGGCCATTTCGGCAAAAACGACCCGGATTTCACCTGGGAGAAGACCGACAAGGCCGATGCGCTGAGGAAAGAGGCCTGACTGAAGTAATGCGGATTTCGGTACGCGGAATGAAAGCCGAAATCCGGGTGCATAGCTGTGTGAAATTATAGGGCAGCCCTGGGGGGCTGCCTCAATATGTATGACTCCGTCGAGGGGCGCTGCAGCAGATTCCGCAAGGTGTGTCTGTCAGGCTCGATGGGGTGGTTCAAGTGCTGCAACGGCGCCCATTCAAAAAACCGAATGGGAGGAATTTTATGACTACTGCAAAGGCTACGAAAGATTACGTTGTCGCCGACATCAAGCTGGCTGATTGGGGACGCAAGGAGATCGCCATCGCTGAAACCGAAATGCCCGGTCTGATGGCGATCCGCGAAGAGTACGCCAAGCGCAAGCCGCTTAAGGGCGCGCGCATAACCGGCTCACTTCATATGACCATCCAAACCGCCGTGCTGATCGAGACGCTGAAGGCGCTCGGCGCCAGGGTACGCTGGGCATCCTGCAACATCTTTTCGACGCAGGACCACGCAGCCGCTGCGATCGCTGCCGGCGGCACCCCGGTGTTCGCCGTGAAGGGCGAATCGCTCAGGGACTACTGGGACTACACGCACCGTATCTTTGAATGGCCGGACGGTGGCTGTTCGAATATGATCCTCGACGACGGCGGAGACGCCACGCTGCTGCTGCACCTTGGCGCCAGGGCCGAGAAGGACATCAAGGTCCTCGACAAGCCCGACAGCGAGGAAGCGACGGTGCTCTTCGCCAGCATCAAGGCGAAGCTCAGGAAGGACCCGAAGTGGTACTCGACGCGCCTGGCGCAGATCAGGGGTGTGACCGAGGAGACCACGACCGGTGTCCATCGTCTCTACCAGATGCACGAGAAGGGCGAACTCAGGATGCCCGCGATCAACGTCAACGACTCGGTCACCAAGTCCAAGTTCGACAACCTCTACGGCTGCCGCGAATCGCTCGTGGACGGCAGGTCTGGATCACCGAGATCGATCCAATCTGCGCGCTACAGGCCGCGATGGAAGGCTACCGCGTCGTGACTATGGACTATGCCTGCGACAAGGCGGACATCTTCGTCACCGCGACCGGGAATTATCACGTCATCGACCACCAGCACCTGGTGAAGATGAAGGACCAGGCCATCGTCTGCAACATCGGCCATTTCGACTCAGAGATCAACGTGGCGTCGCTGGAGAAATACAAGTGGGAAGAGATCAAGCCGCAGGTCGACCACGTCATCTTTCCGAACAAAAAACGCATCATCCTCCTGGCAAAGGGCCGCCTGGTGAACCTCGGTTGCGCTACGGGCCATCCGAGCTATGTCATGTCCTCATCCTTCGCCAACCAGACCATCGCGCAGATCGAGCTGTTCACCCGCGCCAAAGATTATCCGGTGGGCGTCTACACGCTGCCGAAGCAACTGGACGAAAAAGTCGCCCGGCTGCAGCTCAGGACGTTGAATGCGAAGCTCACCACCCTGACCGATCAACAGGCAGCCTATATCGGCGTGTCGAAGAAAGGTCCGTACAAGACCGAGCACTACCGCTATTAGCTGGCGGTTATCATAAAAGCAGTCACCGGCGCTCTTTTTATAAAAGCCCCTGCCACACACAGGGGCTTTTTTCTGTATAATAGACGTGCTTTAATTTAATCAAATTTCGTTATGATCAGGAGGAGCCATGGCAGAGGACAAAAAGGAAAAATGGCTTAATTATCTGGCTCTTACGACCGTGATATTTGCGGTCTGCGCGACGCTGTCGACATTCAAGGGGGGAGGGCACTCTACCCGCTCCGTGCTGTCGCAGTCCCAGGCCTCCGACCAGTGGGCCTATTTTCAGGCAAAGAGCATAAAGGGCTACCTGTATGAACTCCAGAAGGAGAAATTCGAACTGGACTTAAAGTCTGCCGACCCCCGTGTGAAAAAAATCATGACCGAAGATTATGAAAAAAGGGTCGATGCCTATGCGAAGAAGATAAAGAAATATGACGAGGAGAAAGAGGAGATCAAAAAGAAGGCGGAGGGCCTCGAAGCAGCAAGGGACGAGGCACAGAAATATTCAAAGGCCTTCGGCATGGCGGTGATCTTCCTGCAGATAGCGATACTGCTTTCGTCGATCGCCGCGCTCCTTAAGAAAAAGGTCGTCTGGATGGCAGGGCTTGTTACCGGGGCACTGGGACTCGTCTATTTCGCCAACGGGTTTTTGATGTTCCTCAGGTAGCCTGAAACGTACAGAGATTTATCGATGTACTCCCGCCTTGGACCCTTCTTCGTGGAAAGAGACAGTGCCCTGAGGAGTATGCCCATCGAAAGACAGGGCGAAGAAGACCTCCCGCGGCGCTCCCTCAAGCGCAAGTCCGGACATGTTCCCTAACCCGCATTGCGTGATAATATATAACGATATAACGACAAATCATCGGACAGGGAGACACTATGGACAGATTGGCGGCAGTCGTCCTGCAAGGCATATCGGATTGCGGGAATTCATTAGTCCAGATCTTTGAATCAAAGGGGACCTATTATCCTTTAGCATTAGCCGCTGTCCTGATCTTCATAGTCGTCGGCCTTTATTTTAAATTGAATAAATAGAGGCTGGTATGCCCTGACCGGCAATGGGGCTCTTCCGGCCCTGCAAAAAAACCGCGGTGCAATAAAAAAGGGGTTCAAAAGGCCTCTCAAATGGCGTATTTAAGCCATCGGAATTAGTTGTGGCGACGGTGGTTACAAAAGACTTTCTGGGATAACGATTGTGGACTGTATTTTCCTTAGCTTTTCAATGCGGGTTTTACGGCGTAAAGCTGTGTAGTCGATACGTTGCTATGACCTGTCAGTTTTGAAGTGTTGTATATATCCTGATTCATTGGCGGCATGTGAAACAGAGGCATGCTTAACGCCATTATAGAAAGTGACTGATGAACCGGCCTTGACCGCGGCTGTATTTCATATCGCTCTTATCTTTGCCTCTGCCCATCGCTTTCCTTCGCATTTGAAAACAAAGTCATCAGGCAAACAGGTGATGCACAGGGCTTGAATCCTTTCCCTGACGGCAGGATGAAGCGGTATAGTATAGGGCTTCTTGGTCTTGGTGGTAGAAAGTACGTTCCCTGAGAATCCCGGTTCTATTGTGGTACGCATGTGATCATCCTCACATGATATAATCGCGGCGGCCGGATTCTTTTATCCTATATGTATTTACTTCGACTCGTGTCATGAGTTACACTCCGACATATACATGAGAGAAATGGCTATTGACAACAATAATCATGGTGCAGTATTTTTAGAACGGTTAAGTCTCACGCAGAATAGGGAGATTTGATCATATATTCAACATTCAGGAGGAGGAACTTTTATGTTGTCAGGGGTCTTGCTTCTCTATTTGGAACGGTTGGGGGAACAGTCTGTGCTTGTCGGGCATTGGTGTCATAAACAATACGAAAGACGTGGCAAAGGTATTTGTTATTCTGCGCTCATTGCTATAGTTATTTTTTTGATGATGCCGTCGAATTCGGCGAGGGCTCAGGGGTGTGATCCGAGGCAGGACTTTCAGTATGGATCAGGGTGCGGGAACTTCACGGTGACGCCGTTCAATCCCAATCCGGGTGACACCGTCACAATCCAAGTTCAAACTGGCTGCGGCAACTTTCAGCCACGATGGCTGAGTCTCTCCAATGCGCTGCCTGAGGTCTATGTGGACGGCACGCTGGTCACCGGGACATCGGGCAGCGCCGGGTATTTTGATGGGTGGTCGCCGAAACCCATTGCGAATTCCGGGTATGCGGTCTCCATCCCGGCGGATGGCAGTCTCCATACCGTTGTTTTCACGATCGATCCGAACGCGCCGGCGAGCTGCGTGCAGATTTCAGACGATGGCACCGAGGCGGTAGGGCCGTGGGCAGAATTCCAGGGAAACTCGGGCCAGCTATGGTACTTGGCCAAACCACTGCAGATCGGCCAGTCCTATGGCGTGACATACGATGGCAACGGTAACACGGGCGGGAGCGTGCCGCTGGACGGCTATACATACCTGAGCGGTACCCTGGTAACCGTACTCGACAATGTCAACAGTTTGGTGTGTGCCGGATTTACCTTCGACGGGTGGGACACGCTTGCAAGAGGCACCGGTACCGGTTTCGTTGGCAGTGACACGTTCACTATCGGTTCGGCTCCGGTCACGCTGTACGCGCAGTGGACAGGAGGACCTCCTGCTAAAATCGGCTCAGGGACCTACAATTCCGTCGCCTTGGCGTATGGAGGCGCGTTACCAAGCGGCGACACGATAAAGGTGTTTGAGTCAAATCCTCCGGAAGCTCTCGACTTCAATTCGGTTCCCGGCAAGAGCGTGACATTAATAGGCGGTTACGATTGCTCTTTCAACAACATAGTGGCGGACTCGGTGGCTGCGTCCATAACTGTTTCAACCGGTGATGTTACAATCGAGAATATTGTTATTCAATGAGTTGGAAGGCGGATGGCTAATTTACGCCATCCGCAAAATCCTTTAATTCCAACAAGTTATGGTGGGCGATACTGGGATTGAACCAGTGACCCCTCCCGTGTGAAGGGAGTGCTCTCCCGCTGAGCTAATCGCCCTTATGAAACTGTGCAGCAGAAAAAGGCAAAATGGATCCCCGGGTCACGCCTGCCTGCCGGCAGGCAGGCCCGAGGATGACAACCTCTATTTATCACCGACACTAAATAATAAAGGATAAGACATCTTCCGTCAACCTCTGCCTACGCAGAAATACCTGAACCCGGCCTTCTTCAGCTTGTCGGGCTCATAAATATTTCTCAGGTCAAAAAAGAAGGGTGACCGGAGGAGCTTCTTTACCCTTGCCAGATCAAGGTTGCGGAACTCATTCCACTCCGTCACGATGACGACCGCGTCGGCCCCCTTGACGCAGTCATAGGCGTCACGCCCGTACTTTATCTTCCTGCCGAAGACATGTTTTGCGTCCTTGACCGCGGCAGGATCATAAGCCCTGACGACGGCATTTTCCGAAAGAAGTCTCTCTATTATATAGACGGCAGGCGCGTCCCTCATGTCGTTGGTGTTCGGTTTAAAGGAAAGACCGAGGACCGCTATGGTCTTGCCGCGTACGTCTCCCATGCCCTGCTTTATGTTGTCGATCATCCTTGCCTTCTGTCTTTCGTTCGCCTCTACCGCGGCCTCTACAATCCCGAGATCGACCCCCTTCAGCCCGGCGATGGTCAGGAGCGCCCTTGTGTCCTTGGGGAAACATGAGCCGCCGTACCCCGGCCCCGTATGGAGGAACTTCGGGCCTATCCTCTGGTCAAGCCCCATGCCCTTGGCGACCATCTTGACGTCCGCCCCCACCTTTTCGCAGAGGGCCGAAAGCTCGTTGATGAAGGATATCTTGACCGCGAGGAACGAGTTTGAGGCGTACTTGATAAGCTCGGCGGTCTCGACGCTGGTTATGACGACCGGGGTCTCGATAAGATAGAGGGGCCGGTAAAGGTCCTTCATGATCGCCACCGCCTGCTGGCTGGATGATCCTATGATGACCCTGTTTGGCCTCATGAAGTCCTCTATGGCGGAGCCCTCCCTAAGAAACTCCGGGTTTGAGACGATATCGAAGTCAACCTGTTCTTTGAGTCTTTTCGATATGATCTCCCTTAGCCTGGCGCCTGTGCCCACCGGGACGGTGCTCTTCATAACGACGACCTTATACCCGCTGATCGCCCCTGCAACCTCTCCCGCCACTTCCTCGACATGCCTCATATCGGCCGAGCCGTCGCCCCTGGGCGGTGTTCCCACGGCGACAAAGATAACGAGCGACGAGTCGACCGCGTCGGCTGTCTTCGTCGAAAACCTGAGCCTCCCGCTTTTGATGTTCTTTTTTACAAGGACCTCGAGCCCCGGCTCGTAAAAAGGGACGATCCCTTTTTTAAGCGCCTTTATCTTGTCCGCGTCCTTATCGACGCAGGTCACCGAAATGCCGAATTCGGCAAAACAGGCGCCTGTCACAAGCCCGACATACCCTGTCCCTATGACTCCTATATTCATATGAAGTTGACTCCCATCTGTCATACTCCGGCTTGACCGGGTATCGAGTTTTTCTGCCTGAATTGAGTTACAGGCCATTATTATGTCAGAAGTGACCATGGTTGTAAACATACTTATCAGAGTTCTATATTAAAACATGACCGGAATAAAGCTTCTTAAGAAGAACCCCTGCCCCGACTGCGCCTTCTGTCAGTACTGCAGCGAGACCCGCTGCAGCATGTGCCTGCCGAAAAACCCCTCGAAGAAAATAAGATCGGACAGGCCTAAAAACGACAAGCCGAAGGAACACAAACCGCTCTTCAGGAAATTCTGAGTCCCGTCCTGGACAAGGAAGGGACCATTGCTATGGTGAATTCCGGGCATCAATATGTTTTTTAAAAAATATTGGCTTCTCGGTGATTCCGAGATCCCTGTCTGAAACGCTGCTTCGTCTTCCCGCGGGTTTCCGGTTGTTGTACTTACCGGCCCACGGCAATAGGGGCTTATTGGATAAAAACGTGGTTATCTTTTTAAACTTTGTTGCCGTCAACCGCCGCCAGTATTCCATTTAGCAGCGCCATAGGGGTCGGCGGGCAGCCCCGGACGATAACATCGACGGGGATGACCTTGTCTATGCCGCCCAGGGAGGCGTAACTCTCGCCGAAGATGCCGCCGTTAAAGCCGCAATCCCCGACCGCTACGACCAGCTTCGGCGGCGGGGTCGCGTCATATGTGCGTTTGAGCGCAATCTCCATATTATGGGTCACCGGCCCGGTGACCAAAAGCATGTCGGCAAACCTGGGCGAGGCGGTAAAATGTATTCCAAACCTCTCGCAGTTATAGTACGAGTTGTTGATCGCATGGATCTCCAGTTCGCAGCCGTTACACGAGCCCGCATCCACCTGCCTTATCGTAAGGCTCCTCCTGAAGCGCCGCCGGATGACCTCCTCAAGCGCCCGGCCCGTCCGGGTTATCTCGTCTTCGGGCGACGGCGTAAGAGGTTCGGTAATTATGCCTGTCCTTATGATCTGCCTTAAAATCCTTATCACAGGTCGTGCCCCGAATACGACTGGTTGAAGCTCTTGTTGCAGAGCGGAAAGTCCGGGACGATATTGCCGGGTATCGCCTGCTCAAGTCCCAGCCAGTTGACGCTGGAGGGGTCTCTCACCATGCATCTGTTTATCTCGCCCTTCGGGCCTGCCTGGAGCCAGTAGATGATCTCGCCCCTCCAGCCCTCGACCGCGGAAAAACCCGTGGCTTCTGGGGAGGGCAGACCGCATTCCGTGGATATGGGACCCTCCGGCATATTCTCAAGTATATATCGGATAATACGTATCGACTCCCTGACCTCCTCGACCCTCACCCACGCCCTTGCATGCACATCTCCCGTGACCTTCACAGGCACGTCCAGCTCAAGCCGGTCATACTCGTCATAGGGAGGGAAGGGGTTGAATATACGGCAGTCGAGGTTCATCCCGCTGGCGCGCGCCACAATACCCACCACGCAGAGTTCCCTTGCCTTTTCGGGCTTGAGCACCCCTGTGTCGCGCACCCTGTCTTCAAGCGACGAACTTTCGTCATAGACCGTGACGAGTTTTTCGAAGTCCCTCGATATCTCGGCAAGTTCCGCCTGGATCTCGGCCCTTCCGGAGACGTCGATATCGACCGAAACGCCTCCCGGGATTACTCTGTCCATAGTTAACCTGTGTCCAAAAAGCCTGTGGTTGGTACGCAGCAACAGCTCCCTGAGCCTCGAAAGCTGATAGAGCATAAAGGCAAACGCGGCGTCGTTACAGATGGCGCCGATGTCCCCAAGGTGGTTCGCAATGCGTTCGCGCTCCAGAAGCAGCGCCCTGATCCAATGTGCCCGCAGGGGCACGCTGCAGCCGGTCATCGACTCAAGCGCGATGCAGTAGGCTATGCCGTGCGCCACGGTGGTGTCCCCGGAGACACGTCCGGCCAGCCTGGCGCCGTCTTTCCATGAGAGCGCCTCGAACCTTTTTTCTATGCCTTTATGGACATACCCGAGTCTTTCTTCGAGGTTTATGACCATCTCGCCGACCGCCTGGAACCTGAAATGTCCGGGCTCTATTATACCGGCATGCACGGGCCCCACCGGGATTTCATACACACCTTCGCCCTCGGCCCTCGACCACTGATACTCGCCCTTGATCCTCTGCATCGGTTTCGAAGGGTCAAAACTTTTTCTGAGGGGATAGACGTCCCGGGGCCAGTCCTCGAATTTGATCCATGGCCGCAGGTCCGGATGCCCGGCCGGGACCACGCCCATCAGGCTGTGCATCTGACGCTCGAACCTGTAGGCAGGCAGATATCTTTTCGTGATGCTCGGGAATTGGGGGTCATCCGCCGGAAGGCCGGACCGCACGATCAGGTATTCCCTTCCCCACCTGTAACAGGCATATACGGAAAAACCCCTTCCGAAGGCCGACTCATCCACGGCCCATTCAGCGGCAAGCAGGGCGTAGGACTTCTTCATGGCCCTTGCCGCCTCGGCAAACTTCTCACGAGACACCGTACAGCAGATGACCGAAGACGGGCATTGTCCCGGTTCAAACCGGGCGTCCGTCCCGAGGGCCGCTATCAGCGCGTCTCCGAGCATGGTCATTTGAGGAGCTCCACCGCGGTATGAAACCACTGGCTGAGGAAATCAGGCAGATAGACGCCGATCACAAGGACGAGCGCCATATGAAGGACCACCGGCAGGTGCGCCACCTTCATCGATTTCTGGTAATCCGGGACCTCTCCCGCCACCATCGGCTGGACCTTCCTCAGGAGGGCGGCGAAGGCGACACCAAGCCCCAAAAGCAGAAACGGGGTCATCAGGGGCGCGTCCTTTATCGTTGCGGTAAGGATAAGAAACTCACTTGTAAAGATGCCGAAGGGCGGCATACCCACAATCGCCATGACCCCGAACATCATCCCCCAGCCCACAAGCGGATTACCCCTGAAAAGGCCTTTGATCCTGTCCATCTCCTGGGTCCTGTGCATCTGCGAGGCATGGCCTACGGTAAAAAATATGGCGGACTTCGCAAGACTGTGCACAAGCATATGAAGGAGTGCCCCGAAGGTCGCGATCGGGCCTCCGAGGCCGAAGGCAAAGGTCGCTATGCCCATATGCTCTATGGAGGAATACGAAAACATCCGCTTTATGTCCTTCTGTCTCAAAAGCGAAAAGGCCGCAACCAGGATCGAAAGAAGCCCGAACCCCATCATTATGTTTCCTGCCCGGTGCGTGTGGGTCGATCCGTCAACAAGCACCTTGCACCTGACGAGGGCGTAAAGGGCGATGTTAAGGAGAAGGCCCGAGAGCACCGCAGAGATAGGCGTGGGTCCCTCGCTGTGCGCGTCAGGGAGCCAGTTATGGAGAGGCACAAGACCCACCTTGGTACCGTAACCCACCATCAAAAACACAAAGGCGAGCGACAGCACTGTCGGTTCGAGCTGGCCGCTTACCTGGCTTAAGTTCGTCCAGAGCAGTGCGTCCCCTCCTTCGCCCAGGACCTTTTCAGCCGCGAAATAAAGAAGCACCGTCCCAAACAGCGCCTGGGAGATCCCGACGCCGCAGAGGATAAAATACTTCCAGGCCGCCTCTATGGCCGTAGGTGTGCGGTAGAGGGAGACCAAAAGAACGGTGGAGAGGGTCGCGAGCTCCATGGCTATCCAGAGCACGCCTATGTTATTAGTCAAAAGACAAAGCAGCATCGCGAATATAAAAAGCTGGAACATAGCGTGATAAAAACGCATGCCCACATGTCCGACCCGTCCGTGCTCCCTCTCCCTCCGCATATATCTCCTGCTGAATATGGCTGTGGTCATCGAGACAAAGGACGTAAGCACCGACAGATAGACATTGAACGCATCGACAAAAAAGAAGTTCCCGCCCGCCAGCATCGGCCCGACTTCATAGACCTCAAGAGCGAGACCAAGGCCCGCCGCGAAGGTCGCCGCCGAGCCCAGGATGTTGATCTCGGGGGCCAGCCTCCTGTCCCCGACAAAGGCCAGCACGACCGCGGCGCACAGCGGGACGCTCAGCAGGATTAAAAGCATCAGGCTGGTGCTCATCGTCTAGTCCACCTCCTTCAGCTTTGCCATCTTCTCGACATCAAGGCTGTCGAAGGCGGTGTTTATATGGAAAAAGAATATTCCGAAGATAAAGGCAGCGATAAGGATGTCGAGGGCGACGCCGAGCTCCACTACAAGCGGCATGCCGTACGTCGCGCTCGTGGCCGCGAAGAAAAGGCCGTTTTCCATCGCGAGAAAGCCGATGATCTGCGTGACCGCGTGCTTCCTGGTTATCATCATCAGAAGTCCTATAAGCACAGTGGCAAGGGCCACTGCCAGAGTCGACCTTGTCACGAGACTCGAAAGTTCCCGGACCGGGGCGGTCAGGTGATACGAAAATATTACCAGGGCCAGTCCGATGAGCATGGTCATCGGGACATTGACGATCGTCTCTATCTCCTTGCGGATCTTAAGCCGGTGAATAAGCACATGGAGAATATAGGGCAGTAATACGACCTTCAGTGAGAGGGTCAGGAGCGAGGATATATAGAGATGATGTTTGGCCGCGACGTATCCCACCACCGCCGTGTTGGCCGAAAGCAGCAGTCCCTGCCATGCAAAAAGGTGTATAAGGCTGTATATCCTTTTTTGTACAAGCATCGCAAAGGCCGTCAGGAGCACCAGCGCCGCGAGAAAACTGCTGAGAGAGGCAACTGTTTCTATGTCCATATCACTCCAGTATGAAAAATGAGAGCATGCCGAGGGTCGCCATGAGAAAGGCCGACCCCAGGAACTCGGTTAATCTGAAGAGCCGCATCTTCGCGAGCCCCGTTTCTATCAATACGAGGACCACACCCGCGACCCCCAATTTTATAGTCAGAAGGCCCCCGGCAAGGAGTATCCCTGATAGGTCTCCGGATTTGTCAATTCCCCACGGGAAAAAAAGCGCGGACCCCAGGGCCATAAAAAGAAAGAGCTTCATCATGCCGGCCCATTCGATAAGGGCCAGGTGCCTTCCCGAATACTCAAGTATCATCGCCTCGTGCAGCATCGTCAGCTCCAGGTGGGTCGAGGGATTGTCAACGGGGATCCTGCCTGTCTCCGCAAGGGTAATAAGGACAAAGGCCAGAAAGGCAAACGCCAGGGAGGGCTTAAGAAGCGCCTGGCTGCTGAAGGCGACCTCGGCTATGTGTGAAAGGGAGGTGGATTTATCGGCGAGCGACACGGTAAATATCGCCATCAGCATGGCCGGTTCGGCCAGAGAGGCCACCATCATCTCGCGGGATGAGCCCATGCCGCCAAACGCGGTCCCTATGTCCATGCCCGCGAGGGCGGTGAAGAACCGGGAGATGGCAAAAAGGCCGACCAAAACGATAACGTCCGCGCTCAGGCCAAGGGGAAGGTCCGTCGAGAGCATCGGCACTATGCCTCCGGCCAGGATGGCCGTGCCGAAGACCAGATAGGGAGTGAAACGGAATATCCAGGACGCGTTTTCGGCAAGGACGACATCCTTCGTAAACAGCCTGGCAAGGTCGCGGTAAGGCTGAAAAACTCCGGCGGTGTCTCTGGATTGCGCCCAGCATTTGAGCGTCCGCACCCACCCTATAAATAAAGGGGCAGCTCCTAAAAGGAGCATTATCTGCAGAAATTCCGTCAGGATGGGGCCGCCGGTCATATCACCGCCAAAAGCAGCAGGACGATAATCGTTGCAAAGGAATAAATCAGATAGGCCTGTATCCGGCCCTGCTGAAGTCTTCCGACCTTCCGCGCCACCCAGAAACTGGCGTCTGAAACAGGCTTGTAGATCCAGTTCCAGAAGCGGTCCCTTATCCGCAGGTGGTAATGGAGTCTCCTGGGGAAGGCGGCATGCGCCGGCTGGGGGGCCAGAGACACATCCTCTTTTATGCTCGCCATGAACCCGAAGACCCTGCGGAAGGGCATCGCAAACGACGTGGAATTATACTGCATCCTGTTGGTAAGTTTTTCAAAACCGCAGTCCCATACCGGTACGCGGTGTATCTTGCCAGGTCTTACATGGAGGACAAAATATACGAGGAGATTGACGGCAAGCCCTCCGAGAAATACGATCACCCCTGAGTAAGAGGCGCGGTCCGGTGCAACCGGGGTCAGCCACATCCAGCCGCCGGCGGTAGCGGAGACGGAGAGCCTGTCGCCCACAAGCTGCTCAGGGACTATATCCATCCAGTCGATGAAGGCCGTCGGAAAGATGCCAAGGCACAGGCAGGCGGCCGCGGCAAACATCATCCCCGCAATCATGGCGGGGCCGGCCTCATGGACGTGACGCTGCTGGGGACCACGCCATTTCCCCAAAAAAGAGACCCCGAAGGCCTTCACGAATGTCGCGGCGGACAGCGCCGCGGTAAGCGCGAAGAGCGCCGCTCCAAGCGGCATAAGGAGCTTCATGAGCGGACTCGGAAGCGACGGTGAAAGCAGAAAGGCCTGGAAGGTGAGCCATTCGGAGACAAACCCGTTGAACGGCGGCAGGGCCGATATGGACAAGGCCCCAATGAGGAAAAGGGCCGCCGTCCAGGGCATAAGATGGATAAGGCCGCCCATGTTCTCCATATTCCTTTCATCTGTGGCATGGAGGACCGACCCGGCCCCCATGAACAAAAGGCCTTTAAACATGGCGTGGTTCATGACATGATATAGCCCGGCGGTGAGGGCAAGCGATGAAAGCAGCGTCATATTGAAGGACAAAAAGACCATGGACAGGCCTATCCCGACAAGTATAATGCCTATATTTTCTACCGAAGAATAGGCCAGCAGCCTCTTTAAGTCCTTCTCCATCATGGCGTACACTATGCCCATTAGCGCCGTGATTATGCCGAGGGTCAGCACCAGGCCGCCCCACCACCACGGGAATACCCTGATAAGGTCGAAGGTGACCCTTATTATGCCGTAGATGGCCGTCTTGAGCATCACGCCGCTCATCAGGGCCGAGACATTGGAGGGGGCCACCGGATGGGCCTCCGGAAGCCAGACGTGCAGAGGCACGACACCTGCCTTCGCGGCAAACCCGAACAACGAAAGGAGAAAGGCCGCCGTCGCCCAGGAAACCGGGAAACTGACATTTCTCATAGCGTCGAATGTATATCCGTCGAAACTCTCAAATCCGCCCGCCAGTCCGGCCATGATCCCGAAAGAAAGAAGGATCGCGATCGCGCCGACATGGGCGATCACCATATAAAGGAACGCGGCGCGACGGTTGTCCGGTTTCTCGTCTTCAAACATGACAAGAAAGTATGAGGCGGCAGCCATCAATTCCCATGAGATAAGGAAAAAAAGCGCATCGTCGGCCAGGACCACCATGGACATGCCGGCAAGAAAAAGGCTGTAAAAAACGGCAAGTCTCGTCACCGGCCTGTGGCCGATGAAACCTTTGAGATATCCGGCGGAATAGACCGACACAAAAAAAGACAAAAGCCCGATGACAGTAAGAAAATACCCGGCCAGAGGATCGAGCCTGAGGTGAAAGGGAAGCCCCGGAAGTCCCATCGAAAGGACCCTGGTTTCGGTGGCGCCGTCCCAGACCGTCATCGCCCCCGCGATACATATCATCAGGGAGCCCACGGTCATTACCGTGGAAAAGACCGCGATGAGCGCCTTCTGCGACCGTCTGAGCAAGGCTGCGACCAGCACGAAAAGCATATGGATAAGGACGGCAGACGAGGCTATTTCGACCGGCGAGAATGTCATTTCGAATAATAATATATCACTAACGCTCAAAAAAATCCCTAAACCACTTGACAGTGAACGATCGTTCACCATATAATAAGTCATCGCGCAGGAGCGTACATCGGAGATATTAAAACTTTTAGGAGGACAACGGGATGGTCGAGGGATTATTGTTAAAAATGTTCGGCGCTTTTTTTTATCTTGTTATAGCCGGCTGGGGCCTCTATGGCATGAAAGGTCTCATCCGTGAGTTCAGGGCAGCCGGGGACACCGCCTTAAAGACGCAGGTCACGGTATTACAGCTTCAAAAGATGATAGCAATCCGCGAAAAAGAGAAATTTTGCTGATCACGGTCTTTGGGGTAAAATATCAGTAAGCATGAAACACAAAAAACTCAGCGGTAAATCCGCTGAAGATATCATCAGGGAGCTTAAGCAGGCCTCCAATCCTACCGGCGGCTACCGGGAACAGTCTCTCAGGATCCACGGGCTTATATGCGCAAAATGCGGACGGGAGTTCGGCCACAAAGACCGCGGCCTGCTTACCGTACACCATAAAGACGGAAACAACAGGAACAATCCCCCCGACGGCTCCAATTGGGAGAATCTATGCATTTATTGCCACGAGGATGAGCACAGCAGGGGACTGCTTGGGAAGTATCTGAGCGGGAAATAATACGCCGTCTTTATCCTTCGGCGGCCCTTAGTCGCTTTTTCTCTTACCAGTCAGGATTACGATCGATATCCCGGTCCCTGCCGTTCCGAAGCCCCCGAATTTTCACTGTTCGGACCGGGCTGACATCCGGCCGTGACGGACACCCTGAAGCCTAAAAAGAAAGAATTGACATGCTTCGGAATCATGATATGATCTGAATATATGTCTTTGAAATGTTCACTTTTTAGGAACAGATAATAGGGGGTACACTGGCAATCAGTGAATATACGCTTATGGAACAACAACCCAGCATAAAACTGGCCGATTTGATCTTCTGTCTTTCAGACGCGATGGACTTCATCGACCCGTCAGTCGTAAACCATCACAAGCAGGTCGCCTATATAGCCTCCAGCCTCGGCGCGGAGATGGGGCTGTCCGAGGCCAAACAAAAAGAACTGCTCCTTGCCGGCGCGCTCCATGATATAGGGGCCTTCTCTTTGAAAGCCAGGAAAGACACACTAAAATTCCAGTTCGAAAACGCCTTGGAACATGCCGAGGCGGGGTACTCGCTCCTGAGACTATTCGAGCCGCTTTCCGGTATTGTCTCGACTGTCCGTTTCCATCACGTACCATGGGACAAGGGGAAAGGCGGGATTTCAAAAAGACAGAAAGTCCCTTTGTCGGCCCATATCGTCAATCTGGCCGACAGGGTGGCTGTGCTCATCAACAAAAAGAAGGAAGTCCTTGGTCAGATAACGGCCATAACCAGAAAAATCAACGAGAACTCGGGATCGCTTTTCATGCCGGAGGTGGTGGATTGCTTCAACGCGCTGGCTTCAAGGGAATATTTCTGGCTCGATACAGTTTCTCCTTCCATCCAGTCAATCCTCACCCAGAAATTAAAAGGGGCCTCCTTCGAGACCGACTCCGACGACATGATGGGCTTTTCCCGTTTGTTCTCACGGATAATAGATTTTAAGAGCCCCTATACGGCAACACACTCAAGCGGGGTGGCCGCGAGTTCCGAGATGCTTTCACGCTTTATCGGCTTCCCGGAGAAAGACAGCCGTATAATGCGCATCGCGGGATATCTTCACGACCTCGGGAAGCTGGCAGTCCCCGTTGAAATCCTTAATAAGCCCGCAAAGCTCAACAGCAGGGAATATAATGTTATAAGGCACCACTCTTTTTACACCTACCGGATTTTAGAGACGATCCCGGCTTTCAGTACGATCAACAAGTGGGCGGCCTTTCATCACGAACAGCTAAACGGGCTCGGTTATCCCTTTCATCTGAAGGAAAAGGCCCTGCCGCAGGGCTCACAGATCATGGCCGTGGCCGATGTATTTACCGCGGTCACGGAGAACCGGCCGTACAGGCCGGGGATGACTATGGGAAACGCCATGCATATTCTGGATAAAATGGCCGACAGCAGGGCCATCAACAAAGATGTGGTTGAAGTCCTCAGGAAGAATTTCGATGAAATAGATTCGGCCCGAGCGCATGCCCAGGCTTCCGCGATGAGAGAATACAAATACCTGAGCCAGAATATGAGGGATTTTCGCGCCTGACAGAAAAAAGGTCTGCTGTTTATGGGGCCGATACGGCAGGCCGGTAGTTTTTTCACAGATTCAATCCATAAGCTTCACTCAATAGTTATTATCGCAAACAGCGGGTCATGTATATGTTCGCTCCGGCATACCGGACAACGGCCCGGTTTTTTCAGCCGTTCCCTTTTTTTGAACACGAAGCCGCAGGATACGCACTCAGCGGGAGTGACCTTTAATCTCCGCTTTCCTTCGGACAGGGACTTTTGTATGTGGTCAAGATGCTCATATACCTCTTTTTCAGAGACTGAGATCTTCCCCGAAACCTCTTTCGCCGAAAGTTCGGCCCCCTCAAGAGCATGCATAATATCATGACGGACGGTGTCGTGACGCTCGGGCGGAATCGTCTCTTTCCTGCTTTTTTTAGTCGTCATGGCCTCGGATTAACCTGTTCATGCCATCTATATTATCATCCCAAATTATCGCTTGCAATTGAGTTTATGATAGGGTAACGTTATAAATATATAACCGTATCGTAATAGTCCATACGTTAGTAGTCGTCATTGCCGCGAAGCCAACGGTAGGCGCTTTAAGCGGCGGGAATCCATTTTGAGAAGCATGGATGCCCGACCAAGGACCTCGGGCATGACGGACAAAGGTCTAAAAGTCTGAATGCTGTTTTGAGACTGTTAATAATTAACATATGAATCTGTCTGGATTGATGAATACCGGAGGTGTATATGAATCTCAAGGACGTCAAAGATATGGCAAAAGAAAAAGGGGTAAAGGCCGGCAGGATGAAGAAAGAAGAGATCATCCGGGCCATCCAGAGGGCGGAGGGCTTCTTCGACTGTTTCGGCTCCGCGGCAGCGGGTGAATGCTCACAAGCGGGCTGCCTCTGGCGGGAAGACTGCCTCAGGATATAATCCCCCCTTCCGTAAAACACGTCGCCGAAAGTTTTTTCCTGCGAGAAACGCACTACTTAAGTAATGCCTCGATATTGGAGGAAAGCTCCCCATAGGCGATATAGCCTATGTGACGTTTAACTATTCTTCCGTCTCCGGCAACAAATACGGTCATGGGGATACCCCTTGCGCCCAGTACCCCGGAGATCCCATTGTCCCTTCCGACCGGAAAGGTGAATTTAAAGGTCTCCGCAAACATCCTGATATCTTCATCCCGGCTTTTTACAAAGACGCCAAGGAGAAAAACGCCCCTGTCTTTATAAGACAGCCAGGCGTTCTGAAGGTGCGGGGCCTCCTCTTTGCACTGTTGTCACCAGTGCGAGCCGATGTTTATGACCATCGGCCTGCCTTTGAGGGCAGCGGAATCGATTGTCTTGTGGTCAATTGTTTCAAATACGAATCCCCTGATACGCTCCTGAGCGTGCAGGGTCCCTCCATATGCAATTACAATTGCGATAGTCATGCAGAGCGCCGATATTTTTTTAGTCATGGATGTTCTCCTTTGTCTGTCATTCCGGCTTGTCCGGAATCTTTCCCGCGGCTTATCAGAAGGATTCCTGAGGCGCTTGACCTGGCGACAGTAGGCGCCTCCAGGCACGGCAATGACAGCGAAAAAAATGTTATTCAAAGGAATGGGGGTCTCCGCCCACAGGTCCTTTGTAAAATTATATATCATCGCCGTGCAGTAAGCGCAAAAAAACCTTCGCTCACGGGGGTTGACAAACAGAATACGTTCCTATACCATGGGCTTATTACTCAGGTTTTTAATGCAATGAGGGGGAGTGGAAGTCTATGGGTTGGGGAAGTCGATATAAAGCAAAACAGCATGGTATAACCTTGTCTTGTTTCTTTGTCATGTCGATTTTTTTATGCATTAGCGCCTTTTTCTCCTCTGACTCTTATGCCTCATCGC